>CAXYEH010000014.1:0-40000 GCA_964275945.1 uncultured Pseudomonadales bacterium
GTCGGAGATTTTTACCGCACCATCACCCTCCAGGGTCATAAATTCTGCACCGAACCAATCCACGCCCCCAGAATCCGAAGGAGACATTCGGTATTGAAAGGCTATGGAGTTTTCGCTAGCTAAAATTTCTCCAATAACATTGTACTGTGCTTGTTGATGATCGAAAAATTGCACCAGATAGGCGACGAGTTTTTCTTTTGAGAGTTGTTGTTGCTCAGGAATATCAACATAGGTGCCATTAGTAACCAAGTGCGCTGCGACTCCTTGAGCGTCTTGATGATTCCAAGCATCGAAGTAGCTCTGAACAAATTCATTTGCACGCATATTCGCAGTTCCAGGATGTTCGCCACATAATTTTATTGTCGATTTGTTCAGAATTAGATTATCAGTCTAATCAATACTTGCAAGACCTAATTGCGCCCCTACAGCGGTAGATGTCAACCTTTTCCCTCATTAGGTGGATATGCGGTGCCTGGTTGATGCAGCAGCTCCATTAGCTCTGCGTCGCTGCGTTCGAGCTTTTTTCCCCGCCTGCGGACTATACCGGCGCCATATCAGAACTATCCCTAAGACACCCAAAAATATATAAATAAATGGATAAGACAAGGCCAGTACAACTTCACCGGTTGCCCAATTCAGACTTCCGTCATCAAGCAATTCACTAGCGCCAGTTTGGTAAGGAATAACATAGTAGTAAATCAGCAAGAACGGCATAGTGCAGCCGTAGATAATCAAACAGCATGGTGCGAGCAGGGTAATTCTTACCTGCTTGAGATCGAAATCGATCTCAGGCGTGCGGTGCAGCCTCATACGGTACAGCGCCTCAGGTCGGCTCACCTTCCCCATTCGAGACACAACTAAAATTGTTATTATACTAGCTGCCGCACCCAGTACCGCCGGGTTTGCATAACTTGGCCAAGTTACATAACCGAAATACTCCAAAGCAGCGGGAACGACATTAAATATAAACCCTGTAACTATTCCCCAAAAAGCCGCATCAGCCGTAATGCGCTTACTCCAAATACTCATAAACCCGACTGGTCCCCACGAAGACGCAAATACGGTTCCTACGAATAACATAAGCCAAAACACATTAGGTGGAAAAAAGAAACTCGCAATGAGAACAACCACACCGGTAAAAAACATAACGATCCGAGTTTTTCTCAAAGTAAGTTCTTTATTGCTCGGAATCATATCATTGCTAACACTGAAACCTACCAATGAAAGAAAAGTAGAGGCAGATGAGAGAGCTGCGGCCATAATTCCCGCTAGCAAGAGAGCTCCAAGCGCCTCTGGAACTAGATTTTTTGCAGCCCAAATCATAACCGTCTCTGAGGGGCTGATATTTGGATTAGCCAAATTAATAAAACCACCTAATCCATAGATCAGAAACTGCATAAAGATCACTACCAGACAGGCATAGATAGCAGCACGTAAAACCACATGTTCATTTCGCGCCATTAAATGACGACTTGATTGCCATGGGCTAACCGCATAAACCACTCCCCAACTGGTATCGATAATGATGGTCCATATTAGGTAATCCATAGGGGTCGGCCACTCTGTGCCGGGCCCAACGGTACCATGCCAAGAGGCGATATCAGGCTTACTTTCCATCTGAGCCAAATTTTCAACCGTCGTCGTTACTCCTCCAAGACCATCAATAACATAAAATGCAAAAAAGACAGTGGCTACTGTGAATAAGAGAAACATCAGGGTATCGGTAATAATCACACCTTGAGATCCTGAGTACATTGTGAAGGTGGTATAGCTCAGCCAAGCTAAAATAATGCCTTGAGTGTAGGTTAGATCAGTGAGTTCAGTTAATAGAATCGCCGCTCCCTGAGTTACAACGAGTAGATAGCCACCCAAACCCATAATAATGGTGAATCCAGCTGCCTGTTGTACGCGGTGATTATTAAAACGCTGACCAAAAAAATCGGCCACTGTTGGAGCGCAGCTTCGACGAAGATAGGCCCCGAAAAAAAGTGCTCCATAGATATAACCAATCACTGCTATGCCAGGAAATAGCATATAAGGCCCGAGTTGGCCGTCGTAAGTAAATCCAGCCTCCCCTAGAAATATAGAAGTACTAAACACGCTGGCTACCAGAGTACCAACTATCAATAGAGTCGGAGCCCGTCGACCCGCAACAAAATAATCATCAAGCTTTTTAACACTACGACCTGCGTAATTACCTACAGCAACAAAAACGATAATACTGATCGCTATGGTTATCGTAAAAATGTCCGTAAAGGAATCCTCATTTGAAATTTATATGTAATCAGTTTGCAGAACCAAATAGTCTTTAGCCAGTAGTCATTTTTACCAACCACGGAGCTGGTTTATAGCGAATTACCGTAACTTCATCCCCAACATTTACGATACCAGGTACCTCTACCACACCCACCAAACCTCGTGAAAATTTTGCAGCTTCAGAAAAAGCAGAATTGCTGAGCGTGACCCCAGAATTGGTCTTTAAATTCTGCGCTAGATGCTCACTCATACCAGGACAGGGTGGATTATACTCTTCCACAATTAATTCAGCGCCTGAAGGAAATTTGAACACTGATCCTTTAGGCAATTGCGAGAGTTTATCCTGACCTTTAAAACACAAATTTGTGCCTAACAGATCTGCCGTTAGAGGCTCAGTAAGATTCATCATTTTACTAATAGTTGCCAATTCTTCCATTGAGACTGCAGACCAGTGACGCTCATTACGTCGGACTGTTCCACCCAATTGCTTATCTCCAGTTTCCCAGGCCTCGCGAGAAATCCCGCAATGCTTATCGCCAATAATCCCATCCAGTTCGCACTCCAAAGAATCTACTAATGATTTTTCAAATTCACTCTCAGTAATTCCTATGCTTAGTGATTCAACCTGGACTTTCAGTGATTGCATTCTTATTTCCCCCGATTCTAGAAATTCTATCTATTCGCTCTAATAAGGCAATGGTGGAGTTACCCTACTTCTTGGATGACCCCAAAATGGTTTTTCTTTAACGGTACACCTGGATACTCTTGTATACGACCGAAGCTCTTTGTTGTAATAAATTTCAGCCCAAATCTCTCCCTTCAGATATCTAGTTTTCACCATAGCCAGGGCAATGTTCGCCTTCACCACTGGAGACCACATGGCTGATGTGACATAACCAATTTCATTTTCACAACCTTTGTCGCTATAGACATTACATTCTTCAGCAGGTTTATTTCCTTCAATATCCAGTTTTACCAAAGTGTACTCCGGCCCGTCACGCTTCTCTTTTAGCAGAGCAGCTCTGCCATTAAAATGTGGCTTTTTAAAATCCACCAACCAATCCAGACTTAGTTGAAAAGGCGTATGGTCATGCCGAAAATGTATAGTCTTCAGCGCTTCATTAAATTCCATCAATGGCATGATAAATCCTGCTTCCATCCGCGCCATATTTAGAGCTGCTTCGCCAAAAGGTTGTATATGGTAATCTTCCCCTGCTTCGTACAGAGCATCCCACATCTCCAGAGCTAGCTCTGGCTTAATCCATAACTCATAGCCCAAATCACCAGTAAATCCAGTCCGAGACACCATAAGCGGTTTATCCTCGCTAGCACCAAAGGGAAAATGCTTAATACCAAACGGTTTGAGGGTATTGATATCTTTGAGCCCCATTTTTTTTAAAACTTCGCAGCTCGTGGGCCCTTGCAATGCAAGAGCAGCAATTCGCTCTGACATGTCAACAATGGAAACATCTTTAAATCCATAACAACTTTTTTCTAGCCAAGCTAAACTGGGACTTCCACAGGTGAGCATGAAGTGTTCATGCCCTAATTTGAAAACCGTGCCATCATCAATAAGTCTCCCCTCATCGGTGCACCAGACAAGATAAGTCACTCTGTCTATATTCATCTCACTAATATCACGAGTAACCATGCGATTCAGCATCGCCTCAGCGTCCTTGCCAGTTACAAAGTACTTTTGCATTCCACAGATATCGTAAGTTCCACATCCATTACGTACACAAAAGTACTCATACTCTGCATCATAAAAGTAGTTCGCCAGTTTATAACCATTCCAGGCTGCCCAATTCTCACGAATATTTAATACAGCTCATACGTGCATGAAAATGCGTTTCTTTAGGTCGCTCTTCTTCAAAAGGGTCGACAGTTACAGTATTTGAATCACTCATTGTTATTAAACTAGTCTCAGTTTCAAATCTCGCTTAACTTACTCGTCGTAAAAATCGTCATCGGGTACAGTATTAGCTAGCCTCAAATCCATAAGTATTTCCCTCGCCGCATTTGCACCACAGGCCGAAGACACACCCCCGCCGGGATGAGTCGAAGATCCACACATGTACATGTTTTTTATAGGCATTCGATACTGCGCATAACCTGGAAATGGCCGATTAAATAGCAATTGATCTATTGTCAATTCACCCTGGAATATATTTCCTTCAGTTAAACCTACCTCTGCCTCAATTTCATGTGGAGTACGCACCTCCATGTGTACGATGAGTTCTCTAAATCCAGGACTGTAGCGTTCGATTTTATCAACTATTGTTTGTCCAAATGTATTTCTTTTCTCTGGCGTCCAAGGCCCATCAGCTAATTCAGCTGGACAATATTGGACAAAATTAGACATCCAGTGCTTCCCTGGAGGGGCCACCGTTGGGTCCCAGGCCGAAGGAATTACCGATTCAATAAACGGATCTTTCGACCAGCATCCATGCTTCCAATCGTCATAGGCTCGCTCCATGGTTTCCAGTGAGCCCACAAATGCCTGCCCTCCTCTATTCACATATCGGTTATTCGGGACTCCGTTAAATTTCGGCAACCCAGACAAAGCAATATTAACTTTCCCCGATGAACCTCGAATTTTAAAATTTTTCGCTTTCTCAAAAATCCCAGGCGGCAAATCATCTTCATCCATACACTGAGTAAACGTGCGCTTGGCATCGAGATTAGATACGACAATATTGGCGAAAAGTTCGTCACCATTCTCTAGCACAACTCCAACTGCTTTTTGATTCCTAACCAAAATCTTTCGCACACCTGCATTCAAACGAATTTCACCACCGCTTTCCTGCAATGCCCCAGCAAGGGATTGAGAGATAGCACCCATGCCACCTCGAGCCAAACCCCATGCGCCAATATTTCCGTCGACGTCTCCCATTACATGGTGCAATAAAATGTAAGCAGAGCCCGGCGAATAGACTCCTAGTGCTGTTCCGATAATTCCAGCACTAGCCATAGTTGCTTTAATGAGATCATTCTCTAAATAATCCTCCAGATAATCTGCTGCACTCATCGTAAAAAATCGAATGTACTCATAAAGTTCTTTTTCTCCTAAACCCCAAAATTGTTTTGCCAACCATAATAATTCATTAATGTCGCGAGGACGAAAAGAAGTAGGATCTGGAGGTGTTCTCAAAAGAGTTTTTCGAATTAACTGGGCATAGCGGGCCAAGTCAGCGTGTAATCGAAACATTGCATCCGCGTCATGAGGCGAAATTTTACGTAGCGCATTGTAATTCGCTTCCTCGTCAGTATAGCCAACAAGAGTCTCGCCATTATCCCCAAATGCTACATTTCCTAAATAAGGAACCAAAATCAAACCATGTTTGGTAAGATTAAGGTCGCGGTGGATTGCCTGTCGCATCATGCTGCAAACGTATGAACAGCTGGAATATATCCAACCTTCATGAAGTTCACGAGAAACCGCTGCCCCACCGATATAATCATTTTTTTCAACCACTAACACTTCTAATCCAGCTTTTGCTAGATAAGCGGCATTAGTCAATCCATTGTGGCCCGCACCAATTACTATCGCGTCATACTGATTCATGACTTAAGTATCTCGTGCGCTGCATTATGCCCGGCTGCCCCCATCAAATCTCCACCTGGATGACAACCTGCGCCACAAAGAAAGAGTCCGGGCACTGGTGTCGAGTATTGAGCGGCTTCATAGGTTGGCCGCATCATAAACATCTGATCGATAACATGATCGGCGTGATGCCAATTCCCCCCAGTAACTCGAAAATTACTCTCAATATCTTCAGGAGTTAAGAATTCTGCATGCGCGATAAGGTTTTTTAGCCCCGGCGAATACTGCGCGAGCAAATCAATTGTTTTATTTTTAATTTCTTCTTGGGCGTCAACAGACCATTTCGATTTGAGCGTTTTCGGTACGTACATAACATGAGCAGAAATTACATGCTTGCCAGGCGGGGCTAATTCAGATTGATAGCGCGTTGGGACTATTACTTCCATAACTGGTTGCCGTGAGAACTCCCCATACTTGGCATCGTCGTAGGCAAATTCGATGCTGTCCATAGTCGGCGCAATAATCATACGCCCCTCTGGACCCGCCAATCCGGTAAATTTAGGCTCACCATTCAAAGCTAGATGTAATTTCGCGACATAACCCTTACTTCGTAGCCTGCGAATACGATTAGCAAATTGAATCTCCAGATTCTCAACTCCCACCAGGTCGATAAACGTTCGATGGGGGTCCGCAGAGGAAACCACTCGGGTCGCAGTAATAATTTCTCCATCAGGCATTGTGACGCCTTCCGCTTTCAATCCTGATCCATTACCTTGAATCAAAATTTTCTCTACTGGAAAATTCGTACGAATTTCTACTCCTGAAGTTTCTGCAACACTTCGAAGTGAATAGATCAAACTTTCAATGCCATTTTCAGGCAAATAGTGTATTCCTTCGAAATCACCTCCCATTCGATAGAGCAAACTGACTACCGGGCCATTTGGCGAGCGCGGCGCCATCTTTGACCCAATCAGCGCATCCCAGCTTAATAACGCCTTAAGCAAATCATTATCAAAATACTCATCCATAAGGTCGCGGGCTGGTAACATGGCTATGCGCATAAATTCGCGCATATCGCTTTTACCTAACAAGCGCAGTTTTAACCCTAGCTTGGCATAAGTCATTGCTTTTGAAATTCCGCCGACACCTATTCTGGGTAGAACTGTTTCCCAAAAAGGTTTCAACATCGCAGCATATCGATACATCAGAGTCTGATAGTTTTTAAAGCTGGCTAAATCTTTTTCACTGACACCGCTTAAGCTTGCAGCGCCACCTTCGTCATGCGCCAATATAACGTGCTCACCATTCCGATTTAACCCAACAGTGGGCAAGGCAAAAGAAGGATTAATAAAACCGTGGCTTTCTAGATTAAGTTCTTTTACAACTTTGGCAGAGAAATGACTGATTGAATGGGCTACTGATACTTGAAATTCTGGAAAAAATTCCCGCTTAGCCGCTAGACCGCCAATTTCATTCGCTGCCTCGAGCAACAATACTTTTTGTCCTCTACGAGCCAAATAACAAGCACACACCATTCCGTTATGACCGGCGCCGATTATTATGGTGTCGTAACTAGGCATAAACGATCCATGCTTCCATTTTGAGTTAGGTTACTGCTTAATTCTTAGATGAGGACAGCCCCATACAGTAAGCTTAGGTTACTCTTTAGCTTATTTATCGCTATATGCACGGACTACCGCGCCTATACGCATAGAATTCTGCAAAGGTACCTGAATGACTTAAGACTCAATAGGTTAGGAGCCTAAGAGTGACCAAAGCGATGGAATAATTGCCGTTAGACCGCGTTGTTTTCCTTAATCGCCGGACTCGAGGAATCCAATTCAGTTGTTTCTTCCCGCCACCCAGAAATATTATTCTCTATTAGCACGAAGCCAGCAATCCAAACAAACTCATCCCAAGCGTATACGTAGTGACCGCGAAATACCCAGTAGGCGATTGCTACCCACAGTAAACAGTAGAGAACTACCTTGGTACGATTAAGCAGTTTAAGAGATGCCGCTGCGTTTAACGAGGACAAAAATCCAGAACTAGAGGAAATACCAATCGATCTTTCTTGCAACATAACTGCCGCTTCGATGCTGAATAAAATAAGCAACCAAGTCATCGCCTCAGCCAAATCAACAACTCTCAACTCTGTCTCTATCACAAATCCGTCTGCATCCGTAACAATAAGATAGTCTGGAGGGTCTATATAAATGAACTCACTAGCTGCAGATAATTCTTCGCAGTTTTCTATGGTAATTTCTGAGTAGTCTAAATTAGAGACAAATGAAGCTTCTCCACCCTCCATTTGGCACAGACTGGAAACATTTTCTACAGCTTCTACGTTTCCTAGTTTGACGATATCGACACTGTAAGCATAAACCGTGTGAGCTAAAAATGCATAACAAACATAACGGGCACCATGCATTAAAATCAGACGCCTTCGAGTTAATGCCGCATCATCTAAAACATAAGTTTCGAGTTCAAACAAAAACAACAAAATGAACCAAGCAAGTTCATCAATGGATGTCGCAAAGGCGCTCGTCCATTGCAGAAAAGTTCCACCATTGGCGCGAGTAAACTGTGCAATTTGCCAATCTTCTACAATATAGAAAGCGAAATTAATTAGCAGTAACACATAGACAACGAGCTTGACGGCCTGAGTCAAATTAATATCGAAATTTCTGAAGCGCTGCAAGCTTGATGTCATTAGCAACTATCCGGAGGAGATGCAGAGCGCCTAGGATGTGACCAGAATGGTTTATTCCACACTTTGCCTTTTGCCCATGATACATGCCATTCTAGTTCTTTCTGGTAGTAAATTTCAGCCCAAATGTCATTGGGCTGACTCCCTCCAGCAAACTCTACGTCTGCCATTGCTAGATTAGCTTTAAGAATAGGAGACCATATTTGCGTCATGATAGTTCCAATTCGCTCCCCCCCCTTCCCCGCATAAAGGAAAGAGTCTTGAGGTGCTTTATTTCCGGATACTTCCAATCTAAGTAATCGTCTTTTTATAGGCTTCTTTTTCTCATCCAACAATGCGCGCTTTCCCGTAAAACTTGGCTTATCCAAATTAACTACCCATCCCAGCCCAACTTCATATGGCGACCGCACTCGGTCAGCTCGAATGGCAGTTTCAGCAGTGTTGAAATCATCACCCGGCAAAATAAACCCCGCCTCGATCCGCACCATCTCCAACGCCGACAATCCTATGATCCGAATATCATAAAACCCTTTCTGCTTTACTTCAAAAATTGCGTCCCACATGGTTAATGCATTATCCGGAGAAGTCCACAGCTCATAGCCTAGATCACCAGTGTAACCTGTCCTTGATACCGTAACTTCAAAACCATGAAGCTGAGTATGTAAAATATCATAAGGTTTCAATTGTCCAATTTCATCAATTCCCGCTAATTTTAGTACTGAAGCGGAGGTCGGGCCTTGAACCGCGAGCGCGGCAACATCGTGAGTTTCTTCCTCTATGAACACATCCATGCCCAATGACGAGATAATAAGCCAATCCAATTGATGGTGCTGGCAGCAAAGTCGATAATCCCCCTCGCTGAGGTGAAAGATTGTGGCATCATCTAGCACCTTTCCCTCATCATTGCACATCACAACATAGCTAACGCGTTGGGGGCGCAGCATACTTACGTCGCGGGTAACTAATCGATTTAAAAATTTATTCGCATCAGGCCCGTTAATGCGATATTTCCCCATGGGGGTTAAGTCCATAACACTGCACGAACTGCGAATTGCAAAATATTCAGCAGCTAATGTGTCACAAGTTCGTGCAGTTAAATAACCATTCCAATCCATCCAGTTTTTAGTCAGACAATTATCATCTACTCGAGGATGAAAAGGAGTTGGTTTCAATACCTCATGAAAATTATGCTGACTTATATCTTGAATAATTGCAGATGGCATTTTTCGTTTATCCTGCCCGACCCAGGGAAGAAATACGCTTTGCTGCATTACGCCCAGGAATCCCTGTAATCCCTCCACCTGGGTGTGCTGCGGCACCACACAAAAACAGACCCTCTATCGGAGTATTGTATTGCGCTGTCCCATGTATTGGCCTCATCATAAATGACTGATCGATAGTCATCTCTCCATGATGCCAGTGACCTCCTGATATTTTAAATTTATTTTCAATATCTATTGGTGTTACCAATTCGCTAGCAATTATTTTAGAGGTGATACCTGGCGCGTATTCATCAATACTTTTCAGCACTACATTAGTGAATTGTCGCCTCTCTTTTTCACCCCACCCATTTTTTAGATCATAGGGAGCGAATGTCGCCAAAGCAGACATCACATGGCGCCCAGGTGGCGCTAAAGAATCATCATGTACGCTAGGAAAAGTGATCTCAATCACAGGCTCAGTAGAAAATTCTTTATATTTCGCATGATTGAAGGCGTGTTCGACGTAACGCATATCTGGCGCGATTAACATACGATTACCTAAATCAATTGCCTCTAATCCAACAAATTCTGGCAGGCCATCTAAAGCAAAGTGAAACTTTGCAACGCTGCCATGAGTTCGCGTAGTGTTAATTCTCTGAGCGAACATAGCATCGAGCTCGCAAACATCAATCATTTTAAGAAATGTTGATTTTGCATCAGCATTTGAAACTATTAGAGGCGCCTTATGCTGCTCACCACTATCAAGCTCCACTCCTATCGCCTTGCCTTCATCAATAAGGATTTTCTTTACAGTAGCTCCGCATTGAATTTCTACCCCTTTAGACTCTGCGCAATTAACTAGTAATTCTGTTACGCGCCCCATACCATTTTTTGGCGCCGAAAGATTTCCTTGAGCTTCCCTATTCAGTCTTGTCAGATAAGTAAGAACAGTTGTTGGTGTACGTGGTCCCATATGATGACCCATTACCGCATCAACTGAAATCGCACCTTTTAAATGAGAGTTTTCTATTTTCTCATTCAACACATCGTAAATATTGATTCCGCCAACACGGAGAAACTCGCGCATTGCATCCACACCTAAGCCGAAGCGTAATCCCCAACCCATTTTCGCGAATGTGAACTTGTCCTCCTTGTCCATATTCTTTAGTCGAGGCGGCTTATTCAATAGAAGAGGCTTTAGAGCTTTAGCGAAGCCGTAATACTCTTGTTTGAATTCTTTATAGGCTTGTTTATCTTCTTCAGACAAACCTGCACCAGTTACGGAGTCTTTTCCGATCAGAAGGTGATTGCCATTTGTAGCCAACGCAATTGTTTTTATTTCGGGGCCTAATTCAAAATCAGTAGACTGCATTCCGATATCTTTAAGGATCTCAGGATCTAACCCATGGAATAAATGTGCTAATCCTGAAATTTTGAACCCTGCGGCAAACTCCGAAGTAACGGCTCCACCGCCAGCTGCATCCTGAGCCTCCAGGACTCTTACCTTATAACCTGCGATGGAAAGATAAATCGCACAGACAAGTCCGTTGTGACCCGCCCCTATAATAATGGCTGAATTTTCCGAGGCTTTAGTCATCGCCAAAATCCTCAGGGGTAGTATCCCTTCTTTTTAAATCTGTCAGTATTTCCCGCGCCGAATTGGTTCCTGGAGCTCCCATGACTCCGCCGCCCGGATGCGTCGAAGAGCTGCACATATACATACCTTTAACCGGGCCTCGATAGCGGGCATATCCAGGAAACGGACGATTGAACATCAATTGATCAAGGGTGAGCTCACCCTGAAAAATATTCCCTTCCGTAAGGCCAACCTCGTCCTCTATTTCTTTAGGCGTTCGCACTTCAGCATGAAGCAGGAGATCCTTAAAGTTGGGACTGTAATCGCTAATTTGATTGATCACAGAGGCACCAAATGCATCTTTGTTTTGATCCGTCCATCCGCCTTCTGGCTTTACTGGGCAATACTGAACGAATACAGACATCATGTGCTTGCCTGGCGGTGCGAGCGTCGGGTCATACTGTGAAGGAATCACCAAGTCCACATAGGGGTCTTTAGACCAACAATCATCTTTCCAGTCATCATAGGCGCGCTCCAAACGCTCTAAAGTATCCGTAAAGTGAATATGACCAAGAGTTAACGGAGATCGCGGAGGAAGAGCAGGAAAATTCGGTAATCCGTCCAATGCAATATTTACTTTGCCAGAAGAACCGCGAATTTTAAAATTTTCTGCACGCTGAACAACATGCTCTGGCAGATCATTACGATCCATAATCTTGAGGAAAGTTCGTTTGGCATCCAAATTTGAGACAATGGTATTTGCATATATTTCTTCACCCCCACTCAGGGCTACTCCGACTGCCCGGCCTCCCTTGACCAGTATCTGAGCCACTTCTGCGTCTGTCCGTATTTCCCCATCTTCGGCTTGAAAAGAAGAAGCGATAGCAGCCGACACGGCACCCATCCCTCCCCGTGCAAATCCCCAAGATCCAACATTACCATCTACGTCACCCATTGCGTGATGTAAGAGTACATAAGCAGTTCCAGGAGAATAAACGCCTAACCCGGTGCCTATAATGCTACCACCAGAAAAATGTGCGAGGATTACATCGCTCTCGAAATACTCCTCGAGGTACTCGGCTATGGACATGGTAAAGAAACGAATGAACTCGTAAATTTGACTTTCACTTAGAGAATGAAATTTTTTGAGTAAATAAGAAAATTCCATTACGTTTCGAATCTTTAATGATCCCGGATCTGGAGGAGCAGTTAGCAAGAAACTTCGAATTAGTCGACACCATTTCATTAAATCGGCATCAAATCGAATTGATGCATCGGCATCTCGCTTTGAGTGTCGCTCAATTTCTCTTCTTCTTACTGGAGATTGATGATAACTACCGAAATAATCTCCATCTTGCTTGAAAGTAACGCTGCCTTGAAGTGGAACCACCTCAAGGCCATGATGCCCTAAATCCAAAGCTTGATATATTTCGGGCCGAAATAAGCTGCAGACATAAGAACAGTTAGAGTATTTCCAATCCTGGTGCAGCTCTCGGCTTACAGTCGCTCCGCCAATGTAGTCGTTCTTCTCAACTACTAAAACTTTGAGCCCTGCTTTTGCTAAAAATGTCGCATTCACAAGACCATTGTGACCGGCACCAATAACAATTGCGTCATATGATTGCATTAAGCTCTGAACCCATTGCCAAAAAATTTACTATTACACAATTGTAAACTGCTTAAGGAAAAAATAAATTCTCGAATACAGAAATATTTCTGGTAATTAACAACCAAGCTTTGATACTGAGTAAGAAACTTGAAAAATATTGTCAGAATAAACAATTTAGGAGTAGCAAACGCAAGGTGCCTTCTTATAGAAGGCACCTTGGCACTTTAAATATTCTTGCAAACGAACGCGTTAGAATCTACTTCCACTACTAGACTAATTCCTAAAATTGTAACGGAAATTGACCCCAATTGTTCTGGGTTGATTCACCGACAGTCGCTGTTGCGACCAACGATTATTAAAAAATAATTCAGCTTCTTCATCAAGCACATTGTCAATGAATACACTCACGCTCCAATCGTCTGTCTCCAAGCCTGCCTGCAAATTAAAGCGATCCCAGGAATCATGGGTGCTTGTTGGCACCTTAAAACTCGAGGATTCGATACCAGCTAGGGAGTTAACTGACTCATCAGTAAAGTTGTAGCGGCCAATGATATAAGGATTCCCCCCAAACAAGGTTTCTGAAAAAGTATATGTAGCATGGATACTGTATTTAAGATCAGGAACAATTGGCAACCTGGTTCCGCCTGCTACCGGTATCTCTCCTGCCATACCACTAAATAACATTTGATCACTCGGTATCTCTCCATCATTTATACCCAGCGTAAAATCGAACTGCCAATTATCGTTCGGCGCATAAGCCGCCCAAATCTCTGCCCCTTCAATCTCTGCTTCGGGGAAATTGACAATACCCAAGGTATAAAGTGTTGGTTGCGGATCTTCCGCTTGTATCTGAATATTGTCCCACGTCATTTGATAGACCGAGAAATTAAGACGCAACCGATTATCTAGCCATTCGGTTTTCGCACCAATTTCCCAGTTTTCAATAGTATCGGAATCGTACTTGTTCAAAGTGCCCGCTGGAGCTGCAAATTGTCCGGTAGGTGGCCCATAGACTGATTGTGGCCTGGCGGAATTTGCACCTCCTCTCCTAAACCCTTCAGAATAGGTGGCATACAACAGCTGATCGCCGGCCCTATAGGCTAAATTCACTTTCGGTACGAATCCAGACTCATCCGACTTTCCTAAATCCCCTGGCGCATAACAATAATTTACCGCACAGTCAGGCTCTCCGCCGTTCAGTCCAATTAGAGCACCATTTTTAACGATGTAATCATTTTCAATATTGTAGAAACGACCGCCAGCAGTAATTGTAAAATTCTCTGTTAAATCTACGCTGACCTCACCAAATATTGCACTTTGATCAAGATCGCTGTCATAAGTACCTGAAAACCAATTATTTGAATTTGGAGTACCAACGTAGCCGCCTGCATAATCAATATATGCAAATGCTCCAGAACTGGAAAACCCATTGAGGACATTGGCGGTAAACAATTCATTAACTTCTCGATGATTGTAAAAACCGCCAATGATACCTGACCAACGACCGTCGGTCGGTGTCGCATAACGGCCTTCTACAGTCCAGGAAGTAGTTTCTCGTGCGTCATAGTCATTGGCCCGCGGATCACCACCGAAGTCATAAATAGAACCAGTGTCGTAATAAACCAACGAGCGTAAATAGTCGCCAGTTTGCTGAAACGATTGTAAGTAGGCGGTGCTATCTGCAGAATAAGCGCTGTCTCTATCAAAGTAAGCGCCGGATAAAACAAAATTACCAATATCTAGATCGCCTTCGATCGTTAATGCCGTTTGATACCACTCATCTTCCCACACGTCTTCGCTGAATCTGGCTTGTTCTCTAGATCCAAAAACTGGAAACACACTGGTGTCAGCGTAGTTTTGCGTGTTAAGAGAAGCGTCTGCAAATCCATCCAGCTCATACTTTTGATAAATATGTTGCAAGTCCACAGTCCATTGGTCGCTTGCTGCCCAACGTAATCCAAGGCGGCCGCCTTCCCATGTGGAGCTGTTTACATCGTCATCAACATATGCAGCATTATCAAAAGTTTTACCTGGAGATGGACTTAATATGTTGTCTACCCAACCGGCTTCGTCCGAACTAAATCCGACGAAACGCAGGGCCAGCCTGTTGTCCAACAAAGGGATATTAAACATAGCGCTGACATCACGACTATCTCCGCCATCTTTAATCGACGAACCTGTGACGTCCAGCCAACCACTGAATTCGGTTGTGTTAGGTTTATTTGTTATTATTCGAAGTGTTCCGCATTGTGCGGCATCACCGAAAAGCGTTCCCTGGGGGCCAGCCAAGGCTTCCAATCGTTCAATATCAATGAGCCGTGGATCTGGGTTATACCCAGCCGCAGTAATCGGTTGCTCATCAAGATAAACTGAAGTAGTCGCTGAGTCGCTGAAAGAAAGGCCCTGTGCAGCGCAGCCACGCATAATGACAGAACTGGCGCCAGGCTCTCTCTCAGTCACTGCAAGGCTTGGAATCTGGCCAACGTAATCTTCAAAATTCATTAGGCGCAGGAGCGTTAATTCTTCATTGCCCAATGCTGTCACTGCCAATGGGGTGTCTTGAAGGTTCAACTCACGCTTCGTCGAGGTGACAATGATTTCTTCGAGACCGGCATCTTGGGCTTCTGCAGCCATCGACGCTGCAAGTGCAGATGAAATTGCAATGCATAAAGAGCGTTTACGGAAGGGAGTATTTTTCTTACTAAAGCTATTAGCCATTCTCGGCTCCTGATCCTAGGTTTACCCAGTTTGATTTAAAACATAATATTAGTCAATCCGCGCTAATGTATCCCAGCCTATAGGGGCGTAACGGATTAGAATTTCGTTTCTAACATATTAGAAAATAAGGCTTTTTTCTAGTTAACAAATTTTGAATACTGACCGTAAAATTCAGTAACTTTAACTTAGCATTTATGATGAAATTTATCGCAACTTCAGTAGTACGAGGCAGTCAACAGGGCGAAAGCCATGGCGGAGTCTATTTGATTGACTGTGAAACTGAAAAATACGAACAAGTGATTGACTGGAACACCATGGATATCGACTGGCAAGGTCGAGGCTGGGATCGAGGATTAAGGGGCATCGCTTTCGATAACAACCGGGTGTTTATTGCCGCCAGTGATGAATTGTTCGAATACGACACACAATTCAAGCACGTCGGTTCCTACAAAAACCCATTTCTAAAACACTGTCATGAAATAAGCATCTATCGCCGCAGGTTATTCATTTCCTCAACAGGTTTCGATTCCATAGTAGGTTTCGACCTGGATAAAAATCGTTTTAGTTACGGACTCAATATCATTAAGGATTTTAATGGTTATCGCGCATTGCCTTTCCATCCTGAACAGGAAAAAGGGCCGCAGCCCAGTAATCAGCTTCATCTGAATAGTATTTTCTGCAACAGCCAATCGCTATTCTTTAGTGGATTAAATACAGGCGGGCTATTTGGGTATACGGGCAAGCATATACAACTGTTTGCAAAGCTTCCAATGGGCACCCATAATGCTCAACCCTTTGGAAATGGCGTTATATTCAACGACACGCAGAGCAATGTTGTTAAATATATCGGAAGAGATGGGGCATCAAAGGAATTTCCAGTTCCTTATTTCGACGCAGAGCTACTTACCCATACTGAATTGGATGATACTCGAGTTGCAAGGCAAGGATTTGGGCGAGGACTGTGTGTAGTGTCTGAACATTTAATTGCCGGCGGGTCTTCGCCATCTACAATTTCACTTCATAGTTTTGGCGATTCCTTGAATGCAGGTAGCCACAATCTGTCAATGGACATTAGAAATTCAATCCATGGGCTAGAAGTCTGGCCCTTCTAATTCAAAGCTCACACCCGATTAATATGCTCGTAGTGCTTAAATCTTGGCAAGACAGGGTCCAAAACTTCAATGAGTTCTGTCAATTCGTCTTCGTAGTTTCGCCAGTAGTGAACTGACTTTGTGTATACCGGCTGACGCACTTGTTCTGAACTGGCTGTACGAACCGGTCTGTCTGTTTCATAAAATTTCAAACAGGAATCCTCCCAGGGCAACTCGCAATACTCCAATAATTTTCTTACGTAATCTTCAAGATTAAAGACCAGGTCTTCGTATTGCACAGTAAGTACACGCCCTGGTAATACGGCATGCCAGTGATCCATCATTCTCAGATACTGAATATAGTACTCACCAATATCCGTCAGGTCATAAACGAAAGTTTGACCTTTAGCGAATAATTGTCGATAACAGCTAAACGTGGAATCTAAAGGATAGCGACGTGCATCAATAATTTTGGCGTTGGGCAATATCTTGTGAATAAAACCAACCGAAGCAAAATTGTTTGGATTTTTGTCAATGAATCTAGGTTTATCAGATTGCCGATTAAACTTTGCCTTACCCAGATACTGCTGCCCTAAAGCCTCCAGATGATTGGAACTTAATTCCGAAACTGCCTGAGGATAATTTATACCGTCCGCTCTGTTGCGATTTAGAGAGGTGGCCACTCTTCCTAAATAAGGTAGTTCGGACGTACCTTCAACCATGCTATGACTGGCGAGGATTTGTTCTATTAATGTAGAGCCAGATCGAGGCAACCCAACAATAAAGATAGGTGCTGCATCCTTGCATCCTGATTCAATATTTTTTGTCAAAAAGTTTTTGTCAAATACCTTAATTAAGTCATTGTTGGTGGATTCCGTATCCACAGGATCGTAATACTCGAGAGATCGTTGCAAACCATTACCCTTACAATAGTATTTCCACGCATCTTTAAAGCGTCCAGCGTCTTCTTTCGCCTTCGCTATAGCGAACAAAAAATTAACTTTCGATACATCGTTAATTTCTTCGCCTGAATCGATGGCGGATTCCATTCTATTTATATCTTCAGAAGTTAATTTATAGGTCTTTAGGTTCGCAAGACTCCAATAGACCTCACCATTGTCTGGGCGCAAGTTTATACAGTTTCGATAAGCGTCAATTGCCTCTTCTTGTTTACCTATAGTTTTCAAGGTATGTCCAATTCCAAGTAAGGCACCGGCATGTTTTGGGCTAAGTTCTAGTACATGTTGATAAGCTTTTAGCGCACTGGAAGTTTTGCCAACCTGTGCAAGAATAGATGCCAAAAAATAATGGGGTTTAGGTGTTTTAGGCTCCAGAGCTGCTGTACGTGCAAAGCATTCAATAGCTTCTGCATATCGATGCTGGTCCTGTAGCAGCATGCCAAAATCCAAAAAAGCGAGCCCATAATCAGGAGCTAAAGATAGTGCTCTTCGAAATAGAGATTCTGCTTCTTCAACAAAAGACTGCGAAGCAACAATTCCTGCAAGCATACGCATTGCATCTACATTATTCGGATAATCCCTTAGAGTTTCTCGATAGAGTAACTCTGCTTCTTTAAAACGCCCTGCTTTGTGGTGTTCTGCTGCATGTGCTAATTTTTTCCTTTCAGGATTTAACCCAAATGATTTTTCATAGGCTGCGTCCGATTTCTGTCCATCACCAATCTTCGAATATGCTTTCCCAAGCATATAAAATGCTTTTTCAGACTTAGGGTCTAGACGAGCTGCATTCTCTAAACATGTCACCGCCTCAGCAGAACGATCGGTCTCTAGCAATAAATAGCCTAAATCTTCATGAGGCTTTGCAAAAGTAGGCGCCAGGTCTATTGCTTCGCGCAAGTACTTTTCAGCTTCAATTGGCTCTTTAGTTTTAATCAAAATTGCGCCTAATAAGGCAGTCGAGGATACATCTGACGAATCAGCGGCAACTGCTCGGCGACAATTTGCTGCAGCGCCAGCCAAATCACCTTTATTAATAAGATTTATTGTTTCTTTAAAAAGAGCTTCTGAGCTTAACTCATTTGTAGTTTGCATTTGAAAATCTTTACCTGTTTTAAAAAATAATTTTCGCTCTAATTACAGATTGTTGTGCGTTGCGCACTGCATATTCCATGGAAATGATGAAATTAGCAGATATGACAGCTTTGTTCATGGACTTATTCGACCTAATGCTCGCCGACTAGTTCGATTGTCAGTGACTCGAAGATTAGCTGAATTATATTTAACAATTATAGAGATCTTCGCTATTTCGGTAAGTAGAAATTAAACCAAATATTCTCAGGCAGGCCAATGGAAGGCCAATGGATTCTAACCTATCAATGAGAAGTGCAGATCAAAGACCGGATTAGGTTTAACTCGACTCTCTAAATTGAGGCAGGTCATCGGTAATTTCAAACCATGGAGCTTTCGAATCTACAAATTCATGAAACCCGGGAGGGCAATCAAGTTTACTATCGACGGTGCCGAGAGTCAGATATATTTTTTTTTGATCGGGCTTATAGTCTGCAAAAACAGGAGACCCACATTTCGAACAGAAAATACTGTCAGTATTTTTTGAAAATGAATAAGCCTTGAGCAATTCCTCGCCTTTATCGATAGACAAGTTAGCCCGATCCACCCCGCCCCAGGTTGCAAAAGCTGCCCCATGAAGCTTACGGCATATTGAACAGTGGCAATGGCTGAAATCTTTTAGTTCACCATCAACTTTGTATTGAACTGATCCACAAGCACAGCTTCCCAAAATCATTACAGGCCCTCCTAATATTGCACTCTTAACTCTTTCGAGCATTGTCCAGCCGACTTCTCTGAAAAGTGAATAAATTTCCTAAATATGTCTGGAATTTAGTAACTAAAAAGATTTATTTTGAAGCCGCAGAAACAAGGTGTTGCCTATCTGCCAGGCCCTGTCTTATTCAGTGTTTACTAACGTTGAGTTGGCCCGGCCCAATAGTATTAAATTCATAGCCATGTTGTTTCGCTATATGCTCATTAATTACTTGCCCTTTCCAAACATTTAGACCTTCAAATAGATGAGAGTTGCTCTGCAATGCTTCTACTGTGCCTTGATTTGCTAACTGCAACACGAAAGGAAGTGTTGCATTATTTAGCGCAATTGCAGACGTTTTCGCGACTGCTCCAGGCATATTCGCCACACAATAGTGAACAACATCATGGACAAGATAGGTTGGATTGTCATGGGTGGTTGCTTTAGAAGTTTCGAAACAACCTCCTTGATCGATCGCAACATCAACTACAACAGAGCCTGGCTTCATCCTTTTAATTAAATCAGTACTTACTAGTTTTGGTGAAGCTGCACCTGGAATAAGCACGGCACCGATAATAAGGTCAGCATTAAGCGCAAAAGTCTCAATGGCTTCTTGTGTTGAGTATATTGTTTGAATTCGATTAGCGTATATCTCGTCTAGGTCCCGCAAAGTATCGAGCGATTTATCTACTACCGTTACATTAGCTTCCATACCGACAGCCATTTTCAAAGCATTACTACCAACCACTCCGCCACCTATAATTAAAACGTTAGCTGATTCAACCCCTGGCACACCACCAAGCAACAAACCTGCACCTCCATGAGATTTTTCCAGACACATAGCCCCGGCCTGCACCGACATGCGCCCAGCTACTTCAGACATTGGTGCAAGCAAAGGTAACTGCCCCCTGCCATCAGTAACCGTCTCATACGCTATGCAAGTTGCATTGCTTTGAACTAGATCTTCTGTTTGTTCAAAGTCCGGCGCAAGATGAAGGTAAGCGAACAAAGTCAGATCACTCCGAAGGAGTTTTCGCTCACTAGCCAGTGGTTCTTTGACTTTCACAATCATTTCCGCCTCGCCAAAGATTTCTTCGGCAGTTTCAAGGATTGTCGCACCCGCTTTTACATAACTGGCATTATCAAAACCGCTGCCAATACCTGCGTTGGTTTCTAGAAACACCTTGTGTCCTGCTTGGGTAATCTCTCTAACTGCGGCAGGAATAAGCCCTACTCTGTATTCGTGAATTTTAATTTCTTTGGGAATCCCGATACGCATGGCAATAACTCCTAATTTATTAGCGCCACAACTACAAAGTAGTCTTGTTAATCTATTTGATTCTGGCCTGCGCCGGCGGCTAGTATAATTAAATAAGGATTAGGTTTTCTGACTTTTATTAGCGCATAAAGCACGTTATTATCTTTTTCATTAAGGTATTCAAGAAATATTTACCTATTTTATTGTTTATATAAAGATGATTTCACTAGACAAAAAAGACCTACTAATACTGCACGAGCTCCAGGAAAATGCTCGCATCACAAACGTTGAGCTCGCAAGGAAAGTCAATCTGAGCGCAACTCCTTGTGCCGAAAGGGTAAGAAGTCTGGAAAAAAATGGGTTTATTCAAGGCTATTACGCACGATTAAATCCTTCGTTGCTAAATGTGGAACTGTTGGTGTTTGTGGAAATAGATTTGGCCCGAACCTCGCCTGAAGTCTTTGATGATTTTGCTAAGGCGGTGCGCAAATTACCTCAGGTACTTGAATGCCATTTGGTGTCGGGGAATTTTGATTATTTAATCAAAGCCAGAGTGGCCGACATGGCAGCCTATCGAAAATTATTAGGAGAGACACTGCTTACATTGCCAGGAGTATCAGCGTCTAGAACCTATGTAGTTATGGAAGATGTTAAAGAGTCAAATGTACTGAATTTCTAATTAAGCTTGGTCGAATCTTCGGGAATAGGTGCCGGAACCTGTCTATTTCTTTTTAAATTGATCAGGGGCCCCTTCTTTAACTGCACCCCAACTGCCATTTCCTGAAGCTTTAATTCGCCAGTCTCAAGATTCATGTATTGGCGAAAAATTGATGCATTCCCAATAGTTTTTCCCAACCCCCAAGACCAACTAGCGCAATTGACTGTCCCAATAACAATGGTTTTGCCTTGGACCTCCCCCCATACTTCACAACCTTCATCTGGTATCGATCGCCCATTGGCGATAAAACATCTTTTTACGTAACGACCACCTATATCTTTTTCCCGAAGTAACGCATCTCTGCCGACAAATTCACACCCCTCTAAATCAACCAACCAACCGAGGCCGAGCTCAAAAGGTGTTCGTTCAAACCCTGGCGAAGGATCAATTTCTGTTGCGCAATCCCAACCGGCAACAATAAAACCACCTTCAATCCGGCATACCTCTAAAGCAGTTAGACCATAACCATGGGCAGAAATCTTTAAATTATCGATCGCATTTTGTAAAGAGGCTTCAAAATGCGAACTAAATTCAATTGGCATCCAACACTCATAACCTAAATCAGCGGTAAAGCCCATGCGAGCAACTCGTACCAATGTTCCCTGAAGCTTGAAGTCCACTACTTGATAGGGTTCAAGTAGCTCTAAGTCAGGTACACCTAATTGTTTAACAAGCATTGCTGACAATGGCCCCTGAATCGCCATGCCAGAAAACTCCATAGTGCATTCGTTAATGGAAAGTTCAGATATCTCAAATTGCTCACACAAAGCGGTGAAATGAGGGCGGTGGTCAATGTCCGATGGCATTAACCAATAATGGTCCTCTGCAAACTTGTAGAGAATCGCATCATCTTTGAGGCTGCCATCCTCATTACAAAAGACTACATAAATCCCCTGCATTGGGGCTGCAGAAGATACAGGGCGAGTTACTAGATGATCTAAAAATCGACCCGCTTCTGACCCCAGAATTTCAAACTTACGCATCGGTGTCACGTCAAAAAGCGCGACTCGATTTCTAATAGCTTCATACTCCTGCTTGGGATCGCCATAATCACTTGGAAGCAGAAACTCATTCCAGTTGATGTAATCAACATCTAGATCACTACTTGACTCAAATTGACTAAAACTCAAGTCAATTCGACGATTCAAAAAATTATAAAAAGGACTTTGTCTAAGCATTAGCGAATATCAACATTAAGGTAGTAAATTAAATCTTATTGGCTTCTGAAGGAGCAATTTGAAGTTGGCTTTCGAGATGAATTTATTTTCTTTATCCCTTTCCTTAATTTAGGCGTAGTTAGCCGGGAAGAAACATGCCATTATTTCAAAACAAAATCAAAAAGTGCAATTAAGTATCCCAGCTGACTTAACCGGTTTAACTCATACAAATCAATATTGATCAGCACGTATCCTCTCCTATGACAAAGTCTAAAAACTACAATAACCTTTCTCAAGTTGAACCATCACTAGAATCGCAAGACTATTATAGTGATGAGGCTTTTGAAGCGGAACTTAAACACGTTTGGTACAAGAACTGGATTTATGCCGGAAGAGATAGCGAGCTAGCGCGCCAAGGGGATTTTAAGTCCCTTCGTATAGGGTCACAGAATCTATTGCTGGTTAAGAATGAACAAGGCGAAATAAACGGCTTTCACAACACCTGTCGTCATCGAGGCTCTGAATTGTGCAGTGAAGAACAGGGTAACCTTAAATCTAAAAATATCTCCTGTCCTTATCATCGTTGGACATACTCTCTAGATGGCGAACTCATTCGAACTCCACACTTGATTCGAACAGACGATTTTCAGCCAGAAGATTACTCACTCTATCCTGTGTCAGTAAAACGATGGAAAGGCAACTTATTCGTAAATCTCGATAAAAGTGAAATACATTCATTTGACTCATCCCTTGACCCTTCACCAAATCACCTCGACAACTGGCCATTGGAAGAGCTAGTTCTAGCACACAGTTATGAAACAAAAATTTTATGCAATTGGAAAATTTTCTGGGAAAATTTCGTAGAGTGCTATCACTGTCCCGGCATTCACAAGTCACTGTGTGACATGGTGCCTATCTATCAACGCACCTTTGTGAGCAAAAAAGATGAACAAGGATGGGAGAAGTTCCAGGATGACGGCGATCCCCGGTTTTGTGGTGGTCTAAAACATGGGGCAAAAAGCTGGACTATCGATGGTCAGTTACAAGGAACCCAATTTTCTGACCTAACCACTAATGAGATTCAAGCAGGATACACTTATCTCCAATCTTTACCTTCGGTTTTTATAGTTGCGCATGCTGACTATGTTAGAACAGTTTCCTTATTGCCTGATGGCCCCGAAACAATATCGCTTAAAGCAGATTGGCTTTTAGCAAAAGAATCTTTAGATCTCGAACAATTCGATTTGTCAAAAATCGTAGACTTTGGAGTGGAAATCCTAAAGGAGGACGCTGAAGTGTGTGAACTAAATCAACGTGGAGTAAAATCTCTCGCGCACAAGCGGGGAGTGCTTATGCCACAAGAATATGATGTCATGAATTTTCATAGATGGCTTAAGTCTCAATTCCACGCTTAGCAAAAACCCTCATCTGTATCAAAAAGCTAGCGAGAATACCCTGCTTTAACTTTTTAATGCGAAGCTATCTTCTGTAAAAGTTGGGCATCATTTTCCTCTTAATTTCTCCACATTTGTGAAAATTGGCTGAAAGGTGCATTCAGCAACTTTCCGTTAATCTCGCACCCCTTTCCTAGAATTATTGACTGTCCTGTTGTTACAATGAGGGGAGAAGTCTCACAAATACTATAATTAGAATAATCTTGGAGGTCCCTGTGAAAAAACTGATTGGCTGCTGTCTGGCGATTATAGGTATGCAATGGTTGAGCATGTCTCTCTTTGCTCAGACCTATGTTTCAGATTTTGTAAACGGGCCGATTACCGATCGCCCAGTTCGCATTCTTCAGACAAATTCCGCCGGTGATGATGTCTATGTATTCAACCCAGAGACTATGGAGCAGGTAGGTTACATCGAAAATCTGCCCCATAACCACGGCGCAACAGTCCATGCCGACGGAACCCATTACTATTTCACCAACGAGTATGATCATACGGTCGATGTAGTCGACTCACGGACCTTTGAAGTCACTGACCGAATCCAGCTGGCTGCTGGCCCTCATAATCTTTCAGCTAGTATGACTGCGAGGAAGGTTTATGTGGCAATTATCGCTGAGCCACTAATCCAGGTGATATCCATGGATAGCAATGAAATTATTGCTAACATCGAAACTGGTGGTGGTGTCCACAATACTTTTGTTACCCCAGATGGTCGTTATGCAGTTGGCGGCATGATTGGTGCCAGCGAAATTATTGCAATAGACACAGAAACCGATGAAGTATTGTTCGAAACGACTATACCCTATTCGCAAAACCCTTTCACTGGCGGAGTTAGGCCTTTGACCTTCACCGTAAATGAAGATGGTTCAACCCGCTCAATGCTTGTTAACGTAGGTGGCTGGCATGGATTCTGGGAAATTGATTGGGAAACTCAAGAGGTGCTGAACAAAATCAGCCCGCCAATAGATTCCTGGGACCGCATGGACCAGACAGCCGATGGTATTCAGAGTGCACCAAGCCATGGCGTCGTGGTATTGCCTGACCAGAGTCAAGTTTGGCATTCCAGTCGTGCCACTTCTCATATCTATGGCTATTCCTTTCCAGATTTTGAATACTTGGGAAGAGTGTATATTGGTAATCCTGCCTGGATTACTACGACCCCCGATAGCAAACATCTTTGGGTAGGCGTATCAGGCCACAACCAAACGGCTGTTGTAGACGTGGACACGCAGGAAGTGATCAAACGCTTCCCAGTAGGACAAGCGCCTAAACGAATTTTTACGGCCATCATGCCAGCAGATTGGGAAGGAGAGGCACCATGATAAACCGCTCAAAATCATGGCTGTTTTTAACCGCAATTACTTTATTGGCTGCAGCCTGCAATGAACAAGAATCTTCACCTGCTAATCCCTCCGCAGCTCAGGCCGGAAGCGAAACAGCAAGCAGTGATACTCCTAAAGGATTGGATTACGCATTTTATAAGGAATCAGTTGAACCAATTTTTATTCGCTATCGCGGCGGTTTCGTTGGCTCCGACACCGCTTGTGTGGCTTGTCATACAGTCCAGGCGAATGCTCCTTTGGGCCTTGTGCCACTGACTGAAGAAAATGGGGAAGTGTTTTGGACTGAAGCGCAGTCACAAGAAAATTTCCAGAATGTAGCGATGCTGGTCAATCCCAGTGCACCGGAAACCAGCCGCTTACTCATGGCTCCGCTCGCGCCTACAGCTGGCGGGGAAAGTCATTCCGGCGGCATATTCTGGGACTCAACGAATCACAGCGAATACCGTTTGATTTCTGAATGGATCGCCAGTGGAGACCCAAATGCGGATGCAGAACCCACAGTTGACGTTGACTTTGCGTTCTTCCGTTCTTGTGTGCAGCCCATCTTTGTCAATCCAATTGACAATGCAATGCCCTGCACGGAATGTCACAGTGGACAGTTTGCTGTGCCTCCACCAGAAAACAGCTACTGGACCGTGCAGCAGTCTGAGCAAGCATTTGAAGAACTCCTCAGTTTCGTCGATCCCGGGCGACCAGATTATAGCCGCTTCTTGCACAAACCACTTCACCCTGACGCAGGAGGAGATCTGATGCACAACGGCGGTAGACGCTGGTATTCGAAAGACGACCCTGAACGTCAGGCTCTAGAAGCCTGGGTACGGGGAGACTCCACTGGTGATCAGTGCCCTTCAGCTTTGCAATTCGATAATCCACCTAGGTCATAATTCAATGCCATCAGGGATGACGCGAGCAGTATTTGCTTTTACTTTAATGCTGCTCGCAAGCTGCACCGAACAAGTACCAGAGACCTCAATGGACGGTATTTATACTGCACAACAAGCGCAACGCGGAGCAGCACTATTCGAAACTCTTTGCCAACGTTGCCACAGTGTGCAGGAATTTACCGGGCGTTCATTCGATGCTATCTGGGCCGGCGTTCCTGCTGCAGCGCTCTATGCGCGGATTGCCAACACCATGCCTCTTGATCAACCTGGCAGCTTGAGCCTGCCACAAGTTAATACATTAATGGCACATATCTTCGATGAAAACGAAATGCCTGCGGGTGACACGATATTGGATGGTGATATGGATTTTATGATGAGTATTACCCTGGCAAGACCTAGTCAATAAAATAATCTGACACTACTTAAATACTACCTGTTTGCTATTTTTACGAAGATCCGTTGTAACAGCATTAATAAAATCTATTTCTAATATTTATCAATGGTTGATTTGGCCAGCCACTACTAAGTGATTAAACCAATCGCTTATGTTGATCAACGACTCCCAAACTTCGCAAATAAAACCCCATAGACAGCCATTGCGTCCCAAATATTTTGTAAGCGAATATTTTCATTGCGTCCATGCTGATTGTTATCATGATTAGCCAAAGGTAATATAATAATAGGGGTATCAAGGCGATCATCAAATGCATTAAGTGGCAATGTACCCCCCATACTTGGAGTAAGGATTAGATCTGGCGCTAGTTCCTGCATAATACCAATCAAATTTTGTGCGACCTCATCACTCATGGGCGTGCGCAGCCCAGCATTGCCAACACCACGCCAATTGAGTTTTACTACATTGGAATTATTGCGCAAAATGGCAGCAGACGGGTCTTCATGCACAACGAAGAACCCTTCTTTCTCGAGATGATTTTCGATCAGCTCCCTTAGCCGGAGTGGCTGCTGATTAGGGACCATTCTAAGATTTAGTGACACCGTTGCAGACGGTAGAATAATATTTCGACCTTGAGCCCCCACACCTCCGGCGACGATGCCTCGGGCATTAATTGCCGGCAACGTAATCAATTCTTCCAAACGAACGCCTCCCCCTTCGGGCGTATGAATCGACAGTTCATTTTGCAAATCAGCAGCGGTATCTGGCATCGTATTGATTGCCGCACGCTCAGCTTCGGTCAAAGTTGCTACATTGTCATAATAACCATCTACCAGTATACGACCATGTTGGTTGCGCATACTCGTTAACAAATAAGAAAGCTGCATGATGGGGTTAGGTGCCCAGTTTCCGTAGTGACCTGAATGTAACGGACGAGTAGCACCATAAGTCGTAATATCGACAGTACCGCTGCCTCTTACACCAAATACCAGTTGCGCACGCCGCGACTGGTGCATAGGTCCGTCACAAAACAGAAACAGATCTGCATCAAAGAGACTTGGGTTTTCATCAATAATCTGACCGACAGTGGGCGAACCGCGCTCTTCTTCTCCATCCAATAACAATTTCAAATTAACTGACAACGGAATACCCTTCGCCCGCATAGCATCCAGTGTATGTATGATTGCAACAATCGGCATCTTGTCATCCCCTGCCGAACGGGCGTACAAACGCCATTCAGGGTCAAAACTGCCAGATACTGCTTCTAGATCTATAGGTTCACCGTCTGGCAAAGGCGCGTTCATCAAGGTTGGAGAGAATGGCGGGTAGGTCCAATTTTCCTCTTGGACGGGCTGACCGTCGAAATGGGCATATAACATCAGAGTTTTAGTTGCACCGGGCGTTGTTAATTCGCCAAAAACATAGGGTGCGCGCCCTGCTCGAAGCGTTCTCGTTGCGAACCCTCTGCTCTGTAACATCTGCGAAATTAATTCGGCGTTGGCATCAATGTCTTCGGAATTTGCCGAATCGTTGGGCATAGACAATAAATTAACAAAATCAGCAAGGATTTCTTGCTCGTGCTCATTTCGGTATTCATTGACCAATGTTGATATTTCCAATGTCGGCATTTGAGCAAAGCAACTAGGTGCAACAGCCATGATCAAGGATGCTATTAGAGAGGCGAATAACGAATCAGATTGCATTTTCTTCATTAAGGAATTCTCATGGGCGATGTATCACGATTAAAAAACCAGAAAGATCAGAAACAAGAACAGCAGAATACTTTCATTTTAGGAGATTAAGTAGATCTCAACCAAATTTCTCTCACGCCTGTAATTGTTCTTGCAGGAAGAGGGTAACTAATAGATACCTTTTAGATAAATGTATTTATTTCAATAGTTTGACAATCTGTAACAATAAGAACAATTCTTCTAAGTTTCATTGAATCAATAGCATCTCCTGTTTTATTCTTGCTGACCACGCATTCGTTCAATAGAACAAACCTGAGAGGACCCACGATGTCCATACGCACAAGATTAAAAACCACTTTTTTAACACTAATTACTGCCCCAGCCTTAGTGTTTGCGCAATCAGACATGCCGCCCGTAAACGACTTGCCAAACCCTTACACCACGCAATCTGGCTACTTTCAGCTACCGGCAGGGCGGGACTGGGGTTCGTCAAGTACAGTGGATATCCATCCTGACGGAGAGAGCGTCTGGGTCGCCGAACGCTGTGGCGGCAACATTAACGCCTGTGTTGGCAGCCCGGATACAAACTTAATCATGCTATTCGATAAGAATGGCAATCTTGTTCGCAGCTTTGGTGCAGGCTATATCACCTGGCCTCATGGCATTCATGTAGACCACGATGGAAATGTCTGGGTTGCTGATGCCCGCGGGACAGATCAAGTCCAAGATTATTCTGGTGAAGACTATGGCCACCAGGTTCATAAATTCAGTCCAACCGGTGCACATCTTATGTCCCTAGGCACGAAGGGTGGTGGCCGTGATGAGAAATATTTCTATACCCCCAATGACGTGCATGTTGCACCAGATGGCTCAATATTTGTCGGTGAAGGACACTCTAGTGCTGAAAACACTCCTAACCGCGTCCATAAGTTTGATGCGGAGGGCAACCATCTATTCTCTTTCGGTGAGTGGGGCTTGGGTCCTGGGCAGTTTCGTCAACCTCACGGAATGGCAATGGATTCAAAAGGTCGTCTATTTATTGCAGACCGTGGCAATGACCGCATTCAAATCTTCGATCAAGAAGGTAATCTCTTAGATATCTGGTACCAATTCAGCCGTAATAGCGGGATCTATATTGATGAGCATGATGTGCTTTATGCAGCAGACTCTGAATCAGGTTCAGTAAACCCTGATCACGGTGGATGGACACGCGGTATCCGAGTAGGAAGTGCGATCACAGGCGAAGTTGAGTTCCTAATTCCAGACCCGCAGCCAGATTGTCGAGGAACATGCACGGCCGAGGGTGTAGTAGCAGACAGCCATGGCAATATTTTTGGCGCTGAAGTTGGGCCGGTAGGTGGAATCAAGCGTTACGTCCGTCCAGTAAAGTAAGATAATGATATATAGGTTATGAGTTATTTAGTGCTATGAAAAATAAACTTGTTATTGCAGCAATAACTCTACTTTATGTCAGTAGCATTTTTGGACAGGATTCGAGCATTCCAGACTCTGTGCGAGCAATGATTGAGCGCAGTCAGGCAGGCACGCGGTTTGAAGAAACTGCACGCATGCAGATAAATGTGCAATTTGGAATATTTCTTGAATCTCTGTCTGGAAATGCAACACGAAAAAATCAGATCGAGTCTAAACTGATAGAAGTTTTGAGCGAGCGCGCAAAACTCAGTGTCGAAGTAAGTTCTGGCAAGGCGAGCCCAGAAGAATTAAAAAGTGTTAGCAATCATGCTTATTTGCGGGAAAAATTGGCGCCATTGCTAAATTCTGTTGAGTTAAGTGTTTTAGATCGCCAGACAGATGGCCCTTCTGACGCTCAGCTAAAACAAGACTATGCCGCAGAGCTCGCTCGTTCTGCTGGCAGCCTGAGCAACGAACGACAATCGCTTGTGTTAGACATACTTGTTAAGCATGCAAGAATGTCTGCCAATGATTCTCCAAATCCAAGCGAGCTAAGTATTGATGATCTGGTCGCACAGCAAAACCGAATGCTGATGCATGCTCACCAAGAGCTTCAAACATTATTTACTAGTAATGAGATGCAGTTAATAAATATTTTTATGAATCAGTTACAAGTAAATCTCTATAGGCTCGGTTCCATGGATCCCGATCATACTGATCTTTAAATTCGGATTTGGAGGTACTATTTGGCGTCTATACCTGGAACAGCAATTCGGTGAACGAATTAGGCTAGGAATAAAATGAATCTATCCTGACTATTCACATTCAAAAAGGAGTAATAGTTCAAAGCAACTACGAACAACTGTCTTAGCTCTTAGTCTGACTCCTTACCTACTCAAATGTTTTCGCAAATTTTGAATTTCGCCATTATGTAGCCGTTCCTGATAACTATTAAGTTCTTTCTTGATGATTGGTGCAAGAATGTACAAACCAATGATATTCGGTACGGCGATTACAAAAACCAGGGCGTCTGAGAATTCAAGAACCGCATCTAATTGAACCATGCAGCCGAGAGCTGCAAACAAACAGAAAATAATCTTAAAAACATTCTCTGCTTTTCTGGATTCTCCTACTATATAGGTCCAGCCTTTCAAACCATAATACGACCAAGATAGGAGCGTCGAGAACGCAAACAGAATCGCTATAAATGCTAGTGGAATGGCGGACCAAGTAAGAGTGGTACCAAAAGCGCGTGTAGTAAGCTCAATGCCTTGCATGCCTGCACCAGCCAACTCTGGCTCATAGACAGTGGTTAAAATAACCAGAGCGGTCAAAGTACAAATTACAACGGTATCGATAAAGGGTTCCATTAATCCAACAAAACCCTCAGTAACTGGTTCCTGAGTTTTTACAGCAGAGTGGGCGATAGCTGCCGATCCTATGCCTGCCTCATTTGAGAAAACCGCACGCTGAAAACCCATAATCATTACACCAAGCATACCGCCACCTACAGCACTTGGGTTGAATGCCTCTGTAACTATCGCGCCAATTGCCCAGGGTATCCTTTCGGCGTTGAGAAAAATTACCGTTAGTGAGCCGATAATGTATATCCCCGCCATAAATGGAACGAGTTTGCTGGTTACTTTGGCAATACTTGTGATTCCGCCAAGAATAACGACCCCAACTATGCTGGCCAAGACTCCCCCAAAGAGCCAACCTTTGTCGGCAAAAAATCCTGTTTCGCCTCCAGTTACTACCACGAACTGCTCGAATGCTTGATTTGACTGAAACATATTTCCAATCCCCATGCACCCAATCACGATTGATAAGGCATAGAAATATCCCATCGGCTTTCCTAACCAAGCTAAATTTCTTTCCTTTAAGCCTTCTTCTAGATAGTACATAGGGCCGCCGGAGACGCTCCCGTCGGAATTAAGCTTGCGATACTTGACTCCAACAACACACTCTGCAAATTTGGTAGACATTCCTAAAAGTCCGGCAACCATTAACCAGAAAGTTGCTCCCGGGCCACCTATAGAAATAACAATTGCTACACTGCTTATGTTACCAATTCCCACTGTGCCTGAAACTGCTGTGGCTAAAGCCTGAAAATGAGTAAGCTCTCCGCGTTGGCCCGGTCTAGTGAAATCGCCCCTTAAAAGTTCGAAGGCGTGTTTGAAGCCACGCAAATTCAGGAATCTAAAATAGCAGGTGAAGAATATCGACGCACCAATGAGCCATAAGATAATAAGAGGGAGTCGAGCACCAAAAATACCAACTTCAAAAAAAATGAAACTGGCCACAGCATCCGCAATGGGTTGCATTGCACTGTTTATTGTAGCGTCAATACCAGCTGCTGAACTTGGAAAGCTCACCAGTGAGAACAAAACTCCTACGACCCATGCTCGGATTAACATTGGAATAACGAAAATTCGCTCTGGCTTCCTTGTGGTGCTACAAAGAGTGGTTTTTATATAATGATCCATTCGTAATGTTTTTTGTCTCATTGGCAGAGCAGATAATATGCGGGACGACACTACATTCCAACAATAAAATTAAATTATGAAAAAAATCCAAAATAACAACTATCTACAATGCATCTCACCCATTGATGGATCCATCTATGTTGAACGAGAGCTAATGAGCATGCGCGACCTTGAACAATCTGTTGAATTGTCACGGGTAGCACAAAAACAATGGCAAGAAGTATCCATTTCAGAGCGTGCTGAAATCTGTGAGAAGGCTGTGATGTATTTCGAATCGAAGCAAGATCAGATTTCCGAAGAGATTTCGTGGCAAATGGGTCGGCCAATTGCCTTCAGCGGAGGCGAAGTGAAGGGCTTAGCGCAACGTGCACGACATATGATCGGCATCGCTGAACAATCTTTGGCGGATCTTGTTCCAACGCCTGAAGACGGTTTCAAGAGATTTATTCGCCGTGAACCCCTGGGTATTGTTTTTACAATCGCTCCATGGAACTACCCGCTGCTTACGGCGGTAAACTCTATCGTCCCTGCACTCATGGCTGGAAACAGTGTGTTATTAAAACCTTCAGCACAAACGCCCTTGTGTGGAGAGGCTTTTGTAAAAGCCTTTCAAGTGGCCGGTCTCCCAGATAACGTATTGCAATGTCTATTCCTGAGCCATGAAACTACAGAGAAACTAGTTTCTTCGAGAGATATCGATTTCGTTTGCTTTACCGGTTCGGTAGCGGCAGGTCGACAGATCGAAGTCGCTGCAGCTGGCACTTTTACAGGACTGGGGCTGGAGCTCGGCGGAAAAGATCCAGCCTATGTGCGCGCGGATGCAAATTTTGATTACAGCGTGACCGAACTAGTTGATGGTGCATTTTTCAATTCCGGGCAATCGTGTTGTGGCATCGAAAGAATTTATGTACATGATTCACTCTATAATCAATTTGTCGAAGCCTATATTGAAAAGGTAAATACATTGATCCTCTCCAACCCGATTGACCCTTCAACTACACTTGGGCCAGTGGTAAAAACCAGCGCCGCCGATTGGGTTCGCCAACAAATTAAAGGCGCTGTCACACAAGGGGCAAAGCCTTGTGTTGATACCACTAAATTCCACCATGCTGCTGAAGGCACTCCTTATATCGCGCCTGAAGTGCTAATCGATGTTGACCATTCTATGTCTGTTATGACAGAAGAGAGCTTTGGGCCAGTAGTTGGTATAATGTCTGTGGGCAATGACGAACAAGCGATACACCTGATGAATGATAGCGATTTAGGTCTGACTGCTTCATTGTGGACGCAAGATCAATCAGCGGGAGAGCATTTAGGGAATCGATTACAAACAGGAACAGTATTCATGAATCGCTGTGACTACCTAGACCCGGCTTTAACTTGGACTGGGGTAAAAAATACTGGGCGGGGAGCCACACTATCTGAACTAGGATATCAGCAACTCACTCAGCCAAAATCATTCCATTTGAAAAATGTATAATTTTCTCTTAGAACATAACTAAAAGTATGAAGTTAGGAATATTAAACACAGATACGGTTAAACCGGAATTTGCGGCGAAGCATGGTGAGTATCCAGACATGTTTGCTGAGCTCTTCCACCTGGTAGACCCAGATATTAGTCTGATGACTTACGAAGTTGTTCACGGGGAGTACCCATCTGATATCGACGAGGTTGACGGTTATGTCATTACTGGAAGTAAACTTAGTGTTTATGATGATATTCCATGGATAAATAAATTAAAGAATTTCGTCAGGCAATTGCACTCAGAGGAAAAGAAAATTATTGGCATCTGCTTTGGTCATCAATTAGTGGCAGAGGCCTTGGGTGGCAAAACCGGTCAAGCTGAAACTGGATGGTGTGTCGGCGTGCACAAGAATAAATTCACTGATGCAGCAAAGGATTATGGACTGACAAGCAGTGGATTTAAAATACCTTCCAACCACAAAGATCAAGTCTTGGAACTACCACCAGGTGGCAAACTGCTTGCACGTACTGAGACTTGCCCTATTTCCGCCATGGGGTTGGGTGATCACATACTTACCTTTCAGGGTCATCCAGAATTCAGCGAAGGCTATGCCCGCGCCCTATTAGATATGCGTCGGAAAATATTCGGTGAAATGCATTACAGAGAAGCTATTAACTCATTCAAGAATGAAACAAATAATTCACAAGTGGCAAGCTGGATTCTCGATTTTATTTCGCGCTAGGAAGCTCTACCTTAATCCGCATTAGTAGGGAATATCACCATCTATAGTGATTCGCTGCAGCATTCTGTGGGCGGGAAAATAATCATTGATGGGCTTGTGCTGTGTACTGCGGTTGTCCCAAATAGCTATTGAATTGGGTGCCCAGCGGAACCGGCAACTGTATTCTGCTGTAACAACATGCTCGAAGAGAAGTTTGAGTACATCTTCACTTTCTCTGTTATTCAATTCCAATATTCGAGTAGTAAATAGCGAATTTACGAAAATTACTTTCTTGCCACTTTCTGGGTGGGTTCGAATGACGGGATGTATTACAGGGGGGTTGTCAGCAACCGCCTGGGCAAGTCGTTCTCTACCTCCTGGCTCCGCTAAACTTTCTTTAAAACCATAGCTAAAATCATGTTCAGCAGTTAAGTCTGCAAGAAAATTCTGCATAGGAGTCGAAAGTCCGTCGTAGGCTGCAGTCATACTCGCCCATAGTGTATCTCCACCTTGTGCTGGAATAATTTTCGACCTAAGCACAGTACCGAGAGGTGGATGTTCCCGAAACGTCATATCCGAGTGCCAAGCTTCAATCTTACTAGGATTTTCCGCTGTGCTTTCAAGAATTGTGATTTCTGGAAACCCTTCCACAGTATTATAAGCTGGGTGCGTTTGCAGGGGGCCAAAAGACGCTGCAAGCGACCGATGTTGCGCCGGACTAATATCTTGGTCTCGAAAGAAAACAACTTCGTATTCAACGAGCAGTCGCCTCAACTCCCTAAAAATTTTAGGCGACAACTCTAAAGTCAGGTCAACACCAGAAAGTTCGGCGCCAAGCGCACAAGCAAGTGGTTGAACTGTAAACATGATTCACCTCGATAGAGATCTTTCCCAAGGCGCATTATAGCACCCATGACACATCAAAGAATGAGACCTACGCGCCCAGGCTAACTTTCTATATTTTTTCACTGGCGTGTTTTAAGCACTTGGGTTATCTGGCAGCGAAGAGATATTGCACATGGTTTCTATCTCGTTCTCTAAGGTTTTCGTATCTGTCAGTTTTTCAAATAGATAGTTGGCCTCAGAACCGCCCAATAAGCCAAATATGGTTCCTAAAATCGAGCCTCTATGAACATTATCTCCGCCGAGATTGGCATTAACAAAAAGCCCTTTCAAAGGGTTAGTTTGGTATTTTAGAGCCAAGTACAAAACACTCGGCCACGAGTCAGTAATGTAACATGCAGAAGAATATTTTCGCCCTATAACCACTTGATCTGGCAGGCCCTGTCTAATAACTGCTTTCATGCTATCGCCTACACTATTGACCGAAATGTTATCTATTAAGTCATCGATCTGCTCATCCGGTTTTTTTAGAAGTAATGACCGGAGAAGCTCGACAAAATAATCACACACTCGATAAAGACCTGGGTCTGGATGAGTCAATCGTAAATGTGAGCGGGCTATTTTTTTAACTTCATTTAATTTCAACCCACTCAGCACTAAACAGATTGCGAGCGGAACTATTGTAACTAGGCCCCCTATGGAGGCCGTATCATGAGTGACGCCTCCACACTTGTTTGCTGGAAGTCCAGCCGCTAAATTTGAGAAAAATTCACGATGATACGATTCAGCATAGGTGTCAGGATGCAAAGGCGTATCAGAAGTCATGAAGTTGACGTAAGCACTTAGAAAATCAGGTTCATCATATTTACCCTCACGCGCGATAATTGTTCGCATGAGAACTCTTGCACAATGAGCATTTAATGTGTTCTCCCCAGCAGACATTCCCTGATGGTAATGAATATTAGGTTTACCCCAAAATTCTGCTTTATCTTTTAGAATTACAGCGCCGACCACCTCCTTCACCTTACCAAATCGTGGCGCTGTATTGCGCCCTCCGCCTAGAGTTGAATGCAACGACATAATTGAGCCTGGATGAAAAGGGGGTGCATTCTCGAGTTTGGAAATACCACCCGGAAACTCAGCAAATATATCAGCTATCCTGTAATACCAATGGACTGGCATTGCAATAGCATCAGCTACAAACAAGTATTTCAGTCCCGAAATGGCTCTTTGTGTTATATCTAAGTTCGATTTCATGGAAGCTCGGTTTGTCCTGCATCAAAAATTTGCAGGACCCGCGGGCACGCTACATCTCCCTCTGCGAATCCAGTAGTTTTTAAATCCAGAAAAGTCGTGGTAGCAAAGGTTGCAAAGGCCGGCACTCCATAATTGGACGAAGTATCGAGAATGGCATGCTCAACCGATACTTGATAAGCATTTTCGGGATTTAAGGTTTCAGCATCGATCAAGAAAAAATCATCAGCATAGGTGAGGTAAGGCGTATTCTCAAAGGGTCGGCCACTATGTGAGATACGCTCTCCATGGCAATTGGCCATGATAACAAACAACAAATCATCCATGATGCCAAGCGGATCTTGGCCGCCCTCAGCAAACTTGCTCCATGTAACCTTTAAGTCCAGATTTGGATCAATCTGGTCTGGTGTTACCGGCAACCCCCCTTGAGATAGTTTAATCTCCGGAGCCTCCGGTAAGCTGGAACCGCTGGCTCTTGTTTTAGTCATCACTATTGAATGACTCACCGAGCCGATACTCGGTGCCGCGTACTGAAATCTATAATTACCATCAGGGTAATTGCTTTCCAATTCCTGCTCTGTCTTATAGCGACCCCCATGCATTTCCAATGCGTATCCGCTATCAGTAAAATCTATCGGGTTATTGGTCAATGGCGTACTAATACTGGCCAGAGTGGTCTCACCATCTGATTGTAAGAAAATTTCAGCGAAGAAATGGAAATTCAGAGTCTTTATTGTTCCATCTCCTTGCTGACGATGATTTGATGTCTTCCCAGCAACTATAAAGGTGATATCTGATTGCTGAGCCAGAGCTGTCGTTGGCAATATGATCGAAAAAATCAACGCGCAGGCTTTAATCACGGGGGAACCTCAGTTGGGCTTTATCGTTATTAGTTAATTAGGTATATCAAATAAAAACACACTAGACCATGACTATTAAAATGGAAAACGCTATCAACTTGAGCCATAGCCTGCGGCGCAGCACGATACAATCTCCAGACCTCGGTTAGCTCCCTATTATTATGAACTTTCATTGCCATTCTTTCCGGCCCTCCATAAAAAAATCCCCGCACTCAAACGAATGCAGGGACTCTTTTAAATAGATGCCTGACAATGACCTACTCTCACATGAGGAAACCTCACACTACCATCGGCGCTAAGTGGTTTCACTTCTGAGTTCGAGATGGAATCAGGTGGTTCACACTTGCTATTGTCGTCAGGCAATTCTGGCGCCAGGTCGCTTTCTTTAACCAAAAAGCGTACTGGCTATGTCTTAACTATTCAGTGAATGATTACTATATTGTGTTTGCTTATTCGTATGTAGCTTTATGTAATCTACAAGCTTGTACAAGTTTCTTAAGATCTTTTTATCTATCATTAGATCAATCTGTACTGAAGTTGTTGAGTTGCTTTTCCACATAATCTGATTCTATAGGAACAGGTTTAAACCTATCCCACGTTCTGCTTCACAGAACCCATGATTATATGGTCAAGCCTCACGTGCAATTAGTACTGGTTAGCTCAACGCTTCACAACGCTTACACACCCAGCCTATCAACGTCCTCGTCTTGAACGGCACTTTAGTAGGATCAAGTCCTAAGGGAAATCTCGTCTTGAAGGAGGCTTCCCGCTTAGATGCTTTCAGCGGTTATCCTGTCCGAACGTAGCTACCGGGCAATGCGTCTGGCGACACAACCCGAACACCAGAGGTTCGTTCACTCCGGTCCTCTCGTACTAGGAGCAACTCTTCTCAAATTTCCTGCGCCCACGGCAGATAGGGACCGAACTGTCTCACGACGTTCTAAACCCAGCTCGCGTACCACTTTAAATGGCGAACAGCCATACCCTTGGGACCGGCTTCAGCCCCAGGATGTGATGAGCCGACATCGAGGTGCCAAACACCGCCGTCGATGTGAACTCTTGGGCGGTATCAGCCTGTTATCCCCGGAGTACCTTTTATCCGTTGAGCGATGGCCCTTCCATTCAGAACCACCGGATCACTATGACCAGCTTTCGCTCCTGCTCGAGTTGTCACTCTCGCAGTCAAGCACCCTTATGCCATTACACTAAACGAGCGATTTCCGACCGCTCTTAGGGTACCTTCGTGCTCCTCCGTTACTCTTTAGGAGGAGACCGCCCCAGTCAAACTACCCACCACACACTGTCCTCGATCCCGATATAGGGACCTGAGTTAGAACCTCAACGTTACCAGGGTGGTATTTCAAGGGCGACTCCACGCTATCTAGCGATAACGCTTCAAAGTCTCCCACCTATCCTACACAAATAAAGTCAAAGTCCAGTGTGAAGCTATAGTAAAGGTTCACGGGGTCTTTCCGTCTAGCCGCGGGTACACTGCATCTTAACAGCAATTTCAATTTCACTGAGTCTTGGGTGGAGACAGCGTGGCCATCATTACGCCATTCGTGCAGGTCGGAACTTACCCGACAAGGAATTTCGCTACCTTAGGACCGTTATAGTTACGGCCGCCGTTTACCGGGGCTTCGATCAAGAGCTTCGCCTAAGCTAACCCCATCAATTAACCTTCCGGCACCGGGCAGGCGTCACACCCTATACTTCCTCTCACGAGTTTGCAGAGTGCTATGTTTTTAGTAAACAGTTGCAGCCACCTGGTCACTTCGACTTCCCTCAGCTTACGGAGCAAGTCCGATCACCAAAAGAAGCGTACCTTCTCCCGAAGTTACGGTACCATTTTGCCTAGTTCCTTCACCCAAGTTCTCTCAAGCGCCTTGGTATTCTCTACCTGATCACCTGTGTCGGTTTACAGTACGGTCGTCTCTTACCTAGAGCTTAGAGGTTTTTCCTGGAAGCATGGCATCAACTACTTCTCCGTCAGGTTTCCCGTCAGGATCGTTATCACGTCTCAGATTAACGAGGAGCCGGATTTACCTAACTCCCCTACCTACACGCTTAAACACGGATAACCATCACCGTGCCAGTCTAGCCTTCTCCGTCACCCCATCGCAGTAAGAGCCGGTACCGGAATTTTAACCGGTTTTCCATCGACTACGGCTTTCGCCCTCGCCTTAGGGGCCGACTCACCCTGTCCCGATTAACGTTGGACAGGAAACCTTGATCTTTCGGCGGGGAGGTTTTTCACCCCCCTTATCGTTACTCATGTCAGCATTCGCACTTCTGATACGTCCACCAAGCCTCACGACTCAGCTTCAACCGCTTACAGAACGCTCCTCTACCGCGCTCTCGCACAAAGGCGAGAGCACCCATAGCTTCGGTTTTCAGTTTAGCCCCGGTATATCTTCCGCGCAGGCCGACTCGACTAGTGAGCTATTACGCTTTCTTTAAAGGGTGGCTGCTTCTAAGCCAACCTCCTAGCTGTCTGAGCCTTCCCACATCGTTTCCCACTGAACTGAAATTAGGGACCTTAGCTGATGGTCTGGGTTGTTTCCCTTTCGACGA
>CAXYEH010000014.1:45000-67951 GCA_964275945.1 uncultured Pseudomonadales bacterium
TTCATCCATGCGCAACCCCTCTCGATAGGGCCAGCTTACAATGGCGAATCGTGAGCGAATACCTGGCATAGTATCTGCGTCGATAATAGTTTCAAACTCAACAAACTTTGCTTTTGAAGTCGGTTCAAATTGCTGAATCAAATCAGCCAGTGGAAACCCAATCCACGGTATCACCATCGACCAAGCTTCAACACAACGTAAGCGATAGATTCTTTCCTCTAGGTCCACGGGTTTCAGAATATCTTCCAGATGATAAGTACCTGGCTTAGAAACTTCGCCAGTAATTTCTACTGACCAAGGGTCTGTCTTGAACTCGCCAGAACGAGTAGCCGGATCAGACTTATCCATTCCGAACTCATAAAAATTATTATAAATAGTCACATCTTCATAAGGTGTTAATGATTCCCCAGTAAAGAACGGCTCGCTATCAGGGGCAGGCTTAATGTCTTGGAATTTATTAGCCCACCAAGCGGCCGGAGGAGAACGACGCATTGCTACTGGAGCTCTCGCTTTTAACGAATCGCCATTTTGAGCATTCGCTGCAGAGGGAAGTGCACTTGTAGCCGCAGCGCCAAGAAGTAATTTACTACCATCCAACATGAATTCACGCCGATTTTTATAAACACTCTCCGGTGTAATTTCTGAAGGTTTAATGTCTGATGGTTTCTTAATTAACATGGTTAAATACCTGTTGTGTCAATTTCCCAGCCTCATAATCACACAAGGCAGGAATGAATTAATTATCTTTCCTTACTTACCATTGCTTTAGCCGCTCACTTTAATCGAATTTTTCCATACAAAGCGGTTTTAGCTAGTCCTCTGCTTTCGAATCAACTTCCTTCTTCTTTAGCGCTTGCCTTTTATACAACCAACCTATTGGCCCTGATGCAGCATAGATGATAGACACTGCCAAAAAAACCACAGGAGGATTCTGAACGATAAGAACCAATAGTACTATTGTAAGGACAAAAACCATATAGGGCACTGTGCCGACGAAATCAAGTTCTTTAAAGCTGAAATAACGGTAATTAGAGATCATTAATACCCCGGCAAAAATTGTGAGGAGCGCAAAGAGGTAAGGCAAAAAGCCGGTAACTTCTATTCCATAACGGAATCCTACCCAAGGAGCAAAGGCAACTAATCCAGCAGCAACGGGGCTCTGCAGCCCAACAAAAAAGCGTTTATCGACGGTTCCCAATTGCACGTTGTAGCGAGCGAGCCTGAGCGCAGCACATGACATATAGATGAAGCTCGCAGCCCAACCCACTTGACCCAACGGTGCGAAGCCCCAACTAAACATGATCAATGCCGGCGCCACACCAAACGAAACCATATCTGACAGGCTATCGAACTGAGCGCCAAAGGCGGATTGTGTTCCCGTTAGCCTTGCAATTCTGCCATCCAAACCATCGCAGATTGCCGCGATCACGATCGCCCAGCCAGCCTCATCAAAATTTCCCGACATCCCGGCAATGATGGCGTAAAATCCAGAAAACAGGGCAGCCAGCGTAAATAAATTGGGGAGCAGATAAATTCCGCGACGGCGGACTTTTTTGCCGCCCTCAGAGACAACTTCCTCATGTTCATCAATAGGCAGAATCGTTTCGGTATCTACTTCCTGATCTTCGCTACTCATGAAATTCCTGGAACCCACTCTAAATCTATAGATTCGAGATTATACAACTCATTTCTCCGGCTCGAACTACTATTTTTAACATTTTACCCTAGTTTATAGATGCTATATGATCGCGCCTCATCGAAAAAATCGTCGGGTATCCGGAGAGATTCCCTCTAAAAACGAACGGAGCTAATTCATGAATTACTTTAATACACTGCCCCTTCGCTTGCAGCTAGCACAATTAGGCAAATGCCGCTTTATGGACAGCGCAGAGTTCAGCGACGGCGTTAAAAAATTGAATAGTCGAAAAATTGTCATCGTTGGCTGCGGAGCTCAGGGTTTAAATCAAGGCTTGAATATGCGCGACAGTGGTTTGGATGTTTCATTCACCTTAAGAAAAGCGGCAATAGCCGAAAAAAGGGATTCCTGGAAGAATGCTACTGAAAATGGCTTCATGGTAGGCACATATGAAGAATTGATTCCGGCTGCAGACCTTGTTCTGAACCTTACTCCTGACAAACAACACAGTGCAGTAGTAGAACAAATCATGCCCCTAATGAAAACAGGTGCCTGCCTCGCCTATTCGCATGGCTTCAACATCGTAGAAGAAGGAATGCAGATTCGGGATGACCTAACTGTAGTTATGGTCGCTCCGAAATGCCCAGGAACAGAAGTAAGAGAAGAATATAAGCGCGGCTTTGGCGTCCCCACCCTAATTGCAGTGCATTCTGAAAACAACCCAAATGGCGACGGAATGGATATTGCTAAAGCCTACGCCGCTGGAACCGGCGGACATCGTGCTGGAGTCCTAGAATCTTCCTTCATAGCGGAAGTGAAATCAGATCTCATGGGCGAGCAAACTATTCTCTGCGGTATGTTACAAACTGGCTCATTACTCTGTTTCGACAAAATGATCGAGAAAGGTGTTGATGCAGGTTATGCGTCGAAATTAGTTCAACATGGTTGGGAAACTGTTGCGGAGGGCCTTAAACACGGCGGCATTACTAATATGATGGATCGTCTTTCTAATCCGGCAAAATTGGTCGCGGCAGAACTTGCAGAAGAACTAAAAGAATTAATGGCGCCGCTCTACCAGAAGCATATGGACGATATTATTACCGGTAATTTTTCAGCGGGGATGATGGAAGACTGGGCCAACGATGATGTGAAACTATTAACCTGGCGAGAAGCCACAGCTGAGTCAACTTTTGAAAAATCAATGGCAGGTGATGCTGAAATTAACGAACAGGAATACTACGACAATGGCATTCTAATGGTGGCAATGATCAAAGCCGGTGTTGAATTAGCCTTCGAAACAATGACTGATAGCGGGATTATCGAAGAATCTGCCTATTACGAATCTCTGCATGAAGTCCCTCTGATTGCTAATCTTATTGGCAGGAAGAAACTTTATGAAATGAATAAAGTCATTTCAGATACTGCTGAATATGGATGTTATTTATTCTCACATGAATGCGTTCCTTTACTAGCGGAATTCATGAGAAAGATTGATACTGATGTTATCGGTAAAGGGCTAGAATCATCAGGAGCTGGAGTAGATAACGCAGAACTTATCGCAGTTAATGAAAAGTTAAGGTCTCACCCGATTGAAATCGTTGGTAAAAATCTCAGAAAACATATGACAGCGATGAAGAAAGCTATTTGAAGTTTCTCTACTAATGAACCCCAAAAACGGGCCTATGGGCCGTTTTTGGTGGTAACTAACACTTACAATGCCAAGGTTTTTTCACCTCTCGAAATCCCTGACACACCAGAACGCGCAACTTCGAGAACAACGTTGTCACCCAAAGCAGCAATAAATGCATCAAGCTTATCTCCAGTACCTGTTAACTGAATTGTGAAAACATTACTCGTCACGTCTACAATTTGACCACGAAATATATCAACACTCCGTTTCACTTCCGCCCTCTGAGCACCTGCCGCCTTCACTTTTATGAGCATCAGTTCACGTTCAATATGCGCGCCCTCTGTTAAATCTACTAGCTTAACTACATCAATAATTCTATTAAGGTGCTTAGTGATTTGCTCTATACGAGCATCATCACCGCTAGTTGTTACTGTAAGCCGTGATAATGACTGGTCCTCAGTGGGAGCAACAGTTAACGAATCAATATTGTAATTGCGTTGAGAAAAAAGCCCAACGACCCGGGAGAGCGCCCCAGGTTCATTCTCCATAAGTACTGAAATAATGTGCCTCATACTAAGTACGCTCCGTTTTACTTAAGAACATGTCTTTCATGGCACCGCCTTTAATGGCCATAGGGTAGACATGTTCATTGGGATCAACTTGAACATCGACAAAGACAAGCTTATCTTTCAGGGCAAAAGCCTCTTCCAGTTTTGGATAGAGCTCATCGGATTTTTCAATCTTTATACCAACATGGCCATACGCTTCAGCGAGCTTGGAAAAATCGGGCAACGATTCAGCATAGGTACTGTGCGAATATCGACCCCCATACTGCATATCCTGCCATTGTTTCACCATCCCAAGCGCCTGATTATTAAGACAGATAATCTTGATCGGCAGTTGATACTGCATACAGGTAGCAAATTCTTGCTGATTCATTAAGAAGCTTCCCTCTCCAGTAATACATACCGACACTGCTTCAGGAAAGGCGAATTGCACACCCATTGCCGCAGGGAATCCGAACCCCATCGTCCCCAAGCCGCCAGAATTTATCCAACGACGTGGTTTATCAAACCCGTAATATTGCGCAGCAAACATCTGGTGCTGACCCACATCGGATGATACATAAGCATCACCCTTGGTGATTTCGAAAACTGCTTTTACCACCTCCTGTGGCATTATGATGCCATTTTCTGAAGGCCTAATTTTTAGGCTGTCTTTTTCACGCCATTTTTCAATCTGATCCCACCAAACCTTAAGCCCCTGCTTATCAACTTCTTTATCAGATTTATCGATCTGATCACTCATTTCTTCTAACACTGCCGCTACCGCGCCAACTATTGGCACGTCAGCCGTTACCGTTTTTGAAATGGAGGCTGGATCGATGTCGATATGTAAAATTGTGGCATCGGGACAGAATTTAGAAGTATCCGAATTAGTGACCCGATCATCAAACCGAGCACCGATACATAGCAATACATCACAATGATGCATAGCCATGTTTGCTTCATAGGTGCCGTGCATGCCCAACATACCCAGGAATTGTTTATTCGAAGCTGGATAAGCACCCAAACCCATTAAAGTATTTGTAATAGGGAATCCTAACTTCTGAGTAAAGTTTATTAACTGCTCTGAAGCGTTGTCTTGTATTGCTCCACCGCCAGAATAAATCATCGGACGTCTTGCCAAAAGCAACGCCTCTACGGCTTTCTTAATTTGTCCAGTATGTCCTTTTTCAGGAACCGCATATGAACGAAGTTTTACGTCTTTAGGGTATTCATACTTTTCTTTTTGTTTCGGGTCAGTTGCATCTTTTGGTATGTCGATAACAACTGGTCCAGGTCTTCCAGTGGTAGCAATATGAAACGCCTTCTTTATGATGAGGGGTATATCCTTCGCATCCCGCACCATAAAACTGTGCTTAACAATTGGGCGCGAGATACCAACCATATCTGTTTCTTGAAATCCGTCCGTTCCGATCATTCTACTTTCGACCTGACCGGAAATTACAATCATAGGAATTGAATCCATGTAAGCCGTTGCTATACCTGTTACCGCGTTGGTTGCACCTGGACCGGACGTAACAAGTACTACGCCTGGCTTTCCAGTTGAGCGCGCATAACCATCTGCAGCATGAGTTGCCGCCTGTTCGTGACGCACAAGAATATGCTCAACTTTATCCTGATTGAAAATCGCATCATAGATATGCAGAACTGCTCCACCAGGATAGCCAAATACGATATCAACGCCTTCGTCGTGCAGTGCACGAATAAGCATTTCACCACCAGATAGTTGGTCCACTATATTCGCCTCTAAACTCAATTTGTTTTAATCCAACAACCGAAAACAGCATAGACCATAAAAGTCAGCTGCGATTCCATAACTAAAGTAGTTTTTGACAATCCCCAATCCCAGTCTACGCCCTTACAGCTGCTGGTATTGCCTCATGTCGGCCCCTTACGCGATAACGTGATGGAAGCCTTAGGTAGATGTTGTCCGTCACCTAGACAGCAGTCTTTAGGAATGCCTGATTGCGGCTTATTCAGACTACGACAGGGTAATTTTGGGTTCGCCAAATCACCCCGCGATCAAAAACGCGATTCTCCCAGCTATTGTAGGAAAGTCAAGCCCTTAGGCGTAATTTGACGGTATTTAGCTCACTAGACGACAGCCTGATCTAGATCGGTCATTAGCTTTCCGAATACTAATCCATTAGTTGAGTGCAGCTCCACAGTGATCGTGTCCCCCGCCAAATAGCCACCTCTCAAAACTTCTTCAGCCAAAGGGTTTTCGATTAGGTTTTCAATAGCTCGTTTTAGCGGCCTAGCACCATAGACTGGGTCATAACCGATAATAGAGATGTGATCCAAAACTTCAGAACTGAGTTGAATACTTAACTCGTTATCAGCAAGGCGCCGGTTCAATAAATCGATTTGAATCTCAGCTATGCCACGAATCTGATTTTGATACAGGGGATGAAATACTACTGTCTCATCGATGCGGTTTACGAACTCAGGAGAGAAATGCTTTACAACATTCTCGAGTACCACACTCTTAACCTTCGCATAGGATTTTTCGTCCACCGTGCCATGAACCATCAACTCCTGAACCCGGTCAGACCCCAGATTTGAAGTCATTACGATTACGGTATTTCGGAAATCAACAGTACGCCCGTGGCCATCGGTTAAACGGCCATCATCCATCACTTGCAAGAGAACATTGAAAACATCAGGGTGGGCTTTCTCCACTTCATCCAACAATAAAACAGAATAAGGGCGCCGACGCACAGCCTCAGTGAGATAACCACCCTCTTCATAACCGATATAACCAGGGGGCGCACCAATCAGTCTCGCAACGGAATGTTGTTCCATGAATTCCGACATATCGATACGTACCAGCGCATCCTTTGTATCGAACAAAAATTCAGCCACGGCTTTACATAATTCTGTCTTACCGACACCAGTGGGGCCTAAGAATAAAAAGGAGCCATTAGGACGATTGGGATCTGATATGCCCGATCGAGATCGGCGCACAGCATTAGAAACGGCAGTGATAGCTTCGCTCTGTCCAATGACTCGTTGGCGCAGAGCATCTTCCATCTCCAACAATCGCTGCTTATCACCTTGCAACATCTTACTCACAGGTATTCCGGTAGAGCGCGAAACCACGTCAGCGATTTCTTCTTCTGTCACCCGATTTCGTAGTAGTTGTTTTTGGGCTGCTTCTGCCTCTGAAGCAAACGCTAAGCTCTTCTCTAGACTTGGGATTTCTCCGTATTGAATTTCTGACATGCGAGCCAGATCGCCAGTTCTCCGGGTAGCCTCCATGTCCTTGCGTGCTTTCTCGAGAGAGCTTTTAATAGTTTGCGTTCTTTGCAATAAAGCTTTCTCAGCTTTCCAAATTTCCTCCAGATCAGCAAATTGCTTCTCTACAGCTATAATTTCTTCTTCCAGCTTTTCTTTGCGCTTTTGAGAGGCAAGATCCTCTTCTTTCTTGAGCGCCTCCCTTTCAATCTTAAACTGTATTAGGCGCCGCTCTAGCGTATCCATTTCCTCCGGCTTTGAGTCAATTTCCATTCGGATAAGACTAGCAGCCTCATCAATAAGATCGATCGCCTTATCTGGAAGTTGACGATCTGTCACATAGCGTTGTGAGAAGCGAACGGAAGCTATGATTGCCGCATCGGAAATATCAACTCCGTGATGCACTTCATATCGTTCTTTCAGACCACGCAGTATCGCAGTTGCGTCTTCTTCACTTGGCTCTGCAATCAGTATTTTTTGAAAACGCCGATCAAGGGCAGCGTCCTTCTCAATATACTGTCGATATTCATCCAACGTAGTTGCTCCAACGCAATGAAGTTCGCCTCGAGCTAATGCAGGCTTCAGCATATTACCGGCATCCATAGCGCCTTCAGCTTTACCTGCACCTACCATGGTGTGCAACTCATCGATAAACAAAATAATTGAACCTTCTTGTTTTGAAAGTTCATTCAATATTGCTTTTAGGCGCTCTTCAAACTCACCACGAAACTTTGCCCCTGCTATTAGCGCTCCCAAATCTAGTACGAGAATTCTTTTACCTTTTAACCCTTCAGGAACTTCGTCATTTACAATTCGCTGGGCTAAACCTTCAATAATTGCTGTTTTACCAACTCCCGGCTCACCGATTAAGACTGGATTATTTTTCGTACGCCGCTGCAATACTTGAATTGTTCGCCTGATTTCAGTATCGCGACCTATAACCGGATCCAATTCATTATTTTCAGCTCGTTTGGTTAAGTCAACACAAAATTTTTGCAAGGCCTGCCATGCATCTTCAGCACCAGCATCAGTAACGTTGTCACCACCGCGCAAATTTGCAATGGCATTATTAAAAGCCTGAGCTGACACACCAAAGCCACTTAACCGTTTGCCGATGCTGCCCTTATCGGTCATAGCAACAAAAAACATGGTTTCACTTGAAATAAAAGAATCACCTTTTTGCTGTGCCAGCTTATCTGCTTGATTCAGTAACCGCGCAAGATCTGGGGATACCGCAATTTCACCTTCGTGGTTAACGACTTGAGGGAGATCACGCACATCCTGTTCGAGCTGTTCATGTAACTCCGGGATATTAAAGCCTATTTGTAATAACAATGGGCGAACTGGCCCACCCTTCTGATCCAGCAACGCCAATATCAAATGTGCCGGCTCAATAAAATTATTATCTTTACCAAGCGCGAGCGACTGCGCATCCTCTAGAGCTAACTGCAATTTGCTGGTTAATTTGTCAATTCTCATAGCGACTCCAATAAATGACACCTGCTGAATCCCATAGCAGAGCTTAATAAGGGTTCAACTACCGCTTTTAATTGGGTTTTTGAACGCATTTTTCAATACGCTCGAAGATAATTTCTATTTCGATTAAATTGACAAGGTTGGAAATTTCTATTTAGACCTGCTAGCCACCATGTCCGAAATTGCTTCGGTATGAACGGCGGTTGTGCCACAGCAACCACCAACAATATTAGCTCCGTGATTTATCCAGTTTTCTACAAACTCACAATAATGAGATGGTGAAAGATCTTCTCTCAATGCTAACCCTCCATCTGTTCCTTTAGACCCATCCAACAACCAATCGCTCGGCACATGACTAAAAGCGTTGGCGTAACCGCCAACAAAATTTACATTCGCTTTAACCAACTCTGGCATCGCATCGGAAATTCGTTCAGGCAAACAACAATTAGCTAATATCCCCGAAATCCCAAGCGCACTTAACTGCGGGATTGCGTCAGCTAAAGATTCTCCACTTCGCAGACAAGCAGGCTTGTCATCATGCAGTGTCAGACCAACAAAAACTTGTTTTGAAGATTCAAGCGCTGCAGCACAAGCGATCAATGCTTCACTAATAGTTGACATAGTCTCGCAAATGAAGAGATCAACGTAAGAATTTAAACTCTCAACCTGCTCTTCGTACAACGGCCTAATTATGGATTCTTCCAGCACCCTATCTGGACGATAGCTACCATTCTGAGGAGGTAAGCTTCCCGCTATTAGCACTTCAGCCTCTGTGTCGGCAACAGCTGCCTTGGCCAAGTTTCCGGCAACTTGATTAAGTTCTAGATACTTATCTTCTATCCCTTCCTTTGCTAATTCTCCACGAATAATTCCATAGCTGTTCGTGGTAATGATGTTGGCTCCAGCTTTGATGTTTTCCTTGTGTACTTCCACTACAACTTCAGGTGCTACGATTAGGGCATTGGCTGACCATATGGTCGGAGGGATTTCTACTCCCTTCATATAAAGGGTCTTACCCATACCGGCATCCAATATTGTCACTTTATGAGAAGTCATCATCTCTCTTTGCTCTCTTTTCATAGAATTACATTAATTTTACCGAATTTTTGTCTCAAGTTTTACAAAAATAATTCACATAGAGCAACCGTACCTACTAAACATTCTATGACAGCCTTTAGCTTCTTCAACGATTGACATACCATAGGCGAAATTTTTCTGGTGGAAGTCATGGCTAAACCCCCAAATTATAAGTTTGACACCCTAAGCTTGCATGCCGGTCAAAGACCTGACCCGACGACGGGCGCTAGAGCAACTCCTATCTACCAATCTGCATCATTTGTATTCCCCGATACAGACTATGCTGTCGGCCTATTTAATATCGAGCGGGCAGGACATGTCTATTCAAGACTCTCGAATCCCACCAATGCGGTTTTAGAAGAGCGTATTGCAGTATTAGAAAATGCAGTTGGAGGTATCGCTACAGCAAGTGGCCAGGCTGCTATGCATCTTGCGATCGCCACTATTGTAGGCAGTGGAGAACATATAGTTTCATCACGCAGTATCTATGGTGGAACTCACAATTTACTAGCCTACACTCTCCCTAGGTTTGGTATCGAAACAACTTTTGTAGATCCATGCGATCCAAATGCCTTTAAAAATGCGCTACAAGAAAATACTCGACTTGTCTTTGGAGAGATCTTAGGAAATCCGGGCTTAGAAGTTCTAAATGTACCTGTCATTTCAGAAATCGCTCATTCCGCAGGAATTCCTTTACTAGTTGATGCGACCTTCGCCACACCATACCTGTGCAAGCCAATCGATTTTGGGGCTGACCTTGTCATGCATTCCGCCACGAAGTTTCTGTCTGGTCACGGGGTAGTAATTGGTGGTTTATTAGTAGATGGTGGCACTTTCGACTGGGAGGCTTCTGGAAAATTTTCTACTCTAGCTGAACCTTATGCTGGCTTTCACAATCTAAATTTCGCGGAAGAATTTGGTCCTGCAGCTTTTATCACTCGTGCTCGCAAAGAAGGATTACGTGATTTTGGTGCCTGTATGAGCCCCACGACTGCGTTTCAAATTTTACAAGGAATGGAAACATTGCCTTTGAGAATGCAAAAGCACGTGGAAAACACAAAAAAAGTTGCAGAATTTTTATTAGAAAGAGAAGAAGTCGATTGGCTTAATCATCCGATGCTGGAGTCACATCCAGATCACGAATTAGCAAAAACCTTGCTTCCTAAAGGTTGTGGTGCGGTTTTTAGCTTTGGCATAAAAGGTGGCCGTGAGGCTGGCATAAAATTTATTGAAAGTCTGGATGTTTTTTCGCATCTAGCAAATATTGGAGATGCCAAGTCTTTAGTTATTCACCCAGCAAGCACTACTCATCATCGAATGGATACCGAGGCTTTAAAAAATGCAGGAATATCAGAAGGCCTTATTCGTCTTTCAATAGGCCTCGAAGATCCTAGCGATCTAATTGCAGACCTAAAACAAGCGCTTCGGGCATCACAAAAGTAAAAAGGATCACTCTCTTGTATTTTGAAGTAAACAGTTTTAAAACTTATTGTAGTAATGGCTCTGGCAAACTCGACCCAACCCAAAAATCTGTCGTTTTCATTCATGGTGCCGGATTTGATCACACTACGTTTGTTCTAGCATCACGTTATTTTGCACGCCAAAATTACAATGTCTATGCAATCGACTTGCCAGCTCATGGTAACTCTTCAGGCGATCCTCTCGACTCTATAAAAATGATGTCCGACTGGCTTTATACAACACTCAATCAGTTAGGAGTTGAAAATACAGCATTGGTTGGCCACAGTATGGGTTCTTTAATATCTCTACAATTCGCCTCCGACCACTCAAAGATGCTTCGATCAATGGTTCTGGTCGGCACTTCTATTCCCATGCCAGTATCTGATCCCCTGCTCAATGCCGCCAAAGAAAACTCTCATGATGCGTTTGACATGGCTAATACATGGAGCCATAGCAAAGCTGCACAGCTAGGGGGCAATGAAAACCCTGGAATTAGCATGATGATGAGTGGTCAACGCTTATATGAGCGCTCCAAAACTAATGTACTGTACGCAGACCTTAATGCCTGCAACAATTTTACTAGCAGTAAAGAACTGGCCAGAAATGTTACAACTGAAACACTTATTATTGTTGGGGATCAAGATCAGATGACTACACCCGTAAAAGCACTTGAAGTAGCTAGCATCATCCCTGACTGCAGAACACTGCGCTTAAACCCCTGCGGTCATGCGATGTTTGCGGAACAGCCTAATGCAGTTTTAGATGGTCTAATATCAATAGTCTGACGTCACTCTTACATTTTCACTTATTACCTTGAACGCTTAATCGTTTTTCCCGTTGACTTAAATTCCCGCAACGAACGCATAATCGAAACTGCAAGTAATAGATAGATAACAAGAAGCGGCAGTGAGGCGACGAGAGAAGCTGTCTGCAATTCTCTTAGACCGCCTACAAATAGCAAACTTATTGGCAATACCCCCAAGGCAACGGCCCAAAACACCCGCTGCCATCTGTCCGGATGTTGACTTGCACTTAATCGCTTTGTGGTGCCTGCAGCAATTGTATAAGAAGCGGAATCATAGGTTGTTGCCATAAAGATCAGTCCGATAAGTGCAATAAAAACCAACCAGATACGCCCAGCTGGAAGAAGTGCAATAATTCCCGCGATAGCACTCGAAGGGCTTTTTTCTATCGCTTGATCAATAACTGCATAGGTCCCGTCTAATTGCAGAGACAAGGCATAATTACCTAAAACGACAAAAAAGATCATGCAGCCCAAACTACCCCAACCCAACATACCAAATATTAATTGCCGAACCGATCGACCTTGCGAGATCTTGCAAACGAACATGCCGATGAATGGGCCCATGGCTAGCCACCATGCCCAATAAAAGATAGTCCAGCTTTCAACAAAATTACTTTTCTCAAGCGGGTCTGTCCAGAACAACATGGTGATGAAATTTTGAGCGACATTGCCGACAGCTACCGCCCCCATCTCTAAAATAAACTTAGTCGGCCCAGCAAGAAAAACAAAAATCACAAAGATTAATGCCAAAACCGCATTTATATTGCTCAGCACTCTGATTCCCCGATCGAGCCCACGGAAAACACTAAAAGCTATTAAGCTTGTAGCCAAAATAATGATCGCGGTTTGTAAATAAATACCGTCTTCGATCCCAGTCAATTCGGTTACTGATGACGCAACTAAAGATGTTCCAAACCCTAAGCCTGTTGCTGCCGTCCCCACGACTCCGACAATAAAGAAAAGATCTATAGTGCGCCCAGGCCATCTATCAACCCAGGATCCCAACACCACCGAGCAGGCAACACTTAGTCTTAGAGATTCGATTTTCTTTACGTGATACGTGCAAGAAAGTGCCAACGCTGGCAGACAATAAAAGGCCCACCCCACCGGACCCCAATGAAAGATTCCGTAACTTGCAGCCCAGATGATTGCCTCATCTGATCGAGGCTCTATACCAAAAGGCGGCTCTAAGTAATAAAACACCCATTCCGTAGCTCCCCAATAGATTAGCGATGCGCCAATCCCAGCACAGAACAACATCGCCGCCCAACTATATTCGGAATATTGTGGCGTTTTGATATCTCCGAGAATTATGTTGCCATACTGACTGATGGCAACGAACAACAACAAGCTCAGCGTCAATACCGCGGCGCAAACGTATAGCGCCCCAAATTTCGAAGTCAGGTATTGATACAAACTATCAATACCTTCCGTGCTCCGATCTGGAAATACTACAATTGTTAGCACCACAGACAACAAAATGGCGAGCCCTATTCCAAAAAGCACCCAATCGACATTTCCTTTTGCGTCTACAGTGTTATCGTTGGAGTGAGAACTGAGTGGATTCATATTGTTGTTTAAACGGCTTCTTCTTGAAAAAATATTATGCTGGCCATACGCCCTGTTTTGCCATCTCTACGATAGGAGTAAAATTTGTTTTCCTCACAGTAGGTGCAATGATCGCCTCCACTCACAGAAGAAACTCCCAATGCTAATAATTGCCTCCGCGCTATTAGATAGAGATTCATATAAAACTTTCCTTCAAGGTCCGACTCAGCAAACGAACTCTCAACCAGATTAAGTTCTTCTTGGGTCGCAGCGCTTGCTCTAAACGACTCTTTAACTTCGATTCCAACTTCGTAATGACAAGGCCCTATAGCAGGCCCCATCCAAGCCATTATGTCATTTGGGTCACTGGTCATTTTAGCTATTGTGTTTTTAAGTATCCCCGCTTGCAAGCCTCGCCAGCCTGCATGAGCAACTGCAACCTCAGTTCCTTCTTTGTTCGCAAGCATAACCGGCAAACAGTCCGCCGTTAGAACACAACAGGCAGTAAGTGGCTCTCTCGTTATCAAACCATCGGCTTTAATTTTCGCACTAGCAGATTCTATTTCGATCACATCGGCACTATGAACTTGATCTAACCATTGATAACCAAGATCCAGCTTCAGTGCTTCGCGCAGTAAATCACGATTACCTGCAACAGCAAATAATTTGTCTCCAACATGGCTCGCGAGATTTAGGTTTGCGTATTGGAGTTTGCTTATTCCACCTTGACGCAAACTCATTACTGCTCGCACATTTTTCGGAGCCGACCAGCTAGCATGAATAAATTCTAAATTACTCACCTAGACCCTCAATAATTCTAAAATCATTTTTTATTGCTGATAACAATTGCTGAAAATCATCAGGCGCCACGACTTCCCATGATAGTTTTTGCTCAGAAGTTGGATGAACAAGTGCTAAGCGTCTCGCATGTAACGCTTGTCGTTTAAAATTTCGTAAATTTTGCTCAAATTCCTCACTGCATGCGGTAGGTAACTGCAATCGACCTCCGTAGAGCGGATCTCCAACCAAAGAATGATTAATGTGAGACATATGCACCCTAATCTGGTGAGTTCTTCCTGTCTGCAGATTTAGCTGGACATGGGTATGAGAACGAAACCTCTGTAAAACTCGATAGTGAGTAATAGAATCCTTACCTTTTACTACAACTGCCTTTTTCTTTCGATTTACCGGATGTCTGCCTAGCTGCGCATCAATGATGCCGCCACCAGTCAATACACCGTGAACGATAGCCTCATACTCTCGCTCGACGGAGCGCTCTTGCAGTTGCTGCACAAGAATGCTGTGACTTTGAAGATTTTTAGCGACCACCATGAGACCAGTAGTGTCTTTATCTAGTCTGTGAACAATCCCTGCTCTCGGAATGGCTTCTAATTCAGGATAGGCATGAAGCAGACCATTCAATAATGTTCCTTGCCAGTGACCAGCCGCAGGATGAACCACAAGATTCGCAGGCTTATTCAGGATTACTAAGTCTTCATCCTCAAAAATGATGTCGAATTGAATCGGCTGAGGAAGAAATTGCTCACTCGAAACAAGTTCTGCTTCGATTTGAAGGAGATCCCCAGTTTTTAGACGGTCTCTAGGTCGCAGAGATTGAGCGTTTACCCGTAAGCTGCCATCTTTGATCCAAGATTGTAGTCGTGCACGAGAATATTCAGGAAACAATTGAGCCGCAACCTGGTCTAACCTATTACCTGCTAGGTCTTCTGGTACCTCTGCCGACAAAGAGACGTGAGCTGACATCATGCCATGATAGCTCGATTATCGGTCGAGCGGGACTTCAAGAGTTCTGCCGACGAGAAAATACAGAGCTTCAAGGTTATGCGACTATGGGTTTGAACGCCTCTCTATGGTTAAATGCGAGTTCCAGCAGAGTATTCAGTAAAGGTAAAGGATTGAATTCACGCTCAAAGAAGGTAATTGTCACTCTCATCCTTGGCCTAGCCTTGGGGGGCTGCAGCCTGTTTGGAGATGACGAAGACACTGATGAATTTGCTGGTCTTTCGACAGAGGAACAATTCTATGAAAGAGCCCTTGAACAGCTAAACGGCCAAAACTTCCGCGGCGCTATTTCTACGTATCAGGCATTAGAATCACGTTTCCCATTTGGCCGATTCGCAGCACAGTCGCAAATTGAAATTGTCTATGCCTACTACCAAAACGAAGACATGGAGGCAGCCCGCGCAGCAGCCGACCGGTTCGTTCGCCTCCACCCTGATAATGAAAACATAGATTATGCCTATTACATGCGAGGACTCTCATCGTTTGTAGATGGTGGCGGTATTTTTAATAGGTTTCTGCCCATCGATCATACCAAGCGCGACCCAGGTCGAGCACAAGAATCTTTTAATGATTTTGCTCAACTACTGGCTCTTTACCCAGACAGTGTCTATTCGGGTGATGCTCGAGCTCGAATGATCTATTTACGCAATAATCTAGCGAGATACGAAGTACATGTGGCCAATTACTATCTCGAGCGTCGCGCTTATATCGCAGCTCTTCGAAGAGCACAGTATGTGGTCGAAAACTTTCAAGGAACCCCGGCTATAGCTGATGGCGTCGCGATTATGACGGAGTGTTATCTGCGCCTCGGCCTAAATGAGTTAGCAGATACTTCCCTTGCTTTACTTAGGGAAAATTATCCTGAACATGCCTCAATAGACTCAGACAACGACTTCATCATTCGAACTGAAATTACCAACCCTTCATTGCTGTACACAGTTACTTTTGGCTTAGTCGGCGATAATGCGGTTGATCCCCCATTAGCACCTACACAAAGACCGCTAACATCCGGTAGCCAACAAATAATTAACGATCAGCAAGATATTGAGACACCTGAAGAAGAGCGCTCCCTGCTGAGCATTATTACTCTAGGTGTTTTAGAGTAGTCAAAAAGATTACAAACGCCAGGTCACGACACAAACCGCCATAAAACAATACAGCCTTATGAGGAGGCCTGAGTCTTAGATCAGTAATACATTAATTCAAGCTACTATAAAACGAGTTTCTTATTCCCCAATTAGCCAGGCATTAGTAATCGGATAACGTCTGTCACGACCAAACCCTCTTTCTGTTAAACGCACGCCCACAGGACTCTGTCGCCTCTTGTACTCGTTCAGATCTACTAATCTTAAAATTCGCCGCACAATATCTTCCGCAAAACCATGCTTGATTATATCTTCCGCACTTCGATCTTTTTCAATGTAAAGTTCCAAGATCTGATCCAAGACTTCATAATCAGGAAGACTATCTTGATCGACCTGGTTTGGCGCTAGCTCGGCTGACGGCGCTCTATCTATAACCAATTGTGAAATAATTTCTTCTCTTTGCTGCAAGAACGAATTGTTTCGGTAATTAGCAAGTTTATAAACTAGTGTTTTTGATACATCTTTCAAAACATCAAACCCACCTGCCATATCGCCATAGAGTGTTGAATATCCCACTGCAATTTCACTTTTGTTACCTGTCGTTAAAACCAATAACCCTTGCTTATTCGAAATTGCCATTAACAAAACACCGCGAGCACGAGCTTGAATATTCTGCTCACTGACATCAACTGTAGTTCCAGCAAACTCTTCAGATAAAGCATCGATAAAGGAATGATAAATTTCATTTATAGCAATAACTTGATAATTAACCCCAAGTTTTTTCGCTTGCTTAGCGGCAACATCTAAACTGAGCTGAGACGTAAATTCAAAGGGCATCATTACCGCCTTAACTCTATCGCTTCCAAGAGCGTCAACTGCTATGGCAAGAGTTAGCGCAGAATCGATTCCTCCCGACAACCCCAGCACCACTCCTTTAAATTTGTTTTTGTTTACGTAATCCCTAACACCTAATACCAAGCTTAGATAAACATCTGCTTCAAGATCGAGCTCGTTAGCAATACTTTTATGCGGAATCTCAATGCGACCATCCTGGCTTACCAATATTTCTAGCGAATAAAGGCCTTCAACATAGCTTGGTGCTAGAAAACAACATTCTCCTTCCGCGTTTGCCGCCATTGACCCACCATCGAAAACTAATTCATCTTGGCCGCCAATAAGATTTACATAAAGAATCGGGAAACCAGCCTGCTTGCAGCGCTTGCTTAATAGCTCCTTTCGCTCAACGAGTTTATTAATATGAAACGGCGATGCATTGATATTCACGGCAAGCTGCGCGCCAGCACTTTTTGCTTGTTGAATTGGGCCTGACTCCCATAAATCTTCGCAAATAGTAAATGCACAACGTGTACCCAAGAGCTCCAGAACAAGAGGATCTGAACCGGGCGCAAAATAACGATGCTCATCAAATACCTGGTAGTTAGGAAGGCATTGCTTTAAGTAAACACCCAAACATTCACGCTTTTTTATGACACTAAGGGCATTATATAACTTAGCTGATTGCCTAAAGGGATATCCTAGGACTAGAAAAATATCCAAGTTTGCAGCTAGAATTTTAACAAGCGCCTTTTCTACGCGCACTTGCAAACTAGGCCGAAGTAATAAATCCTCAGGAGGATATCCAACCAGCGTGAGCTCCGGAAAAACAATCATATCTGCAGATTGCTCAGTAATCGCCCGTCGCGCACTAGCTATGACTAAATCTGTATTTCCATCTATATCGCCAACTAAAAAATTGAGCTGCGCCATAACTATAGTTAATTGCTGCGCCATATTGTCCTCTATCCCTACCCTTATGTATGACTATGCATGCATATTGTACGATAACGACTTAGCAAAACCCATTTCGCATTGCTCTTGGAATTTCTATATCGTTTCGGTATTTCAGTAAGAACTACAAAACACAAATGGCAAATCCATAATGTTTCAGTTGTTTGCACTATTTCCCACATCGTTCCTCCTTTATTGTGGCGAACGCCGCACTTTGCAAATTTGTAGAGAGAGAATTTGGAAAGGGTAGGTGAGTTGACGGATTCTTAATTTCCATAGATCAAACAGAAATAGGGAAATTTATGAACTTGTCGGTTCTAATACTAGTAATTCAACAGCCAGCTTTAATTCCCCATAGGAATATTTAATAGCAACACTGAAATTAGGCTATAATATTAACAAATAAATAAGTAAATTCAGTCACTTATCCAATTAAAGTATGACTGACTCAAAAGTCCATTAACTGACCTTATAAAAGAATTGTTTAATGCGCTCAATTTTAAACTCTTTTGCAGGGTATTTTTAAGCCAAGAACACCTAAAATTTGCTTTTGCCATGCTTTCCATAACATAAAACGCATCACCCAACACAAATTCAAAGGAATTTCCTTGCAACTAGACCTTTTTTCAATAGTAATTCTCAGTTTCACCGGTTTTATCGCTGGCGGTATTAACACTGTGGCAGGTGGTGGGTCCAACTTGACCCTGCCTGCTCTAATGATGTTTGGCCTGCCGGCGGACATCGCTAATGGAACTAATCGCGTTGCAATCTTAATGCAGTCTATAGTCGGAGTAGCCGGCTACGATAAGCATGACACTTTAGACCGGCCCGCCATAATTCCGATTCTCATACCTACAGTTATAGGTGGCATTATCGGTGCGGTCGTCGCTGCAGTAATTCCAAACTCGTTTTTGAAACCGATCTTGTTAGGCACCATTCTTACAATGTCTGTGATCATTCTTATAAAACCCGATTTCATAGCTCCTCCTCCCGGGACGCCGACGAAATCTCCGACAGAACATCCCGGTGCCTGGTGGGGCCTATTCGCAGCCGGGCTATATGGCGGCTTTATTCAAGCAGGAGTTGGATTCATCCTGTTAGCTGCACTTTCTGGCGGTCTACGTTACGACTTAATAAGAGCCAATGCTTTAAAAATGGCCTGCGCTTTAGCATTCACGGTAGCAGCAGTAGGGATATTCATCGTATTCGATCAAGTGTGGTGGGCTCCGGGAATTATTCTTGCAATCGGATCTATGGCCGGCGCTCACTTAGCAGTAAAGGTAGCCGTTAAGGCTTCCCAAGAGAGTATAAAATGGTTTCTTTTTGCAATGACACTTTGTGCAGTAATCGGTGGGTTTCTTTTCTAAAATTCGATCATTTTTCAAATCCAAAAGTAGTAAAGAGGCTAACTAATAATGAGGAGGTATTTCATTTTTAGAATCTTGCCCTCCAGAAACTAACTGACCGTCAATAATTTCTAATACATGAGACTTAATCTGCGATACTTCTTGAATGAGATGGTTAATCTGTTTCTGCTGCCTTACAACTACATTATTCAACTCATTCAATAAATCTTCTTGAAAACTGAATTTACTCTCAAGGTCAATAAGTTTTTTTTCCACAATCTACTCCATTATCTTCATTTAATGATTCTGCCAATGATAACCCCTCAACTAATAATCAACTTCTTTCTTGCTCGATATTACAAAGGTGTATTAATCTTTCTAATTCAACAATCGATACTAATTACTTAATAGCCTAAAGTAGGCTTACTAACGATACTATACTCGAAGTTCAACTCAGTCAGCCAAGCTATAATTGCATCAACTAAGGAAAACTCAAGCATGGACAAAGCCCCGATTAACTGGACCAATACGGTGCTCTTCATAACAACCCCAGTATTCGCAATTACTCTGGTACCACTCTATGGCTACTTTTATGGCTATGATCTCTATGAGTGGATGGTGTTTATCTTGTTAATGGCATTTTGTGGAATGTCTATTACTGGGGGCTATCACAGGCTCTGGTCGCACAAAACCTACCGCGCGCATCCCTCTCTCCGTTTTATTTTCGCAATTGGCGGCGCCTGTGCACTGCAAAATGATATATTGCATTGGGTGTCAGATCACAGGCGACATCACCGATATGTCGACAATAATGATCGAGACCCCTACTCAGCAGGCAAAGGATTTTGGTTTTCACATATTGGATGGATATTAAGGGACTACAAAAGTGCGACAAACGACTTCTCCAATGTTAAAGACTTACAGGAAGACCCTATTGTTTGCTGGCAACATACTCATTATTTAAAACTGGTCCTTATTACCAACATAGGTGTCCCTGCATTTCTAGGCTATCTGCATGGCGACATCATCGCCTGTTTGCTACTAGGGGGGTTATTGCGCTTAGTACTAAGCCAACATGCCACGTACCTAATTAATTCTTTAGCCCATATGTGGGGGCAACAAACCTATAGTGATAGCAGCTCAGCAAGAGATAATTCATGGTTAGCGCTAATAACTTATGGTGAGGGTTATCATAACTATCATCATACCTTTCAATGGGATTATCGAAATGGTGTTAAGTGGTGGCACTATGACCCAACCAAATGGATGATAAGACTTTGCTCTCTCGTTGGTTTAACTCAAGATTTAAAGCGCTCTACTCTGGCACAAATTGAGGAAGCAAAACTGGAAATGCAATATCGAATTGCGACCGAGCGTTGTGAATTACTCAACATTCCTGAAAACTGGCGCTTATGTCTCGAACAAGAATATGAACAATTTTTGAAAACACTCCAACTATGGACTGATCATCGCCAAGCTTGGTATGAAGCTAAAGGAAAGAAAATCCAACGGTCATTGGAGCATTGGGATCAGTTACAGGTCAGGGACAAATACAAAGAGGTACAATATAGTCTCAAGATTCAAAGGCGTCGCTGGCAAAAAATGCTAAGGAACCTGGGTGAACCCTTTCCGAATCCAGCCTAATTGATGAACTTCTTAAGTAGACGCCTTTTAAGTTCGTACGTTATAGTCAACATAACTTTGATAAAAATATTGCGCAACTTACGGCAGAATAGCCGAAATGAGCAGAATAAGGCGGGTTTCGCGCCCTTACAGATGATTAATACACGATTTAGGACGGAATAACATGCTTCTCTTACGACGAATGCAAACAACGATTGGTCTTCTGTTGGTTCTAGTTGGCTCAACAACTTTTGCGGTGGAAGAAGGAGACAAAGTCCCTGCTTTTGATTTTGCATCTATCTATGCCGACAAGCCAAACATAAACCTTGAAGGCCTCGAGGGAAAGACTCTATTTATCGATTTTTGGGCGTCATGGTGCGCTCCTTGTGTGCTGTCTCTTCCGCTATACAACGAGATGTATCACAAGTACAAAGATCAAGGCTTGGAAGTAATAGCTATAAATGTGGACAACCCAATCGAAGATGGGCTGGATTTCTTATTAGACACGCCTTTGGATTTTCTAATCCCTCAGGACCCCGAAGGAGATGCAGCTGAACTCTTTGGTGTTATTGGCATGCCTTCCTCATATTTAATTTCGCCCGACGGCAATGTCGAACTTGTTCATATGGGTTTTCGTAGCGGCGATATGGAAATTCTCGAAGAAGAAGTAAAGAAAGTACTAGCGAGCGATTAGTTTATGCCCACTGCTCGATCTCTAGTTACAATAATGCTGGCTGTTACTTTGCTATCGGCTTGTTCTCAGGTTCGCCCCTGGGAAAGAGGCTACCTCGCCAGAAAAGAAATGGCCTGGGATACTGATGCCTTGGAAAGTGCGCTTAATGATCATATCTTTTTTAGCAAGGAAGCAGCGTCCGGCGGCGATAATGCCGCCGGTGGTGGATGCGGCTGTAATTAACGCGTAGCGTTTATCTCCCTCCATCATTGCCCGTTCAATGAAACCAAAACCTTCACGTAGCCTCATTGCCCTTTCGACTTCGGCTCTAGCATTGCCCGGAATCTCTCTTGCAGATGCTCCGCCGACTCAAAGTACGGCCTCCTATAAGGTTTCGAATTATCAAGAAGATGACCTTTCTCGGAGTGAGGTGCCTTTTGGTGATCTCGACAGGTATGATATCGATGTACACCAATTCAAACTTATCAGCCCAGTAGGCAGAAATTTTTCTGTAAATATTGATGCCAATTACGAAACACTAACTGGTGCATCGCCCTGGTTTACGAGTGTCGGCCTTGATGGTGACCCTGACGTGAACTTAAGTGGAGCTAGCGGCATAAGAGACAAACGAACAGAGGTTTCTATTGGTGCCAGATACTATTTAGAAAATGGCAGCATTGGCAGCAGCATTGGTTATTCGGAGGAAGATGACTACAGAGCTAGTTATGTGGGCTTCAGTGGTGAAAGACATTTCAATAACGATCTCACTACCATTTCGCTAGCATTCAGTCACTCAGCGGACGATATTTTCCCAACAGATGCGGAGCTCTTCGGTCGTGTCATCAGCGAAAGCAAATACTCTTCGTCAGCGGTGATTTCAGTTAGCCAAATTATTAATCAGTTTTCAACGATAAGAACAGCGTTCAGCACCACTGAACAACGTGGTTTTTTATCAGACCCTTACAAACTAATTGACTTCCGACCAGAGAACAAAACTCAGCTTGCTTGGTCAAATTCGTATAGACGATTTTTTGTAGACAGAAATGCCGCGCTGCACCTAAACTATCGATACTATCACGATGATTTCGGCATTAGCTCGCATACGATTGATACCTCATGGTTTCAGAATCTCGGGCGCAATTACCAACTAGTCCCAAGCATTCGCTATTACAGCCAATCTGCTGCAGATTTTTTTAC
>CAXYEH010000015.1:0-46446 GCA_964275945.1 uncultured Pseudomonadales bacterium
GTTCGTCGGCGCTCACCACCAGACAAGCTCATTCCTTTGTTATGTCGGATATGTTGAATATTAAACTCGTCCAACAGAGTCTCCAGCTTCCTCTCTTTTTCTGCACCGCTCAAATCTTGGCGAGTCTCTAAAATGGCGAGGATGTTATTCTCGACTGTTAAAGCTCTAAAAATAGATGAATCCTGTGGCAGATACGAGAGCCCGAAACTAGCCCGCTTATGTATAGGAAGTGGAGTAAGTTTGTTCTCATTTATAAATACATCACCGGAATCGGCTCTAACTAAACCGACAATCATATAGAAGCAAGTCGTTTTGCCAGCGCCGTTGGGTCCGAGTAAGCCAACAATTTCACCTTTTTTAACACTAATCGAAACGCCTCTAACCACTTCTCGATCTTTGTAACTTTTTGCGAGGTTCGTGACTTTTAACATTGCTAATTAGACTGTGAGCTCAGCATTCCCTGGCAAGGGCCAGTCGCTTCGCGAATTAAATCCCGGTTAGCTATATATATAATTGCAGCACAACTCATAGTGGAGTCAGGAGATTCGATATTAGCATTGCCGACAAGTTCTAAAATCGTTTCATCCAACTCATCGGAATAAAATACTAGGGTGTCACTCGTGCCAGTAACCAAATTTCCATCTTCATCGAGTTGTTGCTGATACTGGACCGGAGATCCCCGAACTGTAACCTTGGTAAGTTCATTTGTGGAAACCAAGTATTCGAAAATAGCTTCAGAGCCAATGATCTCTAACGATCCTTGCGTAACTTTTACATTCTCACTCATTTCCAAGATTCGTGTATTGCCATTTAGGCGCATAGTTGAATCACCATCAGAGCTCCAGAGCACCTGCTGCTCGCGATCGGTTTCCAATGCCCTAATCGGTACCGGCAGAAAAAACCCTAGAATCATAGATAATATTAGAGCCTTAATTATCGGTCTGCTCATAGTATCCTCGAATATCACGATGAAATATGATTTCGTCTATTTTAAGATTAGCGAACATGCCGGTGGAAGATTGTTGTAATGTGGAAGTTACAAGCTTTATAGCTTGGTCGGTTTCCAAAGTTTTATTTTGAGGATTAAGCTCGATAAACTCTGTAGACATGACTGTGCGGTTACCAAAAGCATCGAGACTAAAAACTTCTACATTCCCAGACAATTCAATGGTTCTATTTTCTATTTCGTTCTCATTTAAATCAGCAGAAATTCGACCGTTGTTAGCTGCGATATTCCAACGGGATTTTCCATCTTGAAAAAGCCGAATAAATGGTTTCTCTAGTTCTGTGTGATCATCATTATAATGAGTCTGGCTTTTGGCTCGTAGCGTGTAATTAATATCACCTTCAGGATTATAAAGGACCGTATTGAACCCTTCTGAATAAACGTTATAGTCGAGTATGGTGAAACTGCCTGTATCTTCCAAGTTGATGGAAACACTGTCATATGCTGATATTGCTAGGAAAATCAGGATTGCAATTAGACTTGGGACAAGAAGCAGCTTATGACGTTGCATTACTTTCTCAATATGGGTTTTGTAGGAAGCTTATCACGAATGTTCCAAAATAGAGGAGTCTTCAGCGATCACTTGAATTGCGGGGTAAAGAGCTACTGATAGTAGAGCTAAACAAAGTTGTCGTTTTTGTTTTGGCTTTTGATTATAAAGTCAGTTATTTCTCGCACTGCTCCTGAGCCTCCAGCGGTTGCTGTTACGGCTGCTGCAGCTGCTCGAACGTCTGCATGGCCGTTCGGTACCGAGAAGCCTAAGCCGACGGATTGGATTGCTGGTAAGTCAGGCAGGTCGTCACCCACATAGGCAACTTGTTCTAGCGGGTAGTCTTTGTTGGCGACTATTTCATTTAGAGCTTGTAATTTGTCTTCGCGGCCTTGATAGAGTATCTCGATTCCGAGATCCTTGGCTCGTTTTTCAACGAGCAGCGAAGTCCGCCCTGTTATTATCCCAACATCCACTCCTGCGCTGAGCAGCATTTTAATGCCATGACCATCAAGGGAATGAAACGCCTTAGTTTCTTCGCCAGAATTAGAGAAATAAAGTCGGCCGTCTGTTAAAACACCGTCGACATCTAATGCAAGTAATCTAATTTTACTTGCGGAAAATTTTAAGGACTCTTGTTCTAGATTAAACTGCATAGTGAGCTAGACAACATTGGCATCGAGTAAATCATGCATTTTAATTATTCCTTCAATCTTGTCGTCGTCACTTTTGACAATTAGTACATAGACATTTGAAGTTTGCATTATATTTGCTGCTTCCGCAGCGAGAGCATTGCTATAAACAGATTTGTAGGAGGTGGACATTACATCTTTAATAAGTGTGCTTTGTATATCTCTGCCCGAACCTAGCATACGCCTCAGGTCGCCATCAGTGAATACGCCTTCTAATAGGTTTTGCTCATTAAAAACGGTCGTTAATCCGAAGCCTTTCTCGCTCATTTCGAGTAAGGCATTTGATAAAGTTGTTGTGGTTAGAACTTTGGGGATTTCCTCACCGCTGCGCATTACGTCTTTCACTTTAACAAATAATTTTCTACCGAGATTGCCGCCAGGATGAGAGAACGCAAAATCATCGCTGGTAAACCCTCGCGCCTCAAGTAATGCCATAGCAAGTGCATCACCTAACACTAAAGCAACGGTAGTGCTGGAGGTTGGAGCCAGGCCGAGAGGGCAAGCTTCTTCCTCCACCTGGCCATCAATATTGACAGAAGCTGCTGCTGCAAGCGCAGAGTTCTTATCGCCCGTGATGGTGATTAGTGAAATTTTCTTCCGTTTAAGGACAGGCAGCAAACTAGTGATTTCTTCGGTTATTCCAGAATTGGAAAGCGCTAGAACAACATCTGCAGAGGTAATCATTCCTATGTCGCCATGGCTGGCTTCAGCTGGGTGGACGTACATAGAAGGAGTGCCGGTACTAGCAAGGGTTGCTGCAATTTTTCTTCCAATATGACCAGATTTTCCCATCCCGGTCACGACTACTCTGCCTTTACAGTTTAAGATTATGTTGCAGGCTTCTTCAAAGTCCCGACCAATACGTGTTTTTAAGGCAATAATTGCATTACTTTCTATTTCAATTGCTCTAAGCACACTATTAATTACAGAGGTTTTCTTTGTATCGTCGATAGTCATAAGTATGCGCGATTTAATTTTGCGTCTGAAGTAACATAACCGTAAACCAGCAACAATATATTAACAAGAAAATAGCGCCATGGACGCGGCCAATCATCTTTTGTTTCTTGATGCCGCGATAACAAATATAAGATAACAATACGGTCAGAATTAGCACACCTACGTAATCACGATAGAGCAGAAATGGGTCGACTGAACTAGCGCTCAATAGACCAGGGAATGGTAGAACCGCCAAAAGATTCAAAATATTTGACCCTATTATATTTCCAATCGCTAATTCGTGGTGCCCTTTAAGCACAAAAGTAACAGATGCTGCTAACTCTGGAAGGCTGGTTCCAAGAGCTACAATGGTTAAACCAATGATTGCGGCTGAAACATGTAAATCCTCAGCTATTGATGAAGCTGCTTGAACAAGTGCTTCTGCACTTAATATCAAAAGTACTAACCCCAAAATCAAATAGGCGAATGCCTGAATGCTATTAATTTCTGTTAATTTTAAGTCTTCAATTTCAGGCGCCTTGCCAGAGTGTGAGCTTTGTCTGTAGAGCCTATAGCCTAAAAAACCAGCTAGACCAACTAGTACTAAAGCATCAAAGATGCCCAGATGTAGATCTATCAACAATGCTCCAGTAACTAAAGTTACAAGAAGGAGTGCAGGAATTTCTTTGCTTGCCAGAGATTCTGGAGGCTTGAGTGGGCTAATCATTGCCGCTACGCCCAGTGCAACCCCTACATTAAACAAATTGGATCCCAAAGCATTACCAATAGCTAGTTCCGGTTTGTCTTCAAGAGCGGCTATTGCAGAGGAAAATATTTCGGGGGCAGAAGTGCCGAAAGCAACAACGGTAAGGCCAATCATTAGGGGGGAGACCCCAAAGTTTCGAGCGAGAGCAGATGCGCCAAAAACAAACTTATTCGCCCCCCAGATCAATCCAATAAATCCAAGAACGATAATGACTGCAGCAAGGAACATATTTAGCAAATTATAGAGATTTTGATGAAGCGCGCAATTAGAAGATTCTTTGTCTTGCTTTGCAAGTAGTAATTTATTGAAGTTCTCAATTCATGTACACTTGCGGCGTGTCCTCCGGGTTCAGTCAGCGTTAAGGTCTTAATGCGCAATATCAAAATGGAAGCTGAATAGAATTATGTCCTTAGCGGCATCAAACAGAGTGCCTTCAGCTTAATTGTGGAGATAAACATATGAAATCAATGAATAAAGTTGTATTACTCTGGTTCGTTGTTCTGGCTATGGCAGGAACAGTAAATGCCCAGCAAATGTCAGCCGTCGAAACGGCTGAACTAGGTGTGAATACCCTGCTCGAGACCGTTGCTGAATCTAAAGATCTCTTTCTGTCAGATAGGGATCGCTATTTTGCTAATGTAGAGGCAGTGTTAAACACTTTTGTAGATTTTAATGCGGTTGCTGAAGTCGTTATGAATCGTTTCGCTGATGGTGCCTCAGTTGATCAAACAGAAAGGTTTGCCGATATATTACGCAGTACACTAACCCGCTTTTATGGTGCTTCATTAGCGAATTACAATGGTGAGGAATTAGTCTTTCTGCCATCGAGCAATACAGATGATGATCCAAGAGCAGATACTGTGGTTGGTATGGAGCTTAGAGGCAGCGATAGCAATCTTCGCTTGCAGTACCAGATGTTCATAAATGGAAATGATGAGTGGAAGTTAAAAAATTTAAGCCTTGCAGGAATTAATTTGGGACGACAATACTTTGGTCAATTTTCAGCGCTAATGTCTGAACACAATAGCGACATTGATCTGGTCTTAGATAATTGGCAGTAAATCGGAGTCGATACCTTGGGAACCAATGAAATTGAACAGCTTTTGTTAACCGCATTGCCAAATTGCGAGATAAGTGTCGAGGGAGGGGAAGGGAAATATCTTGTTTCCGCAACCGGTGACGTATTCGAAGGCTTGAGTGCAGTAAAAAGGCAACAGACCATTTACAAAATTCTTAATGAGCAAATTTCGAGTGGTGTTATTCATGCAGTTTCCATGAAATTGCAGACTCCTGCTGAAAATTTAGTTTCTTAAATGTGATTTCCAGAATTAGATCACTATGGATAAGTTAATTATCAAGGGCGGAGTCAGTCTTAAGGGTGAGATTAGGATTGCCGGCGCAAAGAATTCAGCACTTCCCATTCTTGCAGCTACTTTGTTAACTCAAGAAACCATTCAAATATGTAATCTGCCTCACTTGTTCGATATTACAACCATGCTCGAACTTTTAGGTTGTATGGGAGTACAACCAATAATTGATGAAAAACTGAATGTCGAAGTGGACAGCAGTACAATCAAGCATTTCAGTGCTCCTTATGAATTAGTGAAAACAATGCGCGCTTCTATTTTGGTATTAGGGCCTCTTCTAACTCGCTATGGTCAGGCAGAAGTGGCGTTGCCCGGAGGGTGTGCAATTGGAAGCCGACCAGTAAATCTTCATATCAGCGCTTTGCAGGCTATGGGCGCTGACATCGTAGTTGAAGATGGGTACATAAAGGCTTCAGTTAAAGGAAAGTTAAACGGTGCCCACATTTTTATGGACTTAGTCACCGTTACTGGCACTGAAAACGTGATGATGGCTGCTTGCCTGGCAGAGGGTCAGACTGTTATAGAGAATGCGGCTCGAGAACCTGAAGTAGTCGATTTAGCTAATTGTCTGGTAAAAATGGGTGCAGATATCTCTGGTCAGGGGACAGATACCATAATTATTAATGGCGTTAACGATTTGCATGGGTGTAGCTATTCAGTAATGCCAGATCGAATTGAAACAGGCACCTACCTGATAGCAGCTGCTGCTACTCGGGGGCATATTAAAGTGAAAGATACGCGGCCTGATATTTTGGAATCACTGCTCAGCAAGTTGGAACAGGTTGGCGCCGAGATTACATTAGGGGATAACTGGATTGAATTAAATATGCATGGCAAAAGACCGCAAGCAGTGTCATTGCGAACTGCGCCATATCCAGCTTTTCCAACAGACATGCAAGCGCAATTCACAGCGCTTAACTCGGTAGCAGAGGGCACTGGCTCAATAACTGAAACAGTGTTTGAAAATCGATTTATGCACGTTCACGAAATGAATAGAATGGGTGCGTCAATAAAGGTAGAAGGAAACACAGTAATAGTCCAAGGTGTAGATGCTTTAAAGGGCGCGCCAGTAATGGCTACAGATCTGCGCGCGTCAGCTAGTCTAATAATTGCAGGGCTTGTGTCTGAAAATGAAACCAGCGTAGACCGGATTTATCATATCGATCGTGGTTATGAATGTATTGAAGAAAAACTCCAGCTACTCGGGGCTCAAATACGTCGGGTTCCTTCTTAATCAAACTGATTTAATAGTTTATTCAATTTAGAAAATTTCATGAAATCTACAAATTTAGTCATTGCGCTCACCAAGGGACGTATTTTAAAAGAAACTCTTCCTTTGTTGGCGGCAGCGAATATTGAACCGATGGAAGATATAACCCAAAGTCGAAAATTGTTGTTTGATACCAATTTCGACAATGTAAAACTTATGGTTGTGCGAGGTTCTGATGTGCCTACTTATGTAGAATTTGGAAGTGCTGATATGGGTGTTGCTGGCAAAGACTTAATTCTAGAGCACGGCTCTAACGGGTTTTATGAACCTCTTGATTTGCGGATTGCAAAGTGTCGCTTGATGACGGCAGAGCCCATGGTTCCGAGCAGTACTTCGGATACACTAAAAGTCGCTACCAAATTTACTAATATTGCAAAAAAATATTTTGCTGAGCAGGGGCAGCAAGTCGAGTTAATTAAACTTAATGGAGCGTTAGAACTTGCACCTTCATTGGGGTTGGCGGACTTGATTGTTGACATCGTTGAAACGGGAAAAACCTTAACAGCGAATGGAATGGAACCGAAGGACCTTATAACTAATGTTTCTTCTCGAGTTATAGTCAATAAAGCATCCATGAAGATTAAAAACGCGATAATTCACGATATTCTAAGGAAGTTGAGTGCTGCAGTTAACAAAAGCTAGACCGACTACTAAATTCTAATGAGCAAGCTAACTAATTCAATCACACGTCTATCCACCACTGCTTCTAATTTTGAGCATCAATTAAATCAATTATTGCGGCGAGAAATGTTGGCTGAGAAAGAGGTAACAGAAGCTGTTGGAAAAATTCTAGCCGATGTAAAACTTCGAGGGGATCAAGCCTTAGTTGATTACACTAACCAATTTGATGGTTTTAAAGTGCAGTCACTAAAGGAATTAATTGTTTCTTCCGATCAGTTGCAGAACTCCTTGGCGAGTCTATCGAATGAGCAACGACAATCCCTGACTCATGCAGCGGAGCGCATTAAAAGCTACCACGAAAAGCAAAAGCAAAGTTCATGGCAATATAAAGAGGCTGACGGCTCAGTCTATGGTCAAAAGATTAGCCCTCTCGAAAGGGTAGGTGTATATGTGCCGGGTGGGAAAGCAAACTATCCCTCTTCGGTTCTGATGCTCGCCATACCAGCTCAAGTCGCAGGGGTTAGTGAAATAATCGCTACAGTTCCTACTCTTTATGGTGATGATGGAAAACTAATATTTGCAGCAGCGGCCTTGGCTGGTGTCAGCCAGCTTTATACAGTGGGGGGCGCTCAGGCTATAGCAGCTTTAGCCTATGGAACCGAGACTATTCCGAGGGTGGATAAGATCGCTGGTCCAGGCAATGTTTTTGTCACGGCGGCTAAAAAAATGGTTTTTGGGGACGTTGGTATTGATATGGTTGCCGGTCCTTCTGAATTGACAATCATTTGTGATGGCAAAACAGATCCTGATTGGATTGCAATGGATCTATTTTCGCAGGCTGAACATGACGAGCAGGCGCAATCTATTTTGATTTCAATCGACGAAGAATATTTGGATGCGGTTCAATTGAGTATTGACAAATTATTGCCAAAGATGGAGCGGGCAGAGATTATTCAAACTTCTCTAAAGAATAGAGGGATACTGATTTCTGTAAAAGATATTGAAGAGGCAGTATTAGTAAGTAATTTAATTGCGCCCGAGCACTTGGAAGTTTCTGTAGATGATCCTGATGTTATTTTGGAAGGCATAAAAAACGCCGGTGCGATATTTCTTGGTCGATATAGTGCGGAAGCGCTTGGAGATTATTGTGCTGGTCCCAGTCACGTGCTGCCTACATCAGGAACGGCCCGATTCTTCTCTGCACTCGGTGTCTACGATTTTCAAAAGCGCAGTTCGATTATTAACTGCTCTGCAGAGGGTGCTCAAAACTTAGCAGTTACCGCGGCAGAGTTAGCTCGAAATGAACATCTGCAGGCGCATGCTCTTTCTGCAGAATATCGATTAAGGAAAAATTCAGATTAATTTGAAGCAGACTGTGGCTCTATTATGCGAGCTTCGCCAAAGCCCAGAGTTACCGGTAGATTAAACGTCTGACTGTTTCTGTATACCTGGACATTTACTGTGTCACCAGGTTTTTTGTTTCTAACTTCCATTAAGATATTTTGTGCATCCACGACTTGGGTGTTTTCTACTTGAGTGATTACATCGCCAGGCCTTATTCCTGCCCTTTCGGCGGCGCCGCCATCGTCAACACTTTCAACTAACATTCCTCGAATATGGTTTACGCCAAAAAATAATTGGCTGGACTGTTCATTGAGTGCCTCACCGGTTAAAACCCCTAAGTAACCGGAGTTCGCTTCAATCGCCTGCGCGACGAGTTCTTCCATTGATGTTAGGGCGATACTGGCAGGGGTTGCAAAACCAATTCCTTCGAAATTACCTGATTCAGAAAATATAGATGAGTTAATCCCAATTAACTTGCCTTCAGAGTTGATAAGTGCCCCGCCCGAATTACCGGGATTAATCGCTGCGTCTGTTTGAATAATTGAGACAGTGGCATCAGGGTTATTGGTTAAGGCGCTAATAATACCTTGAGATACTGATTGACCTATATTTCTGGGATAGCCAATTGCAAAAACTACGTCGCCAACTTTCAAATCCTGCATACTAGAAGTTTCGATAGGCGTCAGGTCATTCATGTTGATATGTAGAACCGCTAAGTCATTTAGTTTATCCCAGGCTACGACCGTCGCAGGAACCCTGCGGCCATCGTTTAGAGTTACTTCGGTATCAAAGAGGTCAAATAGATTATCTACCACATGAAGGTTGGTAAGAATAAATCCATTTGAGCTTACAATTACGCCCGAGCCCAGGCTGTTTCGTTCTTCGAGATGAAAATTTAGCTGATCATCTGCGGCTCTTTCAACGGATTCCACATCAAAACGGGTGGCGGTAATACCAACAACTGAGGGTGCAGCCTTACTGATAGCGACAGCAAAAGAAGTATTAGCTTGAGAGAGGGGCTCAATATTGGATTGCTCAATTCGATGGCCAAGTTGTTCCAGCTGAGAGTACTGCAAGATCACAATGGCGACTAGAACACCGCATGCCGCAGGCCAACTTATAAACTGAATGATTTTTACAGTTCGATTCATGGTCTAGTCCGGGCGAGCATATTTTGCAATGTGTTACTATTATTCTCTTAAGCAATATACAGCGACTAGAGGTCATTTCCAATGCCCGTAAGCCTGAATGAACTAACCACGGAACTTAATAATCTATTAAAACCAGAACAATTTAACGATTATTGCCCCAACGGCTTGCAGGTGGAAGGACGTAAAGAAGTAATGAAAATTGTCAGTGGAGTTACTGCATGCAGGGCCTTAATAAAGGCCGCAGTGGTTGCAAAAGCTGATTTCATATTAGTGCATCATGGCTACTTTTGGAAAGGAGAAGATCAATCCATAACCGGTTTAAAAAAGTCCCGTATTCAAATGTTGCTACAGAATGATCTTAGTTTAAGTGCTTATCATCTGCCGCTTGATGCTCATAAGGAGCTGGGCAACAATGCACAACTCGCAACAATATTGGGATTAAATGTTGAATCACCATTGGACTCGCAGCAGAGGAACCCGATTGTTTTTTGCGGTCGGCTAAACCAGCCAATGTCTTTCGATAATTTCTCCCAGCATATAAACCAAAAGTTAAAACGCATGCCTCTGGGTATTAAGGGTGCAAGTGAGAAAATAGAAAAAATCGCTTGGTGTACTGGTGCAGCACAAAATTTTATTGAATTGGCAGTAGCTGCGGGAGTCGATGCCTATCTAACTGGGGAAGTATCAGAACAGACGGTGCATATAGCACGAGAAGCGGGTCTGCATTTCTTTTCGGCTGGACATCATGCTACGGAAAGATATGGAGTGCAGGCTGTGGGTAATTATCTCTCAGAAAAATTTTCCATCCAGCATGAGTTTATCGATATCGAAAATCCAGTTTGAATTCAATTGCCGCGATAAATATACAAGTGGAAAATATCCAAGTAGTTAGATTTTAAAATACTGGATAGGCTCGGGATTCTATATAATTTCTTCTTCTTGCATTAACTTAAATACTTGGTCCAAGCATTCCTCAATTGATAAAGCCTCTGTATCTAATTCCAAGTGAGTTGTTTCTGGTGGTACGTAAGGAAAAGATAGGCCGGGTATATCTGTAGAGTCAGAACCTTCCGCCGCAGCGTAAAGCCCAGATGGATCTCGCTGTATACATACTTCTATCGGTGCGTTGCAATAAACAAGATAACAATTATCTTTGCCGATCACGCTTATTGCATGCTCTCGTGAATCTGCATTAGGTGCTACAAAGGAAGCGCAACAAATGACCCCGGAATCATTTAAGAATCTGGCTATATGTGTACTTCGTCTTAAGTTTTCTGCTCTACCTTCTGCATCGTGTGATAGGTCCTTACTGATGCCTAACCGCATAGTTTTTCCGTCGAGCACCGTGCTTACTCGCCCATGATCAAAGAGTCTGCGCTCTAATCCGTGGGCTAAAGTTGATTTTCCGGAACCAGATACGCCAATAAACATTACTGTTGCGGGTTTTTGTCCATATCGAGATGCTCTTTCTTCTTTTGTTACATGGACATTATGAGCTTCAGTTCGAGGTATTTTCTGCTGTTGCTCGCAGTCGATCATTCCAGCGCCGACGCTCGCATTAGTGAGTTGATCTACAATGATAAAACTTCCAGTAGCTCGATTCGTTATGTAAGCGTCAAAACAGACAGATTTATCTAAGGAAACTTCAACCAAACCAATCTCATTGAGCTCCAGCGCAGGCGCTGGGAGTTTTTTTAGATTATTCACATCAATTTTATTGCGGATTGTTTTGATCTGTGCGGTAACTGTGGATGAGTTTATTTTTAAATCATAACTTTTGCCCGGTAATAACGGGCTGTCAGTCATCCACACCACAGTAGCTTCGAAATGATTGCGACTAGTCGGTAAATTATTGGAGTGAGTGATTACATCGCCGCGGCTAACATCTATCTCGTCTTCAAGTGTTAGGGTAATTGCCATCTCAGCGTGCGCTAGCTCAATTTCTTCATCGAAAGTTACGATCGATTTAACTCGGCTTACTTTTTTTGAGGGAAGTATTGTAATCTCATCGCCTTTTCTTACTACGCCAGATGCTACGGTGCCACAAAACCCTCGGAAATTTAGGTTAGGTCGATTTACATATTGAACTGGGAATCGGAAATCCGAATAATTCCGGTCAGCAGAAATCTCTGCGGTTTCCAGCATAGGCATTAAGGCGCCGTTCTTATACCAGCGCATATTCTCGCTGACATTAACAACATTGTCCCCATTTAGGGCCGAAATAGGAATAAAGCGAAAGTCTGCTGGCGCAAGCTTTTGCGAAAAGTCGAGATAGTCTGCTTTAATTTCCTCAAAGACTGATTGTTTATAATCAACAAGGTCCATTTTGTTGATTGCCACAATGATGTGTTTGATCCCTAATAACGAAGCGATAAAGCTATGACGTTTGGTCTGAGTCTGAACTCCGTTCCGGGCATCTATTAATATTATTGCCAGGTCACAAGTCGACGCGCCAGTCGCCATATTTCTCGTATATTGTTCGTGGCCGGGGGTGTCAGCAATGATGAATTTGCGTTTAGAGGTTGAAAAATAGCGATAGGCAACATCGATTGTAATACCTTGTTCTCTCTCTGCTTGTAATCCATCTACCAGTAACGCGAGATCGATTTTACCACCTGTTGTGCCAGACTTAATACTGTCTGCTTCTATCGCGGCTAACTGATCTTCGTATATCATTTTTGAATCATGCAAAAGTCGGCCAATCAGTGTACTTTTTCCGTCATCCACACTGCCACAAGTAAGAAGGCGCAGCAGTTCCTTGCGCTCATGCTGAGCGAGATAGGCATTGATATCGGTACTGATTAATTTGGATTGATGAGACATTTGTTGTTAGAAGTATCCTTTTCGTTTCTTTTCTTCCATGGAGCCAGCTGAATCAGAATCAATAAGCCTACCCTGTCTCTCGCTACTTGTGGCAAGTAACATTTCTTGAATAATCTCAGGTAAGGTGGTGGCGGTTGATTCAATAGCGCCAGTTAATGGATAACATCCAAGCGTACGAAATCTAACTGTCTTAGTTTCGATTTTTTGATCTTCTCCGATGGGCATACGATCATCATCAACAAGAATATCCACCCCGTCTATATTTACAACGGGCCTAGGTTTCGCGAAATAGAGAGGCACGATATCAATATTATTTAGATATATGTATTGCCAAATATCTAGTTCTGTCCAGTTCGATAGGGGAAAAACGCGGATGCTTTCACCCTTGTTTACCTTGCCATTATAGATATTCCAAATCTCTGGCCGCTGATTCTTTGGGTCCCAAACATGGTTTTTGTCTCTGAAGGAAAAGACTCTTTCCTTGGCTCGAGATTTTTCTTCGTCTCTTCGAGCACCACCGAATGCTGCATCGAATTTATGTTTGTCCAACGCCTGCTTTAAGGCTTGAGTTTTCATTATGTCAGTGTGTTTTTCGCTGCCATGAGTAAACGGTCCAATACCAGCTTCTAGACCTTCTTGATTGATATGTACGATCATATCTAAGTCTAGTTTTTTAACTTGTTGTTCTCGGAACTCGATCATTTCTCGAAATTTCCAAGTTGTATCAATATGCATCAATGAAAATGGAAGTTTACCTGGATAAAATGCTTTTAGCGCCAGTTGCAACATTACAGCTGAATCTTTTCCGATTGAATAAAGCATTACGGGCTTATCGAACTCTGCCACCACTTCACGAATAATATAAATACTTTCCGCTTCTAATTGCTTAAGATGAGTGAGGTTGTATTCGGCCATAATATATTGAAAGGTCTGCTTCAGGTCCCCAAAAGGTGGATTTGAGTTTGAGAATTTATAGTGCGCCCGCTTTTTATTTTGCGGGCTGAATTGGGACGTCTTCTTCTGCTATCAATTTTGCTTTATCGATACCAAAGTCTTCAGATAGAGCTCCAACTTGGTCGGGAGATGCCTTAACGGCATAATCCTTCGGGGGAATTAGCCCGGTTGATTCTGTTTCCTGAGCCGTAGCGTCAAAAACTGCATCGGATTCAGTGGGGAGTAATTTATTGGCAACTTCTGTATTACAAAGGTCCTGAGCTCCACTCGCTATATGTTGGTAAACCTCTTTGTAGCTCTCAGTCATGTGCTGAACCAATTCAGCCGTCATGCTGAAATGATCGCTTACGCTATGCCGATATTCGTTGTTGGAGTCTTTGAGGGTGCGGATTTGGTTTTCTAACTCCTGCACTCGAGACGGACTAGTATTCAGCCGACTCGCAAAAACGACACCAGCTACTATTCCAATTGCCAAGCAACCCATTGCAATCAACCAAACCGACATTTACTACCCATGTATCTAAGGTGGAATTAGCTCCCATGGTTCAAGAGCAAGGGCATAAGTATACCTTAAATCAATAAATCTCTGTAAAAACTTTAGCTTGAGATTGTTTGGAGACCACTATTTTTTTACCAAGAGGCTGGTTTCTGAATGCAAAGACCCCTAGAATCTTGGTGCGTTTAATAATTTCGCTGCATGGCATTTTTAACTTCTCAGAGTAATGACTCCTTCCGAAAAATATCAAGTAGATTTGAAAGACGAAGTCATAATTTTTGACGCGGACCAACACCACGTAATTGGATCTCTTAATAAATTATATGAATCGCTGCAATTAGGGAGGGCAGAGTCAAAATCTTTTTGGAAAAGGGTCAAGGCATTGTTGCTCGGCAGCAATGAAAACCCTGTTAAATCAAAAGGAATCTACTTATGGGGTGGGGTTGGCCGCGGTAAAACTTACCTAATGGATCTTTTTTGCGATTGTTTGCCGCCAGCGTTGAGGCAAAGAACTCACTTTCACCGATTTATGCAGTCGATACATGCAGATCTTCAAAGATTGCAGGGCTCAAAAAACCCTTTAGAAATTATCGCTTCAGATATAGCAAAAACCACAAAAGTTCTTTGTTTTGATGAGTTTTTCGTATTCGATATAGGTGATGCGATGATTCTTGCTGGGTTGCTAGAAGCTTTATTTGAGCGTGAAGTTCTCTTGATAGCGACATCCAATATTCATCCGGATAGGCTTTACGAAAACGGGTTACAAAGAGAACGGTTTCTTTCGGCGATAGATCTGATTAAATCTAACACTAATATTATCGAGCTAAACGGCGCAGTGGACTATCGGCTGCGGAGCTTAAGTCAGGCGACGCTTTATCACTCTCCAGTTAATACAACTACTGAAACGGCATTGTTAAAAAGTTTTTATGAATTAGTTCCGAACCGCTCCGAGATTACAATCAATGAATCCCTCAGCATATTGGGTAGAGAGATTGGTACACGCTATTGCGCAGAAGATGTTGTCTGGTTTGATTTCTTTGCTATTTGTGGGGGTCCCCGCAGTGCCTTCGATTATGTGGAAATTGCAAAAATGTTTCATGCGTTAATTATTAGTGGTGTACCACAATTCGATGAGTCTCAGGACGAAAAAGCACGGCGGTTTGTTAATTTAGTCGATGAGCTCTACGACAGAAGGGTAAAACTTATCGTTTCTGCGAAAACTCAAATTCCAAATCTATACCAAGGCCAGCGCCTTACTTTCGAATTTAAGCGAACGTCATCTAGGTTGCTTGAGATGCAATCTCATGATTATTTGAGCTCCGAGCACCTAGCTTGAGGAAAATTGTTTAAATCAAGATTCGGTAATTTCCTAATAATGCTAAATTCGCTGGAAGCACCGATAAAGCTGGTTTTGCAGCCCAAATTTCCTTGAATATTCAGTGTCGCTCCGTTAGTATTCGCGCTCCTTAAACTAATGCCAACTTTGAGTGTAATGAAGACGTACAGTGCCAAACCCCACGAGGTGGATCAAAACTGGCTGCTTGTTGATGCAGATGGACAGACTCTAGGTCGCATGGCGACTGCTATAGCGACCCGGTTACGAGGAAAGCATAAAGCAGAATATACATCTCATGTGGACACAGGGGATTTCGTTGTGGTCATTAATGCAGAGAAGGTTAAAGTGACTGGAAATAAAGCTTCAGACAAGATGTATCATTCTCATTCTGGATATCCGGGTGGCTTAAAGTCCATTTCTTTTGAGAAGTTAATCGATCGAACTCCCGAGAGAGTTATTCAACTGGCGGTAAAGGGCATGTTGCCACGAACACCATTAGGCCGAGCAATGTTTAAGAAACTCAAAGTTTATGCGGGTTCCGAGCATCCGCATAGCGCCCAACAACCAAAATCAGTTCAATTGTAGGCGGTAGTATTTAATGGCAACTACACAATATTACGGTACTGGTCGGCGCAAGACTTCAACTGCCCGCGTTTATCTAACCAGTGGGAAGGGCAGCATAACTATCAACCGCCGCTCGCTAGATGGTTATTTTGGACGAGAGGTTGCACGCATGATCGTCCGGCAGCCATTAGAGCTGGTCGAAATGGTTGAAAAATTTGATGTCAACGTAAGTGTTCGTGGTGGAGGCAGCTTTGGGCAAGCTGGCGCCATAAGGCACGGTATTACCCGAGCACTAATGGATTATGATAGCGAATTAAAACCGACCTTACGCAAAGCTGGCTTCGTGACTCGTGATGCACGGGAAGTTGAGCGTAAGAAAGTTGGCTTACGGAAAGCGCGTAAGAAGCCACAGTTTTCCAAGCGTTAAATTGCTAAAGAATTTATAAGGAAACGCTGATTCCGAGTGTAGAATTGGCGTTTTTTTTGACTTGAAAAATAAATATTTTTCTATTTATATCAGTAAGATATGGGCTTTTTGGAGTATGCTCTGACTTGAAAAAAACTGTATTTTTTACTAAAATCCAAGATTGTAGCTTCAATAACAGGGGTGCATTCCCCGTCACGACGATAGCAGGACTGATTCCTACCCTTATTGTGACATATCAATTGTATTTAAGTATGTTCTCAAGGAGAAAATTACGGTGACTGACGACAGTGCTAATACTGGCCGTAGGCGATTTCTTGTGGGTTCAACTTCGGCAGTTGGTGCTGCCGGGGTAGCAGGAGCAGCGGTTCCTTTTGTAGGATCCTGGAACCCAAGTGCTAAAGCTCGAGCAGCAGGTGCTCCAATTCGCATTGATGTTAGCCGACTCCAATCAGGTGAAATGTTAGGTCCTATTCCTGCTTGGCGAGGAAGGCCTATATTTATTATTAACCGCAGTGATGAAGCATTAAGCGCTCTCAATGAAGATCCAGATAGGCTTACAGATCCGGATTCAGAAGACCCAGAACAACCAGATTATGCGCGGAATGAATATCGGTCAAGAAGACCTGATTTAATGGTATTGGTCGGTCTATGTCCGCATCTTTTTTGCTCACCAACACCATATATTACACTTCGGCCAGAACCGTTTGACACAGAATGGAGAGGCGGGTTTTTTTGTCCATGCCATGGCTCTCGTTTTGACCTGGCAGGTCGAGTTTATAGCGGATCTCCTGCATCACGTAATATGCAAGTACCACCTCATTCATTCGAAAGTGATGATGTTTTAATAATCGGAATTGATGAGGAGAGCGCAACATGAACGATGCCTCCAGTAGCAAAAATATAGCTCAAGAAACTCAACAGATAGGACGCTTAATGTCCGCATTAATCGGCTTGCGAGATTGGATCGATGCCAGATTGCCCATTGTGGCAGCCTGGAAGAAGCACATGAGCGAATACTATGCTCCCAAAAACTTCAATATTTGGTATTTTTTTGGCGTTCTTTCTTTACTGGTTTTAGTAATCCAGCTTCTGACTGGTATTTGGCTTACCATGAATTATACGCCTAGCGCCGATGCGGCATTTGCCTCGATAGAATACATCATGCGCGACGTGGATTACGGATGGTTGTTGCGTTATTTGCATTCCACCGGTGCTTCCGCTTTTTTCTTTGTCGTGTATCTCCACATGTTTCGTGGAATCATGTATGGCTCTTACAAGAAGCCGCGAGAATTACTCTGGGTATTAGGTATGGCTATTTACCTGGTATTAATGGCTGAAGGGTTTATGGGCTATATCTTGCCGTGGGGCCAGCTCTCCTACTGGGGTGCAAATGTAATTGTTTCCCTATTTGGTTCGATTCCGATTATCGGAGAGGATTTGTTGGTATGGATTCGCGGTGACTATTTAATTTCTGGTGCCACGCTAAATCGGTTTTTTGCACTGCATGTGGTGGCATTGCCAATCGTACTTATTGCTTTAGTAGTTTTGCACATTTTGGCATTGCATGAAGTGGGATCAAATAATCCTGACGGTGTCGAGATAAAAGAGAACAAAGGCCCTGATGGAATCCCAGTGGACAGTGTTCCGTTTCATCCGTATTACACGCTTTATCATGATTTAGCAGGTGTAATTCTGTTTTTATTCGCCTTCTGTGCAATTGTCTTTTTTGCTCCAGAAATGGGAGGGTATTTTCTAGAGATTCCTAATTTTCAGGAAGCAGATTCACTAAAAACACCTGAGCATGTTCCTCCGGTTTGGTATTACACACCGTTCTATTCAATGTTGCGTGCGATGACCCTGCCATTGTTCGGTATTGATTCCAATTTTTGGGGGATGTTGGTCATGTTCGGCGCCATAGCTATGCTATTTTTATTGCCTTGGTTGGACAAGAGCCCAGTTAAATCCATGCGTTACAAAGGTTGGTATAGCCGCATTGCGTTGCTGATGTTTGTGGTTTCATTCATCATCCTGGGCTACTTGGGAACTCAAACGGTTAGCCCAGCAAAGACCTTGCTCGCTCAGATTATGACGCTGATTTACTTTGCCTATTTTTTTGCTATGCCTTGGTATACGCAAGCTGAGCAAACAGTTGAACCGCCAAAGCGTCTGACCGGGCGCTGGATAAGCATTCCCCAGCTAATCGGCAGCATATTATTAATAATCTTTCTCGTTGTGCTTCCGCTCATGTTGGTTTCAGAAAGTGCCGAAGCTGCTTCGACGACTAGTCTTGATCTAGAGCATGTCGAAACAGACTTTGATGACAAAGGCTCTCTGCAACGTGGATTTAAGTACTATATGAACTATTGCGTTAGCTGCCATGCGTTGGGCTATGCCCGTTATGAACGAACTGCTAATGATTTAGAAATTCCTCATGACTTAGTCCTTGCTAATTTAGTTTTTGATGATTCGCTAATTGGAGACCTAATTGAAAACTCTATGTCTAAAGAATATGCAGAGGGCGCATTTGGTGCAGCGCCACCTGACCTCACTCTAGCAGGAAGAGTTCATAGCGCTGATTGGCTGTATACCTACTTAAAGTCTTTCTATAACGATGGGGCTAGGACATTAGGTGCTAATAATAAACTTTACCCAAATGTTGGAATGCCTAATGTGCTCCATGAATTGCAAGGTGATGTGATTTGTGACGATCATGGGACAGGAGACCCAGCTCAATGCGAGCTTTATGCGGAAGGAAATGGATCAATGAGCGAAGCGGAATTTGATACAGCCGTTGCCGACATGGTTAATTTTCTTTATTACATCGGCGAGCCTATTAGAGATCGCAGACAGCAAATTGGAATTTGGGTGCTGGCTTTCCTTGGAGTCCTTTATATTCTAGCCGCATTGATGGGTAGAGAATTTTCAAAAGATTATCATTAAAAAAACGCTAAAAACAAAAACTATCATTAGGAATTGAGGAAATATTATGGGCGTGGTCGCTAAAAGATCTTCGATGACTTTTTATTCAGATGGAACCAGTCATTATAGTCACCGGGTTAGGATTGTCCTTGCTGAAAAAGGAGTCACAGTAGAAACTATTGACGTGGATCCAGACAGCAAACCTGAAGATCTGGCGACTCTAAATCCATATAATAATTTGCCCACTCTGGTGGATCGTGATTTAGTGCTTTACGAAGCGGATATAATGATGGAGTACTTGGATGAGCGCTTTCCTCATCCCCCATTGTTCCCTGTTTATCCAGTTGCCCGTGCACAGAGCAGGCTTTGGATTTATCGCATTAGCAAGGACTGGTGCAACCTGGTTGATCCGATCATGGCGGGAAAAGGGACGCCTTCCCAACTCGATAAAATGCGTAAAGAACTGCGCGAAGGCCTTATTGCAATAGCACCAATTTTTGGTGAAAAACCCTATTTCATGAGCGACGAATTCACTATTGTTGACTGTGTCGTTTGTCCCATACTTTGGAGGTTGCCGGTAATGGGAATCGATCTTCCAAAGTCTAAAACAACTAAGCCAATGTTAGATTATCGTGATCGTTTGTTCGAGAGAGAATCGGTCATGGCGAGCCTTTCCGAGCAAGAAAAAGAGATGGTTTAATAGCTCAGACTTTTTACGTTGGGCTGCGATATGACAATGACATCAAGCAGACCTTACATTATTCGCGCGCTCTATGAATGGATAATAGAAAACGAGTGCACACCCTATATTTTGGTTAATGCATTTGAAGACGGGGTCGAGGTTCCTCAGGAACATGTGAGAGATGGTCAGATTATTCTTAATGTCTCGCCATCTGCAGTTCAATCATTCTCTATTCACAATCACGCAGTTGATTTTGAAGGCCGTTTTGCCGGCATTCCTAAACAAGTTTTTGTTCCCATTAATGCGGTTTTAGGTATCTACGCGAAAGAAAATGGGCAAGGAATGGTCTTCGATGCTGGTAATGATGGTAGTGAACCACCTGAGCCAGAAGGTTCTGGCGCTTCAGGCGGATCAGCAGGAAGTGATAACCAAGGTCCAGGAGTCAAGAAGCCTTCGCTTCGAATAGTTAAGTAGAACTTAACTAAGGTATTCGAAAACTTTTACAACCTTCGTAACGCCTGTTACGTTTCTCGCAATATTAGCTGCGTTGTCACCTTCAGACTGGCTTATAATGCCCATTAGGTAAACTGCGCCGTTTTCGACAACTACCCTGACTTGACCCGAAGGAACTTCTGCATTGGCAAGCATTAGAGTCCTCACTTTTGTGGCAATCCACGTATCATTGCTGCGAGATAGAATTCCAGTTCTTCCAGATACTTCTATTTCATTGTGGATACGCTTTATCTTTGCACTTGCTTCAGAGGCAATTTCCGTTGCCTTTGATTTAAGCTCGTTTGACTCTACTTGCCCAATGAGTAAGACGACTCCATTGTGACTGACTACATCGAAACTAGATTTTCTGAATGCAGGTTCTATGGCTTGCATATTTACTGCAATCTTGGTTTCAATTGATCTATCTTCAACAATTGCTCCTGCCGTTCGTTCGGTAGGGTCTTCCTGCATTCCATCGCGGTTGGTCGTGTTTACTAGAATAGTCGAGCAGGATGCGAGTGTTACTAGTAATAGGAACGCAAAGACTCTATAGATTTTCATACGCCATCCCCTCCAAATAATTGTGTATCGATAAAGTCGCAGAGGCAATGAATGACTACCAAATGGACTTCTTGAATGCGTGCAGTTCTGTCAGCCGGGACTCTAATTTCAATATCATTCTCACGCAGGAGCCCTGCCATTTTCCCGCCGTCCTTGCCGGTTAGTGCAACTACGATGATGTCGCGATCGTGAGCCGCGTTTATTGCTTCTATGACATTTCCTGAATTCCCGCTGGTGGAAATGGCAAAAAGTACATCATTAGCTTGTCCTAATGCTCTAATCTGTTTTGAAAAAATCTCATTGTAAGCATAATCATTTGCTATGGCAGTCAGTGTTGAGCTGTCTGTAGTTAATGCGATTGCTGGTAGCCCAGGACGTTCTTTTTCGAATCGATTTAGTAATTCGGCAGAAAAGTGTTGAGCATCACTGGCTGATCCACCATTACCACAACTCAAGATCTTCCCTTCGTTCAGTAAACTTCTAACCATACAGCTGCCAGCGTGCTGGATGGGGATTACCAACTCATGCATCGATTTTTGCTTGGCCTCAATGCTTTCCCTAAAGTGATTGCTGATTTGCTCCTGTAAATCCATCTCTATTCGCTAAACCTTGACTTCCGAAAAAGTGATTTGTAAAAATATAAAGGTTTATCGGCCGCAATTTGACCATTGTTACCGTAATTGTCTTAAAAAATTCAAATCATTCAGTGAAGTAGACTCACTATTAGGCTAAAAAGTTTCAATAGAATTTTGATTTGAGGTTGTTGAGCGGAGGGTTGCTATTAATTTGGATTGATATTCAAACGCAGCATGGTTATAAATTAGGACTAAGAAATTCACTGCAGTTTTTATCTTTCCCTGTTTGTCGAGTTTGTCTCTGAAAAAATTTAATTAGAGCTTGCAGAATTTGGTGGTCGAAATGGAACAGCGATTCCATCTTCGAATCGCGCCGTCGTCAAACTGCGATGAATTCGTCGATTCTCAGACATCGTTAACACGCCTGTGGTGCCGCGCAGTGAGCTGATACTGTTATTTGAAAATTGTTTAAGTCTTGGGTAGAGGCGAAAACTATCGATTCCCATTGCCCGTAATCTCTGCAGCGGACCTTGCGCTTGGCGTAGGTTAGTATTGACCTCGTCTCTTAATTGATAGGTTGGGTTTAAAACCCACGGAGCATCAGTAAAAATAATACCGTCAAGATCTCGGTTGCCAGTTTGATTTTCCTGGCCATCGTAGACGGAAGGCATCGAAAATACAGGAATGTCGCCGGCAAAATAAAAAGCGAGGGTTGGTTTTAGTTGTCTGCCCTGTCTTGGGTTTGCTGCCAGAAAAATAAAGTCAATGTCGCTTCTACGTCGGGGAGTAAACTCCATATTTAGGCGGGGCAATAAATCTAGAAGTTTCTCTGCCCTTGCTTCACTAGAATCGATGGCCATTAAGCGTTTAATTACTTCCGCATAATCAGAGTCACCAATAAAACGAGCACTTGAAACAACCTGGCCCCCCTGGTTTGTCCAGGTCTCGATAAAAAACGTTTCAAGCCGCTGATAGTCCAAATTATCAGGTATTATTACTGCTGCATTTCTATATCCTGCCTCCCAGGCTAAGTTTATTACTTGGGAAATCTCATCCTCTGGGGCTAAGCCGAATTGAAACAAATTTTCTGCAGGCCGATCTTCGTCGGCATAGTTTAGAGCTAATGTCGGAACGGGGATCTCTATGCGTTCAGATATTTGATTCACTAACTTTTTGTTAAGTGGCCCAATAATTAGATCTGCGCCACTTGCCACAGCTTGGTCAAAAGTATCATGAATGTCTGTCAAGCCGGTGCTATCAAACACAGATATCTGCGGGACATCTCGGGATACGCTTAAAGATTGATAATAGGCACTTAGGAAGCCTTCTTGTATGGCATTTCCAGCGGCTTCTTGCAGTGGCAGTATTAATGCAATATGTTTGGGTCGGCTTTCCCAAGTCACTTGCAATTCAATGAGCGGAGCAGGCAATCGTGCGGCGGCAGAGTGGCTAGCCCAAATTCGACGCCATTGAACAATTGAATCAAGTTGGCTGCGTATACTGAACTGATCTACTTGGTAGATACGAGCTAGCTCAATCCAGCCACGCATTTCATAACTATCAGCTTCTTCAGCTAACTGATCCAGCTCTTCATCTCGAAGACTAGTTAACGCAAGCCAGATATCTTCAAACAAAGAGGTTTCTGCGTTTGTAGGCCAGCTTTCAGTAATGCTGATGAAGTCTATAATGGCATCTTCGTTTCGATTAATAGACTGATAGAGCTGGCCCCTAAGCAGGATCAGCCGGCGCCCTGCTGAGGTATCACCATTAGCAGACTCGGCTAAATTTCCACTAAGCCAGCGTAAAGCACTGTCAAATTGATTTTGTTTAATGGCGATTTGGGCGCGGATAAGTGCCAGCTGAACCTGCAAGGTAGCTCTTAATCTATTAGGGTTTTGAATGCTCTCGATTTCTAGTTCTGCTCGATCGAGATATCCGGAATTGATAAGCTCTTCTACCGCCTTTAAGCGTAGCGATGCAGAATCTGAGCCAGAAGCGACATTTGCTTGCCGCAATAGCTCGTCTATCGACTCTGTTGTAGACTCAATTTGTGGTGGCGCATTAACAACAGGAGGGGGAGGCGAACTACAGGTGATGCTAATAAAAAGAATTCCCGCAACGAGCATGCGATGAACAGAATTCTGAGTAAACGCTTTCATAAATGCATAAATAGTTTCATAGGATGGGACCAGACTAATACAAGAGTGTTAGTTGGGCAATTTTTTGTAGAGAATTGCTAATCCGAAGTTCAACCACTTTTATTAAAAATAGTAGTCGTAAAATGAATCAGAAAGGAATTCTTTACATTGTTGCCACGCCTATCGGCAATGTAGATGACATAAGCTCCCGCGCCATGGCGATTTTAAAGTCTGTGTCGAAAATTGCAGCCGAAGATACTAGGCATAGTAAGCTGTTACTGCGGAAACTGAATATTGAGACCTCACTCAAGTCCTATCATGATTTTTCCGGCGAGTTTGCCGCTCAAGAAATAATAGATGATCTCTTAAATGGGCAATCCATAGCACTAATATCAGACGCAGGGACACCTTTAATTTCTGATCCAGGATTTAAACTCGTTAAGCTAGCCAGGAGCAATCTGATTGAAGTCTTGCCTGTGCCTGGAGCTAGTGCGGTTACTGCAGCTTTATCTGTTTCAGGCTTACCTACGGATCGATTTGTCTTTGAAGGCTTCTTGCCTTCAAAATCTTCTGCTCGACGAAAGTGTTTTCAAGGGTTTGCTCAAGAAAAGAGAACCACCGTATTTTTTGAATCTACTCATCGAATTGTTGAATGTTTGCAGGATCTTGTTTCGACTCTTTCTGGCCCGAGACAGGTATTCATCGCTAGAGAAATAAGCAAGAAATTTGAATCACACTTTCTCGGTTCTGCAGAAGAGTGTTTGGATTGGATTATTTCAGATATTCAACAGCGAAAAGGTGAATTTGTTATTGTGCTTGAAGGATGTGAGGAATCAACAATCGAAGCAGCGCGACACGCAGACGCGCTCAAAATAGTTGGTCTTTTAGGTGGAGCAGTTTCAATAAAAGACGCAGTGGCCATAGCTAGCGAAATAAGTGGAGCACGAAAGAACAAAGTTTATGAAACAGTCATATTAAATAAAATCCCCTAAACCTGAATTACATTTATCCTATTGATTTAAAAGATTTTTTCTATTATTCTGACTATGAGTCAGCTGGACAATTGCTGTCTGATTTACTTTGCATTTCGCTTGGCGTTTTATGAGGTGGCAGATAGAGGAAAGTCCGGGCTCCAAAGAGCAGAGTGCCAGGTAACGCCTGGGGGGTGCGAACCTACGGCTAGTGCAACAGAAAATAAACCGCCTTCGATCGAAATCTCTGATTTAAATCGAAGGTAAGGGTGAAATGGTGCGGTAAGAGCGCACCGCATGGCTGGTAACAGATCATGGCTAGGTAAACCCCACTCGGAGCAAGGCCAAATAGGAATCTATTAATGCTGCTCGCATTGGATTCGGGTAGGCCGCTTGACACCTGCGGTGACGCGGGTTGCAGATGAATAATTGTCCTCGACAGAACCCGGCTTATAGGCTGACTCTTTATTTCTTACAAAAAAATCCTTTTAAATTCAAACACTCCTTAATAAATCACTTTAACTAAAGATTATAATAAATTGTAATTGCTTAATTTGCTTAAGGTAATGATTAGCAAGATCGCTTCAAGATCTCTACATTTAGCGGCAAGTTCCCGGTTTTTCTTGAAATAAAGCATCTAAATAGTACTTGCACAGAGGGGTGAGTGTACCTATAGTGTCTCTTTGTGGTAAAAAGTGGAATATTTTGTCTTATTGTGGGTTAGAGTGGATTTCCCCTCTTAAGATATTTCCTAATTTAGATGGGGACAAAGAGTGTTTCGCGGGATCAATACCATTAATTTGGATGCGAAAGGGCGCATGGCAATGCCTGCGCGCTATCGTGAGCAATTGATAAATCTCTGCTCTGGTCATCTTGTGGTGACTATTGATACCAATCATCGATGTCTTCTTCTCTACCCCCTTGCTGAATGGGAGCAAATCGAACGCAAAATAGAATCTCTTTCCAGTTTCAATCCCGCAGAGCAGCGAGTGAAACGTTTGCTTATCGGTCATGCTAATGACCTTGAATTGGACAGCAGTGGAAGGATTTTGTTACCTCAGGAGTTAAGGCATCACGCTGAGCTTGAGAAGCATGTCTGTTTAATCGGTCAGGGTAAGAAGCTGGAGATTTGGAGCCAAGATAGCTGGAATGAGCAAAGAGATACTTGGCTCACTGAGTCTACGACGGAAGGAGAGCTACCTGAAAAATTAAGAACCTTAGCTCTTTAGGGAACATTGAATGTCTTCTACCTCACAACATGAAACGGTTCTCCAAGTCGAAGCATTGAAGGCATTAGCCGTTAAGGCTGAAGGAAAATATATCGATGCAACATTTGGTCGAGGGGGGCACAGCAAGGCGATCTTAAGATCACTAAATTCAAGCGGTGAACTTATTGCAATAGATCGGGATCCAGACGCGATATCAGCTGCAGGTGAATTGCAAAAGCAAGATTCGAGAGTTCAAGTGGCACATGCGACGTTTAGTCAACTGAGTGAACTGGAAGCTACTAAGAACCTGGCTGGAAAGACTGATGGCATTTTGTTTGATCTAGGCGTTTCTTCGCCTCAACTAGATAACCCATTAAGAGGTTTTAGTTTTATGCATAGCGGGCCTCTTGATATGAGAATGAACCCGATGGATAAACTAAGCGCAGAAGAATGGGTTAACAGTGCTAGTGAAAAAGAAATAGCGAACGTCATTTTTGAGTACGGTGAAGAAAGATTCTCGCGGCGAATTGCCAAGCGCATAGTTGAAGCGCGCGCTGCAGTAAGGATCGATACAACTGGACAGCTTGCAGAGGTCATTAAACAGGCTAATCCGTCTTGGGAAAAAGACAAACATCCAGCAACAAGAGCATTTCAAGCTATACGCATCCACATTAATGGTGAGCTCGAACAGATTGAGAAAGGGCTACGTGACGCACTTGGATTGTTGAGAGCGGGGGGGCGGTTGGTTGTAATTAGTTTTCATTCACTGGAAGACCGAATAGTAAAAAAGTTTATTGCTGAGAAAGCCAAGGGTGATAATTTTCCTCGTGATTTGCCGATTACTGCGGCGTTTCTTAATCCAACGCTGAAAAAGATTGGAAAACCGATTAAGGCCGCCGAGAAAGAAGTAGCGAACAATGCCCGTGCGAGGAGTGCAGTGATGCGTGTAGCCGAGAAACTTAACTGAATAAGGTTAATAGCAAGAAATGAGACCTAGAGGCCCTCAAACTAAACAGCGCACACCTTTGAAAAGAGGTCGGCCTCTAACCCACTCGATAATTCAGTGGGCAGGATTAAACCGTTCAGCCTCATTAGGGGTAATTGTATTATTAGCTTTTGTTGTGGTCTCTGGCCTCTCCGTCGTACTTATAACACATCAGAACCGTTTCGCTTTCAATGAGCTTCAGGAGCTTAAAGATCAAGCCAATCAGTTTGAAACTGAATGGGGTCAATTGCTACTTGAGCAAAGCACCTTTGGTGTTGATGGACGCATTGAGGAGCAAGCTACTGAAAAATTACGAATGCAATTGCCAGAGCTATCAGAAATTGTGATGGTGATCCATGACTGAGTCCAGATTAAGAATCTTATTTGAGGGCTGGCGTTTACATCTTGTATTGTTCTTTATGTCATTGTGCGTGCTCATGATAGCTTGGAAAGTAAGCAATCTGCACATCACTGATCGCGATTTTTTGCAAGGAGAGGGCGACGCCAGAACTATACGAACTGTCCCTTTGGTTGCTAATCGCGGATTAATCTCGGATAGAAATGGTGAGCCACTAGCCGTTAGTACGCCAGTACAATCCATCTGGGTTAATCCTGGTGAGATTGCTGATGACTACGCCGCAATTGCTTTGCTCGCAGAAACCCTTGAATTAAATCCAGAAGTACTTACCAGTAATATTAAAAACAAAGTAGCGCAGGAGTTGCAGTTTTGGTATGTAAAACGCCGTTTATCTCCCGCAGATGCAGATCGAGTAATGGCGTTAAAAATCGTTGGGGTTTATGCGCAGCAAGAATACCAGCGTTTTTATCCTCAAGGAGAAGTTGCAGCGCATTTAATCGGGTTCAGTAATGTTGATGATATGGGCCAGGAAGGCCTTGAGCTAGCTTACGATGGTTGGCTAAAAGGCGTGCCTGGTCGACGCCAGGTAATGCAAGACAGGCGAGGGCACATCATTGAGGAGTTGAATACGATCCAGACAGCTCAGCCAGGAAAGAACCTGGAACTGAGTATTGATTTTAGATTGCAAAGCATCGCTTATCGAGAGCTTAAGGAAGAATTTATAAAACGACGTGCAAAAGCGGCAACTGTAGTCGTGCTAGACGTAGAAACTGGTGAGGTCTTAGCGATGGCAAACCAACCATCCTATAACCCACACAACAAAGCGAACATGACTGACTTTAGTGTCCTAAGAAATCGTGCTATTACCGATGCATTTGAGCCTGGATCAACTGTTAAAGCTTTCACAATTGCGGCTGCACTTGAGTCAGGGTTATTTACTTCGCAAACAGTCATCGAAACTAGTCCTGGCTGGATGATGTTGAATGGGAACGAAGTAAAAGATTTGTTTGACTACGGCACCCTGACTACAACTGGAGTTATTACCAAGAGCAGCAACATTGGTAGTAGTAAAATAGCCCTGCAGATAGGTGCCGAACCTATTAGGGATGTATTGGAACGGGTAGGTTTTGGTCAAGTATTGGGTACTGGATTTCCCGGAGAGCGTTCTGGAGTTTTACCCAATCCAAGGCGTTGGGGTCGTCACGCTACTGCGACTTTTTCATTTGGTTACGGACTCTCTGTGACAGCCCTCCAGTTAGCACAAGCCTATTCAGTGCTCGCTGACGATGGAATTCGTAAGCCAGTATCTTTGTTGAAGTTACAACAGTCTGACGTTTCTGACTTACCGCGTAAACAAGTAATAAGTGCAGAAATAGCTGAGACAGTTCGCGGAATGCTAAGTACTGTAGTTGATGCGCAAAGTGGCGGATCTGCACTAGAAGCCAATGTGCCTTTCTATTCGGTCGCGGGAAAAACCGGCACTGCGCATGTGGTTGGCGAGCAGGGTTATGAGGACAATTTACATAACTCATTCTTTGTTGGTATGGCTCCAGCCTCAGACCCAAAAATTGTCATCGTGGTTATTATCAATGAGCCAAAAGGTGAAGAGCACTATGGTGGGCAAGTTGCGGCGCCAGTATTTTCAAGAGTTGCTACAGGAGCAATGAGAATTCTAAATATTTCTCCAGACAATATTCCTCAGGAACAAGCTCTGAAATTGAGTTCTCGATAACTATGAATACAGCTGAAAAATTGAATTCACAAGCCTCTCTCTTGGAGCTAATCAGGGGATATAGAGAAACTTGCGATGCCGAAGCATCGATCTTGGAAATTGTAGTTAGAGGAGTTCAATTGGATAGCCGCCTGCTTCAACAGGGCGATTTATTCTTAGCTTGTTTTGGCCGTAATCACGATGCGCGAAACTATATCGATCAAGCAATTGTTTCTGGATGCTGCGCGATTCTTGTGGAGTCCGGTAGTGATTGGCAGGGGATTCAGCTGCGAGATGCTGTCCCTATAATCGCTATCGATAATTTACATGCAAAAATAAGTGAGATTTCTGGGCGGTTTTTTGGCCATCCTAGCAAAAAGTTAAACGTAATCGGCATTACTGGTACGAATGGAAAAACTAGCTGCAGCCAATTTCTTTCGCAAACTTTGACGGCGTTAGGTTATAAATGTGGGGTCATTGGCACATTGGGTTATGGAATCAGCGGAGAGTTACAAGAGACTCAGTTAACAACTCCTGATGCAGTATTTACCCAATCAGCCCTTGCAAGAATGCATTGTGAAGATATCAACCCCATAGCCATGGAAGTTTCATCTGTCGGCTTGCATCAGAAACGTGTTTCGTCTGTTCTTTTTGATACAGCGATATTTACTAATTTGACTCGTGATCATTTGGATTATCACGAAACGATGGAAGCTTATGGCGAGAACAAAAAGAAATTATTTATGATGCCTGGGTTAAAGACAGCCATTGTAAACTTAGATGACACTTTTGCGCTCTCAATTATCAATTCTGTCTCATCGGACGTCGAGATTCTTACTTATAGCCTTGAAAACAAAATAGCTTCTGTTTTTGCGGAATCATTGGAGCTCACGCGGAATGGATTTCGAGCAAAAATATGCACGCCGATTGGCATCGGTGAAATAACAGGAAAGCTTATCGGTTATTTTAATTTTAGCAATGTATTGGCAGTGTTAACTGCGCTTATAAATTATTTGCCACGTCACTCAGGGATAAATATTGATTCAATATGCCAAAAAATTTCTGAACTTCAGCCGGTCGACGGTCGCATGGAAATAATAGGGGGAAGCGAGGAAATTACCGTAGTTGTAGATTATGCCCATACTCCTGATGGGTTGTGTGGCGCATTAACTGCACTAAAAGATCATTTTAGTGGGCAGATATGGTGCATTTTTGGTTGCGGTGGAAATAGGGATAAAGGCAAGCGTCCACTCATGGGTGAAATCGCAGAGAAGCATTCGAGTCAGATAGTAATTACTGATGACAATCCTCGAAACGAAGAAGGCGATGACATCGTTCAACATATTTTGAGCGGTATTAGTTGGAAAGAAAATATCAAAATCATTAGAGATAGAGCTAAAGCAATAAGTTATGCGATTAGGCAGGCTAAAGCAGGCGATGTTGTGCTCGTCGCTGGAAAAGGTCACGAAACCTATCAAGACATTGCCGGAATAAGGAATATTTTCAGTGATGCAAAGCAAGTGCGAGTAGCACTTCAAGAACGAGAGGGAAAGGGGAGGTAATTCAGAGCTTTGATTGGAACCATGCTGCTATCAGCGTTAGCCGAACAATTGGACGGGGAAATCGTTGGGGACAATGTAGAGATATCGACGTTGTCTACGGATACGCGCGGGTTAGAAAAAGGTGACACTTATCTGGCATTGGTTGGTCCAAATTTTAATGGGAACGAATTTTTGGCGGAAGCGGAATCTAGTGGAGCAATTGCGGCAATAGTTTCGAATTTAACTTCAAAACATACACAGCCGATCCCTTTATTGCGAGTAAAAGATACGCATTTAGCACTGGGAAAAATTGCATCGATTAATCGCGAGAGAAGCACCGCTAGAGTTATTGCTCTAACTGGCAGTCAAGGGAAAACTACGGTTAAAGAAATGATCGGAGCAATTTTATGCCGCGAAGGCGAAACTCTAATTACACGGGCGAACCGGAACAATACTGTTGGTGTGCCGCTAACACTATTACAAATAACAGATCAACATAAATTTGCAGTTATTGAAATTGGTGCAGACTGTCATGGAGAAGTTGAATTTAGTGCTGCGATGGCAAAACCAGATATAGCCTTAATTACTAATGCTAATGCAGCGCACATCGAAGGATTTGGTAGTCTTCAAGGAATAGTAGAAGCGAAAGGTGAAATTATTGGCACTGCAGAAGAGTCTGCTTCAATTATTCTCAATGCCGACGACGAAAATGTTTCCCAATGGATTGATCGCGCGGCTGGGAAAAAAGTTATTCAATTTAGCGCTGCCAATCCTAAAGCTGATTGTTATGCAAAAGACACTATAGTCGGGGAAAAAGGCGTAGTCAGTTTTACATTAAGTACTCCCCGGGGCTTGGAAAAAGTAAGCCTCCAATTGTTAGGTAAACACAATGTAATCAACGCGGTTGCTGCGGCAACTGCGGCATTAGAAGTAGGTGCAAGTTTGCAATCTATTGGTGAAGGTCTGGGTAGTTTGGCGCCAGTGAATCGACGCCTAAATCCTCAAGTTGGATTTAATAGTTGTTGTGTCATTGATGATACTTACAACGCGAGCCCATCTTCGTTTAAAGCTGCAATTGATGTTTTAGTTTTATTTCCAGAGCGCAAAATTTTGATTGCAGGCGATATGAAAGAGCTAGGCAGTGAGGCTGAGGAGTTTCACCAAGAGGTAGGCCGTTATGCAAATAACTCGGGTGTTGATGGATTATGGACCGTGGGAGATTTAAGCAGTTTGACTTCGGCAGAATTTGGGGAAAATGGTAAACATTTTGCTACGACGAATGAATTGATTTATGCATGTAAAGCCCTAGCAGCATCTGATGTTGTATTTCTAGTGAAAGGCTCTAGAGCGGCGCGTATGGAAGTAATAGTCGATGAATTGATTGAAGCTGGGGGCGACTAATGCTGGTTTGGTTATCAGATTATTTACTACAGTTTAATAGCAGTTTTGCTGTTCTACAGTACATTACCGTGCGCGGAATATTCAGTGTTCTAACTGCGCTATTCGTGTCTTTAATCATCGGTCCCTATATGATTCGGCGGCTTAACTATCTTCAGATCGGGCAGGTGGTTCGGGATGATGGGCCGGAAACCCATTTTAGTAAAGCTGGGACCCCTACTATGGGCGGTGCACTCATTCTTGTAAGTATCGCAATAAGTACCTTGCTTTGGTCTGATTTAAGCAATCACTACGTTTGGATAGTTCTATTGGTAACGATTTTATTCGGTGCCATTGGTTGGGTGGACGATTACCGTAAAGTATTTGAGCAAAATACAGCAGGGCTTTCTGCAAAGTGGAAACTGTTCTGGCAAGCGTTAATTGGTTTGGTCGCAGCCATTTTTTTGTACTACACAGCCGTCAGCCCGATTGAAATCGAATACATCGTGCCATTTTTTAAAGATGTTTCAATTAGTACTGGAGTTTTTTACATCGCGATTAGTGCTTTTATCATCGTTGGGTTTAGTAACGCTGTGAACCTTACTGATGGCCTGGACGGTTTAGCTATTTTGCCTACTGTGATGGTAGGCGGAGCACTCGGAATTATTGCTTATCTAGCAGGCCATGCCGAATTTTCTGCATACTTAAATATTCCCAACGTTGAGGGTTCTGGCGAAGTGGTCATTTTCGCTGGTGCGCTGGTCGGTGCAGGAATGGGATTTCTTTGGTTCAACACTTACCCTGCGCAAATATTTATGGGCGACGTTGGCGCGCTCGCTCTTGGCGCAGCTTTGGGCGTGATGGCAATTATTTCTCGGCATGAAATTGTTTTATTCATTATGGGAGGTGTTTTTGTGGTTGAAACTGCTTCCGTGATTTTGCAAGTCGGTTCGTTCAAGCTGACTGGGAAACGAATTTTTCGAATGGCACCATTACATCATCATTTTGAGCTTAAAGGCTGGCCAGAACCAAGAGTGATAGTTCGGTTCTGGATAATCACGGTAATGTTAGTGCTTTTTGGTTTGGCAACTTTGAAGCTTCGTTAAAACCTGCTAGGTAAATCAATTGGTCGGTGATTTGATAGTCAATGAGAAAGTTATCGTCGGTCTGGGGGAGACAGGATTATCGGTCGCGAAATTTTTAGCGTCACGAAATCAGAAATTTAAAGTCATTGATAGTCGCTCGAATCCACCAGCGTTGTCTGAATTAAAAAGAATATTGCCAGAAATTGAAACTGAAGTAGGCGAACTAAAACTAAAAACTTTATTGGGAGCCAGTGAACTAGTGATTAGTCCAGGATTAAGCCTCAAGACTCCAGTTATTGCAGAAGCAGCAGAGCAAGGTGTAGCAATCACTGGCGACATTGACATCTTTTCTAAGTCAGTAAGCAAGCCTATCATCGCTGTTACAGGATCGAATGGGAAAAGTACTGTAGTTGCGATTCTAGCCCGTATTCTTGAAAAAGCAGGAAAAAAATATGGGCTAGGTGGGAATGTGGACGGTGCTAATTTTAAACCTGCCTTAGATTTGCTTAGTGAAGCACCAAAAGATTTCTATATTTTGGAGCTATCTAGTTTTCAGCTCGAAACTACGGAAAGATTAAGTGCTGAAGTAGCGGTGATTTTAAACCTCAGTGCAGATCATATGGACCGCTATGAGACTTTGGGCGAGTATCACAAAGCCAAACTGAGAATATTCAATGGCTGTAATCAGGTTGTGATTAATCGAGATGATGTGCATTCCTATCCAGCTGCCGAGTTAAGTGTACCTATTTTGGATTTTGGGTTTAGTCGCCCGGGTGTTAATGGTCTGGGGTTGTTAGAAGAAGATGGTTATCAATATCTAGCCTTTCAGTTTGAGAAAATTGTTTCTGTCAATGACCTCAAGATTTTCGGCCAGCACAATATTTCGAATGTGCTCGCGGCAGTTGGCTTAGCTCTAGCTATAGGAATTGAATTAGACGCGATCCGTTCCGCCATCAAGGGATTTAATGGGTTGCCACATCGATGTCAGTGGGTAGCCAGTGTTTCCGGAGTGGAGTTTTATAATGATTCCAAAGGAACAAATGTTGGCGCAACCATGGCAGCAGTGGAAGGACTGGGTCAGCGAATTTCAGGACATATCTTGCTTATTGCTGGCGGTATAGGGAAAGGTGCTGATTTCCGTTCATTGGTGCCAGGGATCAATCGGTGGGGAAAGGAAGTTATCTTAATCGGCCAGGATGCTATAGAGATAGCTTCCAATTTTGACCAGGACATTCAAACTTATTTCGCGAACGATATGCAAGATGCCGTTAGCACGGCCTTTAAGCATGCGTCGTCAGGAGATGCGGTCTTGCTATCGCCCGCTTGTGCGAGTTTCGACATGTTTGAAAATTTTCAAGAACGGGGTAATGCCTTTATTCATTCTGTGAGGCAATTGTAATGACAATAGCTAGAGCGACCATGCCAATTAGGGTGAGGTCTATGCCTTCCGTGAAGCTAAACCCTTTATTGTTGGTTAGCTGTATGTTGCTAGCTTGCGGATTGTTAATGATGACATCAGCATCGGTTGAAATTGCCGCCAGTCAATATAATGACCCTTTTTATTATTTCAAGCGGCAAGGAATATTTGCGCTTATTGGCTTGTCAGTAATGATGCTAACCCTGCACATTCCCATTGCCATTTGGAAGAAATTCAGCTGGTTTCTTTTGATGGGGTCATTTGCACTATTGCTTCTAGTGCTAGTGCCAGGAATTGGCAAGGTGGTAAATGGAAGTGCTCGGTGGATCGATCTCGGCTTTTTTAATTTACAGCCCTCCGAACTCGCTAAAGTATTCATTGTTATTTATCTTGCAGCCTATCTCGAAAGACATTTAGATGAAGTTCGTGACAAATGGTCTGGATTCTTAAAGCCCATATTAGTAATTGGTGCAGCAGCGGTATTGCTTGAGTTGGAGCCAGATCACGGGGCTTTAGTAATTCTAATGTTAACTGCGTTTTGTATGATCTTTCTCGCGGGCGCAAAACTTTACCGTTTTCTGATAATGCTGGGTTTATGTAGTGGTGCAGTCACTTATGTAGCGATGGCTAAGCCTTATGTCATTGTGAGATTTTCTTCTTATCTCGATCCCTGGGCAGCGGAAAATGTTTACGGAGGAAGTTATCAGCTAACACAAGCATTAATTGCTTTCGGTCGAGGAGAGTGGTTTGGAGTAGGGCTTGGAAATAGTATTCAGAAACTTTACTTCTTACCGGAAGCCCATAATGATTTTGTATTAGCAATTATCGGTGAAGAGTTCGGTTTAGTAGGTGTATGTATTGTAGTGCTTCTATTTTGCCTGTTGGTCTATTTGGCGTTTTCGATTGGTAAAGCTGCTCAGGAAAAGCGTAATTTGTTTGAAGCATTTTTTGCTTATGGTCTCGGCCTACTGTTTGCGGGACAAGCAATGATTAATATTGGGGTAAATATTGGATTACTTCCAACCAAAGGTTTGACTTTACCATTCCTAAGTTATGGCGGGGCCAGCTTGATTGTGAGCTTTTTTATGGTTGCTTTATTAGTTCGTATTCAATATGAAACTGAATGTTTTAGTTACCAGGAGAGCACTCTGGCTGGTGATTCTAGAGGCGGGAGTTAATATCCTGCAATGAAACGGATGGACACAAAAAGAATAACTGTCCTTATTATGGCTGCCGGAACAGGGGGGCATGTATTTCCAGCACTTTCGATCGCTGAATCTTTAAGAAAGCAATCAGTAAATGTTGAGTGGCTGGGAACACCTTTTGGAATGGAAAATACTTTGCTTGCCGCCACAGACATACCTTTGCATCAAATTTCAATTAAGGGATTGAGAGGGTCAGGATTGGTAAGAAAACTCACAGCGCCATTTATGTTGTGCATGGCATTTTTTCAATCGTTTAGCGTGATTCGGCACGTGCGTCCTGATTGTGTCTTAGGAATGGGTGGTTTTATCTGCGGGCCAGCAGGTTTGGCAGCAAAACTATTAAAAAAACCATTGTTAATTCATGAGCAAAACGCAGTAGCTGGGCTAACAAATAATTTACTTTCTAAAGTGTCGATAAAAGTTTTTGAAGCCTTTCCAAATACATTTAATAAAGAGATCAATGCAGTCCATACAGGTAACCCTTTACGTGCTGAAATATTCGACATTGATAAAGCTGAAGTCGACGTGAATTCAAATTCTATGCTGAAATTATTGGTCTTGGGTGGTTCACAGGGCTCAGCCGCTATTAATAAAGTTATTCCTGAGATTGCCGCAAATTGGGCAGAGTCAGGAATTTTGAGCATCCGCCACCAAACTGGTAATGCAACCTTAGAGGAAACAGCGCAGCATTATAAAAAGCTGGGTATGCAGTTAGACAACAATATAGTTTTAGAGCCTTTTATTAAGGACATGGTATCGGCCTATAAGTGGGCGGATATAGTTATCTGTCGATCTGGCGCAAGTACCGTGAGTGAATTGGCAGCGATAGGGCTACCTTCAATATTGGTCCCATACCCACATCACAAGGATCAGCAGCAATTATTGAATGCTCAATGGTTGGCAAACAATGGTGCGGCCTCTGTTGTCCCCCAGACAGATTTCTCCGTCAAAACTGTGCTACCTCAACTTGTTAAATTGCAGAAAGATAGAAACCTTTTAAAAGAAATTGGCGCCAAAGCAAAGAGACTGGCAATTAACAATGCAAGCGAAATCATTGCCTCAGAATGCATGAGGGCTGCTAATGCCTAATGCGCCACAAATTTATCAAATTCCTGAAATGCGTCGGATCAGCACTATACATTTCGTTGGTGTCGGCGGAGCAGGAATGTGCGGGATAGCAGAGGTCTTGTTGAATCAGGGATATCAAATTACTGGCTCTGACATTAAAGAATCTTCAAATACAGAAAGATTAAAATCTCTTGGCGCAAAAATATTTATCGGGCATGACTCAAAAAATGTCAAGAAGGCAGACGTTGTAGTTTATTCGAGTGCTATTGACAGAAAAAACCCCGAAATCAAAGCGGCTGTTAGTCAGGCTAAGCCGCTTATTGCGCGAGCGGAAATGTTGGCAGAATTAATGCGTTATCGCCATTCGATTGCAATCGCGGGCACTCATGGGAAAACAACAACAACAAGTATCGTTTCATCGATATTGGCCGCAGGGGGCTTGGACCCAACGTTTGTTATTGGTGGATTATTAAATAGCGCTGGAGCGAATGCTCAACTGGGTCAAAGTAGATACTTGGTGGCTGAGGCAGACGAAAGCGATGCATCTTTTATGCATTTACAGCCAATGGTTGCTGTGGTCACGAACATTGAAGCGGATCATATGAGCACTTATGGTGGCGATTTCGCAAACCTAAAGAAGTATTTTGTGGACTTTCTTCACAACTTACCATTTTATGGTTTAGCCGTACTTTGTATCGATGATCCGGTAGTGCGCGAAATTCTTCCATTAGTTTCAAGGCCTAAGATTACTTACGGGTTTTCTAAAAACGCTGATTTTAGGATCAAAAACTTAACTCAAAAGAAACAAACGACGGAATTTGAAGTTCAACAGCGCGGCAAAAAAAAGCCATTAAAAGTGAAGTTGAATATGCCTGGTAAACACAATGCATTAAATGCAACTGCTGCTATCGTGATTGCCAGTGACGAAGGTATCAAAGACAAAGATATAAAGTCTGGAATTCAGAAATTTTCTGGTGTTGGCAGACGTTTTGAAGTGCAAGGTGAGTTTAGCGTTGGGGGTGGCAGTGTATTGCTTGTCGATGACTATGGTCATCATCCAACGGAAGTGGAAGCGACGATCAAAGCTTTACGTGACGGTTGGCCGAAAAACCGATTGGTGATGATTTATCAGCCGCATCGCTACAGTAGAACTAAAGATTTATACGAAGACTTTGTCGAAGTTCTCTCTGGCGTTGATGTTCTATTATTACTCGAAGTTTATTCGGCAGGAGAAAAGAAAATTGCTGGTGCAGATTCACGAAGCCTTTGCCGAAGCATCCGGTTGCGGGGCAAAGTTGACCCAGTTTTTGTTCAAAAAGAAGCAGATATTCATGACGTTTTGCGGGGACTGGTTAGGGCTGGAGACATAGTTCTGACCCAGGGCGCGGGAAGTGTTGGGGCTCTGGCTAAAGAGATTGCACAAAAAGGGCTCAATTAGTGCCAGTTTATTGATTTTTAGACAAGAGTTTAGTCAAAGTTAGTCAAGAAAAGCAGCTATGAAACCGATAAATAAAGAGGAAATACTAGCAAAATTGGGGCATGTTGCAGTGCTAAAAGGAGGTGCCTCCGCTGAGCGAGAAATTTCTCTGATAAGTGGCTCCGCCGTTTTCAATGGGTTGAAGAGATTGGGTGTCAACGCTTCAGTGATCGACGTGGGGGTTGACGTGATTGAGCAATTGAGAGCGGCGAAGCCAGATCTCGTAGTGATTATGTTGCATGGTGAAGGCGGTGAGGACGGAGTTATCCAGGGATTATTAGAGGTTATGGAATTGCCCTATACCGGTAGTGGTGTTTTAGCTTCTTCAATCGCAATGGATAAGGTTAAAAGCAAATTACTTTGGCAACGACTGGGATTGCCAACAGCTGACTTTGAATTTGCTAATGAGTCATCTTGTTGGCAAGAACTAATAAAGCGCTATGGAAAGCTTGTTGTAAAACCTGTCAGCGGCGGCTCAAGCTTGGGTATCGCGATTGTGGATAACGCGGTGGATTTAGAAAAACACTACTGGAAAGCACTTGAATTTGATTCGCAAGTGATTGTAGAAAAATTTATTGAAGGAGCTGAATATTCGACTGGTGTGCTAGGTTCAGAGCTATTTCCAACTATTCAATTGGAAACAAATAGAGAATTTTTCGATTTTGAAGCGAAGTATAAAGATGAGGACAGCAGAATTATTTGCCCGCCTGAGTTGTCTGAGGAAAAGTTAACAGAATTAGAAATCCTAGTTAAGCACGCTTATGACAGTCTGGGATGTAAAGGTTTGGCGCGAGTTGATGTAATGCAAGACCTCGACGGAGAATTTTATTTATTGGAGCTTAATACTATTCCAGGAATGACGGAGCATAGTTTTGTTCCGATGGCTGCAAAACACATCGGTATAAATTTTGATGAGTTGCTGCTGCGTGTTCTAGACAGTGAAACACAGCATTAAGCAGAATAAAAAATATAATTGAAGATAAAATAAAGAGAATAATGAGGCCAGATCCAAGCGACATAGCTGCAAGAAGGTTACGAAGTGTCAGCAATCGACGTGGATTCAACTCGCAGCCGCTAAAGCCAAAATCAAATAGAAAGTTTGGCCTCGGCGTAATGGGGTTTGCGTTTTTGGGAAGTTTTGTTTTATTAGCTCAGAATTATGAACAGATAGGGCAGTACATAAACCGCCCTGTTACAAAAGTTCGCATGGACAACCAATGGCAACATGTTTCCGAAGCAGAAGTTGGCTCTTTGATTACGAATTTCATGGGCGCTGGTTTTTTTAACTTCGATGTTGCTGGCGTGCAATCGACTTTGGAGGCTCATGCCTGGGTTGAAGAGGCATCAATCAAAAGGCTGTGGCCCGACATGCTCTCGTTACAGCTTACTGAGCATGTTGCTATCGCCCGATGGGGAGAAGGAGAGCTTTTAAATCAATACGGGGAAATTTTTGTTCCCGCGGGTATTGGGACAATGAATGCGTTACCAATATTATCTGGACCGATCGACAGCCAAATAAGAGTAATGGAGCAATATCAATTAATGAACCAACTGCTTTATTCGTCAGGGCTAAAGTTAAATGGGTTAACACTTAGCATGCGTGGGAGTTGGGATCTAACTCTTAACGAGTCTATACGAGTAGCTGTTGGCAGGATTGAAGTAGTTGAACGATTTCAGCGATTTATTGACTTTTATGAAGGTCAGTCAGTTTCTCAAACGGCAAACATTAGCTCGGTAGATTTGCGTTATGACAATGGTATAGCGATTAAAAATAGCAGTGATGAGCTCGCAGAGGTAGCAATAAGATAATGCAAGCAATAACAAACAGCGGCAAGTGTTCCTTTGAGATAACTGCCCATGAACAAACCACTCGGTGAAAACATGATTGTTGGCCTGGACATAGGAACATCTAAAGTCGTTGCAATCGTTGGTGATATAAATGCAGAGGGTGGGCTAGACATTATTGGTATAGGTAGTCATCGGTCGCGCGGTTTAAAAAAGGGCACAGTTGTCAATATCGAATCAACGGTTGAATCAATCCAGCGAGCGATAGAAGAGGCAGAATTAATGGCTGGGTGCCAGATTCATTCAGTTTACGCGGGAATAGCAGGAAGTCATATAAAAAGCATGAATTCCCATGGCATCGTAGCTATCCGGGACGGCGAAGTCATGAAGCACGATATCGAAAGAGTTATCGATGCAGGTAAAGCTGTTGCGATTCCTGCAGACCAAAAAGTACTTCATATACTGCCACAAGAATACATTATCGATTCTCAGGAAGGTGTTAAAGAGCCACTTGGCATGTCGGGTGTCAGGTTAGAAGCAAAAGTTCATCTAGTAACTTGTGCAATTAATGCTGTGCAGAATATTGAAAAATGTATTAAGCGCTGTGGTCTCGATACTGGTGAAATTATCTTAGAGCAACTTGCATCCAGCTATTCTGTTCTAACAGATGATGAGAAGGAGTTGGGAGTGTGTTTGGTAGACATTGGTGGGGGGACCACCGATATCGCAATCTTTACCGATGGTGCTATTCGGCATACTGGAGTCATTCCGATCGCCGGCGATCAAGTTACTAATGACATCGCTATGGCATTACGGACACCAACAGAAAACGCGGATGAAATAAAAATCAAGTATGCTTGTGCGCTCACTCAACTCGCTAGTGCGGAAGATATAATAAAAGTTCCAAGTGTTGGAGATAGAGCACCTCGCGAACTTTCGAGACAAGCGCTAGCCGAAGTAGTTGAACCCAGATACGACGAGCTATTCACTTTGGTGCAAGCAGAGTTGCGGCGCAGTGGTTTTGAAAATTTATTAGCTGCTGGCGTTGTTTTAACAGGTGGTACCAGCAAGATGGAAGGTGTCGTTGATTTGGCGGAAGAAATATTCCATGCGCCGGTGAGAATCGGAGCACCCCATAATGTAAATGGGCTCGCCGATATTGTGAGAAATCCGATTTATTCTACGGGTGTCGGACTACTTTTGTATGGGCTTAAACAGCAACAAGAACGAGAAGGAACTGACGCAAGAAGTGAGCCACAAACACAAATAGTGGACAGAGTTAAGAATTGGTTTCAAGGCCACTTTTAACAGCCATTAACTAAAACGACTTTTAGAATTTTTAATGAAGGAGGCTACATGTTTGAATTAGTCGAGAACATTTCACAAAGCGCTGTGATCAAAGTTATAGGCGTTGGAGGGGGCGGTGGCAACGCTGTGCATCATATGATTAGTAATCAAGTTGATGGCGTTGAGTTTATTTGTGCAAATACAGATGCTCAAGCGCTTAACAATTTGAAAGCCAAAACTATCTTGCAAATGGGTAGTAACATAACTAAAGGGCTGGGAGCAGGTGCTAATCCAGAGATCGGAAGGCAAGCTGCGCTTGAAGACCGCGATGAGATCGCTGAGATTTTGTCTGGTTCGGATATGATTTTTATCACTGCAGGTATGGGTGGTGGAACTGGCACGGGCGCTGCACCAATAGTTGCAGAAGTTGCTCGTGAAATGGGAATTTTGACAGTGGCGATCGTGACTCGCCCATTTCCGTTCGAGGGGAAGAAGCGATCGGCCGTTGCTGAGCAAGGAATTCAGCAATTATCGGAAACTGTTGATTCTCTCATTACTATTCCAAATGAAAAGCTATTGGATGTGCTTGGCAAAGAAGCAACTTTGTTAGAGGCGTTTAAGGCAGCAAATGATGTATTACTTGGTGCTGTCAAAGGAATTGCGGACCTCATAATGCACCCAGGTATGATCAATGTGGATTTTGCTGATGTAAAAACTGTCATGTCTGAAATGGGTATGGCTATGATGGGGACCGGATTTGCTACGGGTGAGGATAGAGCTCGGGAAGCTGCTGAGTCAGCAATACGAAGCCCATTACTTGAAGACGTAAACTTGCAAGGAGCTCGAGGCATCTTGGTGAATATTACTGCTGGTGAGAATTTATCGTTGGGAGAATTTTCTGAAGTAGGCGACACTGTGGAAGAATTCGCATCAGATGACGCAACAGTGGTTGTAGGTACCGTAATTGATCCAACGCTCGATGATGAAATACTTGTAACCGTGGTAGCAACTGGTCTTGGCTCCAAGGATGAAAAACCTAAAAAAGTTGTGGACAATACCACTACAAATTCTGATACAGATTATCGAAGGTTGGATGAGCCTGCCATCATGCGTAAACACCAAAGCACGGAGCGCGTGCCAGTCATGGCTCAAGCTGCGGGGGCTGAAACAGATATGGATTATTTAGATATTCCAGCGTTCTTGCGACGACAGGCAGATTAAGGGAACCAAGGAAATTCTGAATTGTCTACAATTTCTGCTTGGAACTGTTTTTAGTAGTTAATTTGTGCTGGATAGTTACCTAAAACAGAGGAAAAAGCAGTTGCAGAAATGCTATAAATCAGTATGCCCTACTTTGGCGTATTAGACTCTCTTGAAACCCTAGATATTGGGATTTTTGATGATTTTTGGTACCATGCAAGTTGGTACAATAAGCGCGTTAAGAGCTTTATGCGTTAAGAACTAAAGTTACGCAGGTTTTTAGGTGACAAGTGTCAAGAATGCTAGCATCTTGCATTCTCTGAATTTGGAAATGCAGGGATATGGGCTGATTCCTTGCAGTAAAATAAAAAAGGCACAAAGCGACTAATGCTAAAACAAAGAACGCTTAAAAACGTAATTCGCGCCACCGGGGTGGGATTGCATACTGGTGAAAAAGTCTATCTTACCCTTCGCCCAGCTCCAGTTAATACGGGTATTGTTTTCACTAGATCTGATATCGACTCGACTATACAAATTGAAGCACGCGCCGCAAATGTAGGAGACACTACTTTGTCAACTACTTTGGTCAAAGACGATGTTCGAATTTCTACTATTGAGCATTTGATGTCAGCCATGTCTGGCCTGGGAATCGATAATTGTTATGTCGATGTCAGCGCACCAGAAGTACCAATCATGGATGGCAGTGCTGGACCATTTGTGTTCCTGATTCAGTCCGCGGGCATAGAAGAACAATCAGAACTGAAAAAGTTTATTAAGATCAAACGCCCTATTAAACTTGAGCAGGGAGATAAATTCGTTAGCCTCGAACCATTTAATGGATTTAAGGTGAGCTACACTTTGCTTTATGATCATCCGGTTTATAAGAAGTATACAAAGAGTGCGAGTATAAACTTCTCTAGCACGTCATTTGTGAAAGAAGTGAGTCGAGCGCGGACTTTTGGCTTTATGCATGAGTTCGAGGAACTGAGAAATCGAAATTTAGCCCTCGGCGCCAGCATGGATAATGCTATAGCAGTTGGGGACTATAAAGTCCTTAATGAAGACGGGTTGCGCTATGAAGATGAGTTCGTCAAGCACAAGATCCTTGATTCCATAGGAGATTTATACCTTCTAGGCAACAGCTTGATTGGTGAGTTTAAGGGACATAAATCTGGACATGCTCTCAATAATGCTTTATTAAGAATGCTCGAAGTTAATGAAGACGCTTGGGAAATTGTTAGTTTTGATAATGAAACTAATGTACCTATTTCCTACATGAAACCAGTGTTAGCGGCCTAACTAGCCACACTCTCCTAACTGCTTGATCTGTAATAAAAAATAGTTAGGCGTTGAAGTTTCTGACTGAGCCCCAAGTGGACCAATAGGGTTTAATAGAATAACGCGTAAGAAATGAAATTAATTCTTGTTGATCAACGTTACGGTCACACTAAAACTATCGTCCTAAAAGGCTGGCTAAAAGGCCTCCTTTCTCTATTTCTACTAATTGCCCCAATGGCCTTAAGTTATTTTGGCTATCAATTGGCCGTTTCCCAGAATGAGCGCATGTTTACAGAAGAAAGTGCGCAAAATTGGGACCGTCAGATAAAGATACAGTCTGAGCAACTTGCAGATATCAGAGAAAAATCCGAGCAGCAATTAGAAGCGCTTACCTTGCGGTTAGCGAAGTTACAGGCACGCTTAGTTCGTCTTGATGCGGTAGGAGAGAGGGTTACAACCATTGCGAATTTAGATCAGGGTGAATTTGATTTTAGTCAGCCTGTAGCAATTGGCGGCCCAGGAACTGGACAATCTGAGGCTTATACCGCTAGTGGATTTGTAAATGCCGTTGATCAGTTAGAGCGCCAGCTAGAAGATAGGCAGCAGCAGCTAGAAATTCTAGAAAGCCTTATGTCTGATCGCAAAATTCAATCTGATGTGCTTATCTCCGGACGTCCAGTCGATCGTGGTTGGATAGCGTCTAGGTTTGGCCAAAGACCTGATCCTTTTACAGGTAGGCTTACATTTCATGCAGGTGTAGATTTTACAACCGGTCGGGCCGGTGCTGACATTAGCACGGTTGCCGCCGGTGTAGTTACCTGGGCTGGGCCCCGATCTGGTTATGGTTTAATGGTAGAGATAAATCACGGCAATGGATTTATCACTCGCTATGCCCATTCTGAAAAGCTATTTGTTGACGTTGGCGATATTGTTAAAAAAGGACAAAACATCGCTCTCGTTGGTTCCACTGGAAGGTCTACTGGCCCCCATGTTCATTTCGAAGTTTATAAGAATGGACGAGTGGTCGATCCGGCCGCATATATCCAACGCACAGTCAGATAATCCCTTCTAAACCGATCTAAACGTTGTCGCCTTGGTTAATAGGTACAGTGAACTGTCTCGAATTGATTTTAATAAATTATAAACTCTAGTTTTAGTGAATATTATTTCTCATGAACATACTCAATAAAATATTAGGTAGTAGTAATTCCAGAAAGCTTAAAAAGATGAATCGCACTGTTGCGGTAATTAATAGCCTGGAAGAGTCCCTGGAATCTCTCACTGATGAAGAGCTTCGGGAGAAAACTGGCGAATTCAAGCAAAGAATAGAAAAGGGAGTGAGCCTGGATGATATTCTGCCCGAAGCATTTGCCGCCGTAAGAGAATCTTCAAAAAGAACACTCGGACTCCGTCACTTTGATATGCAGATGGTTGGTGGGATGGTTCTACACCAAGGGAATATCTCTGAAATGCGTACTGGTGAGGGTAAGACGCTAGTCGCGACTCTGCCGGCCTATCTAAACGGTCTGTCCGGTAAAGGAGTTCATGTCGTAACCGTAAATGAGTATCTAGCGCAACGTGATGCTGATTGGATGCGCCCAATATTCGAGTTGCTAGGCTTCAGCGTAGGAACTATTAAGTCGGGTCAGACACAGGAAGAAAAGAAAGCCGGTTATGACTCTGATATTACCTATGGTACCAATAACGAATTTGGTTTCGACTATCTAAGAGATAACATGGCGTTTCGTCTCGAACAAAAAATGCAACGAAAATTGAATTTCGCTATTGTCGACGAAGTAGATTCTATTTTGATTGATGAGGCGCGAACACCTTTAATAATATCTGGTGCTGCGGAAGGTAGCTCTCAACTATATGTGGCAATTGACAAGCTCATTCCTCGCTTAGACAAAGGAGTAAAAGCTGAAAAATCCAAAATGGAGATGATGGATAAGAATTACATACCTGAAGATACTGGGCACTTCACAGTCGATGAGAAAAGCAGGCAGGTTGAGTTAACTGAAGAAGGTCATGAACATGTCGAAGATTTGTTAATTCAGAAAAAATTGCTTAATGAAGGAGAATCTTTGTATGCCGCAACAAACCTTTCCTTATTGCATCATGTTCATGCTGGTTTAAAAGCTCATAACTTGTTCAACAAAGACATTGAGTACATCGTGCAGAATAGGCAGATAGTACTAATCGACGAACATACAGGCCGTACGATGGAAGGTCGACGCTTATCTGAAGGGCTGCACCAAGCACTGGAAGCGAAAGAAGGCCTTGAAATACAAAGTGAAAGTCAAACTTTAGCATCTACCACCTTCCAGAACTATTTTCGTATCTATAACACCTTATCTGGAATGACAGGTACTGCAGATACCGAAGCTTTTGAATTTAGTCAGATTTATGGACTTGATGTCATAGTAATTCCAACCAATGTGCCAATGATAAGAAATGATGCCAATGATCTTATTTATCTTTCCATGGAAGAAAAGATGGAAGCGATAGTGCGAGATATCATTCAGATTAGAGATTCTGGTGCGCCAATTTTGGTTGGAACTGCATCGATTGATACATCAGAGACGCTTTCAGAGTTCTTGAAAAAAAATAAAATTGATCATGAAGTGCTAAATGCGAAATTCCATGAAAAAGAAGCTCAGATTATTGCGCAAGCGGGGCGACCTGGAGCGGTAACTATTGCAACAAATATGGCGGGTCGGGGAACTGATATTGTTTTAGGTGGAAAATGGGAAGCAGAGATCGCAGAGATAACTAATCCTAGCGATGAACGGCTTCAACAAATAAAGGGAGACTGGCAAAAGCGACATGATCAAGTTATCGAAGCTGGTGGCTTGCACATTATAGGTACGGAGAGGCACGAGT
>CAXYEH010000016.1:0-42127 GCA_964275945.1 uncultured Pseudomonadales bacterium
CGAACATCATTTGAGTGAAAGCCATGCCCATAGTTGGCGTAAAGCTCCACATTTTCATTTAGACGATAAGCCAGACCAATGTTGGGTTGCCAAAGAGAGTCATTGTCACTGCCAGAATTTTGTGGGCGTAGCGCATCTACCTCAAAATCATAGTGATCGACGCGCACACCAAGCGTAGCTCGCAAGGCTTCGGTAACGGAGAACTGCATTTCGGCAAAAACGCCAATACTTAATTCTTCTGCTTCATCTTCACGAATACTGCCTATCCGCCTGCGACTTAGCGTGCTAAACAGATTAAGTTCATTAACATCATCATAGCGAACATCTGTGCCAAAGCTGCGCTTCACTGGCAAACCAAACAGCTCTGTTTCAACTTCATAGCGGAGCGCTCCACCAAACAATCTGCGCTCATCTTCCTGTTCGAATTCATCACCGTTAACTGGGTCATTGAGAAGATAGGTTGGATTATTGATCAAGCTCATGCGATAGGAACTGGCGTAAAGATTTAGATCCCAATTGTCGAGTTCAAAAGTTCCTGTCAAAGAATAGCGGTAAGACTCCCCACCCAAATCTGCATCGATAAAACCAAAGCGATCAATCAGCCTGCTCGAAACGGCTCGCTGTGGAATTTGATTGGTTGAGACCCATTCAGAATCGTAGGCGCTAAATGTTATGCGACTTGGAACCCCAGCAATATCGCCAGTGTATTTTGCTAGCCCGTTAAACTTTCGGACATCCTGCTCTAATTCAAAAAAACCATTTGTCTGTTGATGCTCAATCGCATAAAGCAAAGTTCCTTCGCCAAAATTAAAAGAATTTGCGGTGACAAAGCGAATCTCATTTTCGGAACCAAGGGTCAGTTCAGTAAAACCAGACTCCAGGGCATCGTAAGTCTTCATTGAGTTGGAACCCGCAAGGGAAAAATCACCAGTATCAGCGAAATAGGGGCCTTTCTGAAAATCTACGCGCTCAATAATTTCAGGGATAATGAAACTAAGGTCCATATAACCTTGTGCATGCGCATGTGTTCGCCAATTAACCGGCATCCCATCAAAATAAGTTGAAAAGTCGGTACCATGATCTAGATTGAATCCACGGAGAAAGTATTGATTTGCCTTGCCTGGGCCACTGTGCTGTGTGGCAATCATCCCTGGGACTACTTCCACAAGTTCGGCGACCCGTGCCATAGGTCGGGTTGAAAAATCTGCATATCCCACTACCCCTTGGGATGCAGAATCTGCGGTACCCAACAGTTGTATCGATCGACCCCAAACTACGACTTCTTCAATTATATTATCTTGAGCCCCGGCTGCTTGTGCGCCAAAGATAGCTGACATTGAAATTACGATTGGGAGGGCTTTGCATCTAAACGCAATAGAGGTCTCAGGAACAAAAGAAAAGACCATCAATATCCTTTTTAACTAGTAAGAAGCGAAGAAAGTTAAGAGGGGGTGAACCTAATGATTTTCACGCAATAATGCTAGCCAAATGGCGTTATTAAACCGTAAAGAACTGTTAATTTAGCAATTTGAGAGGCTTAAGTCGGTTTTTCCCGATAAAACCAGCGGGTTTCCTGGCCTTGTTTTGGTTGGTCTGGGATAAATTGAGTAACCACTAAAGATCCAACGGCTATAGCTGCGCCTACTAGAAAAACGGCACTATGGTTAATGACCCAGAGAAATCCCAGTAACGCAGGCAGAATCACCGCTGCGATATGATTAATTGTAAAGCTGATAGAAGAGGTGGCTGCGATATCCGCAGGATCAGCTATTTTCTGAAAGTAAGTCTTTATCGCGATAGCCATGGCAAAAAACAAATGATCAAGGAGGTAAAGCACAATTGCTACCGCTATATTGTCAACGAAAGCATAACTTAGAAAGATTATGATTAAGCCGATATATTCGAGTGTTAATGCGCGACGCTCTCCAATATAACTAATAAGTGCGCCAATTTTTGGTGCTAGCCAAAAAGTTAAGGCAGCGTTTACCAGAGTTAGTAAGACAACGTTCTCAATGGGAAAGCCGAACTTTTCTACCATCAAAAAGCCGGCGAAGACGACGAATATCTGTCGGCGTGCGCCAGCTAAAAAAGTAAGAAGATAGTACAGGGAGTATTGCCGTCGCAGGAAGAGAGATTTTTTCTGCACCACACTATCCTCAAAATGAGGAATAGAAATCCAACAAAATAGCCCAATGATAACTGCGGTGCCGCCAGCCAATAAATAGATCAAGAAATAATTAGCATCAAAAAACATTAAGTATAAATAAATAGCACTTAGGATGAATAAGGTGCACATTGCGCGAGCGCTTAATAATTGCCCTAAAACTTTAGGCGCTTCATCTTTAGTTAGCCACTGCAGGCTGAGCGAGTTATGCAGTGTTTCCAAGTAATGAAACCCAGCCGACATGAGCATCGTCGTAAAATAGAGCCAAAGCGCAGTGGGATAAAATGCGGTGATGGCTACGCCTATTCCGAGAGTAAGCAGGGAAAGCACTGCGAAACTTTGCTGCCTTACAAAAATCATAACTAGTATAGCGGTGAAGGCTAGAAAGCCAGGGACTTCTCTTAAGCTTTGTAATATGCCGATTTCTTCGCCGGTAAAATTAGCGTTTTCTACTGTAAAGTTGTTAAGCAATACCTGCCATGTCGCGAATGCAATCGTATTCCCAATGGCCAGTAGGAATAATAAGGTCTTGCGACTTCGCAGTGGAGGGAGCTTCATAAATGAATGTTTATGGGGTCAGTCAGTATAAGGCATGAATAGACTGCAGATAGTAGGAGTATCGCTAGTAATATTTTTTAGTCCTCAGAGCAATCACAGTGGATTGCATGAGACGACGATTATATCATTCATTCGCTATGGCTTCTCTGGATATTTATGCAGGACCTGCCGCAATGAGGCGACTTCGTAAGGAGGGAATTGTGCCAGTCTCAGTTTAAAGTCTTGGTTGCGGCTTCTGGAGGTCCCAAATGGTTCGTCTTGGCTGGCTTGGATCGTTATTCTATTCGGCTCGTTCTTCGCCAATCGAGTATCTGAACTTTTTACTATCGGTTCATCGGTGGGGGCTTGGCGTGTGTGCTGTCTGGCCACTCATGACCCTGTGGCTAGTTTAGAGCGGTTAGCTCATTTTTATTGTCATGAAAAATACTCTCCTGCACCGACAGTTGAGGAGGTAACCAATAGTGTTCGGATTATGTTAGAGAAAGTATTGGGTGAACATGGGGCTATCGAAATTGTGAATAATTCTTTGTTTCGGACTCACATCATAGCCGATCGCAGCAAGGGGATTGGTTCTTCTCATAGTAAAGTTCTGCAGGCTATTCACTTGGCTGCGAGTGCTGGCTTTAATCTTATTTCTCGCCGGTCTTTATCGTTGTTTTTTGAAAGATCAATTTTTAGCAATTTGGGAGAGGGGTCCCCTTGGGCCAAGTTTCATGACATTAGTTCAGCAGCCGCATTTTTAACAACTGAGAATATTCACGATGTAATGTTGGCCAGTGGTTCTATCCCATTTGTGCTTGAGGGCGTTCGTAATATTACAGGCGCTAGACAGGGACACTATTGGGACGGAGGAATTACGGATTATCATTTCGATTGGAAATTTCATGAGGGAGAGGGGTTGGTGCTATACCCTCATTTCAGTGCCGAGCTCATTCCTGGCTGGTTCGATAAAATGCTCAGGTGGCGCAAAGTAAAACCGGAGAATCTTGAGAATGTTGTATTGCTTGCCCCAAGTAAAGAGTTTGTGCAAAGTTTACCAGGCAAGAAAATTCCTGACCGCAAAGATTTTAGAAATTTAGATTACTCAGCAAGAGTAAAGCGATGGCAAGAAATAATCACAAGGAGTGAAGAGTTAGCAGAAGAATTCAAACTTGTTGTGGAGACTGGAGAGGGTCTAGGTCATATTAAACCGATTGCTGTGAGAGATAGATGATTTCTATCAGAAGGGCTCATTGGTTAAATCAATTAAAAACAATAACGCTCAAGCTACTGCTCAAATTTATAGTTGGTATATTGAAGCCATCATCTGTTTTGCAGAAGAAAGCTTCGTGATTGGAAAAAAACTAGTCGAGTAACAAGAACTCACAACTGCATCTTTTTTTGGTCCTGGGGATGGACAACAAGGTGTTTACGTATACCTGGGTCACTCCTTGGAAGCCCAATAGGCTATAGTTATTCAGGGAAAGCCAGCAGTTTTGAGGAAATGGGTCTTTTTGGTGAAGGATATGGTCTGCTTTCAATACAATCTCGAATTGATGATACCCATAAGATGCCGATACATCCTTTAATCGTTATTGTTGCTTTGTTAAATGCTGATAGCGTTATGAAAGGCAGGATTTTGAAGAAATCATTGAATTTAAGGAAGAAGGAGTGAATAAATTCAACAAAGATCCTTGGAAGTTATTTTGGGTAATCTCAATTGTCTTGAGCCTACAAAGCTGTGTTGGAATTATAGTTGGCACGGCAGTTGATACTACGATTGAAGTAGCCAAGGTTCCTTTTAAAGTTGTTGGCGCTGCCGTCAATTTAGATGACGATGACGATGACGATGACGATGATTAGGAATAAGTTATGAGTTTTAAGCCAGAAGACTATGACATTCCCAGCCATTACAAGCACTGGGTAGGGGACAAAGCCGAAGATTATATCGGTCCATTTTTTTTTACGTTAGATGGAGAAACCCCCCGCACTGCCTTTCGTGTTCAGGAACATAATTGCAATGCCCATGATTCTATTCATGGGGGGGTATTGATGGCGTTTGCTGATTATACGCTGTGCATAGGTGCAAATATGGGAGAAAGCGAGAGTGTTGTGACCGTTAGCTGTAACAATGAATTCATTGCGCCAGCCTACAAAGATGATTTGATAGAGGGCGAGTGTACAATCATCCGGCGTGGAAAATCTATGGTTTTCACTCGCTGTGAACTTAGTGCAAATGGAAATGTTGTACTAAATAGCAGTGCTGTAATTAAGCGAATCAAGCCCCGGTAAATCGAGCAGTAAGTTGTGGTGGGTCAGCAAACAAGAATTCAGGTTCTTCTGCGAGTAGCTCTTTTTCATCTCCATAGCCCCACAGCACAGCAGCTTTTGCGAGTCCATTAGATTTTGCAGCGATTAAGTCTATTGCGCGATCACCAATCATAATGGCATTGCCGCTAATTATATATTTTGCTAACAAGTTTTCTAATTGTTTGGCTTTCACCATTCTTTTGGTTGGGCCGCTAACGAATTCGAAGTACTGCCTGACGGTGAACCTTTCTAGTATTTTTTCTGCAATAGTCTGGAATTTTGAGGTACAGACCCCCATCCGAATGTTTCTTTCGGCTAAATCAGAAAGCATTTCCCGAATGTGTGGGTAGAGTTCATTCTCTGTATACCCGATTTCGAAATAGCGCTCGCGATATTTTGCCACAACTTCATCGACATGGTATCTATCGTCAGAACCAATTATCTGCTGAATGGTTTCTTCCAATGGTGGCCCGATATGCCGAGTAATTTCCTGCTCTGAAAGCGGCGGATAGTCAAAACTACTTAAAGCAAAATTCATTGAGCGAACAACGCCAAGTTTTGGATCTGAAAGCGTGCCATCTAGATCGAAGATTAATGTATCGAAATGCATATAAGTTTAATTAGACTTGAAGTGAGTAAATTTTGCGTGCTGTAAAGTGAAACATCGCATATTTCTCATCTTCAGTAAAATTCAGAACCATTTTTGTAGGTGTCGAATAATCTCTATAGATACTTTGTCTTTCATTGTTGTAGTATGCTGAGAAATCATCTCAAAGGTTTGACGTAAGTCAAGGCATAGCCGGACTGTTAGAAGAACAACAAAAAGTAGGAGCTATGCGTGAACATAACCTCGCTCGTCATCATTCTTTACCTTGGTGCATTCGTTGCTTTTGGTATTTACCTAAACAGTAAGAAAGGCAGCGCCGCTGATTGGGCAATCGGCGGCAGTACTCTGGGCATTTTGATGATCGCTGCAGGCGCAGCGGGAACTCGAATTGGTGGCGCGGGTACTTACGGTGTCGCTGGCGACGTTATTGCCGAAGGTGTCGGCCATATGTGGTACGGCGTAAATTCATTTGCGGCATTGTTCCTGGTGGGTTTGTTTTTTGCCATACCTTATCGACGCTTGAAAGTAGTTAGTGTTGGGCAGGTATTCAACCGCAGGTTTGGATCCTATCGCTGTCAATGGCTAACAAGTCTCTGTGTGCAAGCAGAGTATCTGGTAGTCAATATAATTGAGCCTTATGTAATCGGCACAATCATATCTGGATTCACTGGCATTCCATTTCCAATCGCTGTCGCTATAGGTGCGTTTTTAATTATTTCCTTTACGGTTTTTGGCGGACTGAAAGGCACTGCTTACGCAAACATTGTGCATTGTTCTGTAATAATATTCGGCCTGTTGTTGGTGGGATTGGTCGCCATGAACAATATCGGAGGCTGGGACGTGGTTGTGCAGCGAACTACTGATCAGTTGGCTCTTTCAGGTGGTGATGAAGTTAAGTGGTGGAGTTTCACCGGGATAGGCTTTGCTACGATCATTGCCATGTTTATTTCCGCAACTATTCACACGCCGGCCGCATCTGTGTATTGCAATTATGCAAGCTCAGCAGCGAAGGAAGATAATTTGCTTCCAGGGTTTTTCTTCGCGGGTGTCATCGCCGCAATGATGCCAATTGTGGCTGGATTTATTGGTATTTTGACCTTGGCTACCTACGGCGCCGATAGTGGCTTAAGTAGTTATTTGAATATTGCCCAACTCGCCATAGACAGTGGACCGATTCTGGGAGGCATTGCTCTGGCTGCGGTACTGGCGGCCGTCATTTCATCCGGCGCGCCAATTCTTCTTGCCAGCTCAACTATGTTTGTCAATGACTGGATACCTACTTCAAAAAACTTTGCGCCAGAGAAAAAATTACGTTGGTATAAAGTTGTAGCTGTAATCTATGGTACAATCGCTGCTTTGGTAGCCTGGTTAGGTAACATAACATCTGTTCTTGGATTAGTGCTGATCGGATTTGCTTTAGTAGTACCGCCAGCTGTTGCGGTTGCATTCGTGATTTACTGGAGGCGTACTTCAGAAAAAGCAGCCTTCTATGGCATGGCGTCTGGATTTTTCGGTGGCTTACTCATGTGGCTGTTTAACGTATTGTTCGACGGTCCGGAGAATGCTACGGCTGGCGGGCTCGCGCAATGGTGGCACGAAATTTACAATCAAATTGGTGCCTGGAGTGATCCTGCATTCGCGACATTTATTTTCCCAATGATAGTGGTTCCATTGTTTACCATTATCTTTCCGAATACTGAGGAAGAAGATGAAAACAAAGATGCCTTTTATGGAATATTGGGACGTCTACAGCGAAATTTTAAATGGACAACTGAAGCGTAACGCTATCGCTTAATTTCACCACTCGCCTGAATAAGAAAAGGGCCCGGTGTAGCGTAACTTTGCTCAAGTAATGCGCATAATTCTTCAGCGGTTTCTGCTTTGCCGCCGGGCACTCCGAATCCTTTCGCCAATGCGACCCAATCTACTTCGGGATTTCCGATATCGAAAAGACTGGCGGCAATCGCACCTACATCGGTGACACCTAATCTTCCGTACTCGACATTTAAAATGTTGTAGGAATTATTGGCGAAGATCACAGTAGTCACATTTTGGCTTTCACGGGCCTGAGTCCACAGAGCTTGAATGGTATAAGCTGCGCCACCATCGCCCAACATGGCGAGAACCCTTTGATCAGGACAGGCTAGGGCTGCGCCAACGGAACAGGGAGCGCCCTGGCCGATGGCGCCACCGGTCAAGCTGAGCCAACTATTTTGAGTGGTATTCTGGCAAAAGGAATAGGCAGCATTGCCGCCACCGGAGTCAGTACAGACAATGACATCCTCTGGAAGTGTCGATGCGAGTGATTGAATTATAGTGCTGGTGTTCAACTCGCCACTGGGTTTTCCAATTTCTTTGCGCTCAAAAGAAATTACTGTTTCGCCGCTTGCGCCAAGTCTATCTGCTAAACGTTGTAGTGCATCTATTGAATCTTCTTCGACGGTTGAAAGGCGAGTAACCTGGCATCCTTCTGGAATTAGCTGCCCTGGTTTACCTTTGTAGGCAAAGAAACTGACCGGAATCTCACCGCCAACTAAGATCAGGTTTTTAACCCCGTCTAAAGTGGCCAGGACTTGTTCGGGAAAGTAAGGCAGACGACTGACAGCAACTCTGCCTGGTCCGCCGTCCACTCGTGCTGGGAAAGTGCCGTTGAATAATTTGCAACCCAACTTACTGGAAATTTTACTGGCAGCAGCCATGGCAGGCTGCTCTGCTCCATGATGCTCAAGCAAAATTACAGTATCACCGCCGGCCTCAATTGCTTTTGCTGACGCTTCAATTGCAGATTCATCAACTTTGGCTCTTTGGGGAATGGCATTTGGCTTAGCTACTCCAGGTGAATCGCCCCAGGCAGCATCTGCTCCCATAATCAGCGTAGCGATTTGTCCTGTTGAGCCAGAAGATTGTCGCAAGCTAGCTGTGTAAGCGTCGGCGCCATCTTGTGCCAATGACTCTGCAGTGCTCTCTGATTTAATCCAATAGGAGAAATTTCTGGCTAAGGTGTCAATATTTGAAGTAAGAGGTGCATCATAACCCACATGAAAGTTTGGATGGTTGCCAATGATATTTATCATCGGAGAATTGGCTCTTCTTGCATTGTGTAAATTGGCAATGCCATTCGCCATGCCTGGGCCTAAATGCAACAAAGTCGCCGCAGGTTTACCGGTCATTCTGGCGACACCATCAGCAGCGCCAGTGCATACTCCTTCAAATAAAGCCAACACAGATTTAACGCGGGGAACTGCATCTAAGCCTTGAACTAAATGCATTTCGGAGGTGCCTGGGTTGGCGATACAAAATTCAACGCCGCAATCAGCCAGGGTGTTAATCAGTGCGGTGGCTCCATTCATGCTATTGTTTCCCTGTGTTGTACTAATTTAAAAATAATTTACTGAGTTTCGGGCTGGATATCATAGCATCCAACTATGGCTATTTCCCAAGAAGAAAAAGAATTTACAGAGTATGTCGTGGACCTTAGTCAATTGATAGGCCCGGTCTATTCTAAACGTATGTTTGGTGGGTTTGGAATTTTCCTCGATGGTTTGATGTTCGGTCTTATCGCAGAAAATGTTTATTATCTGAAAGTAGATAAAGAGTCTCGTGAGGATTTTGAAGTGCTGGGTTTGTTGCCATTTACCTATGAGAAACAGGGCAAGAAAACGAACCTGGGATATTTGCAAGCTCCTGAAGATGCGATGGAAGATAGCGAAATTATGCGTGAGTGGGCTAACAAAGCATTCGGTGCTGCAATTCGAGCGGCCGCTAAGAAAAAATCAAAGAACAAAACCTAATTATGCCAATTAAAGAAAATAGTAACTTAAAGTTTTATCTTTTTATCCGCAAAGGCAGCAATTCATCGATTCTCCCTTAACTTAATCAGGCGAACCCTTTGCAGATGCGCTAAACTTGAAAAGTTCTTTACCTCGTTTATTTAGATTTTAGGGGATATGATGAAAACACGAATAATAGCTTTCGTAACTGCAGGACTTTTAATTGCAGAATTCACGCAAGCTCAAGACGACTACGCGGCACCATCCACAGAATGGGGCCAGCCAGACCTACAAGGGGTCTGGAATTTCAGTTCTGTAATTCCTCTTCAGCGTCCAGCATTCTTTGGTGATAAGCAATTTTTAACCGAAGAAGAGGTCGCCGCACTTGCCAATCAAACTGAAGCTGGTTTAGAAGCAATAAACAATATCGGAGTTGGAGGTTACAACACTTTTTGGACTGAAATGGGTGGTACTGGTGATAATAGGACTTCCCTGATTACCTACCCAGGGAACGGCAGGCTTCCTGAAACACAGGAAGGCGTGTCAGTTCAGGTTGGTGGCCTCGGCCCAGATGAACCCGGAATGAGACCGGTCCGCATGGTTGTTGGTGGTATTGCCAAAGATGGACCTGAAGACCGTGGTTTATCTGAGCGCTGCATTCTTGGGTTTAATTCCGGCCCCCCGTTTACTCCTAATTTATATAACAATAATGTGCAGATTTTTCAGAATAAGAATACTGTGGTAATCATGACTGAAATGATTCACGACGCACGTATTGTTCCAATCGCTAGCAGTGAACCTTTAACCGACAATATTCGTCTTTGGACTGGTGACTCCCGAGGGTATTGGGATGGCGATACTTTGGTGGTTGAGACTCGCAACTTTAATGGTTTTACTCAGAGCTTCGGTGTGTATGGTACTGCTGAAGAAAAATTATTAACGGAATACTTTACGCGTACTGGGCCTTACACAGTTGAGTATGAATTTACAGTTGATGATCCTGCTACTTTCAAGGACAAAGTTACTGTGATGGTTCCTATGTCGAAAGTTGATGGTCAACTTTATGAGTACGCCTGTCATGAAGGCAACTATGGAATGATAAACATCCTTCGAGGTGAAAGAATGACTGAGCAACGTGAAGCAGAGTCTGCCCAGTAAGTTTTGAATTTCTATAAAAAGGTCAGCATTGCTGGCCTTTTTTTTTGTCTCGGGTTTCTTGCCGAAAAGTTATTTCGCATTGGTAGTTCTTATTGATATTTGGTGAGATACTCCATTGAGCTACTAAAAACTTCTACTAGCAAACTGATATTTACATAAAGGTTTTACCTGCTTGCAGTGGGTGCAATTGTTCAGTTCAAAACAGATAGCGGAAATTGAAAAATAATCACCAAGTAAGGTGTGGTAATAAACTGGAATACTGAGGGTAAATTTAATCAAAGCTGAAGGACTTATGTTGGTCATCTGCTTTCAATTGTAACTACACTGGTTTAGATGGCGGTATAAAAAAGTGAGATATAATGAGTAGAACTAGAAGGGAATTTATAAGACTCAGTGCCTTGTTGGCTGCGGGTATGTCACTCCCGGCAAAGGCGCAATCACCTTTGAAACTTTTGATTCTTGGGGGAACCGGCTTTGTTGGGCCACACATGGTTCGATATGCAGTTTCTCGCGGGCATCAAGTTTCAATATTTACTCGGGGCAATAAGCAGCTCGATGTCCCTGGTATCGAATACCTGGTAGGGGATCGCAACAATGAGCTCTCTGCATTGACAGGCAGAACCTGGGATGTCGTGCTCGATAACAATTCTAGGGACTATCGATGGGTTCAAGCCAGTACAGAGCTACTTAGAGGTGTAGCCGAGCACTATATTCTAATTTCATCGATTTCTGCCTATGCCATCGAAGGTTTCGGTTATGAAAACTGGCAGCGCATGCTATGGGAGCCAATGGTTAACGAGTCGACTACGAGAGTCAGTCCTCCGGAAGGTTGGTCGATGGGGGATGAAGCAACCTATGGTTTAACGAAAGCATTATCAGAAGATATTGTACACGAGGCCTTCCCAAATCGTTGTGCGATTGTGAGACCCGGCTTAATTGTTGGCCCGGGCGATCCAACAGATCGTTTTACGTATTGGCCTGTACGCCTTGATGAAGGTGGAGAGATATTAGCGCCAGGTAACCCTAATCATGCTAATCAGATTATTGATCAGCGGGATCTAACAGAATGGATGATTCGACTTGCCGAGGGGCGAGTTACAGGGGACTTCAATGCAACAGGACCCAACTACCGTATGACCATGAGCACTATGCTTGGTGCAATTGGTTCGGCAGTTGATAGTGATTATTCTCTTGCATGGATCCCGGAGCAATTTCTACAACAGCAAAATATTTCACCTTGGAGTGATATGCCCACATGGATTCCAGGGGACCCACTTTCATTCGTTAGTGTTGAGCGGGCAATTGAAGCAGGCCTAACCTTCCGAACTGTGGAACAAACTGCCCGGGACACGCTAATGTGGGACAGAACTCGACCCCAAATAGAGCGGCAAAATCGGCAAGCTGGGCTGACTCGCGAGCGCGAACGAGAAATTATTGAAGCTTGGAAAAATCGACTCCGCTAAATTAAGTGAATTCGAGATAAGAAGTTACCTTGTTTATATTCTGTTCAAACTTAATTCATCGGGCCGCTTTAACTTGCGCAGAGATTAGATAAATATGCACTCCTAACAGAACTCGTTTCTAGTAGTTTTGTATATATTTGATGTTATTTCCAGAAATCTCTTCCCGTTTGTGTGGGAGATAGAGAATGGGAATATTGTATTCTTGCTGCTAATTCATGCGTCTGTTGCTCTTTTCTAGATTTTGCAAACTCGGGTAGAAACTAGCTTTCTTGATCTGAAATAAATCTTTGATATGATTAATTTTTGTCGCTCGCGCAGGGATTGCTGTGCGATGTACCGTAGGATCTGATGACAACATGCAGTAGCAAGTTAATTCGAGCAAAAGCTCAAAGCTTTCCTATATTTCAGGCCATATACCTTGTTGTTCGGCTTAGTGTTTTCTTAGTGGTTGGGTTTCTAACCCTGCCTATATCCCTCGTAGCGCAGGAAAGAATTACTAACCTCGAGAATTATTCTATTCCTGCAGACATGAGTGGCGTTCATTTTTACTTAATCACGGTAGACGTGGGTGATGCTGTTTGGGATAACTTTGGGCACACTGCCTTGCGGGTGTTTGATGAGAACTCAAATACTGACGTGATATTTAATTGGGGTAATTTTGATATTGGTGGCAGTGCCGTAGAGTTTTCTTGGGATTTCTTTAGAGGAATTATGAATTATCAGCTGGCCACTAACTCACCTAGCCAGGAATTTTCGATGTATCGGTTCCAGGAGCGCACAGTTTGGCAAGACCGTATAAATTTAACCAATCCGCAAAAAGTGCGCTTGTACCGTCGCCTGATGTGGAATCTCGAACCAGACAATATTGCCTATCCTTATCAGTATTTTTTTGATAACTGCACAACTAAGGTGCGGGATTATCTTGATGAGGCTTTGTTAGGGCGAATTAGTCAGCAGTTCACAGGAATGACTGAGGTAAGTTTTCGTCACCAGGTTCAGGCGCATTATCAATCCGTTTCGTTGGTTGCGTTTTCTCTCGATGTGTTAATGAATAGCAACATCGATAGAGCTATGTCTGAGTGGGAGGACATGTTCCTACCTTTGCGTTTGAGAGATCGCTTACAATACGTGCGATCCGATGTGGCAGAGAATGGTGAACAGTTAATGTTATTATCAGATCCGCAGGTAATAATTGAATTCGCCCCACCTACCAATGAAACAGATCCTTATCGGATAGCTTCCATAGTATTAATTTCACCTGTGTTGTTGGTAATGTTAATGCTAAAGCGTATCCGGAAATCTTTTTACGCGACCCGTTCCCAGATTGGTTTAAAAGCAGCAGGCATAAATTTCCGCATTCTTGGTTTGCTTGGCTTGTTGACAGCATTCTTTAGCGGCGTTTACGGTATCTTGATGTTAGGGAGTTGGTTTGTGTCTGACCATGCTGACACGCATCACAACATTAATTTATTATTATTTTGGCCAACGGACATATTGGGTCTATTTGTAGGTTTACGTTGGCTCTTCCTCGGCAAACCTTGGCCCATGACAAATAATAGTGCCCCCTTTATTAATTACTATTTATTGGCTCATGTGATAGCCATGATTGTCTATGCGGCCATCGCATTTCTCGAATTGGTGACCCAATCCATCGGAAATATTGCGCTATATGTGCTTCCAGGCCTTCTACTGTTCACATTAGTAGTCTGGATTGTTGGCTTCGAACCTGAAAAATCGAAAGATAATTTTTTCTAAGAGATGCATTAATGATAGAGCTAAGAAGCAAAGAGGCAAAAAGTGCGGAAGCGCTCGATTCGATTGCGCAGAAAGTAGCCGATGCGTCAGCGCGCTTGCCCCAAATTGAAAATGGATCACCTGAAACTGCCCGCGCTTTTAGGGCCGAACGAGGTAATCCATTTGCACCTGAACCCTGTGAACTTGATGTTATAGAAGACTTAGAGATTCCCATTAGCTCGGGTGCACTTACGATTCGAGTCTACAAACCTTTTGGCTGGAGAGAAGCTTTACAGCCTGGGTTTGTTTTTTACCACGGAGGCGGTTTTGTTTTAGGGGACGTAGCACAATACGACACCATTGCGCAGCACTTTGCAGCAAAAAGTGGCTGCATAGTGGTTTCGGTTGAGTATTTATTAGCACCAGATAATAAGATTAAAGGGATTCATCGTGATGGGTTTGATGCTTATGCATGGGTTCACGAAAATTCAGAGACATTAGGAATTGATAAGAAACGCATTGCCGTCGGCGGTGATAGTGCGGGAGGCAATTTAACAATAGGTGTAGAGCTAACTTGTAAAAAAGAAAGTTATCCGTTGCCAGCTTTTCAAGTGTTAATTTATCCCTCTGTCGATCTGCCGATGAGTTTTCCTTCTGTAGAAGAGTTCGCCAGCGGTTATTTTTTAACTAAAGAAGGGATGTCCTGGTTTCGTAGTCATTATTTGGAAACCCCAGAACAAGCCTTTGATCCTGAGCTTTCATTTTTGGAGTGTGATTTACATGGCTTACCTCCAGCGTTATTAATTACTGCTGGCTTTGATCCTTTGCGTGATGAGGGTAAGGCTCTTGCGGATTGCTTGAGTGAGCAGGGAGTGCCGGTAAACCATGTTTGCTATACTGATATGATCCACGGGTTTATTTCATTTGCTGGAGGTATTCCAGCAGGAATGGAGCTGATTGAACAAATCGCAGAAGAATTAAAGCGAGTTCTTTAGTTCGAGCGGCATCTCGGTTTTTTTGTAACTAACAGCCACTTACTGTATTACAATTTCCACTCTGCGATTGCGCTGATAGGCAGTTTCAGAAGTGGCTCGATCGGCAGGACGCTCCTCACCGTAGCTAACCGTTTCGATTTGGTTTCGGCGTGCTCCGTTTACTACAAAATAGCTAAGTAGGTTGTTCGATCTCCGCTCTCCAAGAGCTAGGTTATATTCACGAGTACCTCGCTCATCGGCGTGCCCTTCAAGACGAACACGTTTGCTTGGGTTTGCCGCCAAGTCTTGTGCATGAAAATTCAATACATCGCGATCTGCTTGTCTAAATTCAGAAACATCAAAGTCAAAATAGAAAACTCTGTTCGCTAGTGCGGAGCGACGCATGCGTTCTTCTGCTGCCGCGGCGCGAGCCCGCGCTTCTTCTTCCAATTCCTGAGAGCGGCGAGTAGTGGCATCTATACCGGATTCACTAGTTTCAGTAACTTCGCTTGCTGGCTCTTCTTCACTCGTCGAACTGCAAGCTGCTGCAGTGCTAAAGATGAGCAAGAGCACAATCATTTTAAATAGTCGGTTTATTTTCATATGAGGATCTACCTAAAAAGAGGAAGGAAAACTTAGAAACAAAGTACGATAATTTCGACTCAAAGCATAACCCATTTGGAAGGCCAAATCTATCGAGCTTATTTGATTGGTGAAATCAAGAAACGATGGCTTGCTTACTGAAATCATTGAAGATTCTTTATCTTACTTTTCTCTATAATTTGTCGAGCATACGTTCGATTTTTGTTTATTTCTTCACTAATTAAATGATAGTCTTTCGACTCGTTTGAACTCACGCCTAGATGGAAAATCTAGGCGAGTTCCAGAATTCTTGGCACTCGCCAAAGCCCCTGTTGTTATGGGGAATGACCTTGACTCGGAGAAATACAGTGAATGCAGATTTCACAGAGGAAGATCTAGCCTTTCAGGATGAAGCTCGAAGTTTTCTAGATAGCGAATTCCCTGTGGAATATCGCGCAAAAATAGATGCGAGCATGCGCCTGAGCAAAGAAGAGATCGTCAACTGGCAAAAAATACTATACAAAAAAGGGTGGGCAGCACCGTCGTGGCCAGTTGAACATGGAGGTACTGGCTGGTCGCAGATTCAGAAGCATATTTTTGAGACTGAAATGGGATTAATCGGTGCGCCGGAACCAGTTCCCTTCGGTATGAAGATGGTTGCGCCAATTATTATGACTTATGGCTCTGATGAGCAAAAAGCCCGATTTCTGCCGGACATCTTAGAAAGTAATGTTTGGTGGTGTCAGGGTTATTCTGAACCTAATTCAGGGTCTGATCTCGCGTCTTTAAAAACTGCTGCGGTGCGCGATGGTGATCATTTTGTTGTGAATGGTGCGAAAACCTGGAACACCTATGGGCAATATGCTGATTGGATTTTTTGCTTAGTAAGAACCGATAACACGGTTAAAAAACAAGAAGGTATTAGTTTTCTTCTTATCGATATGAAGTCACCGGGAATTACGCTTAAGCCTATTTATCTGATTGACGGGCAACCAGAAGTGAATGAAGTGTTTTTCGATGATGTGCGTGTTCCTGCTGAAAATTTGATCGGTGAGGAGAACAAAGGTTGGACCTACGCGAAAGTACTGCTAACCCATGAGAGAACAAATATTGCAGGAGTGCCCCGAGGCAAGCGTCGTCTGCGTGCCTTGAAACGTATTGCTGGCGAAACTGATGATGGTTTCGGTAACAGCATGATGGATAACCAAGGCTTCCGTAACAAACTAGCGTCAATAGAAATAGAGTTGCAAGCGCTCGAGTATGCAGAGCTGCGGACTCTAGCATCGATATCTACGGGCAAGGCACCGGGACCTGAGTCGTCGATTCTGAAAATTGTAGGCACTGAATTGGCTCAGAGAATTGATAAAACCTTTGTGGAGCTTGCGGGCTACCACTGCCTGCCTTATGTCCCTGAGCAATTTGAAGACGGATTTCAAGGCACGCCTCTAGGGCCTGGCAATTCGGCAGCAGCAGCTCTGACCTATTTTAATAACCGAAAAGCTTCCATCTATGGAGGCTCAAATGAAATTCAGCGCAATATTATTTGCAAAGCGGTCTTGGGTTTATAGGCATAGATTTAAACGAACTTCTCTAGAAGACTAGGGAATAAACGAGGTTTTACAGTGGATTTTTCATATTCAGAAGTACAACAAATGCTGCAGGATTCTGTACAAAAATTTGTACAGAAGAGCTATGACTTCAAAACGCGTAGCAAGATTATTGAGAGTGATGACGGGTATAGCAAAGAGAATTGGCAGTTGTTTGCGGAGCTTGGTTGGTTGGCAGTGCCATTTACCGAAGAAGATGGTGGTCTTGGTGGCTCTGCCGTCGATTTAATCGTAATGATGGAGGAGTTTGGTAAAGCGAACCTCGTAGAGCCCTTTATTGCAACTGCGGTGTTAAGTGGAGGATTAATCAGCGAGCTTGGCAATGGAGAACGAAAATCAGAACTGCTAGAGCGCCTAGTGACAGGTAAGTTACAGCTGGCCTGTGCTTATGCAGAAATGGGTAGCCGGTTTAATCTCGCTAAGGTTGGAACGACCGCGACTGTGCAGGGAGATAAGGTTCTTATCAATGGGAAGAAGATCGCCGTATTAAACGGATCGAATGCTGATCAACTACTTGTGGTTGCTCGTGAGTCTGGCGAGGACATTGACGTAGATGGAATTTCGATTTTCTTGGTGGATGCGGCTAGTGAGGGTTTAGTAATCAATTCATTTACGAACATCGATGGTAAAAAATCTTCAGAAATTGTGCTAGATAATGTAAGCGTGCCGGCTAGCAGTCGATTAGGTGATGCAGGGAGTGCGCTATCGGCATTGCAAAAAATCATCGATCGGGCCACCGTTAGTGTAAGTGCCGAAGCGGTTGGCGCAATGGAGTTACTTTTGCAAAAAACCGTAGAGTACAGCAAAACGCGCAAACAATTTGGTACTTCTATCGGCACCTTTCAAGCCCTTCAGCACCGCATGGCTGATATGTTTATTGAATGCCAGTTGGCGCGGTCTATTGTAGTGATGGCTGCAATGAGATTAGACAGCGCTGAAAGTGATTTGGAAAAAACCAAAGCAGTATCTGCTGCTAAGAGTCGAGTCGGGGAAGCGATTCGTAAAGTTGGTCAGGAATCAATTCAGATTCACGGTGGGATTGGCATGACAGATGAGCTCGATGTGGGGCATTTGTTTAAGCGAGTTACTGCTTTGGATATTATGTTTGGTAATGCTGACTATCACACAGAGCGATTTGCCTCTCTCTAGTCTAATTTTGGTTACATCGGAACAGTGTCATGAGTGAACTTATTTTTGTTCGACATGGACAGGCGTCGTTCGGTCAGAAATCCTACGATAAGCTAAGTGATCTTGGTATAGAACAGGTTCGAATCCTGGCGCTTCATTTGCAATCCCTTGGTGAAGAATTTGACTACATCTATTGTGGATCCTTGCTGCGGCAACAAGAAACCGCTCGAGAGCTCATGGCCTTGATAAAAGGAAAACCAGAAAAAGCGAACACTCACCGTGGCTTGAATGAATACAATGCAGATCCACTATTGAAGATTTTTTTGAGAAACCATAATTCTGAGCATGACATTGAGTTGCCAATCAAGGATGAAAAGGTATTTCAGAAAATTTTTGAGGCAGCTACATCAAAATGGATCCGCAATGAACTTCAACCCGCGGATCAGGATGCTGAATATGAAGCATGGCAAGACTTTCAGAATCGCGTCTACAGTGCCTTAGATGAAATAATGTCTAGACATGCTAGTGGTAGCCGGATTCTTATTTCTACTTCTGGTGGAGTTATCGCCATGGCACTGCAGAGGGTACTTGGTTTTCCAGATGAACAAGTGATCGCCACTAATTGGATGGTGCATAATAGTTCTGTTACTCGGGTGCGCTACGGAAATGGTAAGCTCTCTCTCACTCAATTTAATAGCCTGCCGCATTTGGAAAAAAAGGGCATGCAACATTTGGTGACCTACCGTTAATGGGCTATCGAAACTAGGAAGGTAAAGTGAGCGCGGACGAATTAGTCGATAAAGCGGGAAGCATTAGAGCCGGGGAAGAATTAAATCTGGATGCACTGAAGCAGCATTTAGAGCCTATTCTTGGCATTAATGTCTCTGCGCTAGAAGTTTCTCAGTTTCCAGGCGGCCATTCAAATCTTACTTATTTGCTATCAAGTGGAGGTGAGCAATGGGTGCTCAGGCGGCCGCCGTTTGGAAGCAAAGTTAAATCTGCTCATGATATGTCTCGTGAATACAAAATCCTTTCAGCCCTAAAGAATGTTTATTCCTATGGCCCCGCCCCGATTCATTTCTGTAATGATCATAGCGTGTTAGGTTCTGATTTCTATTTGATGAATTACATTGAAGGACTGGTGATACGCAGAGAATATCCTTCTAATCTAAACTTGAGCCCAGATCAAATTCGACAACAACTTTTAAACTTCTTTGATGTGCTGGGTGACTTGCATTCAGTTAATTTGAAAGAAGCAGGTCTCGATAACTTCGGCAAGCCTACAGGCTATGTTCGACGTCAAGTAGAAGGTTGGAGTCGTCGCTGGGAGAATGCAGTCACTCCGGACACGGTGAATTGTGATAACACTATCAAATGGCTAAATGACAATATGCCTATTGAGAGTGAAAAGGCCAGCGTTATTCACAATGACTACAAACTAGACAACGTTATTTTCGATGCAGAAGATCCGCTGCAAGTTATTGGTGTATTGGACTGGGAAATGTCGACAGTTGGTGATCCATTAATGGATCTTGGTTGTACCTTGGGTTATTGGGTTCAGACATCTGATCCCGATTTTTTTCGTGAAGCGCGCACCATGCCTTCCGATATTGAAGGCGCGCCGCGAAGAGTGGAAATTATAAATCGCTTCCAAGAGCGAACAGGGCTATCAGTAGAACATTTCCCATTTTATTTTTGTTTTGGCTTATTTCGCTTATGTGTCATCGGACAACAAATTTATTACCGGTACTACCATGGGCACACTAAAGATCAACGATTCGCCGGGTTTCTAGAGAAGGCGCATGTGTTGCAAAAAATGTGCGAAATGATTATTGCTGGTAAAATAACTGATTAAGGGGAACGCAATGTCTTTTCAGTCGAACGATTTATTTTCTATTGCAGGTAAGATTGCGATCGTTACCGGGGGGTCCCGCGGCATCGGAAAAATGATTGCCCAGGGATATGTGGAAAATGGTGTAAAAACTTATATATCCTCTCGTAAAGCTGAAGCTTGCAAAGAAACTGCGGAGGAGCTATCTGAGAAAGGTGAATGCATTGCTTTTCCTGCTGACCTATCTACCCAGGAAGGTAGGAATTTGTTTATCGGAGAAATTAAAGAACGAGAATCTAAGCTCGACATTCTGGTGAACAATGCAGGTGCAGCTTGGGGAGCAGCTTATGAGGAATACCCTGACGAAGGTTATGACAAAGTGATGGATATTAATGTAAAAGCGATTTTTACGTTGACTCGGGACTTAATGCCTTTGTTATTAAAAAACGCCTCCCAAGAAAATCCTAGCCGGGTGATTAATATTGGTTCGATTGACGGCTTAAGGGTTTCCAGTACAGACAATTTTGCTTACGGTGCGAGCAAGGCTGCAGTACATTTTCTAACTAAGAATTTAGCTGTTCGTTTCGGGCCGAAAGGACTTACTGTGAACGCGATAGCACCTGGTCCATTCGAGAGTCAGATGATGGGTTATATGTTGAAAAATTTTCGCGATAAAATCGAAGGGGAAAACCCTTTGGGAAGAATCGGAAATCCCTTTGATATGGCTGGACTTGCGATATTTCTGGCTTCAGATGCCGCTAAATACATGACCGGTCAAGTCATCGCTCTAGATGGTGGTCGTAGTCTGGGGGCCAGTCAGAAATAGAGACGCAGGCCGAATTTCGCTAGCAGCAACAACTCTCTGCTTCTTTGGCCCAAAAGCCATTTAAATCCGGGGCTTACGATGTTACTTTAGCGCTCTCGTAAATAACAAGACTGATGAAGAACTGGTAGTGAGTGACAAGCAAGCTAGAGTATTGCCCCGCGCAATTATAGCCAGCATGGCCTTTGTTAGTGGCTTTTGCATAATGACTATAGAGATGCTGGGCGCCCGAATCCTGTCGCCGTATTTTGGCGGTAGCCTCTCCGTTTGGGGAAGTATTATTACTATCTTTATGCTGGCGCTGGCGTTAGGGTATTTGCTTGGCGGACGCTTATCGACCCGCAACCCCAGTGCCAATACTTATGCGTTGTTTTTTATCTGTGCTGCCGTCTTCTCGCTCCCTGTCATCTTTTTTGCCGATTTCATTATGGAGCCTATTTTTCTCGCTATAGAAGATCCGCGATATGGTTCTTTATTTGCGTCTATATTTCTTTTCTTTATTCCAACGAGCATATTGGGAATGATTTCGCCTTATTCGGTGCGATTGATGGTGGAAAGTGAAAAAGACAGTGGTCAAATGGCTGGACTACTTTATTTTATATCTACGCTTGGTAGTGCTGCCGGAACTTTAGGAACGAGCTTTTATTTCGTTCTATGGTTTGAAGTAAATCAGATATTATGGGGTTCTGTGATTGCTTTAATTTTTGCGGGATGTGCTATTTTGCTCTCTGATTATTTGCAGAATCCAAACACAAGGAGTCCAAATCCTAGTTATGCGAAAAAGCGTGCTTAATCTAATTTTAAAGGTTCTAGCTGGGCCGGCAGTCTTTGCTTTTATGACTACTGCGGTTGTGGCAGAAACTATTCATGAAGCACGTTCCAAATATCGTGATATTACCGTGACACAAGTCGGTGAGCGTCGGTGTCTGTTATTCAATGTACACCGTGGTGATCGCAATCAAACCTGCATGATGATGAACGATCGAGACCAACTAGTTTTCGATTACACTCGAATGAGCTTTGTTGGGCTTTTACTTCAGCCAGAACCAGAGAGTATTTTGGTTATCGGCTTAGGCGGTGGGTCAATTCCTATGACATTTGCAGAGTTGTATCCGGATGCGAAAATTGATGTTATTGAAATTGATGAGGCTGTGGTAAACGTAGCTGAAGAGTATTTTTACTATAGTGACACCGATAATATGAAAGCCCATGTGGATGATGGCAGGCCATTCATTAAGCGGGCGGGTATTCGCGGCGAAACTTATGATTACATCGTGCTCGATGCCTTTAGCGGAGATTACATTCCTGAACACATGTTAACGCGAGAGTTTCTTGAAGAAGTAAAAACGATAATGACTGAAGATAGTGTTCTAGTCGCAAATACTTTTTCTACTTCGCGCCTGTATGATCATGAATCAGTCACTTATCAGCGCTCTTTTGGTGAATTTTACAATTTCAAATTACCAACTTCTGGTAATCGGATTATTATTGCTACACTAAACACGCTGCCGCCTCGCGGTGAGCTCGTAGAGGCATCACGGCGCATAGCGCCCTCTTTGGAAAAATTTGGAATATCTTTAACGGACTACCCTCGGAGATTGACCACTCGAGTTGACTGGGATATGAGTCGCCGCGAATTAACCGATCAGTATTCACCAGGTAACTTGCTAAGAGAAAATTAATAGGAATTACTTATGAAGAAAATAATAAAACTATTAGTGGCTATTACCTTCATGGTTTCAAGCCTCACGAGCTTGGCGGATACAAGCATTAAGGCAGATGTTGTATACGGGCATAAAGACGGTATGGCACTGGTCTATGATGTTATCACCCCAGGCAATGCAAATGGCGCTGCTGTGGTATTTATGGTCAGTGGTGGTTGGTACTCTCGTTGGTCTCCACCAGAATCTCGCGTTGAACAGTTCTCTCATTTCCTTGATGCTGGATTTACATTGATCCCTGTGCATCATGGCAGTGCTCCTCGATATCACGTGCCAGATGCCTATGCTGATGTCAGTCGCGCCATACGTCACATTAAGATGCATGCAGGGCAACATGGAATCGATGCAGACCGAATTGGTGTTACCGGTGGCAGCGCCGGTGGGCACTTGTCTTTAATGTTAGGTTTAGATTCTGATCAAGGTGATCCGAACGCGCGGGAAGAAGTAATGCGTCAGAGCAATGACGTCGCCGCTATTGTTGCTTATTTTCCGCCAGTGGATTTGCGAGAGTTAGCCGGTCCAAATGATCGATTCCCTGCTTTGGATTTTCCTCAGGCAAATGCTGCAGCAATTTCTCCTATCCTACATGCTGATGCTGGTGATCCGCCGACTTTGCTCATTCATGGTGATGCCGATGATTTAGTTCCCATTAGCCACTCCGAAATTATGCAAGCAGAATTTGAAAAACAGTCTATTGTTTCAAATTTTATTACCATCCCAGGGGCCGGGCATGGATTTCGGGGTGACGATGCAGTTTGGGCTGCCAATGCCTCTGTAGCGTGGTTCCAGCAACACCTAGCTAGAGGAAACTAAAGCTTCAGTGAATCTTATTTAGCTCCTTTGATCATGTTGCGTGCGATAATGAGCTGTTGAATTTGACTGGTACCTTCATAGAGACGAAATAAGCGCACATCACGATAGAAGCGTTCAACAGAGTATTCTGACATATAACCTGCGCCACCATGAATTTGGACGCAGCGGTCAGCAACTCGTCCAACCATTTCAGTTGCAAATAATTTGGATGCAGATGACTCAGTACTGACGTCTTCACCTGCATCACGTTTTCTGGCCGTTTCCAGAGTCATGCATTTAGCCGCGTAAGTTTCTGTTTGTGAATCTGCAAACATTGCTTGTATCAATTGCTGGTCCGCAATAGGTCGGCCAAATTGTTTTCTTTGAATTGCATAGTCGAGAGCGTCATTAATAAGCCGTTCTGCAACTCCGACACTGACTCCGGAGATGTGCAGGCGGCCACGATCGAGTACCTTCATGGCAGTAATGAATCCTTCGCCTTCTTCACCAATAATGTTTTCAGCAGGTACCCGGCAATCTTCGAAAATAACATCACAAGTCATCGATCCGGATTGCCCCATTTTCTTATCAACTTTTCCAAGGGTTATACCTGCAGTATCACGTTCAACTATAAAGGAAGAGATGCCACGCGCGCCTTTAATTGAAGGATTAGTGCGTGCCATTACATTGAAAGTGTCGGCTACTTTGGCATTCGTAATGTAGCGCTTGGTACCATTTAGGATATAACAATCACCATCGCGAACAGCAGAAGTTTTCAGCGCTGCTGCATCGGAGCCGGCTTCCGGTTCAGTTAAACAAAAACAACTTATCCATTCCCCGCTGGCATATTTAGGCAGATACTTTTGCTTTTGCTCTTCAGTGCCATTAAAAACAATAGCGGCCGAGCCGATGCCATTATTTGTGCCCATTACTGATCTAAATGCTGGAGAAGTTCGACCCAAAGAAAAGGCAATCAGGATCTCTTCTTCCATGGTTAGGCCTAATCCTCCATATTGCTCAGGTATAGTAAGGCCGAACAATCCAAGTTCCTTCATCTCTGCCAGAATATCGTCAGGAAGCTTACCTGTTTCTTCAAGCTCTTTTTCTCGTGGCACTAGACGCTCTCCCACAAAACGATCAATTAAATCGATGAGGTGGTTTAGTGTTTCCTGATCTCTAATCATGTCTGTCCCCTAAAAAACGAGCGGCTAACCTACCATAAGCTCCCGTTTTTTTCGAATGACATGATAGAATGCTGACCCTTTGTTGTTTTCCCATCGATGCTTCGCGCTCTCAGTACGCGACATATAAAAAAGGCGGAAAATTCGGCTCGACTAGCTCGAACAGGGACTGTAATGAGTGCAAGTGGAACTAATGTTTTAGTAAGTTTAATTACCTAATCGAGAAACGCTATGTCTGACATATCCGATGCGTATATTTATGATGGCGGGCGAACTGCCTTCGGGCGCCATGCCGGTGCTCTTTCCTCTGTCCGGCCGGATGACCTTTTGGCTCACACAATTAAATCGGTAGTAGAAAGAAACGATTTCCCTGCCGAAGCATACGAAGACGCGATCATGGGAAATACCAACGGTGCCGGTGAAGACTGTCGAAATGTAGCGCGCTTTGCTTTATTGCGTGCTGGTTTGCCAGTGGAAGTAGGTGGGCAAACTGTCAACCGACTATGTGGCTCTGGTTTGGCAGCGACTTTGGATGCGGCGCGGGCTGTCAAAGTAGGAGAGGGAAATTTATTTTTGGCCGGCGGCGTAGAGTCTATGAGCCGCGCTCCGATAGTGATGAGTAAGGCTAAATCTGCCTATGATCGCAGCCAGGAGATTGCCGACAGTACATTAGGAGCTCGTTTTACTAATCCTGCATTTGCTGCCGTTTTCGGCAACGATACAATGCCACAGACAGCTGACAACATAGCCAGTGATCTAACTATTTCGAGAGAAGAGGCAGACGCTTTCGCCGCAGCTTCCCAAGCGAAATTTGAAACGGCTAGAGCGGAGGGTTTTTTTGACGGTGAAATAATTCCTATTGAAGTCTCTCAGGGCCGGAAGAAGCCGCCTGTGATGGTTGACGCAGATGAACATCCCCGTCCTCAATCGACAGCAGAATCCTTAGCAGGCCTAAAGGCTTTGTTTGCAGATGGCGTCGTGACTGCTGGAAATGCGTCTGGGATAAATGATGGAGCCGCCACATTAATTGTCGGCAATCAGGCTATCGGCGAAAAATATGGCGTTGCCCCTAAAGCTAGAATAATCGCAGGAGCAGTGGCTGGAGTAGAACCTCGCGTTATGGGCTTTGGTCCGGTGTTTGCAATTCAAAAGGCCTTGGCCCGCGCAGACCTTTCCCTAAGCGACATTGATATCATTGAAATAAATGAAGCCTTCGCACCGCAAGTACTAGGTTGCCTGAGTATGCTTAAAGTGGATTTTAATGATGCAAGAGTAAATCCTAATGGAGGCGCGATTGCAGTTGGACATCCGCTTGGTGCTTCTGGTGCCAGAATTGCAATTACAGCTACTCGCCAGCTTGAACGAATGCAAGGTCGCTATGCCGCAATAAGTTTGTGTATTGGCATAGGGCAGGGCGTTGCAGCAATTATTGAGCGCGTTTAAGAATTGTGAATTAAGAATTTGAGAATATTGGAAAGTTAAGAAAGGAAAAATTATGTCACAAGTAGTTAGCTATGAATTACAAGCAAATATCGGAATTATTACAGTTAACAATCCACCAGTTAATGCGCTTGCTCAAGTTGTGCGGGAAGGTATTCTTGATGCGGTAAACACTGCGCAGAAAGATGCGTCCGAAGCGATCATATTGTGCTGTGATGGGCGTACATTTATTGCTGGAGCTGATATCACTGAGTTTGGTAAGCCCCCCAAGGAGCCTGGCTTGCCCGATGTCCTGACTGCAATTGAAAACTCAACTAAACCAGTTGTTGCTGCAATCCACGGTACGGCACTCGGTGGTGGATTCGAGGTCACTCTAGCTTGCCATTATCGCTGTGCAGTTGCTTCGGCTAAAGTTGGTCTTCCAGAAGTTAAACTAGGCCTGTTACCTGGTGCTGGAGGAACCCAGCGTGTCCCAAGAATTGCAGGTGTCCAAGCAGCACTCGATATGATTACTAGTGGTAACCCAGTCTCTGCGCAGAAAGCTAACAATATGGGGTTGGTGGATGAAGTTGTTGAAGGAGGTGACCTGCTTGCTGGCGCTATTAGCTATGCCAAACATCTTGTAGAGTCAGGTGCTCCACTCAAACGTATTCGCGATATCACTATAGATTCTTCTACTATTGAAGCTGACTTTTTTGAAGGTGCTCGAAAGCGACTTGCGAAAAGAGCACGGGGGCAGATTGCTCAGGACAGAATAGTCTCTTGTTTGCAGGCTGCAGTTGAGTTGCCTATTGATGAAGGATTGATTAGAGAGCGAGAGTTGTTTAAGGAGTTAGTAAGCTCACCTGAATCTGCTGCCATGCGCCATATCTTTTTTGCGGAAAGGCAAGCTGCAAAAATAAAAGATCTGGAAAAAGATACCGCGCTGCGACCGATTAAATCAGTAGCCATACTCGGTGGCGGTACCATGGGTGGGGGTATCGCCATGTGTTTTGCGAATGTAGGTATTCCTGTAATTCTTGTAGAGATAAACGATGAGGCTTTGGAGCGTGGGCTTGGTATTGTCCGTAAAAATTACGCTATCACTGTTCAGAAAGGCAAACTGCCGGCAGATAAAATGGAGCAGCGTATTGGTCTGATTTCTGGAACTACTGATTATGGTGATATCGGTGATGTGGATTTAGTCATTGAGGCAGTTTTTGAAAATCTGGATTTAAAGAAAGAAATCTTTGCGAAGTTAGACGCAGCTTGTAAACCGGGAGCGATTTTAGCCACTAACACTTCTTATCAGGATGTAGATGCAATTGCTGAAGCAACAGCTCGGCCGGAGGACGTCGTCGGCATGCATTTTTTCAGTCCCGCAAATGTGATGAAATTATTGGAAGTAGTTCGTGGGGAGAAGACTGCCGACGATGTGCTCGCTACGGTTATGCAGATTGGTAAAAAGATTGGAAAAGTTTGCGCGCTCTCGCGGGTGTGCTATGGATTTATTGGTAATCGGATGTTGGGCGGCTATGGTCGCGAAGCCCAAATGCTGTTGTTAGATGGCTGCACACCAGCCCAAGTCGATGGTGCACTCGAAGGCTTCGGCATGGCAATGGGTCCATTGGCGATGAGTGACCTTGCTGGCCTGGATGTGGGCTATAAAGCCCGCCAAGGTAGAACTGACCTTCCCGATGACCCCAAGCTTTATCGCATGGGAACAATGCTTGTTGAAATGGGCAGATATGGTCAGAAGACTGGTTCGGGTTTTTATCAATATGATCCAGAGACTCGCCGTCGAATGTCGGACCCGGAAGTGGAAGCGCTTATAAAGGAAGAAGCGGACAAGCTCGATGTTGAACAAGCTCACATATCTGATGATGAAATTCTTGCCCGCTGTTTTTATCCTCTAATCAATGAAGGCGCTAAAATACTTGAGGAAGGCATCGCACAAAGAGCTAGCGACATCGACGTTGTGTATATCTATGGTTACGCTTTTCCGGTCGCTAAGGGCGGACCCATGCATTATGCCGATTCAGTTGGATTAAAAAATGTTTATGAAAAAATATGCGAGTTCCGAGATAAGTACGGTGAGCAGTATTGGAATCCGGCGCCGTTGCTCAAGCAACTTGCAGAGGAAGGTAAAACCTTCGCTCAGTGGGATAAAGAAAGGAGTACAGCGCAATGATCTCTTATCAAACCGCTGCCCCAGGGGCCCCACTGGTTGAAATTGAAACTGCTACACCGGTACCTCAAGGAGCGGAAGTACTGATCAAAACTCTTGCCTGCGGAGTTTGCCACTCGGACATTCACATGCACGATGGAGTGTTTGAGTTAGGCGGTGGTAAGCAATTGGAAGTGGGTCGTGAAGGGATGGTGTTAGGTCACGAAATATTTGGCGAGGTCATTGCGAAAGGACCTGAAGCAGAAGGCGTTTCGATCGGTGATCGCAGAGTTGTATTTCCCTGGATTGGCTGCGGTGAGTGCTCCTTCTGTAAACGAGGCGAAGAGCACATTTGCACCCCTGGGCGGGCACTAGGAATAATGAGCGCAGGAGGTTTTTCTGATCATGTATTGGTACCACACAGTCGTTACCTTTTTGATAAAGGTGATACTTCAGAATCTTTGGCAGCAACCTACGCTTGCTCTGGTCTGACAGCCTATGGAGCGCTGAAAAAAGTCGGTGATCTGCAGGAAGGAGAAGAATTAGTCATCATTGGTGCCGGTGGTGTTGGCATGATGGCAATTCAGATTGCTCATGCGCTAGGAGTCGACCCCATCGTAGTTGATATTGACGATGCAAAGTTGGCAGCGGCGGAAGAACTGGGAGTCATGCGGACATTTAATTCTTCAGACCCACAAACAGCAAAAGCAATTCGAAAAAGTACCGGAGGGGCCTATGCGGCGCTAGATTTCGTTGGTGCAGAGGCAAGCGTCAATTATGGTTTAAGTTGTTTACGCAAAGGTGGAATGCTAATAATTATTGGACTGTATGGTGGTGCTTTATCGATGCCAATTCCCTTTATCCCAATGAATGCACGAATCATACAAGGCAGTTATGTTGGTAGCCTACAAGACATGTCAGACTTAATGGCCATGGTTCGAGACGGCAAGATCGCACCGATTGAAATTACGGAAAGACCACTAGCTGAAGCTAATGAAGCACTGATTGATCTTAAAGCAGGCAAAGTTAAAGGCAGGCAAGTCCTGGTAAGTGGCTAAATTATGGATAGTCAGATGCAAGCACTAGATGATTTTCGCTCTTCAGCCCGCGTTTGGTTGGAAGAAAATTGTCCCCCATCGATGCGCACTGCAATGGTTCAGGAAGAAATTGTTTGGGGCGGGCGTCGGCCGCATTACGAGAACCCGGAAAGCAAGGTGTGGTTGGATCGATTGGCAGAAAAAGGCTGGACCTGCCCAACTTGGCCTCAAGAATATGGTGGAGGTGGACTCAATAAAGAACAAACTATTATTCTCAATGAAGAGCTTCGGCGCATTAATGCCAGGCCAGGGCTAACGAGTTTTGGCATTAGTATGTTAGGTCCGGTTCTACTGGAATATGGAAACCATGAACAGAAACTTGAGCACCTACCTAAAATCATTCGTGGTGAAATTCGATGGTGCCAGGGATATTCAGAGCCAGGTTCTGGGTCCGATCTTGCTAGTTTAAAAACGAAAGCTGAATTACAAGGTGATCATTACGTTATTAACGGATCCAAAGTTTGGACCTCTTATGCTGATAAAGCCGACTGGATTTTTTGTTTAGTCAGAACAGATTTTGACGTGCCAAAGCATGCCGGCATCAGTTTTATTCTATTTGATATGGCAAGCGAAGGAATTACCACAAAACCAATTCAGTTAATCAGTGGAGCATCTCCATTCTGTGAAACATTTTTCGATGACGTGAAAGCGCCAGCGAGTAACCTGGTCGGCCGGCTTAATGACGGCTGGACTATTGCAAAACGCTTGCTGCAACATGAGCGAACAATGATCTCTAGTTTTGGGCTTGCCAGCGGTCAATCTGATCGTGGAGGGACGACGTCCACCGTTGCAAGTCTTGAGGGTGCAGCGATGCATTATAGAGGAGATAAAGGCAAGCTTTCGGATCCGGTTCTAAGGGATGAAATCGCCCAGTTTAAAATCGATTCCACCGCTTTCATGCTAACTTCTCAACGCTCAATTGAAGAATCTAAACAAGGCCAGGGGCCAAATGCCACTTCATCGATGTTGAAAAATTATGGTTGTGAATTAAATAAGCGCCGTTATGAAATATTAATGAAGGCATTAGGTAGTCAAAGTCTAGGTTGGGAAGGTGAAGGCTTTAACGCCGAAGAGTTGTTAGTCACACGAGAATGGCTGCGTTCCAAAGCAAACTCCATCGAAGGTGGGACTTCGGAAGTACAACTAAATGTTATCGCAAAACGGGTTCTAGGTTTGCCTGATATTTTAAGCATGAGCAAGACTAATCAGTGACAGCGAAAGGCTAAGAAAGGCCCCGGGGAAAAAATAGATCAAATGTTAAGGGTTTAGTGATGGCGTTAGTGTTAAATGAAGATCAACAGATGTTGAAAGACTCGGCGAAGAACTTTTGCCAACAAAGTTCGCCATTATCTGTTTTAAGAAAACTACGAGATACAAATGATAAAATAGGTTTCGATAGGCAAGTCTGGCAGCAGATGCTTTCACTTGGCTGGGCGGGTATCGCAGTGCCAGAAGCCTATGGCGGTTTCAATTTTGGATATAGTGGTCTTGGCGTTGTTTTGGAAGAGTCAGGGCGTACCCTCACCAGTTCACCTTTGATACCGAGTGTGTTGATTGGGGCAACAGCAATAAATGAAATCGGCTCAGAGTCGCAAAAACTAGAACTACTGCCGAAAATCATAGCGGGTGAGCTGTTGCTTGCCTTGGCGCTAGATGAGCAGGCGACACACTCTCCTTCTAATATCACGACAACAGCAACCAAAACTGACGAAATTTATTTGATTCAGGGTGAGAAGACCTTTGTGCTCGATGGTCATGTGGCGGACAAGCTGATTGTAGCAACGCGAACCGCCGGGGAAACCGACAATGAGAATGGTATTACTCTTTTTCTGGTGGATAGCGACTCACCAGGGCTGGAAATTAAAAGAACCTTAATGGTAGATAATCGCAACTCTGCTCAAGTGCATTTCGATAATGTAAAGGTTCCTTCTGATGCTATGCTCGGGGGGGAAGGTAATGGTTTTATAGCTTTGGATAGAGTCCTAGATATTGCTCGTATCGGCATAGCAGCTGAAATGTTGGGTAGTATTCAAGAGGTGTTTGATCGCATTATTGACTATCTAAAACAGCGGGAACAATTTGGTGTGTTAATCGGCTCGTTTCAAGGTTTGCAGCATCGTGCTGCAACTATGTATAGCGAGATTGAGCTTTGTAAGTCTATAGTCCGCGCTGCCTTGGCGGCACTGGATAATCCTGATCTAGATCGCATAGAAATTGCCGAACTTGCGAGTATCGCAAAAGCTAAATTATCTGAAGTGTATTTTCTTGTCAGTAATGAAGGTGTGCAAATGCATGGTGGAATTGGTATGACTGATGAATTCGATATAGGGTTTTTCATTAAGCGCGCCAGGGTAGCGCAGCAGTTTTTAGGAGATGCTACTTTCCACCGCGATCGCTATGCTACTTTGAAAAAGTTCTAATTTTTTTACTCACTCCTGACTGTAAGCAGCCAAAGGGTTTTAGTAGACTGGGAGGAGGGGAAGAAAGTCATGGTAGTGAAAGTTAGAGAATTTTATAAAACATGGCGAAAGGTCAATGAAGACCTTTTGGTCTATGTGTTGGAAGGTTTTCTTGGCTTCAGAGAAATGGATGTGCTTTTTGGTGCAGAGAAATGCAGTTGTAAGAAGTTAGGTCTGCCCAGTAGCCGCGTTAAAAATAATCAACCTCACCTAAATTTAATCGTGTGATCTAGGAATACACGAAGGCAAATCGTATGCCTTTTCTTATTATCGGAGCAATTCTTGCCATTTTGGTTTATGTGCCTTCTTATTGGGTGCGTCATGTAATGAGAAAAAACGGTGAAGAGGTAGAAGAAATTGCAGGCACAGGAGGGGAATTAGCACAGCATTTAATTGACCGGTTTCAGTTAGAGGGAATAAAGGTCGAAGAAACTAAAGATCTAGGGGACCATTTTGATCCAAAAGATCAAATGGTCAGGCTGAGCCCAAGTAACTTTAATGGTAAGTCACTGACTGCGGTTGCTGTTGCTGCACACGAAGTGGGGCATGCAATTCAGTTTCACCGAAAAGAAAAAATATTTGAACTTCGCAGTAGGTACCTCCCTACAGCCCATGCATTGAGCCAGGCAGGGATTGCCATTATGTGGCTTTTTCCGGTTATTGGTCTGATATTGCGTTCTCCTTTTGCCGTTAGCGTTGTTATTGGTTTGAGTCTGTTGTTGCAACTAGCAGGGGCTTTAGCTTATTTAATCATTTTGCCTGAAGAATGGGATGCGAGTTTTAATAAGGCGCTGCCTATTCTCATGGAAGGTGAATACGTTGAGGAAAAACAAATTCCTACCATTCGAAAGATCTTAAAAGCTGCTGCTTTGACCTATTTCTCAGCAGCACTCGCCAACGTCCTTCATCTAGGGCGTTGGTTGTTAATTTTAAGACGTTAAGTGGGCGCGTAAGAATAGGAGCAAAAAGAGAATTGATGAAAAGGATTTGTGTGTATTGTGGCTCGGCCGATGGTGCTTCCCCCGAATATGCTAACGCGGCGCAGAGGGTGGCTGCTGCTTTTGTAGAGAGCGGCATTGAACTTGTGTATGGCGGAGCTAGAGTAGGTGTGATGGGAGCAATTGCTGATGCAGTGCTAGCTGCTGGAGGAACGGTAATCGGAGTTTTGCCAAAGGGGTTGTTTCGAGCTGAAGTCCCTCACTCTGGTCTAACCGAATTAATTGAAGTTAAGTCTATGCACGAAAGAAAATCCAAGATGGCTGAAATTTCAGATGGGTTTATCGCTTTGCCAGGAGGTCTGGGGACCATCGAAGAATTGTTTGAAATTTTGACTTGGGCGCAATTAGGTCTGCATAGAAATCCAGTAGGCCTTCTTAATGTGAATGGTTTCTACAATAAGCTGCTTGAGTATTTAGATCATGCAGTGACAGAACGATTCATTCGACCGCAACACAAAGATATGATAATTGTTGAAACTGAAATCGATACGATTCTAAGTAAATTTAACTCGTACCACCCCCCGACAACTAAGAAGTGGGTTGATCTGGCTGAATAGTAAAATTTCAATTAAAAAGGTTGAATTGTGGAAGACTCTCTAAACGTATTTGACGAGCCTCTAATGTCTTGTAGCGAAGATCCTATTACTGGTTTCTACAGAGACGGGTGTTGCAATACCAGCGATGGCGATATTGGTTCTCATACTGTTTGTATTCAAGTAACACAAGAGTTTCTAGAGTACTCTCGCTTTCGAGGGAATGATCTTTCAACGCCAATGCCAGACTTCGGATTTCCAGGTCTTGCCGAGGGCGATCGGTGGTGTTTGTGCGCGTCTCGTTGGCTTGAAGCCTTCGAGCAGGGAATGGCACCGAACGTCTTTCTAACCCGCACCCATAAGCGAGCATTGGACATTATCGATCTCAGCAAACTCAAGCAACACGCAGTAGACATAAATTAATGCCCAAAAGTATTTCCTATTTTTCTGATTGATAAAATTATTTGTTTAATGAGCCTAGGGTTGAACTCTGAGTCATCCATAGTGCAATTGTAGTACTTTGATTGAGACCTCTATTGGGCGATATAAGCACTGGAAACCAAAATAGGCTTACCATAAACTTCGCCAGTAGCTAAACAAAAAGGAACGATTCTGTATGTCTAGTGATAAACCTCAATACACCTTGAAGTATCAGAGCGCTTTGTTTGACAGTAATCGCTGGGATAATTTTCAGGCGAGAAACGATGATATTGTTATCACGACATCCTATAAAGCGGGGACAACCTGGATGCAAGGCATCTGCGCTGCGCTTGTGTTTCAAAAACCTAAACCGCCTATTCCACAAGATGAGTTATCGCCATGGCTAGATGCAAACTTCGGCCCGATTGAGGAAGTCCTGGCTCAATTGGAAGGTTTAACAAACAGAAGATACATAAAGACGCATCTCCCTTTAGATGGAATACGCTTTTTAGATGAAATCAAATATATCTTTGTAGGTCGTGATGGCAGAGATGTTTTTATGTCTATGTGGAATCACTGGCATAACATGAAACCAGAAGTGATTCATGAAATGAATAATGCGCCAGGAAGGCAGGGGCCACCAATTTCGCTTCCACTTGGAGCAGTTGAAGATATTGCCACAGGATTTGATGACTGGTTGAGTAGATCCTCTTTCGATTGGGAGACTAACGGCTTCCCCTTTTGGTCTCATTTACATCATGCGGCCACCTGGTGGGAGTATCGACATTTGCCAAACATTCTAATGGTTCATTTTGATGATTTACTAAAAGATACTGATGGCGAAATGCGGCGGATCTCCGAGTATCTCGGTATTTCTGTGAATGAAGATATTTGGCAGGACCTGGTAGGCGGTGTCTCCTTTGATTCGATGAAGTCAAATGCAAAGAATATGGCTCCAGGGGGCTCTCAGGATATATGGAAAGACACCAGTAATTTCTTCCACAAGGGTACCAATAAACGTTGGCAAGGCGTAATCAGCCAAGAGCAGAGCTCTGCCTATGCTGAATTAGCACTCAAAGAATGTGGTCCGGAATTGGCTCAATGGTTAGAATTTGGCGGCCGCATGGATTAGACTCAGGGATCGAAATTACAGTTATGCACGTATTTCCTAGAATTTAACTTCACGAAGAAGGTATGGGTATGAAAAAGCTCACAAGTCGATTAATTCAAAAAAGCTTCATCGCAGCACTTTTTGTTTTTTTAGCGCTACCAGCTACAGCGCAACGCGGGACTGATCCCAGTGTTTGGAATGAGGCCATGGAACGCTTCGCAAGGCAAGACCGTGCGAACTCTCCGCCGATAGGGGGCATAGTGCTCACGGGCAGTTCGAGTATTGCTAGATGGAATGAGCAAGCTGAAAAAGCGTTGGCGCCGTTGACTGTTATTCCTCGCGGGTTTTGGTGGTAGCGTAATGAATGATGTGCTGCATCATCTTGATGCTGTTGCCCTGAAATATAGGCCAAGAGCAATTCTTATCTACGAGGGAGACAATGATACGGCTTACGGTATTCCGGAGCATGAAATCATCGCAACGTTTGAACAGATTGTAGCAAAGGTGCATGAAGCTCTGCCGGATACGCGAATTTATGTAATGGCTGTGAAACCATCAACTCTTCGTGTTGATGTCTGGAAAAATGCTCAGCAGGTAAATATGGGTTACAAGGAAATCGCCAAACAGGATTCCTTGGTTTATTACATAGATTCTGCGAATCCGTTCCTGAAAGCAGATGACACAGTGATGACCGATATCTTCGTTGAAGATGGACTCCATTTAAATCCTGTGGGTAATCTAATTTGGGGCTCCATTATTAGAGCTGCATTGATGCCGCAGGAAGCACGTTTCGAATAACGCGGTCTTAAAGATCTAATTGTTATTAATCTTTTAGATCTTCTTTAAGTTATTTAGGGTTGTGGGTTTTTGTTTTTATAGAAGTCACGCAATCCTCTTCGTTAATATCTAATGTTCTTGGTTTGGACAGCTTTTTGAGTGACGGCATTTCATTCATTTTTTTCAGTGACTCGCGATAGCTTAGCTACTGGAGTTCTCCAATTAACTGCTTCTGTTGTTGTATTGGGGTTAATTATTAAGGGTGTCTGTTATCAGTTTGTAAATACGGCGATACTCATCGAGCCAACTACTTGGTTCGCGAAAACCGTGGGCCTCAATTGGGTAAACAGCTAGTTCCCAATTTTCTTTCTCTAGTTCGATCAGTCGTTGGGCCAACCTTACTGAATCCTGAAAGAAGACGTTATTGTCCTGCATCCCGTGAGCTATGAGCAGTGGTTTAGTTAAGCCTTCGGCAAATTCAATCGGTGAGCTACGCTCGTAAGCGGTCGGATCCAAGTCAGGAATATTTAGAATATTTGAAGTATATCCATGATTGTAAGCGGCCCAATCTGTCACAGGTCGCAGTGCAGCGCCGCAAGCGAATAAGTCTGGTTCGTTGAATAGCGCCATTAGTGTGAGGAAACCGCCGTAAGAGCCGCCATAGGTGCAGACTTTGCTTCGATCAACATTCTTGTTTTCAACTAACCAGTTGATGCCGTCGGCAAGATCTTGAACTTCAGGAGTCCCCATTTGCTGATAGATAGCTGTGCGCCAATCCCGGCCATAGCCTGAAGAAGCTCGATAATCCATATCTAAAACCACATAGCCCTGCTGGACTAGAAAGCTATGAAACATGAACTCGCGAAAGTAACCTGACCATCCTTGATGAGAGTTTTGTAAGTAACCTGCACCATGAATGAAAATCACTGCAGGTCTGCCATTGGTATCACCTGTTGGTGTATAAGCGCGTGAATGAATCGGATCTTCTGAAAATGAAGATGCAATTTCTACAAATTCCGGCTCCACCCAAGCTATGTTATTGAATTCATCGCTAATGGTATGAGTAATTTGAGATGCCTCTGCGTTGGGGCGTGCGCGACTTACATACAGCTCGTCCGGGCGTGTGGCCTTGCTGTGTATGATAAGTAGTTTTGATTCGTCCGGTGATAATTGGTACCGGCTCATACCCCCTAAAGAAGTGATCTGTTCTATTTCCTCATTATTTATATTCAGCCGATAGATGTTATAGATAGTTGGGTGGGTAATGTTGCTGCGGAAATAGATTTGCTTTCCATCACGAGTGGAAGTAGGTTCGCGGATCTCGAATTTTCCCTGAGTGATTTGTTTAGAGCTTTCATTTACGTTTCTATTCGCATCATCGAATAGATAGAGATGTCCATAACCGTCTTGCTCACTAAGAAAGAAAATAGATTGGTTGTCTGGCAGCCAGTTCGCGCTAATGAACTGCCGATTAATCCAAGCTGGGTCATGATTGTGGTGAACTAGTCTTAAATGATCGGAGTCTAGATAGATCGGAGCCATTAGGTCCGATATTATTGCCTCGCTGTCAGTAGTTTCCTCTTTAAGTTCTTGACTTGAATCTGTCGTTAACTCAGTGAATTGAAGATTTTCAGTATCCAAACTAAGTAGCCAACGATCTTTGTTGTCTCTACTAATTGCCTGGAACAAAACCTTTTTACCGTCCTGTGTCCATTGTAGATTGACAAATTGTAGTTCACGATTTTTTTGTTCTTCATCGGTGTCAGGAAATACATCTTCTGATTGACCTGACAGGGGATTGGCTTGTATTGAAGGAAGCTGATTTAGATTTAAATTCGCCACTTGATGATTTTGTAGATCGAGCAAATAAAGCTGTTGATCTGAAAAATCCGTTGTCCCTACGCGAGCCCGAACTTCTCGGGTTTCTGTATACCCAGAAGAAGTAACATAGTTTGGCATTATTCCCGCTCGTCCGAGATTGCGTTCTGTATGATCTCGCAGAGAAACTAGTAACCATTTTTCATTGGGTGATAACACTGACAGCAAGAGCTCACTATTTTTGCCCATGTAAAAAGGGAGCGCGATCCGTGATGCATCCAATCGTTGATTTTCTTCGATAAAATTTTCTTCGCGTTCCTCTCTTGCTTGGTCGAGTTGAATAATATCAAACAGTCTTACTTGTTGTTCTTCTAGATAGTTTCTATTGTCTTCAGAGGGAATGTTTTCAAGTTTGATGTCAGCTGCCTGAGCTTCTAGACCGGAATTAAGATCGCGAACAAACGTTTGTCCGTCACGATTAAAAATTATCTTGTCGTTGTTGGTTGTAAACCTCGGATTTGATTCAGTTGCAGAGGTTCTTGTGAGTTGGGAGATGTCGCTAGAGCGGAGATCCTTTACATAAATATCACCCTCTCGCTCATAGACTTTCAAGCGTGAGTTGCCTGAAAGAATGCTACCTTCAATATCAATGTTGTTTAATTCTTCTGGGATAATCTGATTTTCCGTGTTGGAATCAAGAGCAACACGAAATATATCCGTTTGCTCTGCACCTTGCCTCTTACGGCGATAGTAGATTGACTGGCTGTCATCAGACCAATATGGCTGGAGTGGCTGTCTGCCTAGCCAATCCGGATCTGCCATAGCCTGTTCCAAGCTTATTAGCTGGCTGAGGGATTGAGCCGTTGTTTGATTTGTCAGGCTAAATGCTAAAAAATAAACCAGCAATCCACTCATTGAGATTTTGTAAATATTTTTCATCTTGTATGCTAGCCCACTGATTATGGCTTTTGAAAGCGTCTCTAAATGATTTTAAAAATTTTAGGGGTCCTGGCATAAAATATAGAAAGCCAGGTATCACACATAACTCAGTGATGTTTTAAGTTCTCCAAAATCTTCGTTATTTACCACCGGCAAATAAAATTTTTGATTCTGCCCACAGGTACAAGTCTTCCGAAGTTATTCAAGGTAACTTCACACTTCATCTTGACCTAATATTCGTCGTAACCCTCGGTTAGCTCCACATAGACTCCAGAAGGATCAGTAAAATAGGCAATATTGAGTCCTATTGCAGGAATTTCCCGATAAGGAACATCAAATACAATACCTTTGGCTTCTAGTTGCCTGCAAAACTCTTCAAGGTTGTCGATTTCGAAGCCTATATGATCAATAGCCGAACCTTGTGTATTTTGTCTTCCACTATTATTGGCGCCAAAGCTCAAATTCATTCCGGGTACATTGGTTGTTGTCGTAATACGTCCCCTGGGTCGAATTTCTAAATCAAACATTTCTACATACCACTGCAGAATTTCTTCAGGGTTATCTAAAAACCAATGTACGTGATACCCCGTAATTTCTTCATGTAGCCCTTGGTCTTCTTGCATCTCGACTGCAATATTATCTGGTGTAATTACATAAGCATTTAGTTGACCTTCAGAGCCAAAAAAAATGCTACCAACTTCCAGGCCATCCGCTCGCCATTTATCTAGAAACTTATCCATTGAGCGTACTTTAAAACCAAAATGATGCATGTTGGTCTCTCGAGACCCCATACTTGGTTCAGTTTCCGTAAGTGCTACCATCATATTGGGCAACTTTACGACAGTAAGCGGACCTCGTTCTACAACCGTGCCATTAAAATGTTCCACCCATATGCGTTTGTGTTCCTCAATGTCAGAAACATTTAAATGTACATGGCCAAAGGTGATGCCATTTGCATTAGGAGTGGCGAGTTGGGCATGAGCCGTTGAGGTGGCTAGACAGAGTAATAAGAGAGAAGAGAGTAGTTTCACTTTATGCTCCTTTAGTAGGGTGCTTTATGGATTAATATAAAGGCTCCGCTTGTTTGCGTCTACTTAATGCCAGGCAGAGCTTAGTAACTCATAGGAGCGTCGACGCGCGTCCTCGTCATGAGTTATGGTCAGTATCATTAATTCGTCCAAGTCGAATTGTTTGACGTAAGACTCAAGCTTCTCGCAAACCTGTTCCGGAGTCCCGACAGCGCGTCGGTCTCGATTATCTTCAATTGCACGAATCTCTCCGGCACTGTAATCATAATCCATCGCTTCTTCTACGCTGGGGAATGGACCAGGATTTCCGCTAAGCAATCTTATGAACCAAAGGTCTCTACTTTTGGAAAGCTCCAGTGCTTCTTTTTCAGTCTCCGCGCACACAGTGAAAAGAGTCAAGGCAGAGTGGGGCGCGTCCCAGTTAGGTCCAGGTTTGAAATGACTTCTGTAGTAATCAAATATGTCAGGTCTGATTTGTGGATTAATAAAATAGGCAAAGTTGTAGGGAAGTCCGGTAAGTGCTGCGAGGCTGGCACTGTCCTCGCTTGAGCCGAGCATCCACAACCCTGGTGGTGTGTCTACGCGTGGAAAAGCCCGCGCATTTTCCATGCCCGGAGTGTGTGGATCGCTATCATTGAGAAGGGCCTGTAGGTCTAGAACCATGTTAGGAAAATGTTCAGGGCCGACTCTGGAGCCATAACGAATTGCCGCCGCTGTAAAAGGATCTGTGCCCGGCGCACGACCGATTCCGAGGTCAATTCGACCAGGATAAAGCGTTTCCAGTATTTTAAAATTTTCTGCGACTTTATAAGGGCTGTAGTGGGGCAACATGATGCCGCCAGAACCTATCCGTATTTTGTGGGTTTCTGCGCCTAGACGGCCTAAAAGTACTTCCGGTGAGCATCCGGCCAAAGCATCGGATGCATGATGCTCTGCAAGCCAATAGCGGGAATACCCTAGATCGTCGCAAAGCCGCGCCAGCTCTATGGTTTCCTGCAATGCTGCAAATGCATCGCCGCCTGCTTTAATTGGTGATTGGTCTAAGACTGAGAGTCTGATATTGTTGCACCTACCTAACTGCGTTGAGCTTAAAATTTAGCTGTAATTGGGTCGATTTGAAACGAATTTGGCTTTGAGACCGATGGTAACATGGAAGCTAGATCATCGATAAACTCTGCATTTGAGCCGTTTTTCTTCAGTTTTGTCGTCCTAGGTCAGATTTTGAGTAAGTGATCGGAGTGATGCCACAGTTTGAGTGATAGTTTTACAAAGAAAGACGACGTAACTGAAAAAGTCGTTATTACGGGTGTATTTACCCGTGCAACACCAATACCCAAATAGTTAAGTAGATAATTTAGTAGAAATAGGGGAGAGAAAAAATGCGCAAAAAGTTTCCTTGCCGACGCAAGGCCATTGCGGCAGGCGTGATCCTAGCAGGATTATCGCTACAAGCTGCAGCACAGGACGATGACGAGATCGAAGAAGTTGTTGTCACGGGTTCGTTTATCCGTGGTACGCCTCTCGATGCTCCCTCACCGGTTCAGATTGTGGATCGCGAGAGTATTGAAGCCCAAGGTGCAGCGATCATCTGGGACGTGATAAAGAATCTTGAAGTGAATTCGGGATCATTTACCAACTCCGGTTCTGGAGAGCGTTCGCAGGTGGAAGGTACAGCGCAGGTTAACTTGCGTAACCTTGGTGAAAACTCGACATTGACCTTAATCAACGGCAGGCGTGTTTCGCCTTATGCGGCGATTACTCAAGGCGGTGGTGAATTCGTAGACATCAATGCAATCCCGGTTGTTATGACCGATCGCATCGAAGTTCTCACGGATGGTGGCTCTGCTCTCTACGGCGCCGATGCGGTGGCTGGTGTGGTCAACGTGATCATGCGTACAGATTTCGAAGGTTTCGAACTCTATGGTGATATTCAGAATATCGAAGCTGCTGGAGATTCTTTCGATGAAACCATCAGTGGTATTTGGGGTTGGGCCTGCGACGACAACGACACCCATTTTGTGATCTCGGCTGAGCGTTTTGAACGAGACGCGGTTAATGTGCTCGACGGCAATCATATCGATGAGAACTCGCAGTTCCTCGGTGCGGTATCTTCAGTTAGCTCGGGGATAAGCCAGTGCTGCATTCGGGGCCTATAGCAATCCGGCCTATCTGGCGGCAGGACATTGTGGACTTTAACGTCTCCCAGGGCGGCCTTGACGAGGCTGTTTACAGTGACCCTCTTTGCGGGTCGCTAAATAGCGCTGAGGGCGTCCCGTTTTTTTACCGGGAGCCTGAGGGAGACGCGCGGTGAGCGCGGTGGTACTTGTCTAGAGGATGTTTCCCGATTTAATTTCCTCTCCAGGGATACAGAACGTACCAGTATCGCTCTAGCCTTTGATCATACCTTCAATGAATCGGCGGAATTTTATTCTTTCGCTAACTACATGGAGAACGAGATCTTTCTCGAGGGTGGTGGCCTTAACAATACCGGTGGTTCTAGCCGGACTCGCGGGCCCACAGTAATGTTGGCAACACCCGGTTCCTTTATATCGGTAATCCCAGCCTGGGGCGGTTATTCAATTGGACAGCCGACGGAATTAGGCTACTACGCACCGTCAATTGGTTTTGACCAGACCCACTGCTGCGGATATCAACAATGCGCCGGTTTCTATGGCGAACGGCGGGTTGAACATTACTCACTTGATTAATCCGCGTGATGGCATTCCCAGAACCGGTGACCGATCCAATTACAACACATCTGAATCCGCAATCGTGCAGCTGGTCTTCGTGGTGATTTCACCTACAACGACCGACCTTGGAACTACGATGTGGGTCTTTCATGGAGTTCCTCCAGCAATGAGCAAAACCTATCAGACCTTTAATCGTCAGCGTACCGAAATGGCGGCGAATGGTTTAGGGGCCCAAATTGTACTCCTAACGGTGTGGGTGATTTTGATTGGCAGGGTCAGTTAGGACCAT
>CAXYEH010000017.1:0-72742 GCA_964275945.1 uncultured Pseudomonadales bacterium
CAGCTTCAATAGCTTGTATGAATTCAGACAAATTTTGAACTTCAATTTCGACAGTCTTTTTTGGGTGCAAAGCTCTGGCTGCAGCAATAGCTTTAGGAATGCCCCCACAAGCATCTATATGATTTTCCTTTATTAGAAATGCATCGAATAGTCCAAGTCTATGATTAGTGCCACCCCCAATTTTAACAGCGTATTTTTGTGCTGACCGGAGACCAGGCAAGGTTTTTCGAGTGTCAAGAAGAGTAACTGAGGTTTCAGCTAAGAGGTCAATGAAATAACGAGTTTGTGATGCGGTTGCTGACAAAGTTTGCAGAAAATTTAAAGCAGTACGCTCCCCACTAAGAATTGAACGTGCGCTTCCTCTAAGTTTTAGTAATTCGGTACCCGCATTAACTAAGATTCCTTCTTCTACCGACCAATCTATTGATACGTTAGAGTCTATTTGCGCGAATACTTCGTTTACCCAGTCGACACCGCAGACCACTGCTGCTTCTCGGGATAGAACTATTGCTTCTATGGTTTTGGATGCCGGGATTAGCTCAGAAGTAATATCACCATCACCTAAGTCTTCGGCAAGAGCGATGCGAATTGTTTCTTTGATATCGTTTGGTAAATTATTCATGATTATAATTAGGGAAGTTGCCGTAATGTTAAAGTCGAACCCCTTTGAGTGAATTCGATCTGCTGTAAGGCGCTCATTCCCAACAAAATGATGTCACCGAACATACTAGGGGTGATGCTTGCTTCAATATTATAGAGAACAATGTTTCCTAAAGTGAGTTCATTAATCCTTGTAGAATAAACGGTAACAACACCATTCGCAGTGGACGCTTGGTGAGCTAATCCGCCGACTAAATCAGCCTCCATGGCTATTTCAGCAGGAATGGCTACGTCTGTAGCGCCTGTATCCAGCAAAAAGGTAACTGGTATTCCATTTATTTCTCCATTTGCCACATAGTGGCCCTGTCTATTTCTTTCTAAAACGACTTCACGAATTCCGTTATTCAGTTCTGAGAAGTCAGGATTTTGATTTGGGTTAGATTGAAGGCGTAACCTGCCATCAAAAAAAGCTGTTAGTGCAATGAGGCCAAGAATGAAACTGATGAGCAGCATTCCTTGGCCAATATTTTTACCCGGTGCTTTATTTGTTGGAGAAACCATATTCCGAATTATGGCTCATGGAGGCTTCAATAGAAAGTTGTGAGCTAAGTCAAATATTTCCGATTTTTGTCCCAAAAATAAGAGTTATTTTTATTCAATTGACTCAAAATCGCTGTCCGCAAACTGGTCCAATATTCGCTTATATAACCGCTGATAAAAATGATGAATCGAACCAGTAGAAGTCTTTGTTTTTTTATTGTTGTAGTTTCTAACTTAGAGTAAGTGATCATAATTGGACCCGATCACGGTGGGTGAGCGGCGGTACTTGCTGATCCATCCGCTATCGCATACACAAGCTAAGGTCATAACTTAGTTTGCTTCGCTTTCTTTCTAGGGTCTGCATCGTGATAGGCTGTGTTAAGATGATGTTTGATACTTGCATCAGAGAAAGTTCAGCCAAAGTCTATGAGTTTTAGTATAAAAGATAATCTTTTGATCGGCGCGATACAAAAAGTATCACCGAATTGCAGTCAGCGTGGGAATGCGGAACAAATAGATTTGCTAATTATTCACAACATTAGCCTTCCCCCAGGGGAATTCGAAACTGGATATGTGGAACAATTGTTCTGTAACAAATTGAGCCCAAAGGGTCATCCTTATTTTGCAGAAATATCTCATCTAAAAGTGTCTTCCCATCTTTTTATAAGTAGAGCTGGGGAGGTGACTCAATTCGTGCCCTTCGACAAGAAAGCATGGCATGCTGGTGAATCTACCTTCGATGGTAAAGAAAATTGCAACGAATTTTCAATTGGTATTGAGCTGGAAGGGACAGATTATGAGAGATTTACCGATATTCAATATAAGAAGTTAATTATCATCACAAATTTGCTTATTCAGGAATATCCAGGCTTGAATTCTCGAAGAATCGTGGGGCATAGTGATGTATCTCCAGGAAGGAAAACTGATCCAGGTCCTTATTTTGAATGGGACAACTACCGCAAATTTGTCAATTAACTGGTGCCGATAAACCAATAAATATTCCTTATGCGCTTTCTCGTTATTCTTACCTGACCATAGAGTGCAGTCTGACAATCTGGCTAAGCGTATTGGCTATATAATTAAGATATTTGATCTACTAATAGATTGAGTTTGTGAGTGCTGCTTTTGCTCGAAACAAAAATCACCTTCCGCGCCACCATTCTAAAATGCCTGTGCACTAAACTTAAAAATGTAGTATCTGGTTAGAAATTGATCAAATCATTGAATGCTACCTACTCGATTACGTATTTTATGTTCGTAACTAATTATTTATAAAGAATTATATTACAAATCATTGATTCTACTTTGATTAAGACAATATGTAGTAATACTACATAAATGAGCAAAACAGATTAGAATTAATAGCATATATGCAGTAAAATACCCTCTGCTTTGTAATTAAATTACACAATCTATTAAAAATACCCACTTACAAAGCAAAGGGCATCCCAGTGATCCTGGCGGCTCAAAGGATATAGTTATGACTAAGCAAAACGATGCTAATCCGGAAGAAACTAAAGAATGGCTCGAAGCGCTAAGATCCGTCATCAGCGAAGAGGGAATGGATCGAGCTAATTTCATTATTAAGCGCCTTTCAACTGATATAAGTCGGTCTGGTCAAAGTACACTATCCACCTTAGTTAACACTCCTTATTGCAATACGCTAGCCCCTGAAAACGAAGAACGAATGCCTGGTGACATGTTCATGGAACGTCAAATCAGAGCGATTGTTCGTTGGAATGCTTTGGCTATGGTGATGCGAGCCAACGAACGTAATCCTGGTATCGGGGGTCATATTTCAACTTTTGCCTCGTCAGCGACGCTTTATGATGTCGGTTTCAATTATTTTTTCAAGGGGCCAAATAAAGATAATGAAGGTGATCTGATTTATTACCAGGGGCACTCTTCGCCAGGGATTTATGCGCGCTCTTTTACGGAAGGAAGGTTTGATGAAGAGCAACTGGATAATTTTCGAGAAGAAGTTGATGGTAATGGTTTGTCTTCATACCCTCATCCTTGGTTGATGCCAGATTACTGGCAATTCCCAACCGTATCGATGGGCTTAGGTCCAATTCAAGCCATCTATCAGGCTCATATAATGAGGTATTTATCCAGCCGCGGCTTAATGGATAATTCAGACAGAAAAATTTGGGCGTTTCTGGGCGATGGAGAAACGGATGAGCCGGAATCTCTAGGTGCTATAAGCAAAGCTGGTAGAGAGGGCTTAGATAATTTAATTTTTGTTATTAACTGCAACCTTCAACGACTTGATGGGCCGGTGCGTGGAAATGGAAAAATCATTCAAGAGCTAGAGGGAGTCTTTCGTGGTGCGGGCTGGAATGTCATAAAAGTAATTTGGGGTCGGCATTGGGACCCTTTATTACAAGCAGATGAAGATGGCATTTTACAGGCACGCATGGATGAAGTTGTCGACGGCGAATTTCAAAATTATGCAAGCAGAGGTGGTGATTACACGCGAAAAAACTTTTTCGGTAAAAGCCCTGAGCTTCTGAAAATGGTTGAGCATCTGTCTGATCAAGACATCATGGCTTTGAATCGCGGTGGCCATGATCCTTATAAGGTTTATGCCGCCTATGCGGAAGCAGTTAAAGCGAATGGGAAACCAACAGTAATCCTGGCAAAAACAATCAAGGGATATGCATTTGGTGCCTCTGCTGAAGCCCAGAATGCTACCCATTCCGTTAAAAAGCTCGATATCGAATCTCTTAAAAAATTCAGAGATCGGTTTGGTATTCCAATAAAAGACGAGAAGCTAGGTGACGTGCCGTATTATCGGCCTCCTGAACAAAGTCTCGAATTGCGATATATGCGTAAAATGCGGCAGTCTTTAGGTGACCCGGTTCCGCAGCGCCGAGCCATATCCTACGCTTTAAACATCCCAAAACTTTCGGCATTTGAAAACCAAACTCAAAGTAGTGGGGAGCGAGAATTATCGACTACCATGTCTTTTGTGCGTTTGCTAAGCACTTTATGTAAAGACAAAGAAATAGGTGAGCGAGTCGTACCAATTGTGCCCGATGAAGCACGTACCTTTGGTATGGAAGGCATGTTTCGTCAAATGGGTATTTATTCGGCAGTAGGGCAGCTCTATGACCCAGCTGATTCGAATCAAGTGATGTTTTATCGAGAAGATAAAAAAGGCCAGATGTTGGAGGAAGGCATCACAGAATCTGGCGCGTTCTCTGCTTGGCTTGCTGCAGCTACTTCATACAGTGTGAATAATTACCCTTTAATACCATTCTATATCTATTATTCTATGTTCGGGTTTCAGAGAGTGGGTGATCTTTGTTGGGCCGCTGGTGATTCTCAAGCCCGGGGTTTTTTAATTGGTGCTACTGCTGGCAGAACAACGCTTAACGGTGAGGGCCTGCAGCATCAAGACGGGCATAGCCATTTGCTGTCTTCCACCATTCCAAACTGTGTGAGTTATGATCCGACTTATTCCTACGAATTAGCAGTCATCGTGCAAGATGGTTTACGCCGGATGTATAAAGAAATGGAATCAGTGTTTTTTTATATCACTACCATGAATGAAAATTACCAACAGCCCGAAATGCCGAAAGGTGTCGAAAATGACATAGTTAAAGGCATGTACTTGTTGGAAGACGGCGGTGCAGGAGAGTACAAACTTACAAAACCGCTGAATAAAGACTCCAGACTTCGACTATTAGGAAGTGGAACCATATTGCGTGAAGTACGAAAAGCTGCCGAAATATTACGAAAGGAATATTCGGTGGCGGTTGACGTTTGGAGTGTTACAAGCTTTAACGAATTACGGAGAGACGCTTTGGCTGTTTCCAGGGAAAATATGTTATGTCCTGATAAGAAACCTAAACTGCCTTTCGTCACGGAAAAGCTTGCTAAACAAAAGGGTCCGATCATCGCAGCTACGGACTATATGAAAGCTTACTCAGATCAGATTCGAGAATTTGTACCTGACTCTTATCGTGTTTTGGGAACTGACGGCTTCGGGCGCAGCGATAGCCGTGAGCGCTTAAGACACTTTTTTGAAGTTGACAGTAAGTTTGTGGTTCTGGCAGCGCTGACAGATTTAAAAGAGCTTGGTTTAGTCGATCCAAAAGCGATTCTTGCGCATATGAAGAAAACTGGCATAAAGCGAGCTAAAGCTAATCCTTTGCATCAATAAGCGCTTTGTTAGCTCACTAAAAACAAGGGATAAAATTCTTGGCAATAGAAAACATTACAGTACCAGATTTAGGTGATGCTGCCGAGGTCGAAGTCATTGAGCTATTGGTTTCTGTGGGGCAAGCCGTAGCAGAAAATGATTCGTTGTTGGTGTTGGAGAGTGACAAGGCTGCAATGGAAATTCCTGCACCTATGGCCGGGGTGATAAAGAGCATAGCTGTGAATTTAGGTGACCAAGTAACTACGGGCAGCGAAATGTTAAGTCTTGAGGTTGAGTCCGCTCCTGTTTCGTCATCTGTGAAGGTGCCGAGAGAAGAATCTGCAGGATCCAGTAAAGATACACCAAGTGAGTCCGCAGAATCTGGAGAGAGGTCAGGACTAGAGGGTTCTCCAGAAATAGTTTCGGAAAAACAACAAGTTCCTGCAGATTCAGACTCCATAATCGTATCAAATACGATCGAAGTACCAGATATTGGCACTGATGATGAAGTCGATGTTATTGAAATTCATGTCAAAGTAGGAGGCTTCGTTGCAGTTGATGACCCCCTTGTAACACTGGAATCGGATAAAGCTGCGATGGAGGTGCCCTCGCCACAGTTAGGTGAAATTACAGAGTTACTAGTCTCCATCGGCGATAAGGTAAAGACTGGGTCGACAATAGCTGTAGTAAAAGGTAAAGAAACTCAGATTTCTAGTCAGGAAGTAATTGCGCCGACGGCTCAAGTTGACGCTCCGGCCCCAGCAATAATCGAAACTGCACCTACTTCGGTGGGTTCAGAAATAGTAGCTGCGGTGTCAGTTGCGAGCATGACTTCCGATAAAGTCTATGCTGGGCCAGCAGTGCGTAAGTTAGCCCGAGAGTTAGGTGTAGATATGGCCTTGGTACCTGGCACTGGTGCTAAAAATAGAATCACTAAAGAGGATATACATGGATTCGTAAAAAACCGACTGAATACGCCTGCGGGCTCTATAGTGAGCGCGGTTCCAGATATAGATTTCAGTAAGTTTGGAGAAATTGATCAAATACCTAGAACCAAGATTGCGAAAATTACTGCGGTAAACATGCATCGCAATTGGACTACTGTACCTCATGTGGCGCAATTTAATGAGGCGGATGTTACCGACCTAGAAGAGTTTCGGGCTGAACTTAAAGTCGAAGCAGAAAAGAAAGGAGTAAAGCTTACTTTCCTCCCCTTCTTGTTAAAAGCTTGTGCTAAGGCATTAAAGGAATATCCACAATTCAACGTATCTATCCATTCCTCTGGTGAGTATCTAATTCAGAAAAAGTATTTTCATATTGGTGTTGCGGTTGCCACGGAAGCCGGTCTAGTCGTGCCGGTAATTAGAAATGTTGATAAGAAGTCAATTTTGGAACTAGCTGCTGAAGTGGCAGATCTTTCAGACAGGGCCAAGCAACGAAAGCTAAGCTTAGAAGATTTACAGGGCGCTTGTTTTTCCATCTCCAGTTTAGGTGCCATTGGTGGAACCGGATTTATCCCTATTGTCAATGCGCCTGAAGTTGCGATTCTTGGAGTCGCAAAAACGGAAATCAAACCAGTTTATATGGAAGGTGAATTTAAGCCGCGTAAAATGCTACCAATTACATTGGCTTACGATCATAAAGCAGTTAATGGCGTGGATGGTGGCCTATTTGCTACTTACTTGGCAAAATTATTGGCAGATATTCGGCATTTGGTTCTGTAAAAAATTTAAGCCCTCGCATTCTTCTCATCTCTTCGAAAATTTCTAATACGAACTTTTATACTGGGTAATAGAGGGTGTTTTCTTTTGTTTGGATTGATTGAATTTCACATCCATAGGCTATAGATAAATTTTCAGCAGTAAGCACTTCCTTTTTGCTGCCCTGCAAATGTCCCCCATTTTCGAGCAACAATACAAAATAATCACAAAACCTTGCTGCAAGATTTATATCATGTGTTGCCATTAAGATACTTGCAGGCCTTTCATGCAGTTTCGATTTAAGGGTATCTAACACACTAATCTGGAACGCTATATCCAGGTGATTGCTAGGTTCATCTAACAAAAAAATATTTGGTGTTTGTGCGAGAAGTGTGGCGATAGCGACCCGTTGTCTTTCTCCACCAGATAAGGAGGAAAGCTGCCTATCACTTAATTCAGAGAGCGATAATTCTGAAATCACAGAGTCGACAATTGCATAATCGTTGTGATTATCTTTAATCCGAGACTGAACATGTGGATGGCGGCCCAGCATGATAGTTTCAAGTACTGTAGCGGGTAAAGTTTCGATGCTATCTTGAAATAAAACACCGATTTCCTTTGCAACCTCCCGCCTACTTAATTCGCCGATATTTTGACTGTCCAGTAGAACCTGGCCCGAGTCAATAGTTCCAATGCCTATAATACTATGAATTAAAGAGGTTTTTCCGACTCCGTTTCTACCTAATAATCCCCAGCATTCATTTTCACTAATCTTTAGATTCAGATCTCTGCACAGTATTTTGTCTGCTATCGATAAAGTTAGTGATTCTATTTTTAGAGATGTCATAGCTATTTCGTAATAGTACTGCGGAGAATAATAATGAAACTCGGCACGCCGATCACTGCCGTTACTACGCCTACTGGAAGCTGTTGTGGGGCAATAAGAGTTCGAGCGAGACTGTCCGCAATTACCAGAAAACTCCCCCCTAGTAGAATTGAGCAAGGTAGCAGAATTCGATGATCTCTTGCACCTAACAAGCGTAATACGTGGGGAATTACCAGACCTACAAACCCGACTGACCCAGCTATTGTTACGGCTGTTGCTGTAAATACGGAAGCCGCAAAATAGAGAGTAATTCGCAACATGCCAAGGTTGACACCTAACCCTTGCGCAAACAGCTCTCCACGCGAGAGCACATTTAAAGATCTGCTTATTATTAGCCCGCCCGCTAACCCAACTGCAAGGAGTATGTAGTGGCCAAAATGGACTTGGCTTTGGCTGAGATCTCCCATAAGCCAGAACAACATAGATTGCACGTTGTTGGTTGAGCTCGTTGTCAATAGTATATTTATAACCGCCCCCCACCCAGCCGAAATCACCACTCCCGTTAGGAGCAACCGAGTGACAGACCATTGTCCGAATTTATTGGCGATTCCGAACACCAACAAGATTGAAAACAAAGCGCCAGCAAAAGCTGCATTGGTGAGAAATATGCTTCCTGCACCCAATAAAATAGCCGAGAGTGCTCCTACCGCGGCACCACCAGAGATTCCTAATATATAAGGGTCTGCTAATGGGTTTCTTAATAGCACCTGCATAACCACCCCAGACATTGCGAGTAACCCGCCGGTGGTAAAAGCTGCCAAGGTTCGGGGGATGCGTATTTCCCTTAAGATTTGATTCTCTAGCGCTGATCCTGGCTCAATGAGTTCGGATAATATGACCGACAACTCAAGATCTATACTTCCGCTTAGAAGCGAAAATAGAAATGAAAATCCAGTTAGGACAAAAAGTGTTCCTATTAGTAGATAGTGTCGGGAACTAATCAAAAGAAATGCTCAGTATTTGAGTCCGCAAGGCTCAAAATTTAATCTGTAGGATGATAATGAATTAAGTGTCACGGTTCGCTGCGCTAAGAATTTGGGTTTTACCAAAAATTAAAACCCCTATTATACGTTAGAATGCCGGTGGGCGTAGTTTCAATACTGTCACTAAAGAATTCTTGAGTATTTATTATTAAATGAGCGCGAACTAAGAGCGCTACTTCTTAATGCCTGAACTTTCCCAGCTTACGCAAATATTGCTGAGAAGAATACCAGCCAATCTAAATTGTATTGAGTTCGGAAACTTCATCGCTCTTAATCCAAGTGGTAGACTGACTAAATTGGCTATCAACATGAATCTAACAGAGGAATAAGTTGGAATGCCTTCATTCGATATAGTATCTGAAGTAGACATGCACGAAGTTAATAATGCCATTGGTCAGGCGAATCGGGAAGTTGATACGCGTTTCGATTTTAAAGGGGTTGATGCCAAGTTTGCAGTCACTGAAGAGTCAGAAGTTATGGTTTCAGCAGAGGTCGACTTCCAAATCCGACAAATGCTGGAAATATTGCGAGCAAAACTAGTTAAAAGAGGAGTAGATATTAAATCTTTTGTTGAGGGAGATGTGGAAACGACCGGGCAAAAGGCGAGTATGAGAGTAAAAATTCAGCAAGGGATTGATTCGGAGATTGCGCGCAAAATTGTTAAGAAAGTGAAAGAAACTAAAATTAAAGTGCAAACTGCTATTCAGGGGGATAAGTTAAGAGTATCTGGCAAAAAAAGAGATGATTTGCAGAATGTTATGTCAGTACTAAAAGAATCGAATCTTGGGATCCCCCTTCAATACAATAATTTTCGAGATTGATGAAGCAGTCTCTGTTTTGTTAATAGTTACCAATCTCGTAAGGACTAATTGCTAACGAGTTATGAACGCTAAATAATAACGTCGAACTCAGTTGAAGCTAATCTGGATGAGAAAATATTTCCCTTCTTTGATTCTCATCTATCAGCATATGAAACGAATAGGATAATACATGTCGAGAATTGAAAGCTACCCAACTGATGGATGGCGAGGTTGGCTTCCTAGTGGCATACGTCCGTATGTTGAAGCACAACCATTGGCTGCGTTTTTTCTCGGAATATCTTCAGGGTTTCCCTATGCGCTAATTGGAGCGACACTGACTACACGCCTTGCTCAAGACGGCATATCTAAAAGCGCTGTAACGGCATTTGCGCTCACATTTTTGGCTTACAACTTTAAGTTTTTATGGGCTCCACTGGTAGATAACGTAAAACTCCCCATAATTGGTCGCTTTGGCCAAAGGCGTTCTTGGTTATGGCTAATTAGTTTATTGGTGATTATAGCTGTGGCGTTTTTAGGGCTAGTCAATCCCAATAATGCGCTGTCCACCGTAGTTTTTGCTGCAATCACTCTTGGTGTATTGGGGGCAACGCTAGACATTATTATTGATGCATATCGCATTGAACTGTTAGAGCCTCATCAATTGGGTACGGGCTCGGGTATGTCGCAATATGGTTGGCGTATCGGAGCCGCATCCGCCGGCGCCTTGGCATTAATCGTGTCCAGTCGTTTGGGTTGGTCTGCAGCTTATATATCTTGCGGAGTGTTTGCATTGCCTGCAATCTTGGTAGGGTTTTTTATGGGAGAACCCAAGCGCAATATTGAACCCGTTGTTTCAAGGGGCATTATCCACGCCTTGGTTGACTACTTTAGTCCTCTTGTCGAATTCATTAAGCGGCAAGGAGCATGGTTAGTTCTATTTTTTGTGTTAATTCACAAGATAGGAGACACACTTGCCAATCTTACTCTGCGACTACTGTTCGATGACTTAGGTTTTACCAACGATGAGATTGCTTTTTATGATGTCGGCTTCGGGTTTTTTGCTTTCCTAATCGGGATATTTGTCGGCGGCATCATGTATTCTCGTATGGGGTTAAAGCAGTCAGTTTTAGTAAGCTTAATACTCATGGCGGTATCAAACTTTAGTTTTGCAGCTTTGGCTTTAGTCGGCCATAGCAATATCGGCATGGCCGCAGCAATCGGATTTGAAAATTTTGCTAGTGGTATTGGCGGGGTAACAGTGGTCGCTTATTTGTCGGCACTTTGTAATTTGCGATTTACAGCAACTCAATACGCTTTGCTTTCCGCACTCGCGAGTATTGCGGGTAGATTTCTTACTGGGACTACCGCCGGAGGGTTAATTGAATCTATGGGTTACGTAAACTTTTATTTACTTACTACTCTTATAGCTTTCCCCGGTGTCGCACTGTTTTGGTATATGATTCGCAGCGGTTTAGCTGATGTATCCTTAGGCGGCACTCATACGAGCAAATAAATAGTTAACTCGGTTATTAGTTTGGTTAAGATAACCGAGCGATGCCTATCTAATGAGATTAGAATATTATCACTTATTAGTTGAAAAGGTTCTGGATAAGACCTAGTTTTGCCAGCTGTAGCTTCTGAGTGAGAATTTCCCTTTTATAAATACAATGCCTTCTTTCTCCAAGAGCGATTTCTGTTGCAGATATTGTTTTGTGTCAGATTTGAATGAAATTCGACCTTGAGAATTAACTACTCTGAACCAGGGTAGTTTTGTGTCAGCCGGCAAAGTTTTAAGAGTGTAGCCGACATAGCGAGCATGTCCTGGTAAGCCAGCTAACTTTGCGATTTGCCCATAACTTGCGACTTTGCCCTTGGGGATTTGATACACGATCTGCCAAATTTTTTCTTTGTTGTTCAAAGCTAATACTCTGATAAGCCAGATGTTTTTCTCGGATCATGATAAAGTGTCCTGCTATTTAAGAACAGGGCCATTTCGTGCGTTTTCTGCTGCTGATTTTCATCATTATTCCTTTAATGGAAATGTTACTTTTATTTGAAGTCGCTGACATTATTGGCGGGTTTTCGACCTTAGGAATGGTAGTTCTGACAGCGGTTATCGGAGTTCAAATTTTAAAGCGGCAGGGACTTTCAACTCTTTCGCGAGCAAATCAACGTCTCCAATCAGGCGAGCTCCCAGCCCAGGAGATCGTTGAAGGCATGCTTTTAGCTGGGGCTGGTGCATTGCTGCTGACGCCTGGGTTTATTACTGACTGTTTAGGGTTTATTTTTTTAACTGACCCGCTGCGTAGGCCTATTGCGAGGCGTGTTATCAGGTCAGGAGCTGTTAAAGCGATGGGCCCAAGGGGCAATTCTGCTGGGTTTCAATTTTGGTCCGGTGCCAGTGGTTCGCGCTCACATGCTTCAGAGCCAGACAATGGAAATGTCTATGAGGGTGAGTTCTCGGAGGATGAGCTTTCTCAAATTGCTCCGAGAGACTCAAAAAGTCCATCTGATGATGAGAATAGCCGGCTTTAAATTATCTAATAAAAACAATAAGATAAAAGAATAAAATTTGGCAGCTTAAAAAAATCAACGTTAATTAGCGTCAAGCCATTGAATTTCCCCCGATTAACCCCATCTAGGGATTCAACAATTAACCTGCCGCAAACAAGCGTAGATTGGGGTCTGCGGCAACAGTTTGGTGAATTGAGGATGGTCATTTTAGTCACCGGGCTAGAGTGGTCACTTTTGTTTCAGTTCTGTTAATCAAAGTTATTGATTTGGGAGACATAAGAATGAATATCCGGCCTTTACAAGATCGAGTAGTAGTACGACGCATGGAAGAAGAGACAACAACGGCAGGAGGAATTGTGCTGCCAGGTTCGGCCACTGAGAAACCAGCGCAAGGAGAAGTAGTTGCGGTGGGCTCAGGAAAGCGCCATGAGAGTGGTGAAACGCAGCCTGTTGATGTCAAAGTAGGCGACATCGTCGTATTTGGTAAGTACTCCAGTAATACCGTAAAAATTGGTGATGAGGAATTGCTAATTTTAAATGAAAGTGAAATTTTTGGTGTTATCGAGTCCTAGCGAAAAAAGAAGACGCAGACTCTTTAATTCAACTCTAATTATCATTTAGACAAGATAGGACATGAAAAATGGCTAAAGACGTAAAATTCGGCGATTCAGCGCGCCAAAAACTGGTAGCAGGTGTAAACGTTCTCGCTGACGCAGTGAAAGTGACTCTAGGTCCGAAAGGCAGAAATGTGGTTTTAGATAAGTCATTCGGAGCACCAACTGTCACTAAAGATGGTGTTTCGGTGGCAAAAGAAATTGAACTTGCTGATAAGTTTGAAAATATGGGTGCTCAGATGTTGAAAGAAGTGGCATCCCAAACTTCCGACGTGGCCGGTGACGGCACTACAACCGCGACAGTTCTCGCGCAATCCATTTTGAACGAAGGCCTTAAGTCTGTAGCGGCTGGCATGAACCCAATGGACCTTAAGCGTGGCGTGGATAAGGCTGTTATAGCTATGGTAGAAGAGGTGGGCAATATGTCTATTCCTTGTACTGATAATAAAGCGATAGCTCAAGTAGGAACGATTTCAGCAAACTCTGACGAGCAAGTTGGTCAAATTATTGCTGATGCTACTGAAAAAGTTGGTCTTGACGGGGTCATCACCGTAGAAGATGGTTCTGGGTTAGAAAACGAACTGGATGTAGTGGAAGGAATGCAATTTGATCGTGGTTATCTCTCTGCGTATTTCATAAATAATCAAGACAGCATGAGCGCTGACTTGGAAAATCCTTTTGTTCTTCTTTACGATAAAAAGATTTCAAATATTCGCGATTTGTTGCCTCTGCTTGAAAATGTGGCTAAGGCAGGAAGACCTTTATTGGTTGTTGCTGAAGATGTTGAAGGTGAAGCGCTTGCAACTTTAGTTGTTAATAATATGCGCGGAATCGTGAAAGTTGCTGCAGTAAAAGCACCAGGTTTTGGAGATCGTCGCAAATCAATGTTGGAAGATATTGGAATTCTTACAGGTGGAACGGTAATTTCTGAAGAAGTAGGGCTCAGCTTGGAAGGCGCCACAGTTGATGATCTTGGCTCTGCAAAACGAGTTCAAATTAGCAAAGAAAACACAACGATTATCGATGGAGCTGGAGAAGCCGCGAACATTGAAGGTCGCGTTGCTCAAATCCGGGCGCAGATCGAAGAGACTTCTTCTGACTACGACCGTGAAAAGCTGCAAGAGAGAGTCGCTAAACTTGCTGGCGGTGTTGCAGTAATCAAAGTTGGTGCTAGCACTGAAATTGAAATGAAGGAAAAGAAGGCTCGCGTCGAAGATGCTCTGCATTCAACTCGCGCAGCTGCCCAAGAGGGTGTGGTTCCCGGGGGTGGCGTAGCACTGGTGCGAGCATTGCAAAATGTCGAAGGGCTTACCGGCGACAACGAAGATCAAAATGTGGGTATTGCGCTGTTGCTTCGTGCGGTCACGACGCCACTTCGTCAGATTGTGTCCAATTCCGGTGAAGAATCATCCGTGGTCCTAGATAAGATCGTAGCAGGCGAAGGCAATTTTGGCTTCAATGCAGCAACGGGCGAATATGGCGATATGATTGAGATGGGTATTCTCGATCCTGCGAAAGTAACTCGAACTGCGCTGCAAGCTGCAGGTTCTGTTGCAGGCTTAATGATTACTACAGAGGCTATGGTATCTGAATTACCGGATGAAGGTGGTGCAGGTGGTGCTCCCGCTATGCCTGATATGGGTGGAATGGGCGGCATGGGCGGCATGATGTAAATATCTTCCTAATGGTTGTTATTACTGACAATCAGAAGATTAAAAAAGCGATTTCAGGAAACTGGAATCGCTTTTTTTTGTCTGATTTAGATAGGCCTCTCAGATTCTGCCGTTGACTATAAAAGCTCTATGATGAGCAAGAGTGCCACCATTAAGCCAATGCCGCAGTGGATGACGCCAACAACGCTAGTCATTGGTCCTGTTTTTCCTTTCATACCATTGAACTGCAAAGCCGCCACGATGCCTACAGTTAAAATCATGGCCAAGGTGCTTGTGCCGCCTTCGGATGACATTGGGATGCGACCGATTCCGGTTAAATGAGCAGAGGCGCCCATAAAGAAAAGCATTGGCAAGGAGAACAACGTATTGGTTCTTGAAGCCAAGCCAGCTTTCGCTAGGGCGCCAGCGGCTTCGGGCATTGCTTCGCCTCCGCTCAAAACCTGGTCAGTTGAAGCAATCACAATCTTTTGGTTCGGCCAAATTATAAGCCATACATTGAGGAACATAAGAGTCCCCAAAAGCATGCCGATAACAATGTAGTAGTTGATTGCGCCGCCGAGGTAGGCAGCCAGTATCACCCCAGAAAGAAAAGTAAACAATGCCCCATAGCGGAACCACCATAAGGCCCTGGGCACTAACTTAGATATTGCGGCTGATTTTGCCGAAGCGTCAGTCTCCTTAAAATATTCAGTTTGAACAAAGTTAAAATAGTAAAGTAGTCCTATCCATGTCACACCAGCAAAGAAGTGTATCCAGCGGAAAAGGTGGTTTAGAAGATCACTAAATTCCATTATTTAAGCCCCGATTTAGTTAGTTTTTGTTACCGTTAGGCTTGTATCGTCTGCCTACGGGTGAAGTTTAAGTGATGTTATCACTCGTCCAATATCAGTTCTATCTGCAGTCAGGGATGGCACGTGATACGGATTTTTAGGATAATGATGAAATGAATAATCATAACGACCCGAATGATGGCTTAAAAGATATACCGCCCATGGTCCCAGAGCGGGATGATGTGGACTCCCACTTGAGCGATAAGAGGGCACAAAGCCAGGAGATCGTTCGTCCCAGCTATTACACACAAAAAGTTAAAGTAAGCTCCTTGCCGGTGCGTATCATGCTGACAATCCTGACACTTGTTGTGGGAGCTGGAGGCTATGGTGCTTATCATTTTTATGAGATATATCAAACTGATCTAAGACAAGCCAATTTACGCATCGGAGATTTGGAAGTTAGACTCGCCCTCGCTGGTGAATCCGCAGAAGAAACTGACAATAATTTGATGGAGGACCTCAACAGAACAATTGAACAGTATGATTTGCTTTGGGCTAATTGGCGTGCCAACAATAGCCAATTCGATGATATTCAGGGGGAAATGGCGCGGCTCAAATTAACGAATGAGGGCCAAGATGAAATAACCACGGCAAATAGCCAGTCTATTTCTGCTACGAACCAATCGATAATGGAAACAGAGGCCCAGTTAAATAGCCTGAGTAATGATTACAATCAATTAGTGCAATCAGTTTCGAGCTTGAATTCCAATATGGGTGAGCTTGGGACAATGCGCGGTGATTTGGACTCTATTAGGCAGTCATTAAACAGTGGCGGTAGCACTGTACTAGGTTTGGTTGGTAGGTTGGAATACATTGAGCAATCCATGGAATCTGTTAACGCCCATAGACTCCAAATAAACGAAAGCTTATTTCGTTTACAGGAAAGTATTGAAACCCTGCAAAGGTCTGCGGGTGTCCCCAGCAGCGGTATTTAGCCGCCAGTGAAAACAGGACTGCGTTTTTCTATAAATGCAGTTACGCCCTCTTTAAAATCTTCTCGTGAAGCGCAATCGGAGAAATATTCTGCTTCGGCTTGAAGTTGGGACTCAAATTCACTCTCTAATGAGCGGTAGAAAAGCGCTTTGGTATTTCCATATACATGCGTTGGCCCATTAGCAAGTCGAGTGGTGAGTTTGTTAGTTTCCTCATCCAGTTCGGAATCCGGTACTACAAAATTTATCATGCCCATGTCTTTTGCGGCCTGAGCATCAAAACGATCTCCAAGTAAAGCGATCTCCATTGCTTTTTTGATACCAACTGCTCTGGGCAAGTGAAATGAAGAAGAACCATCAGGGCTTGTGCCAATTTTGCAGTAGGCTAAAGTAAAGAAAGCATCTTCTGCGGCAATGACAAGATCACAGGCGAGTGCGATTGAAACTCCAGCCCCAGCTGCAGCGCCTCGGCAACTGGCGACGATTGGTTTGGGCATCCGTCGCATTGCAAACATAATCGGATGTAGATCATGGATTCTCAGCATGAATTCTTTTTTAATTTCGTCTGGTGATTTCTTGATTGAATCGCCCATGCCTTTCACATCTCCACCTGCCATGAAATGATCTCCGGCGCCTTTCAGTAGTACACAGCGGACCGAATTATCTCGCTCAACGTCGTGGAGCACATCGGTCAATTCTTTGCGCATTTCCATGCTGAGTGCATTGCGCGCTTCAGGGCGATTCATTGTAAGCGTAGCGATTCCATTTTCATTACTGACTTCGAGGTGTGACATGATTATTTCCTGCGCATTAATTTAGATATTAGTAGACCTCTAAGTATACCTTTTGCATCATTGTATCTCACATATAATCAGTCGCTTGGCAAACTATGCTGTTTAGGTATAATACGCGCCCTCTTAGGTGCTAAATGCACCTGATGACTACCTTTGCGGACGTGGCGGAATTGGTAGACGCGCTAGATTTAGGTTCTAGTATCGCAAGGTGTGAGAGTTCAAGTCTCTCCGTCCGCACCAACTATTCCAGTAAGTCTCTGAAATCCCTGAAGTCTCTCCAGAACAGGGGTCAAAGTAGACAATGGGGTAGACAAAAAAGCATCCTCAATCTACTTATCAGAAAAATCCTTTGGTGGTGAACTGGGTTATAATACTTAATTGAATTAATTGAGTCTGGAAAGTTATTAGCTCCTGACTCAGGCTATGACCTTCTCCGGGCGAGCCACCTTCTAAAGCCAACCACTTGAAAGACTTCTATAACTTCAGAGTCTTTGGAGCCAGTGGTGACCAAGCGGTTGACTAAATTAATGAAAAATAGAATTTTTTTCCTGCTTGCTTTCGTGTTCAGTTTCGCAACTTCCATAGTTGAGGCTCTTGATGCGCATGTAGTAATGGTGCGCGCTGTGAGCGTTCCAGATGAGTGGACGCCGTTTCAGAAAACTGGTGGTTGGGATGGGGCTGTGAAAATAAAGGAATCTGAATTTGCCAAATATTATGAGATCGTGATCTGGGAAGGTATTAAAGCGATCCACTTATATGCATTTACTGATTATTATAATGAATATAATAACCCTAACCGCGATCCTAACTGGGATGACTGGGAGTATCGCGAAACCTTTCTTGTTGAAAAGGTAGAGAATATCCCCGACGGGGGTACTCCTGAAGAAAATGGCGCCCGTAGTTTATATTTAAAAAACGCAATAGTTGGCTTTGTGGAAACTATTGCTGAGAAACATCCTCATTCCGAGTACTCGTTTACTTACAATGGTCATGGCGCTCCAGGAGGGGCAAGTTTTGAACTTCAAATTTCGCCTCAACATACTTATGACCTATTTAGGTCTTGGAAAAATTTGATTGGGAAAAATTTAGCCTTTGTAGATATGGGCGGTCCTTGCAATAAAGGAGGATTTTCTGACCTAGCAACTTTTTGCCCATTTACTGATTACTACATTGCAAGTGATTTGCCTAATGGTGGATACCAGGATGACAATTGGACATATGAAAAATACCTAGCTACTGATATTGATACGCAGTGGCACACTATTTTCGAGAACAGTGACTCAATGCTGGATGCGTTAAAAAAACGCATCGATTTAAAGCGGCAAAGTTATCTCGATGCAATAAATAACATGACCGAAAATAAAATAGAACAAGCTAACTACCTTTACTCGTGCCCCGCATTTAACACGTTTAGCCCATTATATCTTCGACAGGTTGAAGAGTCTTTTGACCCAGCTGGCGATCGCGCCTCCATTTTTAGTTCGCTTTACTATGGTGAAGATGGAAACAGCGGTGCACTACCAGAAAATCTTAATTGGGATCTGCGGCAATCGGTTGTTGCTTCAGGAAATCAGGAACTTCTCGAGGCATTGGAAAATGTCATTGTTTATCAGGCAGACAATAGAGACTTTTTCGAATGGGAGGTGAATGCGTCCGGTTTAGCAACGCCCAATTCACTTTTTAGGTATGGAGACGCAATAGATCTAGATTTAAACAATGGGCTACCCGTACCTGGCGGATGGCCTTCACCTTATAATGGAATAACACCAGACTCATCTCTCGGACTAGCCTCTAATAATATAGGTGTTTTTAATACTACCGATTCAACAATCTATGCTTGTTTAAAAGTATTTACAAATGGGTTAGAAAGTTCGGCAAATGGTATTAGTGAGTTCGATATAGGGTTGGAGGTAGTATCGCTTTCAGAAGCGACAGTTCAAATAATTAAATACAGAGAGTTCAATGCCAACGGTGCAAGTAACGAAAATGGCGAGCCACCTCATTGTAGCGGTTAAGTTTGAAACTACTACTGGGGTATATACGGACATTATGCAGACTGGAACGAGTGTTTTGGATACTACATGGAGTCTAATTGACCCCGCAAGTATGATTCTTAAGCTAGATGGCTATACAGAATTAACTGCGAACTAGCAGACCCCACCCAACTACTTTCCACCCAAAACCTCTAAAAACTGTAGAGTCTCTGGTATATATACAGAGGAGGGGGCTATGGGCTTCTGCCTAGACCCTCCGCAATGAGTCTTTAAGAAACTATCAGGACTTTAAAGATCTCTAGAGTAGACATCCGGGTAGACATTTTGAGTCCCTTGACAGTGAACTCAGGGATTGTAAAGCTAAGAAATACGCGGGATTACAGAACTGCTGGGTCTTATATAAGGAACGGATGTCTCTCCGTCCGCACCATCTACTCCAGTAAGTCTCTGAAATCCCTGAAGTCTCTCCAGAACAGGGGTCAAAGTAGACAATGGGGTAGACAAAAAAGCATCCTCAATCTACTTATCAGAAAATGTCTTTGTACTATTTTTCCAGAGCTGTCCCGTGCGTTTTGGTCCCACTTAGAGGCTTAGTCACAAGGGGTCTCGATAGATTCAACCAATTCAAGAAACTCTTCTGGAAAAAATCTGGACCTATAATCTACGATTGGCCGCAGATCACATTGGCCTAGTAAATATTCCAATACATTGCGAACTTTGCCTTCAAAATCTGCGTCGGTTAGCAAACCGTTTTGGTATTGATTAAAGTCGTTTTCAGCGAAATAGAAAGCACCTTGATAAAAGTTGCGTCTTGCCATTTGAAATTGGTTGTCTTCCAACAATTCTTCATTTCTCATAATCGCGTCATAATCTTGTTCAGCCTCTAAAAACCCTACTATCATATCAATTGCTTTGTGTGCTCTTGCTTGTTGTTGGGTTGATAAAGCGATAACGTGAGACTGTTGTATCTCAAGCCCAACAAATAGCAATGATGCTATAACGCCAGCAACACCAACCATGTTGAGAGTTTTTTCAAAATTCATTAATCACCTCCGATATTTTAGGTTACTTCGCATCGTGCCTAGCTGAAACATTATGATAATCATTCCAAAAATTATAACTACCTTTCTAAAAATCACTAAGAACACAAAAATATAGTACCTCCTAAAAATGAGTTCATTAAAACTCCTTTTTCCACCCCAGAACTCTCTAAAAACTCTAGAGGCGCTCTGGTATATATACTAGTAGGGGGCTGGGGTGGCCTCCTGCGTACCCCAAGTTTTTGCTACATTTTGTGCTACACTTTAGGTGTTTTAGGCGGTTCTATCACCGCTGTAAGCCAGAGAATATGGCGATCACATAATGGAGAGTATTAATGAACACACCAAAAGCCCCAGCCGAAATTAATTGTAAATGTGGCAAGTGCGGAATTACTCTTGCGGACGGAAAAGCGAAGCATCAATTTAAATGTGGTTGCCATGATTGTCGGCAAGCCCTGAATTGGGGATATGCTAAAGGAGGAGTAAAACCTGACCCCTTGCCAGATTTATATTATATGCCTTCAGATATTATTGAGGTGCGCGGGAAAGAGTTTATGCAATCGTTCCAATTGCGTGAGGTTGATCCGGAGTTAATGGGTGCATCTAGACGAATCTACTGTACCGACTGCTATTCCATCATCGGGGTTGACCACGAGGCATATGAAGATAATGTATTCCTCAATTTTCCAAAACATTGTGAAAATAAAGGTGATTTGTCGGTCCCACTAACAGCTTATGTGATGATGATAGATTACACAGAAGAAATTGGGCCTATGCCTACCGAAGATGTACCCCTATTTACTACTTTGAGGTTCCAACAAGAAGAAGATCGACTATTTGGGATACCAGTAGTAGCTGAATCATTTAGCGTGAGAGAAGCCCCTCTCGAAGGTATAACTTTCAGTGCTCTAATAAATGAAATTGGAGGTACTGAGATTCTGGGTTTAGAGGAAGGGGCTGCAATTTAGTTCACTCCCAAAACCTCTAAAAACTTTAGAGCCTCTGGCATATATACATAGGCTCCGTAGGATTTACCGGTCATTCAAAAAGTGGTGTATAAAGACATTTAGAGGGTCTAAGAGTCTCTCTGAGACGAATAAAGCAACAATAATTTCGTTTTGTTTTTCCTTAATGGTTAAATTTAGAAAAGCAGTCCATAAGGAAGTTATGGTTAAGAGTTGACGCTATGCTGACGTTTATTCGCAAAACAAAAAATACTTTGCTAATGGAGGGCCGGATCGTGAAATATATGCTCTATGGAGCTGGTGAGGTACTGTTGGTGGCGATCGGTATCCTGCTAGCTTTTTCTGTGGATAATTGGAATGAAAATAGGAAGGATCGAGGCCAAGAAATTGAATATTTGCTCAGTATGCAAGAAGAGTTTTTATATAATCTTTCTACTTTAAATGCCGCCATCTCCCTAAACGAGATGCATGAAAAAGAATCTTTTTCATTAATTCAATCTACCGGCCCAGATAGTGAAGAATTAACTGAGCAAGAGTTCCTGTCGATATTTGTACCAGTAATTATGGCTGAGATGAAATACCGCCCAAGAGATGGAGTGATTTCAGAGATTCTCAATTCGGGAAAGCTCGAAATATTTGATCAAAAAATGAGAGCTAAAATTTCCTCATGGAAAGGGGAATTGGAGAAAGTGCAATTTCAAGAAGATGTTGAACATGCTAGATATAGAGAGCAATTACTTGATCTATATGCCGAACAAGGTAATTTGAGAGAGTTCAGCAATTCTCTTTCTTCCATTGATTTGCAAGCATCGAAGTTCACAAATATTTTAGGTAAGGATTTGTTGCGGTCGGTAAAATTCGAAAATTCATTGGTGGGTTTTTATAACACATCAGTTTTTATGACTAGCGGTTATTATTCCCCCTTAAAAGATAGCATTGAAGAAACTCTTTCCTTGATCGATCAGCGGCTAGACATACTTCAATAGTTCTCTTTTTTATTTGAAGCGGATAGACAAAAAGCAAGAGCGAATTATACAGAGTTATTGTAAGTATAAATATAATTTGTAATTATCCAATGATTCGATCAGAGTAATTTGAGAATAGATAATAACAAAAGTTGGACTTTCTTTATGGGCAACTTAATTAAAGGACTTAAACAAAGAAAGGTTTTTCGTGTAGGCTTGGTGCCTGGCTTGAAGTTTTTCCTAGAAGTTAATAATAGAGGGTAAACCGATGATTGAAAGACTAGCTTTAGTGCTTCACTGGGTAGGATTTATTTGCCTATCGTTCGCCGCTTTCTTTGGAGTGATTCTTCAATCACTTGCCAATACAGAGTTTTATTCATTATTGTTGATAGCAGCATTGGCTTGGTCTATTCAGTTTATTCTCACTGGTAACAAGTCCATATTTCCATGGCAAAAGAAATACTCCTGGACATTACAAAAAGGGATACACGCTCCAGAGAACGGGGATTAGGTTATGAAAAAACTATTATCAATGGCTGCCATGTCTTTTGTATTAGCTTTTGGTGTAAATGCTGCAGAATCACCGATTACAAATGAGCAAGTCATTAGAAAGCTACACGATTTTTTTGGGTTGCTGGATATCCAAGTTTATGACAAAGAAAACCTATCTAAAATCGTTACTCCGGATTTTCGCATCTTTGAGGTGGGCAATGATTTCAATCTAGAATCATTTGCCAGTTTTATTGATGGAGCTTCTGAGACACTTAATGAGACCAGTTGGGATTTATCTAACTTCATAGTTTCTATAGATAACAAATCTGCACATATTAGCTATTTTAATAAAGGGACATTTAAAACAAACAAGAATGAACTTATTCACTATGATTGGATGGAAAGCGCTTATATGATTTTGGATAATCAAGAATTAAAACTAAAATTTCTTCAATCAGATGTAGTAAGTGAAGTGATTGAGCAGTTAGGGCAGTAAAAAAGATTTAGACATTAATAAGATCCGTTCCACGACCCCGGAGGGTTTGGCATGGTTGCTCATCATTCTCGAACTACGTTATCCTGGTTTAATGAAAGATCTCTTTAAGCAGCTGGGTAAGCAGAGTCGCGATAAAACACAATTGCGCAAGAAAACTAGCTTGGAAAAAGTATCGAGTGAAAATGATGTACAGAACTTTCTTTCCAAGGTGGCAGCGATACCTCAAACCGGAGGAGATGCTCGGCTATTATTTTCCCTTGATGCCACTGCGAGTCGGGAAGCAACTTGGGATGTAGCCAGTCAGCTTCAGGCTGAAATGTTTCTGAGCAGTCAGGCGTTGGGAGGGTTAAATGTACAACTTTGTTATTTTCGCGGGTTTGGTGAATTTTTTAGCAGCGATTGGCAAACCAATGCTGATGAGCTGGTTCGAATCATGTCCCGTATTCACTGTCAGGCTGGTGCTACCCAGATTGAGCGTGTTCTCAGGCATGCTATTCAGGAAAATGAAGTAAAAACAATAAAGTGCGTTGTGTATATCGGTGACGCGATGGAAGAGAACATCGATATGCTTGCACAATTAGCTGGTAAGCTTGGTCTCTTGAAAATTCCAGTATTTATGTTTCAAGAAAGGGGAGACCCTGTTGCGAGAAATGCTTTTATAGAACTAAGTAGACTTTCGGGAGGCGCGTATTTTCAGTTCGATAGAGCTAGCGCAGAACAATTGAAAGACTTATTAAAAGCAGTTGCTATTTACACTGCTGGAGGCCTGAAAGCCTTAAAAGATTTTAGTAAATCTTCTTCGAAGAACGTAAAATTACTGGAACAACAGTTAAAATCTTAACAAAAAAATTTCAGCTACTATTTTATGGCAAACTCCTTGTTGCTAAACTAAGCGAATGATCTCCCGCCTTTTAGCACTGCTGGTTTTGCCTGTCCTCGCTTACTTCGCAGTTAAATCAATTAGTGCGCGCTATAATTTTACAACGCGCCAATCTCGTATTTTATTTTTTATTGTTGCAGCATTGCTAGTAATAGCGGTACTTATATTGCTTGGGCGATTGCCGGTTGGGTTTATTTTTGCGCCATTGGGGGCGGCCTTTGCTTTTGTCCTCAGATTTCTACCCACTCTGCTTCGTCTATTACCCATGTGGCAATTATTTAGAAGCCGCACTGTCTCTGCGAGGCCTAAGCAACAAGGTCAGACCTCAACAATACGTACCGAATACCTTGAAATGGAACTTGAGCATGATTCAGGTGATATGGACGGCAAGGTATTGAAAGGAGCATATAGCGATAGCTTACTTTCAAGTTTGTCGCTGGAACAACTATTGAAGTTACACATTGAATGCGTCGTGGATAATGATTCTCGTCAAGTCCTAGAAGCTTATATTGAGAGGCAACATGCGGATTGGCGTGAGCATGCCGAACATACTGACACCCATAGCGAGCACTCTCAAGCGGTTGATGAAAGTATAATGAACCGCTCATTGGCTATGGAAATATTGGGTTTGGTAGAGCTGACGAGTAAAGAAGAAGTGACTAAAGCTCACCGACAACTCATGCAAAAGTTGCATCCCGACAGAGGTGGTTCTGATTACCTTGCAAAGAAAATAAACGCAGCTAAGGACTATCTTTTAGACGAGCTGCAATAAACTAGTGCGTTTTTTTTCTGTCCAAGAATGCTTTTACAATTGCTTGTGATTCTGGCGATTGCACTAGCTTGCCGAATACTTCTAATTCTAGATTGATTGTTTCGGGTAGTATTTTTTCCAATCCTTGTTTCAAAAGCTGTTTACTATCTTGTACTGCTTGTGGAGGGAGATTGGCTAGCTCACGAGATTTTTCTAGAGCATAGTCCTGAAATTTATCTTGCGGTAAAAGTTCTGTAACTATTCCATATTCTAGTGCTTTGGAAGAACTGAAACGATCACCTAAAAGAATTAATTCAGCAGCTCGTTGATAGCCAATCTGTCGAGGCAGTAAATAGCTAGAGCCAGCTTCAGGGCTGACGCCAAGTTTGGTAAATGGCATTTGCAGATAGCATTCCTCCGATGCGTAAATCAGATCGCAGTGAAATAACATTGTTGTACCAATTCCGATAGCTAAACCGCTTACAGCAGCAATAATTGGTTTCCGAGTGTCTACCAGTGCGCGCATGAAATAGGCAGAAGGTCTTTCGCTTGCTTTAGTGGATTCGCTATCACTTACAAATCCGCTGACATCATTGCCGCTGGTGAAACAATCTTCAAGACCCTTGATTAAGATCACGTTGACCGATGTGTCTGCGTCCGCTTGCTTTAATCCATCTCCTAAGGCGCGATACATAGGTGGAAGTAGTGCATTCTTTTTTTCTGGTCTATGAATTTGAATAACAAAAACCTTTCCATCAATACTGTACCTAATGTTGAGATCTTGAGAATCAATCATTATTTATTTCCTACATTCTATTTGATAACTTCCAGTGCCTTTTAGGCATCACTCTTCATTCTAGTGGATAAACTTATCGAAGTAGAGTAAAAAGCATTGGATGTTTTCCTAGATTTTGACCCGTGGTCAGTTTTATAAATCAATTTGTAGAATTCAAGCTGTGATAAAAAAATTCGAAGAAATCTTTAAATCAGCGACATTGATTGAGCGCAATGAGCAGAAGGCTGTTTTAGTGTCTTTTGCGTTGGTCTTTATCTTGATGGCGGCTTATTACATGCTGCGACCGGTGCGTGACGCAATGGCCAGTGATTGGTCTAATACCGAAATTAGTATTTTATGGAATCTACAGTTTTTTCTGAGCCTTACATTTGTTGCAATTTACGGAGCATCAGTTTCCCGAATCAGTTTTAGATTTCTCGTTCCCACAGTTTATGGTTTCTTCGCCTTAAGCTTCCTTTGTTTTTATTTAAGTTCCGGCTTGGTTTCTAGTCAAGTGCTATTAGATAAAGCCTTTTATCTTTGGGTAAGCCTATTTTCACTTTTTCATGTGTCCGTTTTCTGGAGCTTGATGGCAGATCTTTACGATAAAGAGCAATCAGGAAGGCTTTTCGGTTTTATAGCGGTTGGCGCAAGTGCAGGTGCTATTGTTGGCCCATTAATCGCTGCCATGGCTGTAAGTATTGCTGGCTCTGATGTGCTTATGCTGTGTGCATCGTTCATGATGCTGTTGCCAATGCCTATTATTTTCTATCTGCAATATCTAAAAGTAACAGTTTTACATAATGAACGAGTCAAAGTTGATCTATCTCATGTCAAAATTGGCGGAAGCTCTTTGGCAGGGTTCAGACAGTTTTTTACCAGCCCCTATTTGATAGGAATAGCAGCTTTCATTCTCCTATACACTGCGATTGGTTCTTTTGCCTATTTTGAACAGGCAAATCTCTTGAGAGAATATAGTCGAGATGAGCGAACGGCAATTCTTGCTATTTTGGCGCTAGTTGTGAATATTCTAACTTTCGTTCTTGGATTTTTTGCCACTAGTAGGTTGACTACACGTTTAGGAATGCCCGCTACTTTAGCGGTAGTTCCGCTATTTATGTGCGGTGCTCTGTTAGTTCTAGCATTCGCGCCAATATTAACTGTTTTGCTGGCCTTGCAAGTTGCGAGACAAGCCGGCAACTACGGAATTACGAGACCCGCCAGAGAAATGCTCTTTACCTCGGTTTCTCGAGAAACTCGATTTAAGGCAAAACCGGTGGTTGATGTGGCTATCTACCGGGGCGGCGATGCCGTGTGGTCATCAGCATTTGCCGTCTTGACTGATGGGGTTGGTCTTGGCATTGGGGCAATGGCTGCAATAGGAGCAGGCATAGCAGCAATCTGGGCAGTGACAGGTGTGGCTCTCGGTCGAGTATTTAACAGAAGAAGTCAGGGTGAGGAAGAAAACACAGGCCAAATCTAAGCAAACGCTCCCGAATTTTCGCCAAATCAACGTTAGACAAACTGAAGCTTAATGAAGCCCTCTAAAGTGTTAGAATGATCTAGTGCAAGAGCTTTTTCGAGGACGATTAACTCATGACCCTTATCCGTAATGAAGATTTAATTCAAAGCATTGCTGATGCATTGCAGTATATTTCCTATTACCATCCGCTAGATTTCATAAAAGCTGTCAATGAGGCCTATGAGAAAGAGGAGTCCCCTGCAGCGAAAGATGCTATGGCTCAAATTCTAATTAACTCAAGACTTTGTGCTGAGGGGAAAAGACCGATCTGTCAGGATACGGGCATTGTTACTGTATTTTTGAAAGTCGGAATGGAAGTAAATTGGGAAGGTGACCTATCAGTAGCAGATATGGTTAATGAAGGTGTTCGCAGGGCCTATCTATTACCTGAAAATGTATTGCGGGCTTCAATACTTTCAGATCCTGCAGGGGCCCGAAAAAATACTGAGGACAATACTCCGGCTGTCATACATACAGAAATGATTAAAGGCAACACTATTGATGTGAAAGTGGCGGCAAAGGGTGGGGGTTCTGAAAATAAGGCAAAGATGGTTATGTTGAATCCTAGCGATAGCATTGTGGATTGGGTTGAAAAAACCTTGCCGACAATGGGCGCCGGTTGGTGTCCTCCAGGCATGCTTGGAATAGGCGTTGGCGGAACTGCGGAAAAAGCAGCTATTTTGGCTAAGGAATCTCTAATGGACCCAATTGATATTCATGAATTAAGAGAGAGGGGTCCCAGTAACCGAATTGAAGAATTGCGGTTAGAGATTATGGAACGCGTTAATGCGCTGGGTATTGGTGCTCAGGGATTAGGCGGGCTAACGACAGTGTTAGACGTTAAAATAATGGATTACCCAACTCACGCGGCTTCATTGCCAATAGCGATGATTCCAAATTGCGCAGCTACACGGCATGCGCACTTTACCCTTGATGGAAGTGGAAGTGCAGAACTGACGCCCCCGAGCCTTGATGAATGGCCTGAAATTAGCTGGGATGTCGGTCCAAGAGCAAGAAAAGTTAATCTCGATGAAATTACTGCTGCAGATATCGTTGACTGGCAACCAGGTGAAACTTTATTACTGACTGGCACAATGCTTACAGGCCGAGATGCTGCTCATAAGCGTCTGTTGAGCATGCTGAGCAGTGGGCAATCCTTGCCAGAGGGAGTCGATTTCGATAATAAATTTATCTATTACGTAGGCCCAGTGGATCCAGTAAGGGATGAAGTGATCGGCCCGGCCGGCCCTACGACAGCAACTAGAATGGATAAATTTACCGATGAGCTATTAGAAAAAACTGGCCTTATAGGCATGATCGGGAAAGCAGAAAGGGGTGCGGCAGGCATCGAAGCAATTAAGAAGCATCGAGCGGTCTACTTAATGGCAGTAGGTGGTGCTGCCTATCTGGTTTCAAAAGCTATTCGCAAGTCTCGAATTGTTGCCTTCGAAGACCTAGGCATGGAGGCAATTCATGAATTTGAAGTTGAAGAAATGCCAGTAACTGTTGCGGTTGATGTAAATGGAACTTCAGTTCATCAAACTGGGCCTGCAATTTGGAAAGCGAAGATAGCAGAAGAGCACGCGATCGAAGTTACCTAATCATCTAAGCTTGAATTTGGTGGAAGCGATGAATTTACTTGCACATATCAGCGTAGCTACTCTCGAATTCTAAAGAGATTGACGGTTCTATTTCATTGATGCTGATTTTCGATTCATTCATCTCTAAGGATTCATTGTCCAAAACATTGTGATCAAATTTGTAGATAGTGTTGTTTCTGCCTTCAATCATAGCTTGATCGTAGGCTGCCGTTTTGTCGGCGACTTGTTGATTGCGTTTCTTGTAATCCTTTAAAGCGGTTGCACCGTGTCGCTTTTCTAGCATTTTCTCGACTATGTGCGGGGCAAGAATCGAAGCACTTGCATTGTTTCCTCCGAATCCTTTGGAATTAATAATTGCTGCGTCTATGCTGTTCAACGGCAATTCTCTGTGCGCAAGTAAAAAGTCCAAATTTTCCTGGGTTACATCTTGCGCAATCTCATCAATGGTTAAAATACCAGGTAATATGCCATGGGCAAACGAACCCAGAGTGGCTGCGAGTTGATCACCTGCAGATGATGCAATTGAGTGGCCCAGATAAGACTTCACTGCCGCAATTGGCCAATTCTCTATGCCGAATATACCCGCAATCTGGCTGAGAATATGGGATTCTGTAGTTCTATTTTGCGGGGTACCGGTGCCGTGGGCTTGCACAAAAGTATGATTTTTTAGCGCTTCCTTCCCGATGACATTTTTAGTAGCAGCAACTGCTTTCGCCATAGAAAGGTAATTTCCTAGTCCTGGGCCAGTAATCGATTTCTTGTGCCCATCTGCAGCGATATAAACTTCATTAGCTGCGCCCAGAATATTGGCGCCGAGCTTTAATGCTAGCTCGTCATCAAACAAAACTACAAATTGTGCAGATTCCGCTAGAGTGAAGCCTGAATTGTTAGCAAAAGGTCGACATGCTCGACGATAATTCGGGCGTTGGTTTGGAGCTAAACCATCAAGTTTTCGCAGCGACGCATCGTCTGCTAAGGCATTCATGGTATTAAACCCATCGATAGATTCGGGAAATATAGGCGTTTCAGTAGTGCCAACAAGGACTACTCTGTGAGAACCGGATTGAATATCTTTCACAGCCTGGCGTAAGTTATAGAGGAATGTTGCGCAGGCAGCGACGTTAGTGCCATTAGTTCCAAGATTCCCTAACAAATAAGCGTTTATAAAATCAGCAGGCATTTCTGCATAACCGAGCGGCATTTGTTTAGAAGTTACTTTTTTACCGAGTAATCGTGCCTGCAATAGTCCACCAAAACCGTTGTAATCCAACTGGCCCATTGCGCTGCCTGCATATACCCCAATCTGGTCGGGCGGAACATGTTGTCGAATAATTTCCCAATCCATTCCTAAAGAATTTATCGCATCTGATGCGGCATAAACCGTCAGTTGTAGCGCTCGAGGATGGTTGCGTGCTTGATATAATAATTCAGGTTTGAATCCTGTTGGTAGTTGACCCGCAGAATTTACGTCAGTTTTACGGAAACATTCGAGCAAGACTTCGAAACTTTGTTCGATATTTACTCGCACTTTATTTGGATCATCAGGTGTGTCAGATTTAATAGACCATCCAGCAGGTAGCGGTGTCGGGAGTTGTTTCTTTTTTAGTTCGAATTCAATCCCTCTGCCGTTAGTGCTGGCGAGATTAGCTCGGCAGTGATAGTTAAGTTGATTAGGATCGAATAGATTATCTTCCAGTTCTCTGATCAAAGTATTTTGATCAAGCTCTCCGCTTATCGCAGTTATATAAGAAGCTAAATCAACGGCATTGCCCTCATTATCCACCCAGCCCTCGCTCTTCCGCTTCAGTTTTCCAGTGAGAGCGGCAATTGCGGCACGAGTCTCTAGCGCTTTTTCTTTGCTCAATGCTTCTATAACCATGCGTCGATAACCATGGTGGCCGGAACTGCGGCCAGCGGTATTTATGCCGCCAAAGCCTGCAATGATTGGTAATCTGGTCATGTTTTAACCTTTGGTTAATTGTCTCAGTGTTATCGGGCTAGAGGCTTGGACTATAGAGTCCATACCTTTAATTGAATATGCTATTTTAGCCATAAAATACGCTATATCGGCCATAAGTTTAATGCCTATTGGCATGCAGAAGTGGCGCAGGGTGGGCTTGCATAAAATCAGGTGGGCACATAGCATGTCTTATCAATCTCCAATTCTGGGGGTGGGAGGTCACATGATAAGGTTTAACGCAGTCATTGCGCTCGCGACCAGTTATCTTTGTTTGTTTTCATTCGCAGTCAACGGACAGGACCGCTTTGCCAACGTCACCATCCAAACTATTCCGGTTGTTGGCAATATTTCCATGTTGGTAGGTCAAGGCGGAAATATCGGCGTTTCGGCTGGTAGCGATGGCATATTAATAATCGATGATCAGTTTGCTCCGCTTGCCGGTCGAATTAAGGCCGCTATTATGGAGCTTGGTTCTGACACACCAAAATTTTTATTAAATACTCATTTTCATGGAGATCACACAGGCGGCAATGCAGATTTTGGAGCTGACAGTGTCATTGTCGCTCATGAAAATGTTCGTCTACGAATGGTTGCTGGAGACCAGCCAGCAGTTGCGCTGCCGGTAGTGACTTATGAGGATGATGTATCGATTCATTTTAATGGTGAGTCAATCACCTTAATCCATATGCCCAGAGGTCACACGGATACCGATAGTGTCGTCTATTTTGAAGATTCAAATGTAATCCATATGGGAGATCACTTTTTCAATGGTGGATTTCCCTTTGTTGATTTAGTAAACGGGGGAACAGTTCAGGGCTATTTGACTAATCTTGAAAAAGTATTGTCTTGGATTGGCGACGATACTTCGGTTATCCCAGGTCATGGTTCTTTGGCAAGTAAGAGGGACCTAATGAACTTTTATAACGTAGTTAGGGATACCTCTGTCGAGATTCGTATTAAGAAATCACAACGCATGAGCGTTGAAGACATTGTTGGAGAAGGACTAGGCCCAGATTATGAATCTTGGGGGCAGGGGTTTATCGACGAGGAAGCCTGGATTCAAACCGTATTCAATAGCTACCCTAGATAAGCATAATGTTTCGTTTTAAATTATAGCTCGCTTTAAAGCGCGCCATTAATTTCTGCAGTGTATTGTGACTATTTCAGATTCCTACCGTACACAATTAAGCGTGTTACATAAAGCGCTCGGCATCCCTGAGAGCTTTTTGGATTCATGTAACTTGCCTCTTTGTACAGAGCCCGAAGAATTAATCGCTACGGAACTAGACTTTTATAACCGCCCGCAAAGATTAAGCCCTGAAGCTTTTGCTGCTTGGAGTGAAATGAAAGGTGCGGCACAGCAAGATGGAGTTATCATTTTCCTTATTTCGGCATTTCGAGATATTCAATATCAACACGATCTAATAGCTAAAAAATTGAACGAAGGTAACAGTCTGGAATCTATACTTTCTGTTAATGCGGCGCCTGGATTTAGCGAGCATCACACTGGGCGAGCAGTCGATATTGGCACCCTTGGTTGTGACGCCCTAGTAGAGGCTTTTGAACAAACTAATGCCTTCCAATGGCTTAAAATTAATGGGAACAAACACGGGTTTTTTATGAGCTACCCAAGGGATAATAAATTTGGAATTAACTACGAACCCTGGCATTGGTGCTTCTGCAGGGATGATAAATAGTATGTTTTTTATTTTAGACAAATGAATCTGAAAGGGGTAGTCTAATTACAAGGCACTAAAAGGAAGGGGAATGCATTACAAACTCTCAGTGCAGAATTCAAACTCATCTCCGCTAGATCTAAGTACTCCTGTATTTAGCCCCCCCACTCAAACCTATTTTCCAATAATTCCAAAGTACATTTCCAGGCTTTTACCGCTTTTTCAATGGGTGCGGAGAGATTGTTGGTTAGCAAATTTATTTTGTTCGGCACATTGGTGCTTGTTCCAGTCTGCTAAGTTGGTTTTTACCTATAAAAAAGATGTGGCTTTCAAGTCGGCGCCTAGGCCTAAAATATCTATTAAGGGGTGGGTTGAGTCTATTTGCATCATGGCGGCAATCAAGCTTTGCTAATCATAAGGAGGTATTGTTAAGAAGCATTACACTAACTAATTTATTATTTGAAAGTAATCTGGAGATAGTAATATATGACTAATGAATTCCAAGTTGTTTTTCACAATATTGATCAAACAAGTGCTATTAATGATGCAGTCAAAAAGCGAATCAATAAGCTAGAGCGCTATTGTGATCAAATAATTGCTGGTCGAGTTGTGTTGGATTCGCCTCACAATAATCATTACAAGGGAAAGGTCTACTTTGTAGGGTTAGAAATTCATACCCCATCCAAAGAGGTTCGTGTAAATCAGGAGCAGCATGATAATCATGCTCATGAAGACCTTTATGTCGCAATTAGAGATGCGTTCAATGCAGCAGAGCGTCAGTTAAAGTCTGTTGACAAAAAGCACCGAACTTTACCACCTCATAAGGTTGTAACTGCTTACGATGATGAGGCGGCCTAGGAAGTATTATAATGGATAAAAATGAACGTATTGAGATTGAAGCAGCTACATTTCGACGACTAGTAAGCCACCTAGATAATCACAAAGAAGTACAAAATATCGACCTTATGAACCTCGCAAATTTCTGTAGGAATTGTTTGTCAAAATGGTTTCGGGCAGAGGCTAAAACTCGGGGCCACGAAGTGGATTATGACCGCGCACGTGAAATTGTCTATGGTATGCCCTATTCAGAATGGAAAGCTAAATTCCAACAGGACGCGAGCACTGAGCAACTGGAAAAGTTCAAGCAACAACCCAATTAATTTACAGACCTCTACAGAGACAAAAGTAGTCAATTCCTTAGCGGATCGACTGCTGATTGGTTTCCGCAATAAAAAGCTTATTTCTAACCAACCGTCGATATTCATTTGGTGTAACTGCATTTAGTTTCTTAAATACGCCGGTGAAATAACTTGCATCCTGGTAACCTACCTTATCAGCGACTTCTGAAACTGCGAGATTGCTTTGTTTTAATAGAGATTTAGCATGAGTAATGCGTAATTCTTGCAAATATTGAAGCGGCGGCGTATTCGCTGCTAGTTTGAATCGGCGATTGAGGGAGCGCACGCTCATCTGGAATTTACTGGCAACTTTTGAGATGTTAATAGACTCTTGATAGTGGTCTTGCAGCCATTCTTGAACCTTTATGATTTCCTCGTCATGATGCGTACTTTGCTGATCCTTGTTAAGCAGCAATGATTCATATGAGCGTTTTAATTCATGTGCAAAATGTCGTGAAATTTCATTTGCTATAGATTCTCCAAAGAGTAATTCAACAAAATGCAGCATTATGTCGCGCGCTGCATTGACGCTTCCAGTGCAATAAATATCATCTACGCAGGTAATGAATCGTTTCCTTTGTAATTTGATTTCAGGAAACAGCTGTTGAAATTGATCGAAGAATCTCCAGTGAGTGGTAGCTGCTTTCCCATTTAGTAGTCCTGCTTCGGCAATAAAATGAGTGCCAGTAGCAATTCCACACAGAAGCGCACCGTTGTTGTGTTGATTTTTAAGCCACTTTGGTAGTTCTGGATATTTTTTAGTTCTGGCTCGCGGTGAGCCCCATATCCCCGGAATAAAAACTAAATCAGTTTGTTTAATTTGTTTTAGTAATTTATTGCACTCTATGGTGAGACCGCCACTTAACTTAATTTTAGTGTCAGCAACGCTGACAAGGTCTATTAAGATTGTCCGATCTATTTCTTTGCGTGCCCGAGCGATGTCGTTTGCAGCACTTAACATTTCTAATGGAATTGATATAGTCGAGCCAAGAGCTTTCGGTATGCAAATGATTGTTACGTGTTTCATTTATTAACCGAATCTACGTATTCGATTTGAACTATGTAATATTCTTTTATGCCAGCGGGGGATTTAATGACGAAGTCATGATCTGCAAATTTTCCCAACAATGATTTTCCCATCGGTGAGTCAATACTGATATAGCCTCTTTGTGGGTCAATCTCGTCAGGCCCAACTAGTCGATATTTTACTTTTTTTCCATCTTCTTCTTCCAAAGTAACATATGCTCCAAAGTAAATTCTACTTTGATCCTCTGGGGGCATTGAGACAACAGTTATTTCTTCTAATCGTTTGCTTAAGTAGCGAACGCGGCTATCGATCTCGCGCAATCGCTTCTTACCGTAGATGTACTCTGCATTTTCAGACCTGTCTCCTAATGCAGCGGCTTCTGATACTGATTGAGTCACCTGGGGCCGTTCAACTTTCCAAAGACGATGTAGTTCCTTTTTAAGAAAGTTTTCGCCTTCTTTCGTAATGTACTTTGCGCCCGGTTTCTGTGGAGGACGATAACGACTCATGTGAGCACCAAGTTTACAATTCCTCTGGGATAAGGGAGAGTTGATCGATTGTGTTCTGCTGTTCTGGATGTTCAAATTTTATGGACGAAAGTTCTTTTGGAGAAATACGAACTCCCATGCCTAATAATCTAACAGGCTTATTGCCTCGGGCGAAACCTTCTTTGCAAAGCGAACTGAAATTATTCATATCAGTAGATTGGGAGACCATTTCTACTGTTGTTTGAATAAAATCATGAAACTTTATCTTTATAAATTGTTTGTTAATGTCGTACTTAGGAGAAATATTCTCGAGTCTTTTGCTGAGCTGTTCTCTCAGATCGGGTAGTTCTATCAAACAAGAATTCATATCCAGTAGATCTTCAGCATAGGTGTTTTCAACGCTAACAGATTTGCGAATTCTGTCTGTTTGAATGGGTCTGTTGTCGATGCCCAGACTTAACTGATATAAGCGTTCGCCGAAGCTACCAAAATACTTTTGTAGTTTTTCCTTTTCAAGTTTTCTCAAATCCCCGCAAGTATTTATCCCGAGGCGCTTCATTTTATTCGCAGTCACTTTTCCTACGCCATGTAACTTTTTGACCGGTAGTATTGCAACGAAAGCTTCCACTTGTTCTGGTGTTATCACAAATTGATTGTCGGGTTTTTTCCAATCACTAGCAATTTTGGCGAGGAATTTGTTTGGTGCGATGCCAGCAGAGATAGTAATGCCAATTTTTCGCTGGACCTCATTGCGAATTTCTGCCGCAATACGAGTAGCGCTACCGTCAAAATGTTCACATTCACTTACATCGAGATAAGCTTCATCCAAAGACAGCGGCTCTATTAATTCTGTGTAACGCTGGAAAATACTATGAATCTGTCGCGAGGCGGTTCTGTATTTCTCCATATCCGGGCGAATAATGATTAATTCAGGGCAGCGCTTTCTTGCAGTAACCGACGCCATTGCAGAATGAATACCGAATTTCCGCGCCTCATAGTTGCAGGTTGCGACCACACCACGGCGTTGAGGAGACCCGCCCACGGCAATCGACTTTCCCTTAAGGCTCGGATTATCCCGCATTTCAATTGACGCGTAGAAACAATCGCAATCACAATGAATTATTTTGCGATTTAACTTCATAGTTAATGCTTGGTGAGATTATCCAAACAACCTATAACAGGCCTCGTCACTTGTAAATAAGCCCTTGCTGGTAGAGTTATTATCCGTTCCTGCGCTCAAATTCACGCATAAATTCGGCCAAGGCTTCGCATCCTGCTATTGGCATGGCGTTATAGATGGAAGCGCGAATGCCTCCGACGTTTCTATGACCTTTAAGTGCATATAATCCTTGATCTAACGCTTGACCAACGAAATCACCCACTAGGCCATTATTCGCTAAGTTAAAGGTCACATTCATTGTTGATCGATGTTCTGTTTGTGCAGTGCCTTGATAAAAGCCAGACTGGTCAATTAACTTGTAGAGCAAATCAGCTTTAGCTTCATTCTGGGATTCCAGTGCAGAGACACCACCTTGTTCTTTTAACCACTCTAGTACTAATTTCATCATATAAATGGCAAAGGTGTTATTCGTGTTCGCCAAGGAATGCTTTTCGGCATAGGTTTTATAATTCAATAGACTGGGTGTTTCAGGAGCGGCATGTTCAAGCAGATCTTCTCGAATTATGACAAGAGCAAGTCCAGGTGGTCCTAAATTTTTCTGTAGGCCAGCGAAAATAACGCCAAATTTTTCAATATTTAGCGAGCGAGATAAAAATTCAGAGGTCATATCCGCAATTAAGGGAATATTTCCGACATCTGGAAATTGTTGGAATCGCGTGCCATAAATGGTGTTGTTGCTGGTGATGTGGAAATAAGAGTAATCATCCGCTAGCCCGGAACTATCAAAAGCGGGAATGCGATCATAGTTTGTAGCCTCACTAGTCCCTACAATATCCACTGTCCCATAGCGAGAGGCTTCCTTGTTAGCTAATTTTGCAAAATTTCCCGATTCTATATAAGCCGCTTTTCTGCTAGGCAATCGAGACATCAGGTTCATGGGAATAGCTGAAAACTGCATCTGTGCGCCGCCATGTACATAAAGTATTTTGTAGTTCTTTGGTATATTGGCAAGTTCAATGAGTAATTCATCTGCTTCATTAATAATAGCGTCGAATTCTTTGGAGCGATGGCTGATCTCTATTACAGAGGCTCCCATACCATTGAAATTTAGAAATTCTTGTTGGGCTTTTTCCATTACTTCAGTTGGCAGCATGGCTGGTCCAGCGCCGAAATTAAAAACTCGATTCATTACTACATTCCTAAAAAGGTTACTCTGGGTTTGATTTCTTAATGAAAACTATAAAACGGTTACTTTGATTACGTCATCAATGTTTGAGATTGCAGCCAGGGCAGAGTCGGAGGGCACACTTTCTAGATCAATTAAATTATAGGCGACTTCATTTCTACTCTTATTTAGCATGTCGATAACATTTATATTCTGATCTGCGAGTACAGATAATATTTGTCCTAACATTTTGGGCACGTTTTTGTTGGAAATCGCAAGTCGTGCGCCTTGTTTGGCATTGATGTCTCTATCAAGGTGAAGATTAGGGAAATTGACAGAATTCCTAATATTGCCATTTTCGAGAAAGTCTCTTAATTGATCGGCCGCCATCATGGCACAGTTTTCTTCAGCCTCTGCTGTGCTGGCGCCTAGATGAGGCATAGAAATAACATCTTCTCTATCTTGAAATTCAGGTCGGGGAAAATCGCAGATGTATTTGCCCAATTTGCCAGATTCCAAAGCGTTCAGAAGGGCATCGGAATCTACAATTTCGTCTCTGGCAAAGTTTAACAGGCATGTGTCTTTATTCATGGCGGCAAACATGGAGGCATCGATGAGATTGCGTGTAGAGTCCAGAACAGGTAGATGCAATGAAATAAAATCACAACTCCCTACTAAAGTACTTAGATTTTCTATTCGTTTAACTTGGCTAGGTAAGCGCCAGGCGGCATCAACTGACAAAGCGGGATCAAAACCGCGAACTTTCATTCCCAGTTTTATGGCCATATCTGCCACCATGGAGCCAATTGCCCCAAGACCGATTACGCCTAATGTTTTCCCGGCAATCTCGCTACCTTTAAATTTTTTCTTTTCCACCTCCATTAACTTAGACAACTCTCCATAATCAGATATGGAAGACTGGCTATTAGCGAACCCTATGCCTGGGATGATTCCTCTTGAGGCGAGTAATAGCCCACACAGCACGAGCTCTTTAACCGCGTTGGCATTTGCCCCAGGCGTATTAAAGACAACTACCCCATGCTTAGTGCATTGATCAACGGGGACATTATTGACTCCTGCTCCAGCACGCGCTACGGCTTTCATCTCCCCATTGATTGCTGAAGCATCTAGTTTGTGGCTTCGCAACAAGAGGGCATCTGCTTGCTCTAAGTCAGCGCTGACCTCGTATTGATCTTTGGGGAATCGCTCTAGCCCGCATGCTGATATAGCGTTAAAGGTTTGAATTTTGTGCATGTATTTAAAATCCTGCTGGTTTTTCAGCTCCAATAGAGGTAGCGGATTTGCAGAAAAATATTGCTGCAGATCCTGGAGTAATCGCTAATTGCTGAATCATTTGCCTTGAATCCGCGTGCTTGGACAACAATACGGAGGGGGTATCGGAGTTTTTACAGCGAGCAATTATGTCGTGAATTGGGCTGAAGTTCCAGTTTGATTTGTGTTTCTCTGCTAGAAGTTTTTGGGAACTTGTTAACGCGGGTTATTATAGCTTCCTCTATTGAAAAACTAACTGAGAGAACTAATGCAAGGATTCGAACCAGGCGTGCCGACTGCCATTGATGGATGCAAGATCCCCGTACAAAGAATATTAGGTCGTAATCCAGGGCCCATGACTGGTCCTGGCACAAATAGCTATCTCATTGGCCAGGATAGGCTATGTTTGTTGGATCCTGGTCCAATCGATGAGGTCCAATTTGAAAGCTTTATGTCGGCGATTGGGAATAGGAAACTGGAATATCTGTTGCTTACCCATACTCATGGAGATCACTCCCCCGGAGCAGCGCGAATCCACGAGGCTACTGATGCTACGTTAGTGGGCATCTCTGCCCCCAATGTGGCTGGTCAAGATCAGAGCTTTCAACCCAAGCAAAAATGGCAGCATGGAGATGAAGTCGATTGTGGAGAATACACAATACGCCTTATCCATACACCAGGCCATGTATCCAACCATCTGTGCTTTCTTCTAGTGGAGGAAGCACTGTTATTTACTGGAGATCATGTCCTACAGGGTACAACATCAGTGATATTGCCGCCGGATGGAGACATGGGTTCCTATCTCGACTCCCTTGCCTACTTGCAGACTTTACGATTGCGTTATCTGGCGCCAGGCCATGGAGGAATCATGGATGAACCTCAACTGGAAATTGAGAAACTCATTGCTCACCGACTGAAAAGAGAAGCAAAAGTCCTCGCTGGGTTGGCTGAGCTTGGGGAGTGTACCGTTGATGAATTGGTTTTAATTGTCTATGACGATGTTGCTGAGCACTTAATACCTTGGGCCAAGCGAACTATGTTAGCGCATCTGATTAAATTGCAGCGCGATGACAGGATTGTTGAGTCACAAGACCGTTGGCGGTTGCTCTGACTGCCAAGGATAACAAGCTTTGGATTCTCTACATGATTCGTACCAGAGATCAAAGTTTATATACAGGGATAACTACTGACCCTGAAAGACGGTTCATCGAGCACAACTGTTCTGCAGAAACCGGGTCGAAAGGTGCTAAGGCTTTGCGTGGGAAAGGGCCTTTGAAATTGGTTTATCAAGCAGAAATCGGAGATAGATCTGAAGCACAGAAAATGGAATATAAAGTTAAGCAACTTTCTAAAGCTGAAAAAGAAGTACTCGTTAGTAATCAACAACCACTCCTCCAATTTTTTAAAAAAAGCTAACTAGCTATTCGAGAACACTTAGTTATGGTGATACAAGTTCGTGGTATTGATCATGTAGTGCTTAGAACTGCAGGTTTTGATGCAATGAAATCCTTTTATTGTGAGGTGCTTAATTGCGTTATTGAGCGCGAGCTTCCGGATATAGGGTTAATCCAGTTACGTGCTGGAGCTGCACTAATTGATCTGGTGCCTATAGACAGTAAATTAGGCAGGCTAGGAGGGGAGGCGCCAAATCAGGGTGGTAGGAATATGGACCACCTTTGTTTGCAAGTAGAAAAAATTGAAGAATCAGAACTAAAGGCTTACTTACTCTCTAACAAGGTTGAGGTTGAAGAATTTGCCGATAGATATGGCGCTGAAGGATTTGGCCGTTCGCTTTACATAACTGATCCGGATGGAAATGTAGTAGAGCTTAAATTTTCTTTAACTTGAACTAAGCGAATTATTGTTCCGGTTGGTTTTCAATAGCAGGTGTAATTTTAAAGTTTAAAAAACCATAGATTATAGCGACAACTGGATTAATCAGGTTAAAGAAGCAGTAAGGGACATAGGCAAACGTTGCAACGCCGAGCGTGCCGGCCATGAATGCGCCACAAGTATTCCATGGAATTAAAGGTGATGTAATTGTGCCCGAATCCTCAAGCGTTCTCGAAAGGTTTTTCATGTCGAGGTTGCGGTTTTTGTACTCGTGTTTGTACATCCTGCCCGGCAGCACTACTGAAATATATTGATCTGAAGTAATAATATTAGAGCCGAAACACGTAGCAATCGTGGTTGCTATCAAGCTTCCAGTGCTGTGTACAAATGATAAGGTATACTCAACAAGGCGACGCAGTAATCCGGTGTGATCCATTACCGCTCCAAATACCATGGCACATAAGACTAGCCAGATTACCCAAAGCATCGAGCTCATGCCGCCTCTAGTCATTAAGTCGTCGAGTGTTTCATTACCACTCGAAATGGCAAACCCGTCGAATAGCGTGTACCACACGCCTTTAAACAATCCGAGGAACACATTGGGAGTTTCGCCGGCGAGATTGATTATTACTGGTTTTTGGAAGATTAACGCTATTACGATACCGAGCAATATACCTGCTAAAATTGTTGGAATTGGTGGCAATTTCTTATTGGCCATTACTAACAATACAATAACAGGCAGTAGCATTATAAAATTGATGGTGAAGTTTTCTTTTAACAAGCCCATCGTGATTTCAAGATCACTCAAGGAGGTGCTGGTATCGATATTGAAACCAATTACCCCAAAAAGTATTAGGGCAATTACTATGCTAGGTATTGTTGTCCACATCATGTGACCGATGTGAGTAAACAAATCTGTTCCAGCCACAGCAGGTGCTAAATTAGTAGTGTCAGAAAGAGGAGACATTTTATCTCCAAAATAAGCACCTGAAATAATTGCTCCCGCGGTTACCTCGAGCGATAGGCCCATTCCTCCAGCTGCTCCAATTAATGCAATTCCTATAGTACCTGCGACAGTCCAAGAGCTGCCAATACTCAGAGCGATGAACGCGCAGATAATGCAACTGGCCGCATAGAAAATCGAGGGGTCGAGTATTAAGAGGCTATAATAGATCATAGTTGGAACAGTTCCAGACATTATCCAACTACCAATTAAAGCACCCACAGAGAACAAAATTAGCAACGGCCTTATGGCAACGGTAACACCTGAGATAATGCTAGCCTCGATCTCTTCCCAAGTTTGGCCATTATTCCAGCCAATGAGTGCCGCTACTGCCGCTCCAACACACAGAGCAATCTGGTTAGGTCCAGAGCTGGAGTCTTCGCCAAAGAGATAAACTGACAAAGAAAGCAGACAAACCAGCACAAAAATGGGAAAAAGTGCTTGAAAAAGGGTAGGAGATACTGCGCTACCAGTGCTTGCTAGATCTGATTCCTGCGAGACTGTCATCAAACATTGCCTAGTGGCGACTTCGTTAAGTTCATAGTAATCGATCAAGCATAAGCTTATAGCGAGGATCTGTCTATTTGAACACCATTAAGGGGGCAGAGTAAGATATAATTGGAGTCTCTGGGCACCTATTTGAAATTACTGGGGTCTAATCGATTCTTTCTGTGGAAGAGTAAAGCCAAGATGAATAGCGGTGACAGTTATGTAACTGATATTGAGGCCTACATGAGCAAGTTAGGCTCTCAGGCTCGTATTGCGTCTCGTGAAATCTCAAAGGCTTCTACTGCCAAAAAAAATACAGCCCTTAATGCTATTGCTGAAGCTATAAATAGCAAACGTGCAGCATTAATTGAGTCAAATAAAAAAGATTTGCAAGTGGGTGCAAAAAAAGGTCTGGAACCTGCATTGATGGATAGGTTGGAGCTTACCGAAGGGCGTATCGACGCCATGATTGAAGGTCTCCGACAAGTCGCATCTTTGGATGATCCTGTAGGCCAGATCAGTGAATTAAAATATCGGCCTAGTGGAATTCAAGTTGGTCGGATGCGAGTACCTCTAGGCGTAATAGGAATCATTTACGAATCTCGACCGAATGTAACGTGTGAAGCTGCAAGCCTGTGCTTGAAATCAGGTAATGCAGCTATACTCAGAGGCGGATCAGAGGCAATTAATTCGAATCAAGAAATTGCTGATTGCATTAGCACAGGATTAGAGGTCGCTGGCTTGAGCCCTGATATCATTCAAGTACTTAGTCGTATTGAGCGAGATGCAGTAGGAAAACTGATAACTATGCCAGAGTATGTTGACGTTATTGTTCCGCGTGGTGGTAAAGGTTTAATTGAAAGAATAACTAATGAAGCAAAAGTGCCAGTAATTAAACATCTAGATGGTAATTGCCATTTGTATATAGATGAGAAGGCAGATGTGGGGAAAGCGATTTCAGTTGCTGTCAATGCCAAAACCCAACGCTATGGTACATGCTGTACTTTAGAGTCACTGCTCGTTGCAGAATCTATTGCTGCTGATGTTCTTCCCAAACTTTGTGCAGAGTACGCATCCCTCAATGTTGAAATGAGAGGGTGCGAAAAGACTAAACAATTGGTTAGTAATGTTCAGTCCGCAACTGAAAAAGATTTTGAAACAGAATACCTGGCACCGATTATTTCTATCAAAATTGTAGCCGAAGTTGACGAGGCAATCGCACACATAAATAAATACAGTTCTCAACATACGGAATCGATAATTACTGAAAATCTCAATCATGCTCAACGCTTTTTGAGAGAAGTTGATTCTAGTTCGGTAATGGTAAATGCTTCAACGCGATTTGCAGATGGATTCGAGTATGGACTAGGCGCAGAAATTGGGATTTCGACTGACAAATTGCATGCTCGCGGGCCGGTTGGCCTTGAAGGTTTAACTTCGCAGAAATTCATTGTGTTAGGGGATGGTCATATTCGGCAATGATGTCTCGAATTGGTGTGCTAGGAGGTATGTTTGATCCGATTCACAATGGCCACATTGAAGTTGCTAGCTTTGCCCGTAACTACTTATCTTTGGACCTTGTAAAGCTTGTTCCTTGTTCGATACCAAACCATCGAAAAAATGCAAACTCGCCAGCTTTTCATAGGCTAGCAATGCTCAATCTGGCTTTAGAAAAGCAAGATGGTTTGCAAGTTGATTCGATTGAGCTCAGGCGAGAAGGAATATCTTACACTGCAGAAACACTCCAAGAATTAAAGCGCCAAAATAAAGCCAGCCAACTGGTCTTCGTCTTGGGCCTAGATTCTTTTAATACAATTGCAAAATGGCATGATTGGGAAAAATTATTTGAGCTTTGTAACTTCTTTATCCTCGCGAGATCAGGTGCTCAAATAAACAAAGAAACTTCTAGAGCGATTAAACTAAATGAGAGGCTGACCAAGTCAAATGAAGCATTTTTTCAACGGTCTACTGGCCGTATTTTATTTGCTAAAGAATTTAACAATGATTTGTCATCGACTAAGGTTAGAAATCGATTTGCAGAAGGCAAGGATCTTCATGACTCTTTAGACGATGCCGTTTATTCTTATATAAAACAACATAACTTGTATCACTAATTGGAGTAGGCAATTCCATTGAAAAGCAAAAAATTAGCAGAACTCGCCGTTGAGGCGTTAGAGGATTTAAAAGGGCAATCTATTCGTTGTATTAATGTGTCTAAGTTGACCTCAATCACTGATTTTATGGTTATAACAACGGGTAGGTCTAATACTCACATAAAGGCTCTAGCCGACAACGTGGTAAAGAGTGCGAAGGAAGCTGACCTTGAAGTTGTTGGGGTTGAAGGGCGGATGCAATCTGAATGGGTGTTAGTGGATGTGGGTGATGTAGTTGTTCATATCATGCTTGCACCCATGCGTGCGTTATATAATCTTGAAGAACTGTGGAATTTTGATTCTCAAGCAGACGTTAAGCGAAAATCTCAAGTAGCAACTTGATCAACTAATAAATAACCATTTGGCTATATCTATAAATCATGCGCATTTCTCTAATATCAGTAGGCACAAAAATGCCTACTTGGATAAAGGAAGGGGTTGCTGAATATTCGAAAAGAATCGTCAAGACATTGGGATTTTCACTATATGAAGTTCCTTTAGCTCATCGTACCAAATCCTCAAAGGGTCCTCAGCCCATGCAAAAGGAAGGGGAAGCGTTGTTAGCTAAAATTCAAGTTTATGATTATGTGATTGTGCTTGAGGTTGGAGGTAGGCGCATGTCTACCATGGCAGTGGCAGAGCGACTTACAGCCTTCAAGAGTGAAGGGAAGAATATTGTTTTTCTAGTCGGCGGCCCAGACGGTCTTCATCCGCACTGTCGAGAAAGGGCCGATGAGCAGTGGTCACTTTCAGACTTAACACTTCCGCACCCTATAGTGCGGCTGGTACTGGTGGAGCAGCTGTATCGCGCTAATAGCTTGCTCGAAGGTCATCCCTATCACAGAGGATAGTGAGTTTTTCGAACTGGCTGCTCCTTCAAATTCTTATTGGAAAAATTTGAGACTTTTGGCTAAAAATTAAGCAAAAAAAACGCTAAACTTATTAATTGGAGCGTTGAGCAACTAAATAATGGAAGTGCTGTCTAACCGCGAGTGGATGTTTGTCTTCAGTCGCCTACCCCTTAGCCGATTACTCTAATGATTAATCAAACCTATGTCGGACAAAATATCATATGGTAGGTAAGTGGCAGCTTAAAGATCATGAGGTTGAGCAGCGCTTATTTAATCGCCGGCTAGGGGCTGCTGCGGTTTTGATATTACTGTTGTTTTTTGCACTTATTCTAAAGTTAGTCAATCTTCAGATTTCCCAGTTTGAATATTTTTCTGCGCGCTCTGATGGTAATCGACTGCATTCACAATATGTCCCTCCAGCTCGAGGTCTAATATTTGATCGACAAGGGAAATTGCTGGCGGATAATCAGCCGATTTTTAATCTAACGGTAATTAGAGAACAAGTTGTCGATCTGGATAAAACGCTCAATTTATTGAGCACCTTGATACCACTGTCTGCAGACGATATAGAGCAATTTAATACTCGCCTTCAGCGTAATCGCGTTCCGTTTTCATCGGTACCCCTTAAATATGTGCTGACTGATGAAGAAAAATCCCGAATTTCCGTAAACAGCCATCTCCTTACCGGTATATCAATTGAACCCCAGTTTGTTCGTCAATATCCTTTGGGTAGTCTCACCGCACATTCTGTTGGTTATGTTTCAGAAATTAATCGCGATGAGCTAGATGGGTTAAGTGAAGAAGAAAAAGAAAATTATGGTGGTACTAACCACATCGGTAAAACTGGAATTGAGCGAACTTATGAAGAAATTTTGCATGGTTCGGTCGGTTACGAAATTGTAGAAAAGAATAATCGGGGCCAGGTTATGCGATATTTAGATCGCACTGATCCGGTAGCAGGGAAAAATCTTACCTTGCATATGGATGCGCAACTACAAAAAGCTGCTGAAGAAGCGCTTGGTGAGTTTCGTGGAGCGGTGGTGGCTATAGATCCCTCAACTGGCGGAATATTAGCGATGATCAGTAAGCCGGCGTTCGACCCCAATCTTTTTGTAACGGGAATAAGTAGCAAAGATTATAGTGTTTTGGTTACTGATGAGATAAATACACCATTATTCGATCGTTCGACGAATCCCTATCCGCCAGGTTCCACGATCAAGCCCTTTCTTGGAATGGCAGGCTTGCACCACGAATTTGTCGATTATGAATTTGCTATTCAAGATCCTGGGTACTTTAGATTGCCCGGTGTCTCCTATCGTTGGGGTGACTATACATTGCGAACCGTGATCGGTGGTGGTCATGGCCACACCGATTTACAGAAAGCAATTTTTCAATCCTGCGATACCTTTTTTTATGATCTAGGCAATCGTATGGGTATAGATATCATTCATGGGTTTCTGTCCCAATTTGGATTCGGTGATAATTTTGCTGTAGATATTTCTTACGCGAGAACTGGCGTACTTCCCTCTCGTGAATGGAAAATGGCTAGTCGTGGTGAGCCTTGGTACCCCGGGGATACAATAAATTCCTCGATCGGTCAGGGTTATATGTGGGCAACACCGCTGCAATTAGCAACAGCAGCCTCCATTGTTGCCAACAAAGGTAAAGTTGTGCAGCCTCGCATGTTAATGGCGGTTGAAGGTGAGGACTATAAGCCCTTTATCGAAAATCCTGTACCTGACGTGATGGTGAATGATCCAGACTATTGGCGTTACATCGAAGAAGCCATGACCATGGTTATTCATAGGCCCTACTCCGATGAATTTCGAGATTATGGTACCGCTTTTGAAGCAATTGCCATGGCCGATCGAGGCATGTCTTATCGTATGGCGGGTAAGTCTGGTTCGGCTCAAGTAGTTGGAATAAGTCAAGAGATATTAGCCAGCACAGATATTGTGGTATCTGATCTTAATAAGGATCATGGGTTATTTATTTCCTTTGCGCCGGCACAAAATGCTCGTATAGCTCCTCAAATAGCAGTTGCCGTATTTGTGGAGAATGGAGAACATGGAAGTAGTGTCGCTGGTCCAATTGCTAAAGCAGTTACCGATAAATACCTCTTGGAAATTCTGCAAATCGATTTTGCTTCGTTTGAAGATGTTGGAGAACTGCAACAAGAGATCACGAATCCATTAGTTTCTCAATCGAATGATTAATCAAGATTTTATTCGACAAACAACAGGGTTTCATCGACCAGCAAGCCGCTTCCAAACAATTTGGCGACTTATCCATACTGATCCGCCACTACTTGTAGGTATTATTTTACTTTGTTGTTTTGGATTATTTGTACTCTATAGTGCAAGTGATGGTGATGAGGCAATAGTTCGGCGACAGGCAATGATTATGCTTGCAGGATTAGTACTGATGCTTACTGTTTCTCAGTTTAGTCCACATTTCTTTCGCCGCTGGGCACCGTCTCTTTATGCGGCGGGGTTAGCCTTGCTTGGCTTGGTTCTGTTTATAGGTGTGGAAGAAAATGGTGCGCGCAGCTGGTTGGATTTGCCCGGTTTGCCTAGCTTCCAACCTTCTGAAACGTTGAAAATTGTAGTTCCATTACTTATGGCTTGGTATCTAGCCAGCAGGCCACTTCCGCCTCGCTTTAAACACCTGTTTTGGTCAGCTACTATGATCTTGATACCGGCTGCTTTAATCATCATTCAAAATGATACGGGTACCGCTATCATGGTAGCTATGTCTGGTATATTTGTCGTGTTGTTAGCGGGTATGCGGTGGCGAATGGTGTTTGCCGGATTCTTTGTGCTGCTCTCAATATCTCCACTCTGGTATTTATTTCTCGCGCTAGAGCATCAAAAGGATCGGATTCTCACTTTCTTTAATCCATACAGAGATCCAACAGGAGCTGGTTACAACATAATTCAATCTCAAATTGCTATCGGGTCAGGCGGGCTGTACGGCAAGGGTTATGGTGAAGGGGCTCAATCACATTTGGATTTTATTCCTGAAAGCAATACAGATTTCATTCTTGCTGTACTCGCTGAAGAATTTGGTTTGTTAGGAGTGTTATTCTTAATTTGCCTCTATTTGTTCGTATTGATTCGTGGTTTTTATATTGCTTATTGCGCTAAAGACATGTTCAGTCGGCTCCTGGCTGGCAGTATTACGCTAACGTTTTTCTTCTACGTATTTGTGAATATGGCTATGGTCTCTGGCCTAGTGCCTGTAATTGGATTACCTCTTCCTTTAATCAGCCGGGGTGGTACGTCGATTCTTACTTTGTTTATCGGCTTTGGATTGCTTATGTCAATTCACACTCATGGACAGAAAAGCGCTAATTAACTGATAAATCAAGAAGTTAATTCTTGAAATCTAGCTTATTAATTAAATCTATCGATAATTTTCTGTTTTACGGAGTCGCCTTTGAGGCCGATGGATTAAAATTCTACGGATATTGGACGCTAAGTAACTAACTTGCTTAGATTTTCTGTGTGGTACGCAATAATGCACCAGCATTTAAGAGTTTTCTCATTGGTTGGTTTGATTGGTAGTCTTGCTGCTTGTTCTGCAGTGGCCCCGCCGACGCCAATTCCGCCAAGTTCTTCCAGCCGCTATTCAATAGACCAGGACAGAGCGCCGAGCCGAAACATTGATCCTGCAACTATTCTTAATGTAGTGCCAGAGCCGATTACGCGCACGATGGCAGGAAATCGATCACCCTATTCTGTGCTCGGAAAAACCTATCAAGTACTGCCAACAGAAGAAGGATACAGGGAGAGGGGTGTAGCTTCCTGGTACGGGGAAAAATTTCATGGCCATAAGACTTCCAACGGTGAAGTCTTTGATATGTATCAGGTCTCTGCAGCACACAAATCGTTACCAATTCCTAGCTTTCTGCAGGTCACTAATTTGGATAACAATCGTAGTATTGTTGTCAGAGTAAATGATAGAGGGCCATTCCACGGAGACCGCATCGTAGATCTGAGTTATGCAGCGGCACTAAAGCTAGGTTATGCAGACCGGGGTACCGCTAGGGTTGAGCTGGAAGCGATTATTGCCAATGGGTCTGATAGCGATCGGGCGGGAGCACGGACTAGAATAGTCAATCTAGAAACCGGGAATAGGGCTGTTTCAGGAGAAAAGTATTTACAAGTAGGCGCATTTTCGGATCTAAATTTAGCCCGGGAGGTGTCAGAAAAGTTGAGAGTAATGACCAATCGACCAGTTATTATTAGCATCATAAACAACACGGAAAATGGTGTTTTACACCGGGTTCGAATCGGGCCGGTTAATGATCCTGGTGAGATTAGGCGAATCACACAAAGTGTAGTTGCTGCTAGTTTAGGAAGCCCGTACACTACTACTGAGTAGTACTTCACGATTGAAATGCTAGTCGTTCGTCACCTCTCAGCCCAATATAATCAATGGTTTTAACACGGATTTCTTTATGTCGTTAAAGAACGCAACCTATCAACTGTTTTCATTTTCCATTCGTCTTAGAGTAGCAATCTGCTGCTCTATTTTAATGGGCGGCAGTTTATTCAGCACCGCAGTACTTGCTGCGCCCGCAATAATTCCTCGTGCGCCAGAAATCGCTGCTACCAGTTATATTTTAATCGATGCTAAGACCGGGCACATCATCGTCGAAGAAAATGCTGATGAGGCGCTTCCACCAGCAAGTCTTACTAAGATAATGACGGCCTATATAGCAATTGAAGAAATTATTAGTGGTAATTTGTCTTTGAGTGATCAAGTGCATATCAGTGAAAAAGCCTGGCGCATGGAAGGATCAAAGATGTTTGTCGGTGTAAATACACAAGTAAGTGTCGAGGATTTGCTACGCGGTATCATTATTCAATCCGGCAACGATGCTAGCGTTGCAATCGCTGAGCATATCGCTGGTAGCGAAGAAGCATTTTCAGACATGATGAATCAATATGGGGAATTACTTGGCATGAGTAGTAGTTTCTTTATGAATTCTAGCGGGCTAGACACTGAGTTATATTACAACACTATGTCAGCGCGAGATTTGTCCTTGTTGGCCCAAGCCACGATTGAGAGGCATATGGACTATTATCCTATTTATGCTGAGCGCGAGTTCACTTATAACGATATTCGCCAATCTAACCGAAACTCCCTGCTATTCAGAGATCGGAATGTCGACGGTATGAAAACTGGATGGACTGATGCGGCGGGATATTGTTTGGTGGCTTCAGCAGAACGGGATGGCATGCGTTTAATCTCAGTAGTAATGGGAACTGTCAGCGAAGAGTCTCGAGCAATTGAAACTCAAAAATTACTCACTTATGGATTCCGCTACTTTGAAACCCACAAGCTCTATGATTCGAATCAAATCTTGACTAGTGTTCCTGTTTGGTCGGGGCTGCAGAGTGCAGTTGATCTAGGGATTCAAGAAGAAGTGTATGTAACGATTCCTCGGGGTCAGGCAGGGTCCATGCAGGCGACAGTCGATGTCGATGAGGTTATCCGTGCTCCTCTCGACGACGGGCAGATAATGGGTGTCGTAAGTGTAACTCTGGATAATGATACTGTTTTTTCAGGCAATGTTATTGCAATGCAAGAAGTAGAGCAGGGTGGGATATTTAAGCGATTGATCGATTGGTTAACTTTACTATTTAGCAATCTCTTCGCTGGATAAATACTGAAAATTACTATGTCAGTTAAATCTGGTTTGAGCGATCAAGAAGTACCGAAAATCGAATTTCCCTGTTTGTATCCAATAAAAATTATTGGCAAAGCGGTGGGTGATTTTCAAGAGTCAGTCTTGGAGGCTATTGAACGCCATACTGGGACGATCACATCTGACCTGATCAAGGTGCAATCAAGCAGAAAACAGAATTACCTGTCAGTCACAGTAACCATCGCCGCAACCGGAGAAGGGCAGTTACAAAACATTTTCGAAGACCTAAAGAAAATAGAAAGCGTGAAAATGGTACTCTAGATTGCGGCTGACAGATTATAAATGGTTTCAAGCGGATACATCGAGCACGAACGCGTCTCTACCTAACCTCATTGTCAGACGGTTAGGGTTGCAGGACTATGAGCCGATCTGGCATGCCATGCGCTATCTTGCAGAAAATCCCAAAGCAGAGCGAAGTGATGAGATATGGCTGCTTAGCCATAAACCGGTCTATACCCAAGGGCAGGCTGGTAAATCGGAACATGTGCTAAACCCAGGCAAAATTCCTGTCGTACAGATTGATCGTGGTGGCCAAGTAACTTATCACGGGCCTGGCCAATTGGTCGCTTATCTCTTGATCAATGTGCGCCGCCGCATGCTAGGTGTGCGAACTTTGGTAGAGATGATCGAAAGTGCGATGGTTGCTGCGCTTACTGAATTCGGTATTTCTGCGGATACTCGACCCAAAGCTCCCGGAGTTTATGTGAAAGATGCTAAAATAGGAGCCTTGGGTCTGCGAATAAAAAATGGTTGGAGCTATCACGGGTTAAGCCTAAATGTAAAAATGGACCTGACACCATTTGATCGGATCAATCCCTGTGGATTCGAAAACCTGGCTGTTACTCAAGTAGCTCACTTTGCAGCGGAAGATAATTTCTTGTTGCAAAAGGCGAGTAAGGTCTTATGCAATAATTTGCTTGTTGAACTAGGGTATCAAGAGCATTACCAAGATTTAATCATTAGTTAATCGAGTTATGACAGCAAGAAAACGTAGAAACTTAATGGTAGAAGGAGAGAAGCTTCGCGGAGCGGATAAAGTTCGCCGTATTCCTATGAAGGTAATTCCGACGACTGAGTTACCTGTGAAGCCCGACTGGATTAGAGTAAGAATTCCGGTGTCTCCAAAAATTGCTCACATTAAGAGCAAATTAAGAGAGCATAAGTTGGCTTCTGTCTGCGAAGAAGCATCTTGTCCGAATTTGGGTGAATGTTTTAGTAATGGCACAGCAACGTTTATGATTATGGGCGATATTTGTACGCGTCGTTGCCCGTTCTGTGATGTTGCCCATGGGAAGCCTCGTCCACTAGATGTCGATGAGCCTGTTGAGTTGGCTAAAGCGATAAAAGAAATGGGTTTGAATTATGTTGTTATAACTTCCGTCGATCGAGATGACCTTACAGATAGTGGTGCCCAACATTTTTCACAATGTATTACCGAAACGCGAAAATTTAATCCGGAAATTAAAGTTGAAGTATTAGTCCCTGATTTTAGGGGACGAATGGATATTGCCCTTTCAATATTAGAGCAAACTCCTCCTGATGTTTTTAATCATAATCTAGAAACAGTTCCAAGGTTATATAAGAAAGCCAGACCAGGAGCTGATTATGATTGGTCTTTGCGATTACTTAAAGCCTATAAATCAAAGCAGCCGTCAATAATAACTAAGTCAGGTTTAATGCTAGGCTTGGGTGAAGAAGTCGGTGAGGTTAAAGAAGTATTAAGAAATTTAAAGGCACATAATGTTGATATGATTACCCTTGGACAATATTTGCAGCCAAGCAAGGATCACTTAAAGGTTGAGCGATTTGTTCATCCATCTGAATTCGACGAGCTTCGTGATTATGGTGAAAGTTTGGGTTTTCTGCATGTGGCGAGTGGGCCACTCGTAAGATCTTCTTACCATGCAGACAAACAAGCCCACGGTAAGATCGTTTCTTAAGACAATCTATGCTGCATTAGTGCAGGGAATATCTAGTAGTGATGGTTTAGCCATGAAGATTAGTCTACGACATACCATCACGAGCATAGCCGCAAGTTTAACTGCAATTCTTGTGATTGTTTTTATATTGCAAAATCCTGGTCGAATAGGGAGTGAACCTTTAATTGTTCGAGCTTTGCTATTAAGCATAGCAATTATAGCTATGCTGGTAGCGGTATATCCTCTAAACCTTTTATTTTCATGGAGACCTGGCACCTATGTTGGTTTTATTTGTGTGCCTGCCATAATTCCTGGCTTTGTATTTTATCTCATACTCTTGCCAGAGAAGGCTGAAAAAGGATTCGATGTTCAGTTATTAGAGAGCTCACTCATCAGTGATCGCTCCAGTAATGGAATTATTGAAGTTGGGTTTCGCTATCCGATTTATACGCCAACCTTGTCAATAAAAAATCGCGAACTGTTTACTCGTCACGTTAATGTGTTTCTACGTATGATAGATGCAAGCGAAGAAGTAGCCTTGTTTAGAGCTGTTCGTCAGAATGTGCCCGAAAATGTTTTGAGTGTTGAATCGACTGTACTTGGGATGTTAAGCGAGAACTCAAATTATGTGTTTAATCCTCTTGAGTTGCCGCCAGGCATCTCAGTTGAAGGGCAAGCCGTTTTCATAATTAGTAACCTGGAGGATGGTGCTACATTTGCAGAAGCCTTGCGCACAGCGAGTCAAGCGCAATTAGAGCTCCGGGATCCATCCAATGGGCAACTTCTTCTGGAGTTTCCTTTAAATCAGATTTAGGATTTATATACTGTTAATTTTTATAGAGTATAGTTAAGTCTAACAGCCGGGTATTTGCAGGAGTATTAATGCCAAATCTTCAAATTAAACCTATAGTAATTTTACTTGCAGCGATTTTTTTAATTGCAAATTCCTCAGCACAGGAAGTCTGGGAGACTCCTCGTACTGCCTACGATGCTCCTGATTTGCAGGGTATATGGTCGTCGGCATCCATCACTACACTTGAACGTGATCCAGCTCTTGGCAATACTTTAAGTGTTGGTGCTGAAGAAGCGAGGAGAATTGAGGCGTCTGCAGCCTTCAATGTGCTTTCTGAAGGTGATAATGCCCCAAGTGACCCTAATCGACCGCCTCCTACTGATGGTGATACTGATGCAGGTTACAACGCTTTCTGGATTGATCCAGGAACGCGAATGGCGCAGATAGGAAGCGAGTTCAGAACCTCTTTTATTGTAGATCCTGCGAACGGACAAATTCCTTACACTCAAGCCTCAGGTATGGCTTTTATGGAGTACGGCCGAACCGTTGGGTACGATGGCCCAGAACAACGGCCACTCGGCGAACGATGCATGGTTGGTTTCGGTTCAAGCGGTGGTCCACCTATGCTGCCAGTTCTCTACAACAATCATTACCAAATCGTACAGAGCGAAGATTACGTGATGGTGCTAGCTGAGATGAATCATGATGCGCGTATCATCCGATTGGGTTCTACTCATAGAGGTGAAGATTTCAATCCTTGGCTCGGGGATTCTATTGGACATTGGGAGGGAGATACTCTTGTCGTTGAAACTACCAATTTTCATCCTCAGCAAAGCTTTCGCTTTGCCATAAAGCATGTTCTTTATTTGCCTCAATCCGCAAAAGTGACTGAAAGATTTACGCGCACAGGTCCAAAGTCGATTCTCTATGAATTCACTGTGGAGGATAGTGAGGCTTATACACAACCATGGAGCGCCCAAATTCCGTTTCGAATTGCTACCGGCTCGATGTACGAGTACGCCTGCCATGAAGGTAACTATGCGTTATCAGGGATCTTAGCCGGTGCTAGAGTCGAAGAAAGAGAAGCAACAGATTAGTCAAATAGGTTTAAGTTAGCGCAGTAACATTCTAGACAGCTGAATTCGCTCTTCTTTGCGTTTATGCCTAAGGTTTTTGTCCTAGGTTTCTGTATTCTGCGATTGCCAGACCTGCAGCGACACTGGAGAATGGATCATGTTCAACGACTTTGCCTGCAAATTGCTCATCTAGTATACGCTTTACTGCGGGAATAAGAGATGAACCGCCTGTGCGAATAACTAGCTGGATTTCATGGGATTGTAATCCGGCTCTGTTCAGTAGGTCAGAAATAGCTCTCTGGAATTTATCTAGTAATTCTTGGATAAATTCTTCAAATTGAACTCTTGTAACTTCTAATTCAATATCTAGTTCTGGAATATCTAATGTTGCCGAGTCCTCTGATGAGAGCGTCGCCTTCAAATCTTTCAAACTCTGAAACACTAAGTAACTATAATTATTTTTGATCAAGTCATAGAGGCGGCGAAATTTGACTGCAGCCTCATCATCGTAAGCCATTCTTTGTATCAGAGGTGTTGTGTATTTGTTCTGATTGAGCATATAACTTACCGCCCAGTTGAGTAAAAAACCCTCATAATCTTCAAATGGAAAAGCGGTTTCAATTTCCCGGTCTTCACCTGCTCGACGCCATCGTTCACCTTTTCCTAGAATAGGGAAGAGAAGTTTCTTAAACAAAATCTGATCAACATGGTCGCCACCAAGGCCTACACCATGAGTCGCAATTACACTAAATTCTTGTTCTTTTCGTGTGAGCACACAGAGGTCCAGTGTGCCGCCACCAAAATCCACAGCTAGCAAAGTTTGCTCTTCAGCCTCTGGGTTATCATGTAGATAGCTAAGTGCAGCTGCAATGGGTTCAGGGTAGTACGATTGTTCGGTAAATTCTGCATACCCGTATGCTTCCGAAAGTAATCGAAGTGCCGTCTGATTACCAAATCTTTCAGTACCTTCGAAATTTACTGGATGACCAATACAAGCATGATTAATGTTTTCATTATACTGGCCTAATTTAGGGAAAAGAGTTTTCGTACTGTGGCGAACTCGCACTAATAAAGGCGTTATTAGCGCTACTAATCGAAAAGGTCGATCAAAAACCATTAACCTTCGAGCAGAAGAGTTCCCGAGTAATCGTTTAATGCCCCGGAATAGCCTTCCTTTTTGACCACCATCGATAAAAGATTGGCCATATATTTTTTCACTATTGGCTTCCTCTGGAAGGCCGTGATCACCAATCTGTCCCGTTGTTGTTCTAGCCTCACCGATCACTTCCGCACTTAACTCAACCGTGCGGCCAGTATTACTTTCAATATAGCTATTAATGGCGGCTTGGCCAGTTACAATTTGAAAGTCACGATCGATGTAAGTTGCCGATGGCATTACTTTTGAGTGGGGCTCAAGTTGCACGAGATGGATTTTTTTTCCATCATAAATTGCAGCTGCACTGTTGCTGGTACCGTAGTCAACGCCGATACCGAAGCGGGAGGTGCTGATTTGGTGATTAGATCCTGACACCAAAAACTCTTAAATTAATTTCATAATTGAACGATAAGACAAAAACACGAAATAGTTTTCCAGTATATGGGCTGAGCGCAAGCATAGCCTATTTCGTGAAATCCAGCAAAAGGATGTGTTTTACCCAAAAAATCGAAACTAGAGAGTCTGAATCAGGTTGAATCTTCACGGAACTTAACCTATGCTCGTTCGGTCTCAGCATAGTCAGATATAATTTTGATTGAGGTTTTTTCATGAGAGTAGATTTACGGCATCTGAGGGCTAGAGTTGCCGGTTTATTTATAGTATTGCTCTTTTCCTGCCTACCTTTCAGTTCCAGTGCGGGGACTATAGTTCGTGTCAGCACTACCATCGGTGATTTCTCGATCGAGCTGCTTGACGATATTGCGCCTGTCACAGTGCAAAATTTCCTCAATTACGTGAATCGAAACGACTACAATGGCACCTATTTTCATCGAGTGGTCGATGATTTCGTCGCTCAAGGTGGTGCTTACCGATTTGAATTGTTTGTAGGCCCAGTCGATGTACCCACTGATCCACCTATTGTCAACGAGTTTAGTGTCTCTAATACTAGAGGTACCGTAGCTATGGCCAAGTTTGATGGTGAGCCCGATAGCGCCACTAATCAGTGGTATGTGAATATCTCGGATAATACGAATCTTGATACCCTCAACGGCGGATTTACGGTTTTTGGCAATGTATTAGGGCAAGGCATGGTCATAGTTGATGCGATTGATAATCAGCCCACTCTTGACTTAGGTTTTAAAGCGTCAGAGGCGCCCTACGTCACCGCGGCATACTCGACTCCTCTTGATTTTCTTTATATGAATATAGAAATAGTGGAGCGATTGAGCGCGGCCCCTCATGTATTTGAAGCTACCTCCGGTTTACTAATAACTTCGGTAGACATCGATAACGGTTTAGAGCTGCTTAGTATGAATTTCAATACTGTGCCGGCTGCTGGTGAAGTGATCATTCAGGCCAACCTAGAGAGCGTAATTCCCAGACGCGGGCCTGTTGACGGCATAGCGACTTTTTCTACCAGTGACAATCGATTGAGAATACCGAGCTTGGAGATAAGTTCTAATGGGCAGGCATTCCTGGTTAGCAATGTTGTATTTGTTCTAAGTAATACCAGCCCGGTTCAATTTACCTTGGAGTCTTATCAGCAGTAATCCGCAGCGTTTACCACTATGCAGACTTGAGTTACTCTTGTTATTTGGAATCTCTTTTGTTGCTTATAAGGACTAGCTGAACTATGGCCGCGCCTCGAGGAGAATTCTCTTCTAGATTTGGATTCCTAATGGCTGCTTCGGGTTCTGCGGTGGGCCTCGGAAATATCTGGGGATTCCCAACCAATGCAGCATCCAATGGTGGTGCTGCATTTCTTATAGCCTATCTTATTCTAGCTTTCGCTCTAGCTTACCCGGCCTTAATGGCAGAACTAATTATTGGTCGCTATGCTCGCTCTAATGCGGTAACAGCTCTCCGAAAAATTTCTGCAGGAGAAAGAAGTCGAGTTGCTGCGATGCTGGTGGGTTTCATCGGTATAATTACCGTTAGTTTAATTTTGAGCTTTTACGCAATCGTCAGTGGTTGGATGATAGCGTTTTTCTTTGATCCCTTAGCTCGAATAATAGGTTTCGACAGTGCCTCGCAATGGTTGACGACAGATGCTGTTTTACGGAACTCAATTTTCGTTGTGTTGTTTATGCTGGTGACTGTCATTATTATTCGCGCGGGGGTTAAAGATGGGATAGAAAAATGGGCATCTCGTTTAATGCCATCCTTAATCATTATCCTCATACTACTAATTATTTATGTGTTGACTTTACCTGGGGCAATGGAGGGTCTTAGAGCTTATCTTGTTCCAGATTTTTCAAGAATTGTAGAGCCGGCGTTACTCGTCGATGCCATGGGACAAGCATTTTTCTCTTTGTCTCTCGGTGTTGGCACAATGCTTATTTACGGTTCCTACATTAGCAAAGAGGAAAATTTACCAACTATTGGGGGGCTGGTTGCATTATTGGATATCGGAATTGCTGTTCTGGCAGGATTGTTGATATTGCCTGCGATGTATGTCGCTCTTGCCAATGGAGTAGAGATTTTTGATGCAGAAGGTGGGCTAATCGCAGGCCCAGGTCTAATCGTGTCCGTACTTCCCGCTTTGTTCAATACGATGGGCTCGATCGGTGTATTTGTAGCACTTGCTTTTTTTCTTTTAATGACAATCGCCTCCTTAACCTCATCAATTTCTATGCTTGAAGTTCCTGTTGCCTACGGTGTTGAACATCATGGCTTAGAGCGGAAGAGTGCAGCTATAATTGTAGGCTCTATAATAACCATCATTTCTCTAATCGTTGTATTTAACTTTGATCCTTTATTCGACATGGTGGTTACTTTTACTACGGAAGTGAGTCAACCATTACTTGGATTCTCCTTCTGTATTTTTGTAGCTTGGATCTGGCGCAGGAACGATATATTGCAGGAAATAAAACAAGGAAGTCCGGAAGCAGAAAATGGATTATTTTGGAAGGTTTGGCCTTTCTATGTAAAGTATATTTGCCCGTTAGCAATACTTGTCGTCTACTTCCAGTAAATTAGCAAACCTTTGTAATGATACTCATCTATCATAATTAACACGTCTCGCCTGAGTGCTACTATCTTCATACTTCGGTCAGTGCCGGGTGTAATTTTGATCTCCGTGTGGCTGCGCAAATCCGTATCTGATGATGAACATCGCTGCTGATGATATTAGTAATGAGATATGTTAAGATTTTCGTTTATTGTTCCCATGCTCCTCCACAAAATAACAAGATAAAGTGAGGATTGACTATGAAATCTTTGGCACTTATTAATTCTGGTTTCGGTTATTCGAGACGAAAGTTTCTTAGAAATCTTTCTATTCTTCCAATAGTTCCAGCTGGTATAGGGTTGGGAGTTATGCCGCTCAATTCAGCAAAGGCGCAAACTGAGGTTGGGGATAATGTTAGAGCTCTAACTTTTGATGTATTTGGAACTGTCGTTGATTGGCGGTCCTCTATCATCAGGGAGGGGCAGTTACTTTCGGCTAATAAAGGGTATGAGGTAGATTGGGCTGAATTTGCGGATCGTTGGAGAGGAGGCTATGGGCCAGCGATGAATCAGGTGCGTACTGGTGAATTACCTTGGACAAAAATTGACGACTTGCACCGCTTGATACTCGATGAACTAGTAGAAGAATACGGATTGACCAATATGTCGGAAGCAGAATTGGATCACTTCAATAAAGCTTGGCATCGGCTAATTCCTTGGTCGGATACGGTTGCAGGGTTAAATCGATTAAAAACGAAATATGTAATTACAACGCTTTCCAATGGTAATGTGTCGTTGCTGACAAATATGGCTAAGAATGCTGGACTTCCTTGGGATGCAGTGCTGTCAGCCGAGCTTGCAAAACATTACAAACCGGATCCACAGGCCTATTTAACAGCAGCTGATTTACTTAGCCTTCCTCCAGAACAAGTTATGATGGTTGCTGCGCACCCTGGTGATCTTCGTGCTGCTGCGCGGGCAGGACTAAGAACTGCTTACGTGATCAGGCCTTTGGAAAGGGGCCCTGGGCGTCCGGTAAATCGCAATCCTGATGGGGAATTCGACTACACCGCCGAGGACTTTATCGACCTGGCGCGACAATTGGGAGCATAAGTTGGCCCAGATTGAGATTGATCCAGGAACAAAGAACGAAATTGTAGACAAACTCAAAATCTATCTTGCCGAAGAGCTTAATATTGAACTCGGTAGTTTTGATGCGCAGTTTTTACTGGAGTTTTTTATTGATCATGTTGGTTATAAATTTTATAACCAAGGTTTGGCGGACGCATTGAAAGCTTTTGGGGAAAAATTAGAAGAGTTTAATGATCTGGTTTATCAGTTAGAAAAAGAAGGCCCTAGTAGTAGTTGATTCCATTTATTGCTAGTTAATACTTTTCCGTAGCGAAATCTGAATAAAACTCTTACTGCATCTTTTATTGCTTTGATTCCATGTTTATTTTAGTGATTATTTACCGAGAAGTAAGTCTATGAATTTACGACTAATTAGCTTGATCCTACCCATATTGCTATTGGATGCTTGTAGAGAACAAGAACAACAAAGCAATTCTATGGCCTCTGCGATAGATAGAGATACCACGATGCAAATAAGTGAAACTGCAGCGACAGTGCAAAATCCATTTTTTGTGGAGAGTCCGCTCTATATGAATTATCCGCAATTCGATTTGATAACAAATGAACATTATCTACCGGCGTTTGAGCGTGGTATGGCTGAACATTTGATAGAAGTAGAAACTATAGCGTTGCGGATGGAAGTGACAAGTTTTGAAAATACTATTATCGCATTAGAGTTGGCCGGTGATCTTTATGCGCGAGTCGCTAGTGTGTTTTTTGCAATGTCTAGTGCGCATACTAATGAAAAAATTCAAGCCTTGGCACAGCAATTAGCAACAGAGATAGCCGCTCATGAAGACGCAATTCTTCTCAACCGAGACCTCTTTGCCAAGATACATAGCTTGCACGAGCAGCGGGAATCTTTAGAGCTTGATGAAGAGTCTAAGCGTTTACTTGAAGATTATTATGTAGATTTTATTCGTGCTGGTGCTGGTTTAGATGTGGATGAGCAAGAGCGAATGAAGGAACTTAATGCACAGATTGCTGTGCTTGAAACCCAATTTAGTCAAAACATATTAAGTGAAGTTAATGATTTAGCTATTGTGGTTGACACTCGTGAAGAGCTTACTGGTTTAAGTGAGGCGCGGAAGGATGCTGCGGCGGAAGAAGCTGCAGAGCGGGGCTTAAATGGGAAATTTGTGATTCCTCTCTTAAATACAAGTGGCCAACCAACTTTAGTCCGGCTACAAAATAGGAACTTAAGAGAGCGAATTCATACAACTTCTTTGTCAAGGGGGAGTCGAGGCGGTGAATTCGATAATCGAGAAATACTTTCTGATGTAATGCGGCTTAGGGCAGAAAGAGCTCAGTTATTAGGCTATGCCAATCATGCAGAATATATCTTGGAAAATCAGACAGCTCAAACTGTTGCAGCTGTTAACCAAAGACTAGGTGAATTAACACCTGCAGCAGTAGCAAATGCAACGCGAGAAGCTTCTGACTTGCAGCAAATTATTGCGGAAGATGGGCAAGATTTCGAACTGGCTTCTTGGGACTGGGATTTTTACACCGAGAAGCTGCGTGTTGATCGATATGACTTTGATGTAAACCAATTGCGACCTTATTTCGAGTTAGATAATGTTTTGCAAAAAGGTGTATTTTTTGCAGCTGAAAAGCTCTACGGAATTACCTTTCAAGAGCGTACCGACCTGCCAGTCTATCAGGAAGATGTCAGGGTTTTTGAAGTCTATGATATGACTGGAGCAACCCTTGCGTTGTTCATAGCAGATTTTTATGCACGTCCTAGTAAGCGAGGTGGAGCATGGATGAATGCCTATGTTTCTCAAAGTGGTTTGCAGGGAACTCAACCAATAATTGCCAATCACCTGAATATCACGAAACCAACTGAAAGTGAGGCAACTCTGCTTACTTTTGATGAGGTGACCACGATGTTCCATGAGTTTGGTCATGCACTCCACGGCATGTTTTCAGATGTCGAATACCCATCATTCGCCGGCACCAGAGTGCCCAGGGATTTCGTTGAATACCCCAGTCAAGTTAATGAGATGTGGGCAACGTGGCCGGAAGTTTTAGAGAACTACGCGGTGCATTTTGCAAGTGGCGAACCTATGCCGGCCGAATTACTGGATAAAGTGCTGTCTACGCAAAAATTTAATCAAGGCTTTTCAACCACTGAATACTTGGCTGCTTCTATTATTGACCAGGCCTTGCACCAGCTAGATCCTGAACAAGTGCCCTTAGCTGAAGAAATAATGGATTTTGAGTTGGAGGCACTGGAAGCATCGGGTATTTCGCTTGAGGCTATACCTCCCCGCTATCGTGCGACTTATTTTAATCACATTATGGGTGGTTATTCTGCGGGTTATTACTCTTATATTTGGAGTGAGGTCTTGGATGCTGACACTGTGGATTGGTTTAAGGAGAATGGTGGATTGCTGCGAGAGAATGGCGATCATTTTAGAAGCAGTTTACTGTCCAGAGGTGGGAGTGAGGATGCGATGCAATTATTTAGAAATTTTCGGGGAAGAAATGCAGAGATTGCGCCTCTGCTGGAACGTCGAGGCTTAAACTAACAGAGATGTTCTGATTAAAACTCGATTATCCAATTTTCTGCATGGATGCTGTTTGCTGCCCACTAACTTGAAGCACAAGTAGACTTAATTCATCCCAGGGATTAGCTAGTGACATGCCTTTAATTGTTTGGTCGATCCTACGGACTTTGTCAAGTAATCGCCATATGTCCTCGCTATGAAGCCTTTGTAATGCACTGCTCACAGCTTGTTTGCGGTTAAACCAAACTCGATTAGCCTGTAGGATGGCATTAATGCCTTGACCGTCTTCACGTTTTTCAATCATTGGTAGAAGCAAACGTAACTCTCTACTTAAAGCGCCTACAATAATTAAGGGAAATAACCCTTCATCTCTTAAGTTTTGCAATATTTTTTGACAGCGAACTCCATCGCCCAGTAAGGCGGAATCTATTAAATTATAAACACTGTATCGAGAACTGTCGGCGATCACTTGCATTACCGTATTCGCGTCGAGATTTATGGTTTCATCCGCTCCCTTGTGAGTAAGCAGCTTAAGTTTTTCAATTTCTTGCATAGCCGCAAGCAAATTCCCTTCGATTTTATCACTGAGCAATTGCAGAGCTTCAGCATCAGCGTTGATGCCCTCTTGAATAAGTCTTTTTGACAACCAATTGCTGAGGCCGTCTTTATTGATTGGCCAAATTTGTACGATTATGGATTTAGGCTCGATGCCTTTAAACCATTTAGTGTTCATCAATCCTGCTTCTAGTTTTGGGCTCGAAATAAGGAGTGTATGGTCGGGATTTTCTTCATCTAAAAATTCTTTAATGGCGCTTTTGCCAGTTTCATCTAATTTAGAGCTTGAAAGCCTGAGCTCAAAGAGTTTTTGTTTGGCAAAGAGTGAAAGGTTGCTAGTTGCATGTGAAAAACTTTCCCATTTAAAACCTTTATCGATATTAAAAAGTTCTCTTTCGCCCACTCCACTATTACGGAAGTGCAAACGGACTGAATCGGCTGCTTCTTGCAGCAGCAGGGGTTCATCTCCAGCTAGCCAGTAGAGTGGAAAGGATTCTGATTTAAGGGTACGGGCGAGTTGCTCAGGCTTAAGTTTCATTGGGGTGCTTAATTATCCGCTGCTTCCAAGCGGCGTATTAGTTGATTTACCAATTCTCGACGCATCTCAGTCGTAATGATTTCTACCTCTTCACGGTTTCCTGTCAGATTCTCAATATCTTCAAAATAAGTCCGATCGATGAACAAGGTTTCAGGCTCGATTAACATTTCGTCCGCTTGATCCAAAGCAATTGTGATTGACAAGCGCATCTCATACTGCGCAGCTCTAGCTCTTGCATTAACTGTCACCGGTCTATTGCTGATTTGTTCGTCTCCAATAGCGAGCACAGGAATAGATGACGCTAAGCCCATTTCCTCTGAGGTGCTTATGACTTCAGTTGAAACTTCAGCTACATCGAGGCTGCGGCGCAACATGCGAGAAAATTCGCTGTTAGGTTGAGAGAGACTCAATTGAATGTTGCTGAAGCGGGAATTAATTAGTTCGTTTCCCCGAAGGCTGAATCCGCAGGCGACCAAACTTAGAGAAATAATAATTAGGCCGCAGCTTGTTAAAATTCTCTTCATAGTTGTTAACTTACTACGACATTAACCAGACGGCCAGGCACTACAATTACTTTCCTTAGAGTTTTACCATCGCTAAATCGTTTAACCGCATCATTCTCTAGGGCTTTTTTCTCCAAATCGTCTTTGGATAAATCCTTCACTACTTCTATTCTGTCACGCAACTTGCCATTAACCTGGAGTACGATAAGCACAGAATCTTGAACTAATGCAGATTCATCTACATTCGGCCAGTTGGCATCCATTACTGCGCCTTCATGGCCTAGATGATTCCAGAGGACATGACAAAAATGTGGGACTATCGGAGCCAGCATCAAAATTATTGTTTCCAGAGACTCCTGCACAACTACTTTGTCAGATTCTGAAGAGTTCGTTTCCAAAAACTTCGTTGTTGTATTTAACAATTCCATAGAGGCAGCAATAGCGGTATTAAATGTTTGTCTGCGACCATAATCATCAGTCACTTTCTGGAGAGATTTATGAGTCTTCAGGCGCAGCTGCTTCTGCTCAGAATTGTGATCTGAATCCGTTATTCCAATAATGGCAATTGATTCATGGCTGGCGACTATTTTCCAAAGTCGTTTTAAAAATCGATAACTTCCTTCTACGCCTGAATCAGACCAGTCAAGTGACTGGTCTGGGGGTGACGCAAACAGAGTAAACATTCTTACCGTATCCGCCCCGTATTTCTCAATGAGCCCAAGCGGATCTACCGTGTTGCCTTTTGATTTCGACATCTTACTGCCTTCATTCAAAACCATACCTTGAGTCAATAAACGGGTAAAAGGTTCGTCAGTGGTAACAAGACCTTCGTCTCGCATTAATTTGTGATAAAAGCGGGCATACAATAAATGCAATATGGCATGTTCTATGCCGCCGATGTATTGATCTACTGGTAACCAATAATTAGCTCTTGCATCTAACATGCTTTCATTCTGATCCTGACAGGCAAAGCGCGCGTAATACCATGAAGACTCCATAAAGGTATCAAAGGTGTCAGTCTCTCGCTTAGCTTTACCTTGGCATTCAGGGCATTCGACTTCAAAAAAATCGGCTAGTTTTGTTAGTGGTGAGCCAGTCTCATCGAATTCAACATCTTCTGGAAGTAAGACTGGTAGATCTCTTTCCGGCACTGGCACTGAACCGCAGGTTTCGCAATTTATCATGGGAATTGGTGCGCCCCAATAGCGTTGGCGTGAAACACCCCAGTCACGAAGTCGGAAATTTACAGTTTTTTCACCTTTGCCTTTATCGACAAGTTTGGCTGAGATTGCATTGAAAGCCTGAGTAAAGTCCAAGCCGTCGAATTCGCCCGAATTGGTGACAATACCCTTTTCCACAAAGGCACACTCGTCAAGATTACATAAAGAATCTGGGGAGTCGGGTTCTATTACTTGTTTGATTGGCAAGTTATATTTTTTGGCGAATTCCCAATCTCTCTGGTCGTGACCGGGAACCGCCATTACCGCACCAGAACCATAGCTCATGAGAACGAAATTTGCGACGAAGATAGGCACTTGTTCCTGGCTAATCGGATGAATTGCCGTCAAGCCTGTTTCCATGCCTAATTTTTCAAGTTTTGCCAATTCTGATTCCGCAACTTTGACGTTATTCTGTTCTTCGATGAATTTAGCCAACGTTGAGTTTGTAGCTGCTGCTTTCACTGCTAACGGGTGTTGAGCAGCAACTGCTAGATAAGTTACCCCAAGTAAAGTATCTGGTCGGGTGGTATAAACAGAGAGTTTTTTAAAAGACCCTTCTTCGTCTACAACTTCGAATTCCAGAGTTACACCTTCAGAGCGGCCAATCCAATTTGACTGCATTGTCCGAACTTTCTCTGGCCAACCATCAAGTTTTTCTAAGTCATCCAATAGCTCTTGCGCAAGCGCTGTTATTTTTAAGAACCATTGTGGAATTGAACGTCTCTCGACAATAGCGCCAGAACGCCAGCCACGACCGTCAATGACTTGTTCGTTTGCGAGTACGGTTTGATCGATGGGGTCCCAATTGACCTCAGCTTCTTTCTTGTAGACTAGTCCTTTCTTAAATAGTCGGGTAAAAAACCATTGTTCCCAGCGATAGTAGTCTTTATGACAAGTAGCTAACTCTCTCGACCAATCATAAGCATAACCGAGCTTTTTCAATTGCTCTCGCATGTAATCGATATTGCCGTAGGTCCATTTGGCAGGTGGGACTTTATTCTGCATAGCCGCATTTTCAGCAGGTAAACCGAAAGCGTCCCATCCCATCGGTTGTAATACATTCTTACCCTGCATTCGTTGATATCGGGAAATTGCGTCACCGATAGCATAATTTCTAACATGCCCCATATGTAGATGGCCACTGGGATAGGGGAACATGGAAAGGCAATAAAATTTTTCCTTATCAGGATTTTCCTCTACACGAAAGCTATTGTGCTCATGCCAAAAGGCTTGCGCTGCAGCCTCCACGGCTTGGTGATCATATTGAATATCGGAACTACTCATTTGCGATCTGACTATTAGATAGGATTGAAAAAGTGTCTTTTTGCGAAAGCCCGCAAGCATAACCCAGAGAGGGTCTGACAGGTAGAGTCTCATCAAAAAAAAGGTTGATACACATCTTTTGCAGCGGGGGTTGATAGGTAAGATCTACAACGACCTTTTCCTCCAATTTAATGCTAATCCATCTAGCTTTACTTCTTGGGAATATTAACAGGCGCAAAAGTGACCTTGATCAGCTTGATTTGGCGGCTATCAGCATTAAGTATGGTAATGAAAAATGGTCCGAGACTAATCGTTTCGCTCCGTTCAGGGATATGGCCAAACTGCTGCAGAACTAACCCGCCTATTGTTGTAAATTCTTGATCACTAAAATCAGTTTTGAAGTATTCATTGAACTCATCCAGAGGCGTTAATGCTTTTACAATGTGGTTTTCTTCATCAAATTTTTTAATATAACTATCATCGTCGACGTCATATTCATCTTCGATTTCGCCAACTATTTGCTCTAGAACGTCTTCAATAGTCACAACACCGCAAACACTGCCATACTCGTCAATAACAATTGCCATATGTTGGCGCGTCTCTCTAAACTCTTTGAGTAAAACATTTAGACGCTTACTTTCTGGTACGAATGTAGCTAGTCGCACTACATCTTTTATGTTGAATTTATCAGTATTACCATTAAGAATTAATGGTAATAGATCTTTTGCTAGCAGAATACCAATAACATTGTCTACGTTTTCGCCAATCACGGGGAAACGCGAATGTGAAGCTTTTGTTACTAATTCGATAATGTTATTCGGGGGAAGATCTGATGGTACCGTTACTACCTGGGAGCGAGGGATCATTATGTCTCGCACCTGCATGCTAGACACTTGCAGCGCCCCCTCAATAATACTCAACGCATCCGCATCGAGTAATTGATCTTGTTCAGCGTTACGAAGAAGCTCTAGAAGGCTCTTTGTATCGGTGGGTTCGTCTGAAAAAACCTGTGCAATTTTATCGATCCAGGACTTGGGTCCAGGATCGATGCTAGAGTGATCGTCTGTCATGCGTTGGCTTCTCGTGTTCTCCTAAGTATATTTATTACGGTTACCCTATCAAATAAGGATTCGGGAATCCAAGTTTTTCAAGGGTATTTATTTCATAGCTTTCCATTTGCTCGGCAGCTGCGTCACTTTCATGATCGAAGCCACTCAAATGCAGAACTCCGTGTATCACCAAATGAGCCCAATGAGCTTTTAAAAGCTTGCTTTGAAGCTCCGCCTCTTCTGAAACTACTTGGGGGCAAATCACAATGTCACCAAGGGGTATAGAATCAAGCCCTGCTAACATTTCAGTCGTAAAATTTGTTGGAAAAGAGAGTACATTTGTAGCTCGATATTTCCCGCGGTATTCACTATTTAGCTGGCTGGATTCATCGGTATTCACAAATCGTAGACTGATGGTATAGTTTTTTCCACTCGAAATTTCTTGCAGAGTTTTGTTAATCCATAGTCGACAATCTTGAATGTCTGGGGTCCAGCTAGCCGCTGAAGCATTGGTGAGTTCAATTGTCGCGTTCATTAAGTTGAGAGGAGTCCTGACTAGTGAGCTGAGAGACTGAGCTGCGGTCGAATTCATCATAGGCCTCGACAATTTTTTGCACGAGCCTATGACGTACCACATCTTTGGCATTGAAATAGTTGAAACCGATACCGCTAATTCCTTCCAATACCTTACTTACTTGCACTAGGCCAGATCGAGTGCCCTTAGGTAAATCTATTTGTGTAACATCGCCAGTAATAACTGCAGTGGAGCCGAACCCTATGCGAGTGAGAAACATTTTCATTTGAGCGCTGGTCGTGTTTTGACTTTCGTCTAGAATGATAAAAGAATTATTTAGTGTTCGGCCGCGCATATAAGCCAGAGGCGCAACCTCAATTACATTTTTTTCTATTAGTCTCGCTACCTTCTCAAAACCAAGCATTTCATATAAAGCGTCATAGAGAGGTCGGAGATAAGGGTCAATTTTTTGTGCCAAATCACCGGGAAGAAAGCCGAGTTTTTCACCAGCTTCTACTGCTGGGCGCACTAGCAATACCCTGGTAACTTTTTCTTTTTGTAATGCTTCAACTGCACAGGCTACGGCAAGATATGTTTTTCCTGTTCCAGCGGGACCAATGCCAAAGTTAATATCATGTTGGCGAATGCTTTTGACATATTGTACCTGATGACTGCTTCTGGGTTTGATTGATGCTCTGGGTGTTTTAATAAGTAAACTATCATTTTCTACGCGTTCAATGCTGTCATTGCTCCGGACTTCCTGTAGAGCCAAATGCACTATATTTGGGTTAAGCACAGCCTCAGTTTCAGTTGTTAAATAAAGGGATTCGAGAATATAGCAGCCGTCAGCAATAGCTACCTCAGATCCAGACAATTGAAATACGTTGCCACGTTGCTGAATCATCAGTTCAAGGTCGGCTTCTATTTGCTGAATGTGCTCATTGAGTCGCCCGCAGAGATTGGATAAGCGCTGCGCATTGTCGGGCATTAGGGTCAGGCTAACAGTTTGGCTGGTCATGCAGTAGTGTTGGTTTTCTCGATAAGGCTTCAGGCAAGTATAACAATCTACCGATACAAATAATCAACTATTTTAGGTAATTAGCAGTTACCGAAGGAATTTTAAAGAGTGCCTAGAAGTGAATTTGGCAGGGCATCTGTAATTGTGATATTGATGAATTGCCCAATTAAGTCTGTATTGTCACAGCGGAAATTCACTACACGATTATTTTCAGTCCTTGCCTGAAGATCTTTAGAGTTTTTCTTGGATTTGCCAGTGATTAGAACATGTTGCTCAGTGCCTACCATTGACTCACTTATGGCAGTCGCTTGGCTTTTGATTTGAGATTGCAGTGTAGCGAGTCGATGCTTCTTTTCCTGTTCAGGAGTTTCATCTTTTAATTCTGCAGCAGGTGTTCCTGGCCGAGCGCTGTAGATAAAGCTAAAAGAAGTGTCAAATCCAATTTCAATAATAAGATTCATTGTGTCTTCGAAATCTTTATTCGATTCTCCGGGAAACCCTACAATGAAGTCTGAAGAAAGGCTGATACCAGGGCGATTTGCTATGATTTTGCGGATTATGGATTTGTACTCGATAGCTGTGTGTCCACGTTTCATGGCAGCGAGAATTCGGTCGCTTCCACTTTGAACTGGAAGATGTAAATGTGAAACGAGCTCAGGAACGTCTTTATAGACATTGATCAAGTTTTCATTAAATTCAATGGGATGAGAAGTGGTAAATCGAAGTCGATTAATTCCTTCAATACTTGCCATGTAGTTAATCAGTAGGGCAAGGTCAACCGGTTCTCCATCGTGAGATAGTCCACGATAGGCATTCACATTTTGGCCAAGCAAATTTATTTCTTTGACGCCTTGACTAGCCAAATGAACCGCTTCTGCTAAAACATCATCTAAGGGTCTACTAACTTCTTCACCGCGAGTGTAGGGAACTACACAAAAGCTGCAATATTTGCTGCAGCCTTCCATTATTGTTAGGAAAGCTTGACAGGAATTAGCATTAGGTTGTGGAAGGCGATCGAATTTTTCAATTTCTGGAAAACTGATATCGACAACAGGTTTGCCTTTATTGTCAGCGTCTAACATTTCAGGAAGTTTATGCAATGTTTGAGGTCCGAACACTACATCCACAAATGGAGCTCGTTTGCCGATTGCTTCGCCTTCTTGGCTGGCGACGCAGCCACCCACAGCAATTTTCAATTCTGGGTTTGATTCTTTTAGACTTCTCCATCTTCCTAATTGATGGAAAACTTTTTCCTGTGCTTTCTCACGAATTGAGCAAGTGTTTAGAAGCAAGAGGTCTGCTTCTTCAGGTGTTGTAACTAATTCAGCGCCTTTGGCTTCTTTGAGTAAATCCAGCATGCGTGCGGAGTCATACTCATTCATCTGACAACCATGAGTCTTGATAAAAACTTTGCGTGTTTCGCCCCGGGGCGACTTTTTGGAATTGTTTTTCAATTACGTTTATTGACTGGTGGCTGAAAAAGGAGGGAATTATAGCAGCAGTGGCCACAACTCATAAGTAAGAAAGTGGTGAAAGCAGCTTGAAATTCATCGATTTAGCCCGAAATTACAGTTAGGCTAACGGTCGGCGTAGCGCTAGCATCAGCTTGTTTTCCTGAATGCATAGCTGTCAAACCTCACTAGAAAACGTAAGAGATTGATTTAATGGGAAATTCTTCGGAGATTTACCGCATATCCTTCCTCAACAAAGGCAAGGTGTATGAAGTATTCGTGAAACAAGTTTATCAAAGTGATCTTTATGGCTTCATAGAGATTGAAGAATATGTATTTAATGAAAAATCTCAAGTAGTGGTAGATCCAAGTGAGGAAAAACTCAAAGCGGAATTTAACGGCGTACGCAGAAGCTTTATTCCAATGCAAGCAATTATCCGTATAGATGAGGTCGATAAATCTGGGGTAAGCAAGATTAGTAATGGGGATAATATAACTCCTTTCCCTGTTTCTTTAGCCGGTGGAAAGGCTGATACCCAGGATTCTTAAGTGGATCTGAGTAGCACGTTCGTTGGTTATTTTCAGATAACAACCAATTTCAATATTCTCTGGTTGTAGTGACGTGACGGACTACAACCATCCTTATGCTCGCTTAACTCCCGATCTAGTATTGGCTGCTGTTGAAAGTCTCGGCTTTCAACCCGACGCTCGTATCTTTGCACTTAACAGTTATGAAAATCGCGTCTATCAAATTGGTTTAATTGAAGGCGGGTCGATTGTAGTGAAGTTCTATCGTCCCGAGCGATGGACCGCAGACCAAATTTATGAAGAGCATTGTTTCGCTCAGGAACTCAGTGATTTGGAAATTCCGGTAGTTCCGCCGCTTCCAGTAAATGAAGGGGGCACTCTGCACACCTATGAAAATTTTCAACTCGCGGCATTTCCTTTATTGATTGGTAGACCCCCAGAGCTAGATAATTTAGATAATCTGCTTGTCATGGGAAGGTTTATCGGGAGAATTCATGCAGTTGGTGCCATGAAAAACTTTAAACAGCGGGCACAAATATCAGTTGAGAAATTTGCGATAGACAGCAGAAGATTTCTTCTTGAAAATGATTTTATCCCTATGGAGTTAATTCCCGCTTACGAATCATTGAGTCAAGATTTAATAAACCGAGTACAGCAACGATTTGATGAGCATGGAGCGTTAAATTTATTACGCATACATGGGGATTGTCACCCAGGTAATATTTTATGGAAAGATAATACGCCTAATTTTGTGGATTTTGACGATACTATGATGGGACCTGCTATGCAGGACTTGTGGATGATGTTGGCAGGAGATAGAAATCAGCGTCAAGCTCAATTGCTTGAATTGGCAGAGGGTTACAATGAGTTTTACGATTTCAAAGCTAACGAGCTTCCACTAGTTGAAAGTTTGAGAACCTTGAGAATTATGAATTACAGTGCCTGGTTAGCGAGACGTTGGGAAGATCCTGCATTTCCTCAAAGCTTTCCTTGGTTTAATACTCAACGCTATTGGTCGGAGCATATATTGGAGTTGAGAGAGCAATTAGCTGCTTTGGATGAGCCATCGCTCGAGCTTATTTATTAGGTTTGTAGTCCGTATAGGTTTATTCTGCGGTGGCAGAAGGTTCTTGCCACCCATTACGAATAATTTCTTCGCTCTGATTCATGGCAATATAAGATAGACCAGAATCTTCGAGCCATTTTATCCCTTCGGATTCTTCTTTTATCATTGCTGTAGTTGCAATTGAGCCAGCTACTGTGCAGAGATTGGCGGCAACACTAACCGCTCTTAGTCCTGCCGATGGCCACCCAGTTTTGGGGTTTAAAATATGACTATAACGTTTACCCTGATGAGCGAAACAGCGTTCATAGTCTCCACTTGATGCAACACCACCCTCTAATGCATCGATCTTAGCAATAAGCGCTTTTCGATTCTTCGGATCAGCTACCCCTATAGGCCAAGGTTGATTATCAGGCTGCGGGCCTATTATTGCGAAGTCACCTCCAAGATTCACTAATCCATATTGTACGTCGATTTTGCGAGCAAGCCGTGCGACGGAGTCAGCGGCATATTCTTTGACTATTCCACCAAAATCAATCGTCATATTTGCCGGCATATACAGCCTAGATCCCCGCCATTGCAGTTTATTGAATCCGATTGAAGGTAATAACTCATTAATCTGTGATTCTGTTGGTATTATTTTTTTTTGGAAATCCCAAATATTATTTAGCACGCCGGCAGTAACATCGAACTGTCCATTACTCTGTTCAAAACAACTTAGTGCATGATCGAAGAGCGCACGTGTTTCTTTGTCTATTTTAATGCCCATACTATTGCCAGCAGAATAATTAATTTCTGACAAAAAGCTCTTAGGGATAAAGCGTGAATATTTTCTTTCTAAGCGCGACACTTCACTAGAAAGGATTTGGGTTATCTTTTTCGCACTAATTCGAGATTCCTCATAGATTTGGATCTCGCAAGGAGTGCCCATGGCTTGGAAAGAAAGTCGTCTAAGTGTAAGTGGCATAAGATTTATTAAAATTTAGGAAAAAGAGTCTAAAATCAGAAAGAATAATCAAACCCAAGAGAAACACGATTATACTTCACTAATGCTGTACTTGGTTGATTAACTGTATAG
>CAXYEH010000018.1:0-51073 GCA_964275945.1 uncultured Pseudomonadales bacterium
CTTTCATCTGCAGATGATGGAGACGAATTTTTATTCCCTGCCATCCCTGTTCCTTAACCCTTACAGCTTGTTCAGCCCGTTCTTCCGGAGTGGAGAGCTGAATCATGCTGGCATAGGCTGGTACCTTATCTTTCTGTGCACCCCATAGCTTATAAAGAGGTTGGTTAGCTACCTTGCCTACAATATCCCATAGCGCGATCTCAATGCAGCCCACATCTCTCCAGTTATTTGCGGCTCCGTTTGTATAGCGCATTTGGTGACCAAGTGTTTCATTGTCGAAAGGGTCCTGACCTACCAGCAGTGCCTTCATGCGATCGATGTTAGCGGGGCTCATTCCCGGAGCGATGCCGCTAATACCCTGATCGGTGTAGATTTCTGTAACAGAGCCGCCACCAATTCGACGCATATAAGGTCGCCCCGGTGCCCAGGCTGATTCCATCATGCCGGTTTCACCAAGGGTTCGCATTCGATGGACACGGATATCAGTAATTCGTGGTCGGGCACTCTGGGCAAGAGATAGATTGAACAGACCCGTGCCTGCGGTACGAGAGAGGCTAATGCCAGCGCCCCTGTTTTGCTGATGAATTGACGACGTTTCATGAATTGACCCTCTTTTTGTTCAAGCTTAATAGCTCAAGCTTAAAAATTATCGTAGCCCTGAGTAAGCTCTATAAAGGTGCCGTCAGGGTCGGTAATAAATGCGACTTTCAAACCAATTGCAGGTATGTCTCGGAATGGTACCTGAAACTCAATGCTCTTGCTTCCAATTCCTTACAGAAAGCTTCCAGGTCTTCAAACTCAAAGCCAATATGATCAAGAGCTGTTCCTCTTGTAGGGAGTCGCTCTTGATCGGTGTTTGCAAAACTCATGTTCATGCCCGGCGCGTTGGTGGTAGTTGCAATGCTGCTACGTGGACGAATTTCTAAACCAAAAATATCTGTATGCCAGTCGAGTAGCTCTTCAGACCGGCTACTAAAGAAATGAATGTGATAACCACTAATCTCTGTGGAGAGTTGCTGATCTTCCTGTAGCTCTAAATAGACGCCATCGGGCAGAGTGATATAGGCATTCTTCAGCCCCTCCGCCCCGAGAAATTCCGGGCCGACTTCATAGCCAACGGTGCTTTTAACGAAAATGCGGAATCACCTGATTGCAGCGGTAAGTTTGAAACAACCACTGGGATATATACGGACATTATTCAGGCTGGAACAAGTGTATTAGATACCACATGGAGTTTAATTGATTCTACCAATCTGATTCTTAAGCTAGATGACTATAAAGAATTAACTGCGAACTAGCAGACTCCACCCGTACCCCACCCCCGGGATACCCCCCACTTGGACAAGTGGGGGGGGTGCCCCGGAGGGGGGGAGTTGCTAGGGGGCATTACACTGGGTGCATGTCACACGCCCACCGAGAGTTGTGTAGTTAGTCATCATTTAATTGCAGATTTGTATGTATACAAATATAGGTGCTCCTAACTGAATGCGAGTGGATTTAACGCAAGGACTAATTGAAATAATGGCGATACGTGAATTTCTTGATCCAACCGAAGAACTTTTTGGTCTTTCCGCTCTTAGTCAATACTTAGCGAATCAAGTGACACCACTTCGGCGAAGGTTTTCAATAGTAGCAGCGTCATACCCAAGCTCCCGCAAGATGTCCTTTGTGTCGGCACCCAGAGTAGGGCCGGGTTGGTTGGGGATAGGGTCGGTCATTCGCACTGGGCTTTGGAGATTTCTAAGGCCAGGACGATTGGGGTGTTCGGTAGTGACAATACCGTCGCGGTTAAGTAAAAAGGGATTTTGCAGTGCTTTTGCAATGCCATAGACAGGTGCGCACGGCACATTGCCGCCCAGCGCATCCATCCAATGCGCTGTTGTCTGTTTGGTTAAAAACGCGTCGAGCATTTCCGTTAAAAGATCTCGATTTTCCCGGCGTGCTTGACCCGTCCGGAACGATTCCTTTGCTGCCAATTCCTTTGCACCAATTCGGTCACAAAATATTTCCCAAAAACCGTCCGATTGCGCCATGACAAATAGCCATCCATCAGAGGTTTTGAATAACTGGGAAGGAGTTACACTGGGATGGGCCGAGCGCGGAGAACGGGTGGTTTCAATGCCCTCGTTCAGATACCAAGCGCCGACATAGTTTAATTGATGGGCCGCAACGTCGAACAAGGCAACGTCTACATCGCGGCCCACACCAGTTTCCCGTGCTTTCATAATCGACGAAACTAGAGCCAGTGAAGTGGTAAGCCCAGAGAGATGATCGATAAGCGCCAAACCCATGCGCGCTGGGGGGCCATCTGGTTCACCAGACATGTAAAGGTAGCCTGTTTCTGCTTGCATCAAATAATCGAAGCCGGGCCAGTCCCGTCTTGGTCCATCGCGACCGTAAGCGGATATAAAGCCACAAACAATTTTAAGGTTGTTGCCTTTGAGCTGATGATAAGTCAGTCCCAGTTTTTCTGGTTGATCTCCACGCAGGTTACACAGCAAGGCATCTGCCGTTGACACAAGTTTGCCAAGTATCTCTTTGCCCTTGTCAGTCTTGAGGTCCAGAGTCAATGAACGTTTATTCCGATTAAACGCTTGGAAAGATAAGCTATCCAGCTCACCTAAATCACCCCCGGGTCCCATCTGTCGAATCGGATCACCTTGATGAGCTCGGTTTTCGATCTTAATGACTTCGGCACCTAAATTAGCCAATTGCAAAGTTCCATAGGGCCCAGCTGCATAATGCTCGACTGCAAGAATGCGGACACCTTCCAAGGGCAACATCAGACAAGTTTCCCTAGGTCTATTCGCTTCGAATCGATGACTTGCTGCATATTAATGAAGTGATCTCTGATACATATCAGAGGTGAATCAAGATAAATGTTCAATCAATAGTTCCTTCGATTACATAAATAAATTTGAAGTAAAAATTTGGGGGTGCTAGTTCGCAGTTAACTCTTTATAACTACTTAGCTTTAAAATTAAATCAGTGGATCAATTAAGCTCCATGTAGTATCAAGAACACTGTCACCTACCTCGATAATGTCGGTATAAACACTTGTCGTAGTTTCAAATTTACCACTGCAGTCAGGCAGTTCAACATTTTCATTAAGAGCACCAATGGCATTAAACTCCCTATATTGTGTTATTTGAACAGTTGCCTCATCGAGTGAAACTACTGTTAAACCAATATCAAACTCGTTAATTCCACCTGCTGATCCTGGTAAACCATCTGTGAAAATCCGGAGGCAGGTATAGATTATCGAATCACTAGCGCTAAACACTCCGATGTTATTAAACGCCAAGCCTACGGAAGAATCCGGTGTTACTCCGTTATACGGTGAGGGCCATTCGTCAGTGACAGTATAAGCCGGTGCGTGAAACAGTAATCGTTCCAATAGTTGTTGTGCTTGCACCATCATTATCCACAGCTTTAAAAGTGACAATGGTTGAACCGTTAGGTAGTGCAAGAGTAGCAGTTAAACCAGTAGCTACTTCAACACCATCGATTAACCATTTCCCAGAGCCACCTACCATGGTAATCTGAACAGACTCACCTGCAGCACCATCTGTATCTACTATAAAGATCTCTTTGTCATCACTTATTGTAAAGGTGGGCTTATTTTTAGTTAAAGGACTAGTTACAGCCGGATTTGTTGATTCATAAAAGACAAGGTTATTTTTAGAGAAACTCTCCAATTGATCAAAAGAAATCGTCGCTTTACCTTGGGTGGCTTCCCAAAAGTTATCATACTTATTACCATTATCTGATGGTAATTGCATATCGTAGACAGCTCTATCCGCAAGTCTCCACTCCTCAAGCGTTAGTGGTCGATCAGAAAGGACAATATACATTCCCCGAAATGATTTCTGCGAATTAAGGTAGTTAGGATCTCTTTCGCCTTCGGCGGCTATAAACTGTTGGATGGACATCGTCGTAATTTTAGAGGCCTTAAACAATCCCCGCGGCAATATCGATCCATTCAAAATCCTCAGCTGTTTTTATGTCATGGCCGATACTGGCGGCATCTATTAGACCCATCAAGTAAAGCTCAAAATTGGCATAATTGGTATAGCGATTACCAGTGGGAAACCAAATTCCGAATTCCCCGGTCTCTGGACTTTTTTGCTCTATATATATCATCGCCCAAATTTTCGAGGCTACCGGGCAACCAACCTCCTAACTGGCCTCCAATATTCCTGTAGCCCCAGTGCGGGGCGCAAGATGCACAATCAGAGCCAGGGAGAGCGCCCCTGTTCCCCCAATCATGAGCGATTTCATGTAATCCCGAATGCGCAATACCATCTCTTTGCAGGAACTCGATGAAACCTGTGAGTTTTCCATCCGAACCCCAAGTATTGCTGTCATCAAAAATTCGTACATTATTACCTTTCACCGAATTGCCTACATCATTAAAAAATGCGGTATAAGGAGCTCCCTTAGGGAGCTCGTCTAAATTTAAAGCGTAGCCCATAAAATCAAATTCATCAAAAAAATAGGAATATAGGATATTCGTAAGCGAATGCTTGTCTTTGTAGTACATAGGAGGTTTCGTTATAACTTTTTCGAAACGTGAAGGAGAGACGAAATTAACTACCCTCCCTGAACCCAGAATCGAAATAGAATAATCAGCCTGATCTGTTACCAACATAATCGGTGATGCGTAATTAGTATCCGAATCTATTTCATCATCTATACCATCCATATCAGAGTCTCTTGAAAAACTATTCAAGAAATCTAAATTTTCTATAGTTGAGTTATCAAGCCAACTTGGCTTTGATGAGCTGAAAGCATTATTAGAAACGTCGAGTTTTGTTAAATTAGTCAGATTCTCTAACTCCGGTGGGAAACCACCGCTAAAAAAATTATTGTTGAGGGTAAGGTGAATTAAGTCTGTTAGATTACCCAGCTCAGACGGAATAGGACCGCTAAGTAAGTTTTCGTTTAAAGAGAGATAAGTTAGATTCGAAAGGCTGCCTAGCGTAGAGGGAATACGGCCGTTGAGAGAGTTATTGTTTAGATAAATTCGAGTTAGGTTTACCAAATTACCTAACGTTGAAGGAATGCCACCACTGAGGGAATTATAAGAAAGATTAAGCCTAGTTAAGTTTGTCAGGTTACTTAGCTCAGAAGGAATACTGCCACTGAGTTCATTATTTCTAAGATACAGAGTAGAAAGACCCGCAAGATTCGCCAGCTCTGCAGGAATGTTACCGATTAGTGAATTAGAAAAAAGATAGATGCTAGTAAGCTTCGTTAATTTTCCGAACTCCTTAGGGATACTGCCAGTGAGTGAATTAGAGCCGAGGTGCAGGGACGTAAGGTTTGTGAGATTGCCCAGCTCACTTGGAATCGTGCCGGTTAGCGAATTGTTATAGAAAAAAAGTCTAGTCACTACTTCAGATGAGCAAGTTACCCCATGCCAATCACATTCAGTCCCAGCCTCCCCTAGCCAACCAGTATTTGCTGTCCAATTAACTCCATTGGTAGAGTTATATAGCGCGATCAAAGCATCTCGTTCCATTTGCGGGACCTGAGAATAGGATGCGCTTGCCAGTAGAATGAACAGTAAGTTTAAATAAATCGGGCTGATTAATTTCATATTCATGTTTTTATAATTAACTAACTATTCGTCCAGAATAGTATGTATAGGGGTGCGATGGAACCTACTTGGACAAGTGGGGGGTACCCCGGGGGCGGGGTCTGTTAGTTAGCATTACACTGGGTGCATGTCACACGCCCACCGAGAGTTGTGTGGTTAGTCATCGTACGAAGTTAGATTGAGACGACCTTCGGTACTCCCAATTCAATCCTCTCAATTCTAGGATTGATTGCTAAAAAGTGCCAGTAATCCGCAGCGATAAGGTGGGGCCAGAGGCACTGCACTGGTCTTCGATTTCTTCCAATATACCGCTGGAAATTCTTCCTACGAATCGTTGCCGCTCCCGGCAAAACTCAGCGTCACTGATGATACGATCGGCATCCAAACGGAAGGTAATATTTTGAGGGCTGACCCATTCAACGAATGCTGACCAGAACGGATCTCCTGCCGACAACTCGATATCCACAAGATCGTAGGTCTTACGATTACCGTCAAAAGGGTTGCTCCACCGCATACCCCAGTTTAAATTCCTTTCAGGAATGTCGTGACGGAAACTCCAGGTAGTGCGTCCGCGCCGACTGAATTGCATTCTTCTTTCAATTCCTAGGAATGGATCCTTAATCTTCGAATCTTCGACATTAACCGAACCAGTGACTAGCAGATTGGGCATACCAATCATTCGCATCCTAGTGCTGCTGTTAATATCGATTCCGTACTTCTCACCATCGCCGATGTTTCCGTTTGCTCCCTGCAAATCATCGTCGGAAGGAGAAACGTCAATCCGCTCAATGCGATCGTGCCAATCCTCAAAATAGAGCCGACTACTTACAACCCCAATATCATTTGGCAATCGATACTCAGCATTGAACTCATAGTTCCAATACCATTCCTGTCTTAGGTTTTCATTGCCCAACTGTACGTTGGAATCTTCGTCCCGATTATCTGTCGCAGCAACGAAGTCATTAAAAGTTAACTGCTCTACTATCTTCTCAATTGTTCCACGAAGTTGGATCTGCGGAGTCAAGTCATATCTGAAATCCATTTTCGGTTTTACAAAATCGAAATCACGAGATTTTGAAACATCGCCCCTCTGAGTAATTTCCGAATCTTCATATAGCACTGAAGTTTCCAGTGACATTCTTGGACTAAAAATCCAGTTGTGAATTACAAAGGGCTCGTAACGCATCTCTTCGACCGATGAATTTGAATTAGAAATTGAAACTGGGACCAGTCCACCAAAGTCAGATGAAGCTGTGCCAGGTATACCCCCAATTCCCAAGGCTAGTTTCGAATCGAGAATAGTTTGTGCTCGCTCGGCACCAAGTTCGATATCTTGTGAACCACCAAACATATCAAATGTATAGGATCCACGAATAATGCGCTCACGGGTAGTGCTGCCAGAATCTAGAAACAGATTTTTATCTTCGCTTTGTGGGCCAGTTAAGTTCCAACGTTCTCTGGTTCGAGCTTGGGTAAAAGCATTGCTAATTGCCAATACTTTGAATCGATCTCCACGATCGGTTACATATTCATAGTCCGCACCAATTTCCCAATTTTCAATTGAACTAGGATTGTCTTCTCTTTGAAAGAAATCCACATTAGGTGAGACTTTTAAATCGGTAGTACGACGAACCGTGTCGCTCTCACCAGACCCCTCAGTGAATTGCGCATTGAATCTAGCACTGCTACTAGGACTAATTTCATATCCCGCATTTGCACTTATAGTGCTGTTATCGCCATTAGTCTGTCTGATTTCTCTGATACGATCATTTGGAGAAAAATCACCTAGTATTGAATTTTCTTTACTAATGTTTCTGGAATAAACCTCTCCGGATCTAGCTTCAATTTGATAATCAAGCGCTCCAGTTTGGCCGCTAAAAGATAAACTACCGGAAGGTGTAACTGTGTTGTTATCAGATTGCTGTGCACTTAATTCATACTGAATGGACCTGTCGGCAAAAGTATCGTAAAGAATGACATTGATTACCTGCCCGCTTCCCCGCACATCCAATTCACCTGAAGTGCCACGAATGATTTCAATATAGTCGACTTGATCTGAGGTGATACGGGTGAGCTGTCCTCCCGTGCTATTGTTTTTCCCTGCAGTACGCTTTCCATTAATGAGGATTTCAGTTCCTCGAGAGCCGCCACCGAAACCACGGCCGCCTCCACTACGATAACTTCGGGAAGCCCCTGCTACACCACTATAACTGCTCCCACCACCACTCAAACCAGGGATGCGGTCTAACATGTCCTGAGCAGTTACTGGTGTCCATTCATTGAAATAGTTAGCAGGATACACAACTGTGGAGTCTTCACCCACGTTATCCTGGGCATTTACAGTCTGACTTCCAAGCACAAAAAGGGAGGACAATATTATTCGGGCAGGGCAACGAAACATCTGGTGCTTCCTCAGTTGTTAGGCTCGAATCTGCGTCGATTCAACCCGAACTCCGATTTCCTTGCGGGCGAGAATATCACGCCGCTGATTGAATACGTTAGTTACAAATTGTGGGTAAATCAATGATAAGAAATTAAGGTATTTGAAATAAGTCTTCAACTTGTCCAAACAGGTTCCATCTGCACCCTATACATACTATTCTGGACGAACGATTTGGTAAAATCTGGATTGCGCAGCGCGCCTCTTGGGAACTGGTTTCGAGGGGCAAAATATTTTTAAAATTCAATATTAAATATTCATAAAAGTGATTAAACCACGTTAAGATTTTTTAAAAATATCAAGGAATAAATAATGATTACTAAAGAGAACAATTCGTCTCTTCCTGGGAGGCTTGGTGACCCTAATTCTTCCCTCCGCGTGGATGAACGAGCGGACCCACGATTAGTAAATGCTTTAGCTCCCTTCGGTCTTGATATCCACCCCGCAAAAGCATCTGTAGATGGTAATTCTAGTGCTACAGATTGCATAAATTGGGCTTCGGAAGCTGAGCTCAACTACGCTAGTGTTTTTAAAACTATATTTACTGACTTGACTCCAATATCAAGCGTTGAATCAAGTGAAGAAATAATAATTGGAATGGATGGAAATGAGATAAAAATCTACATACATAGGCCTACCAATGTAAAGGGTAAAATTCCTTGCCTTGTTCATATGCATGGAGGTGGCATGGTAATACTTAAGGCCAAGGACCCTAACTATGAAAGGTGGCGCCAAGAGATAGCAGCAAGAGGGCTATTAGTTATTGGAGTGGAATTCCGAAATGCAGGCGGGGCACTTGGCTGTCATCCATTTCCCGCTGGGTTGAATGATTGTGCGTCTGCAACCCGCTGGGCTTTTAAAAATAGAGATAAACTAAGAGCATCATCCATCGTAGTTTCAGGAGAGTCAGGCGGAGGCAATCTCTGTTTAGCTACAGCCCTTAAAGCGAACAGAGAGAACTGGATTAATGAAATTTCAGGGGTCTATGCCCAATGCCCTTATATTTCCGGACTTTATGCAGATCCGCCTTTAAACTTACCGTCTTTAAAGGAAAACGATGATTATTTTATTAGCAATGCAACAAGTGCAGCTCTAGCTAAAGCCTATGACCCACTTGGAGAAAATTCTATGAACCCACTAGCTTGGCCTTATCATGCTGTAAAAGAAGATATGGTCGGCCTACCACCACATGTAATTTCTGTGAATGAGTTAGATCCTCTAAGAGACGAGGGGTTAAACTATTTCCGTAAATTACTCTCTTCAGGAGTGCAAGCGCATGGCCGAACAGTACATGGTACTTGTCACGCAGGGGACTGCTTATTTCCAAAAGAACTCCCTGACATATATTCGACCACAGTCAATGATATTTATGGCTTTTGCAAATTTTTAAAATAATACGTACGTAAAATATGCCTGTCATGAAGGCAACTACGGCATGGTGAATATTCTGCGCGGGGCACGGGTACAGGAAGCGCTCGCAGAAGAAGCAACAAATTAAGAGAAGTTAAGATGACTCAACACGAATACATCTTTATTGTCATATCAATCACTCTTGGTCTGGCAATAACACGAACTCTGCAAAACTGGGCAATGATTACTAGAGCCTATTCGCGCGTTATATTTCATTGGTCCTCGGCAATCTGGACGTTCAGTATTATGCTGTACGTTTTACAGCTTTGGTGGATAGGCTGGGAGCTGCGTGCAATAGAAGAATGGGCTTTTCTGGATTTTATTGTGCTGGTTTTTGGTTCTTCATGTATTTACGGCGCAGCCGAAATGGCATTGCCTGCACCTAAAGAAGGTGTAATGGATATGCTGAAGGAAAGCCAGCATCTGGGCCGCCTTTCTGCGCTATCTATGTTGTTGTATTACCTGGTTGGACCTTATGTAAATATAGTTATGTACAACAATGCGATACTACCTTCTATAGTCGTACCTTCTTTAGGGATTCTGCTAATGGCGTTAGTAATAATATTTCCAGTGCGATTCAACTTATGGTCAATACTGTTTCTTCTCTACTCGTTAGGCGTGCTCTTGTTGACGGTTTGATCGCGCGGGCGTAAGCGATGAATGTGTCTGACCAGGGCCCTATATTGCAATAATATTCTCTGCATAGTTGGTTTCAAGCTATAAACTTTTCATTGAGCAACGCAGGCACCATGCCATCTGCCAAGCATTAGTTTCAACATAATCAGGTTTAATATCTAGAACCTTTTATGACAAGAGTAGCTCTATTGGCATTTTAAAGAACCACTCTTGCCCAACCCAAATTTAGGACGCTTTTTTATTCCAGACAGGGTATAAAATTGCGACTATAACCGCCAACCACCATACAATCATTACAGGGTTCCAAGGGATTAAGCTTACCTCAGGCAATGTATCTACAGGCAAATAATCAACAAAAGACTGTGCTGTTGGACTAAGCGATTCGAGTTGACTCAGCGCATAGCTAGTCCCTTCCCAATTCGCATAAAAGAAACCGGACACCATTAATCCATTAAAGACAGTACCGAGACCAAATACTGAACAGAGAATTTTCTCTATTAACTCAGCACCATTAGTATAGATAGCTCGCACCCATCTAAGCGTTATCCACAACAATATAAAAACACCAAGCTGAAACATGGCATTACTTATCATAAACATATTAAAACTATTCATTATTTGATATTCCGTCATTGTTATTGCCCTTTTTTATTGAGTTCGGAAACCTAATCTTAGCAGAATCGTTTGAGCTTATTGGTATGCATATACATGTTGGGCCTCCTAGCTGCACAAAAAAGGAGATGAGTTGTCTCTGTGATGGTGCAATGGCAGTTCAGCTAGTGTGGTATTTTTCTTCTAGAGACTAAAAAATGGCTATATAGAAAAGAATGCGGAAGAGCCTTTGTCAGACCCCCTCCAGCGTAATATTGAAATCTAATTCCGCCATGTCATACTGAAAAAAAGCTCAGGATCGGTGGACTTGATCGATCATCAAATAAAAGAGGAAAAACAATGAAAAATATAAAAAAAATGATTCTCTGTGTGTTTTGCTTCTCTGCTTATACAAATGGATACGGAGACGGCATAGCCGATGTTTACTGGTATGAAGCGAAGCCGGGCAAAGTTGCCGAGGTGGAGGCCTTGATGAGAGAGGGACGAGATATTGCTGTAGCTCGTGGGCAAGCGACCATTGTACACAAACAAAATATCGGGATTGGTGGTGAGAATCGCTTTTTGTGGGTAGATTTTTTTGAAAGTTACACGCAAAAAGCAGAGCAAGCATATTCTGATGTGGGCAACATCTATACGGAGGATTGGAAAGACTACCTCGATAAATTTGAGTCTTCAGACGCGCTTGCTACGGTAGCAAGTTATTCGATGACCTCACTCGATGACATTAACCCAGGAAACTACATTGTGCAGGTCTATACATGGGAGCCGAAGCCTGGTGAGTTCGCCAAAAGCCTTGCGGCCATGCAAGAAGCTAAAATCATTTTTGAAGGGCATGGATACCTGATTGATATTTGGCAACACGGCCTGGGAAGCGGCAATTATCTTCAATTTGTGATGCTTTCGACATCCCGTGAGGCGCAAGCTAAATCCTTCCAGGCCCTGCTTGAAGATCAGGAATGGGCACCCAAACAACAGGATTGGTTCGACAAAAAGAGCTACGGCCGGCTAGTAGAGAGTTACGAGGTGACGGCACTGGATTAATGATCTAATTCGGTTACCTTGATTGGTCAGCTTCATGGGGCAGCGCAGACACCATGCGATCTGCCAAGCATTAGTTTCAACATAAGCAGGTTTAATATCTAGAACCTTTTGTTGCCTGGGTTGGTTACCATAAAAATGGACGGATATATGTGCGAACAATCTAAACATGGTAACGCTGTTTCGACAGTCTTGATCGATAATGAGCGTACCTGCGTCACAGAATGGCGTTTCAAAAAATATGGAGACAACACTGGATGGCATCGGCATGAATATGACTATATCGTTGTGCCTTTATTTGATGGCCAACTCGAAATTAATCTAGGTAGTAGTGAAAATACTATTGCACCAATGAAAAGTGGTGTGCCCTATTTCCGAGAGGTAGGTGTTGAGCACGACGTTATTAATGGAAATGACTTTGAATGTGCATTCATTGAGATTGAATTCTTAAAATAAATTCAGACAGTGGTGAGTTAGATTGGAATTAATTTATGCAAAAAAAACAAAGCACATCAAAATTAACTAACCGTTCGTCCAATATAGTATGTATAGGGATGCGATGGAACCTACTTGGACAAGTGGGGGTGCCCCGGGTGGGGGTATATAAACCGCGCGGTCTATAAAAATACGGGGTAGGTCTATTTCTCGGACCAAATTTGGACCACTGCGCAACAACTAACTACTCTTATCTAACGCAAAATTAGGATGCTATTTCCAGTCCAACAGGTTGACGGGCTTCTACCCACTGAGAATTACATCTAGGAGAATCTGTCCATGCATCAGAAGTACGATTTCGCTATATGCGGCGCGGGTCCTGGCGGGGCGGCTCTGGCGCATATTCTAGCCTCTAGAGGTTTGAGAACAGCCCTAATCGAAAAGCAGTCTAATTTTTCGAATGAGTTCAGAGGCGAAGGAATTATGCCAAGCGGCTATTATGCCTTGAAAAGCATAGGTTTTGATCTGGAAAAAATTGATCTGCCTATGCAGATAAATTCTAAAGTCAAAGCTCATTATCGTGGGGAGCATCTAATTGATGCTGAATTCCCTTTTAAAGAAGATGGCGGCTTAAGGTGGGTCTCTCAACCGGCACTACTTGAGCACATGATTTCTAAAACTAAGAACTACAAAGAGTTTGATTTTTTTCGGGGACATCGAGTAAACGATGTTATTTACGAGAACAACAGAGTTGTCGGCTTACGGGGGGTTGCAGGAAATCAAAAATTTGAGTTAAAAGCCAAAGTAATTATTGGGTTCGACGGGAGAACTTCAATCTTGCGCAAAAAGCTTGGATTTGAAGTGAAAGATTTCAAGCAAATAATAGACATAATATGGTTTAAGATTCCCTACCCAAGCCAGTTTATGGAGCCTGGTACTGCTTTCGTAAATTTTGTGCCAGAAGGGTTTATGATTTGCCCTGCCTGTTACGATAATTTGCTACAAGTTGGATGGATCATAACCAAAGGCTCCTTCGGCAAAATAAAAAAGCAAGGAGTAAATGTTTGGATTTCTGAAATGCAAAAACATTGCGGAGAAACCTTTGCCGAACACCTAGAAATAAATAGAGACAAAATTTCAGATAGATTCGTTCTAGATGTGGGACTTAATAGATGTACTACTTGGAATAAAGATGGTGCCCTTCTGCTTGGAGATGCTGCGCACACAATGAACCCCGTGGGCGGTCAGGGGATAAATATTGCTTTAAGAGATGCGATAGTAGCTGCGAATCATCTAGTGCCTGCCATTATCGATAATGCCTCACCAGCAGAATTAGACGTTATTTTTAAACAGATAGAGGAAGAAAGACTCCCGGAAGTTAGTCTTATCCAAAATATCCAAAAAAGGCCAACGACTGCCTTTAAGAAACAAAACCCGATTATTCTTCTTTTTAATCAGAAATATTCCATCCATTTCCAAGCTAAGCTTTGTTAAACGATTGTTTGCTAAACTTCTAAATTGGATGGCATATGGTGTAACTAAGGTGGAACTAAAAGCTAAGGGATGACTAACATTAGAGTGACAGGCATCTGATGTGATCACCGGAATGCTGGTTTGCTTATCTAATCAGGCACAACCCTCAACACTTTGCCGCTACCACTATCCGTCAATATATACATGAAGTCATCGGGGCCGACACGAATGTCGCGGATTCTTGCGCCAATCTCGGTAAAAATTGATGCCTCACTCACAACTCTACCCGATTCGATTTCCAACTTACGAACTTCCTGATCTAGCAATGCGCCGACAAAGAGATCCCCTTGCCATTGCGGAAATGCGGCACCGTTATAAATTGCCAGTCCAGAAGGTGCGATACTTGGCACCCAATAAGTTAAGGGCTCTTCTACCCCTGGGGCTGTCTTCAGTGGGGAGACATAGGCACCGGAATAGTTAATCCCCTTAGTCACCGCTGGCCAGCCATAGTTGCGCGCAGGCAAAACTGCATTTAGCTCATCACCTCCTTGTGCGCCATGCTCGTGCATATAAATGGTGCCTGTGGCCTCGTCCAACACCAAACCTTGTGGGCTACGATGGCCATAAGACCAAACCCTGGGATCACCCTCACTACCATCGGCAAATGGATTGTCACTGGGCGCACTGCCATCTTTGTTTATGCGAATGATCTTACCCAGGAGACTAAATTTATCCTGTGCAGCCTCGCGATACTCGAAACCATCGCCGGTAGTCATCATCAAGGTTCCGTCTGGCAAAAAAATCATCTTGCCTCCGTAATGAACCGGCGTGTCTTTTAATGGAGAAACGGTAAACAAAGTTTGGACACTTTCAACTTCCGTACCATTCAAAATGCCTTTAATGATTCTTGTACCATTTTCCGCAGCAGTACCATGAGCAAAAGAGAGGTAAATGGATTGAGTCGACGCAAAATCTGGGTCTAGCATTATGTCGAAGTAGCCGCCCTGGCTGGCCACATAAGTGGCCGGCAAACCTGTCAGAGGATCTCCCACCTCACCTGCTGCGCTAATGCGACGAACCTCACCACCTCTTAGGGCTACCAGATAGTCTCCGTTCGGCAAGAACGCGATGGACCAGGGGAAGTCTAATCCTTCAGCCACAACTTCAATGTTATAACCCTCAGCTATTGAATTGCCTGATGAGTCAGCAGCATTTATCTTGCCCAGAGGCTCACTAATAATCATTGAGACTACTAGCGTGATCAGAAGTATTTCGCGCATTACCCTTTCGCTCCCAACAAATTCAAGTCATCATAGCAAAACTAGACGAATATGCAGGTAGTATAAATGAACAATACGATTGTAAGAAACATGAGTAGTTTTTTGGTAGCAGTAATTGCTGCCTATTTGCTTGGCGCAATCTTTATCAGCCAGGGCAATATCGCCAGCGTTATAGCCTTAAATTTCGATGTCTCTCTTGCTCAACGATTTGAAGCTGCACTCCATGATGTCACTAATATGACTGGCATTTATCTACCAGTGATCGCCGTAAGTTATTTATTAGCAATGCCCGTTGCGACATTTATAATCAAGTATTTCCCGCAGCATCGTATGACCTTATATATAGCTGCAGGCGCTGCCGGGCTAATAACCATTCACATAATCATGAAATTATTACTCGGAATTTCAGGTATTGCCGCCACTCGCAGCGTTATTGGCATGCTTGCTCAAGCTGTTGCTGGAGGCGCAGGCGGGTATCTATTCCACCTTATCTCGATCAAGCCAGCAGACTCAGAGTAGATTTAAAATAAATAGGAACAGATCTAAGCATAGTCTGTGTACGCATATTAAAAGCGAGCGATAAATTATGAATATAGAGTTCAGTTGGCTAAAAAAAATTAATTTGGTGATTGTCCTTGTCTCTTTATTTGGCTCAGGACTTGTGGCCTCCTCGGAAAGCTCTGGCCCTCTCGCAGCTGATGTCCAAGTTACAATTCTTTCCTCTAATCTAGCTAACGGTGCAACTATCGGCGAATGGGGATTTTCGGCCCTTGTAGAAGTTGACGGTAATTGTATTTTATTTGATGCAGGGCGCTATCCTGATACTGTAATCAAAAATGCTAAAGTCTTGAACGTCGATTTGTCTTGCGTCACGGATGTCGTGTTGAGCCATTTCCATTTTGACCATAACGATGGTCTTCTTCCTTTGATACAGACTCTCCATGACCAAACTGCTGCCGAGATTCGTCGGATACATGTTGCCGAAGGGTTTTTTAGTCCTCGCCGCCCTGTCATAAACCCTGGAACATTTCCGACTTGCATGGATGGCGAGCTAGAATGTAATTTGATGATCGGCCTCCGTGAAGAGATTGCAAGTGAAGGAGTCGAATTTATTGTGCATTCTAAAGCTGCTGAGATATTTCCTTCTGTTTGGATATCTGGGCCAGTTGAGCGTCATCACCCTGAAATAAATTATCCTACTGGAACTTCGGCCAGCAAACTTGAAGTTCAGTTAGCAGGAGATTGGGTTGACGATTTTATACCGGAAAGTCAGGCATTAGTAATACGAACACAAAATGGTCCAATCGTTCTACTTGGTTGTGGTCACTCAGGTGTGGTGAATGCACTTACTCAAATACAAGAGATGATTCAAGACAGTGCCATTCATGCTCTTATGGGCGGGCTACATTTGTTTGCAGCTGACGACCAAACTCTTGGCTGGACAGCAGACCGTCTTCGCGAAATAGGAGTTGAGAATTTAATGGCCGGGCATTGCACTGGAATTGAACCGCTAATTAGATTGCGCGCAGGGTTAAATCTCAATCGACGAACTGCGGTAGTAGGCGCAGTAGGCTCTAGCTTTGTTCTTGGCGAAGGGATAAATCCCACAAACATTGCGATGTAAACTACTTCAGCAAAAGGGGCTATACCTCGATGAGCGGAGTTAATTCCTGGAGTAGGCTCTATAACCTCAATCAGCCACACATTCTCTTAAAATATTTTCTATAGCCCGGAAGACCAGTGTGAAACTGGCCTCCCGAAAGCAGATAGCACCAGACAAATATTTGAACCTAGCATCAAGTTTAGCAGCTCTATTTAACGACGGTTTGTGAGGTACCTGCCCCTCCCATTAATGGGGACCAGTGCGCAGCACGAATTTTCCAGTCACCTTCTTCTTTGACAAAAACTTGTGTCACTCTAGTGCGATAGTTGGGTACAGCGGGCAGTCCTGTAGGTTGCATCATGGCTTCTTGATAAAAGTGCGCCACCGCCGCTTGACCTTCGACCAATACCACCACCTCGATATGCTTGATGCTGCCTTCGAACATCTCAAACGTATTTCCGCCTGAGGTTCTGTCGAGATAAGTCAGCAGACCACCGCTAGAGAAAAACTCTATAGAGCCATCCTTTGAAAGACGCATAGGATCTTGGGTCAATTCCTGATTCATGTGAGCAACTTGGTCTAAGACCACCTGACGGACCTCGCTGGCTGTATCTGCCATAACGGTTGATGACAGTGCGCTGAGGGTAAAAGTAAGGGCTAGTGATGAGACAAATCGGTTCTTCATAAAGGTTTCCTTATCAGTTGAGTTTTAGAGTGAGTGACTTCTAAGTATACATAGTCCGCAAATTACCCAGCCTACGCCAATCAAGATAATGGCGCAAAGAAGGCACCATCAGTAATAGATTCACTGGTGGCGCTCTTTAGTGATGCATCTTTAAGCGAATTTATCCAAGTCATTTTAAGTTCGAAGACTCATTTTAGAAAGTTAATTGGGCTTCACTTCAATTTTATTATACCTAAGCGTTCGCCCAGAATAGTATGTAAGACTCCCAGAAGGAACCTGCTTGGATAAATGGGTGGACCCTCCGTGGGCTGGTCTGCTCCGGCAGCGCACATTTTATAGCGGTAACCTGTTTTATTATTCGAGATAATCATGTATGGTCTCGCGCGTGCTTAAAAACGCCCTGAATTTGAGCGTTATCTAAAAACTCAGATCGAGTAATAAAACATGGAAGTAAAGAACCGCTGTATCTCCGTAACAGCCGCAGTTTTTTCAGTATTCTCGGGTCTTGCCTTGGCGCAGGAGCTTCCCTGAGGACGATGCCACTGTTACTTACCCAGCTTCCTATTTCGCCGAATACGGTGCCGTATCAGTCAGCGATATGCTGAATCGTATTCCAGGTATCGGGCTTGCTCTTGAGGGTAATCAGGTCCCTAGCTTTGGGGGTAATGATCGTGGGCTTGGAGCCGAGGGTCAGATATTGATTAACGGCAAGCGATTGGCAGGCAAGGCCAACGAAGCCAGCAGCCAGTTGGATCGAATCTCCGCCGACCAGGTGGATTATATTGAAATCATCCGCGGCACGTCGGGAAATCTCGATGTTCGCAATACAGGACAACTGGTTAATATTGTGTTGAAGGGAGAGCGATCAACGTCGAATATTTCAACAGAACTAGGTTTTACCCGGTTCCATGATGGCGAACTAAAGCCACTCGGTACCATTTCCTTCAGTGGGCAAACAGGCCAGCTCGATTATCTTCTGAGTGCGGATGCAAGTTCTGGTTGCAATGGTGGTAACTGGTGGGGCAATTGTCATCCTTTGCAGGAAAGTTTTGAAACTAGCCTTCTGGCAGATCGTTCTCTCAACGAGACCCGGGCTATGGATCGGTATACTGAACAGACAAACTATCGGTTTAATACAAATTTAGTCTATCAGGCTACACCTGATGATCGAATTGCGTTTAATGCTTTGTACAGCGAGAACGATCCACCTTCTAATTTGCTCAGAACTATAACTGATTATCAGAGCACACCAGTATCGGTTTCCATTGAACGTGAAGATAACCCATCTGTGTCAAACAACTGGGAATTTGGTGGTGATTATGAACACAGTTTTTCTAATGGCAGCAAATACAAATTGTTGTTTATTGTTAATGAGCGAAAGGATGCCAGCACGCGTGAACGGTTTGCCTCATCTGCTCTGGGGCAGCCCGAGACGAAAAATCTTTTCCTGGATACGCAAAGTCGCTATCGAGAACGTATTGTAAGAACCTCCTATAGCTGGGGTCTGCAAGAAGATCAAAGTCTGGAGATCGGTATTGAAGGCGCACAAACAATTCAAGATTCTTCGTTGCGTCTGGGATTAAATGTGCCAGGCATTACCTCTCTGGATTTCGGTGGCCTGCGCCCAATTTCTGTGCCCAATGCAATTTCTGAGGTGGAGGAAGTTCGGGCAGAAGGCTTCGTCACTCACAATTGGCAAATCAATCAACGTATGTCACTGGAAAGCAGTTTATTGTACGAAGTGTCAGAAATTGCGCAATCGGGCGATGTGAATAAAAAACGGGATTTTGATTTTGTTAAACCAAAGTTGGATTTTCGTTTCGATATAAACCGAAGCCTTCAGTTGCGTGTGTCGGCAGAGAAAGATGTTTCTCAACTTAGTTTTAAAGACTTCTCAGCCGGCGTTAATCCACAGGATGACGACCAGAACACTGTTGCTGGAAACCCTGAGTTGGAACAGGAACAAACCTGGCGCTACAACGTTAATCTCGACTACCGACTGCCTAACGATGGGGGCGTACTGAATTCCAGATTTTTCTATTACGATGTACGCGACTCCATAGGGAAAGTCGATATCTCACCAGACTCCCAAACCCTGATTAGTGCCAATGGGAATGTAGGCGACGGAAAGGTTTTCGGGCTATATCTTAATGCCAGTATTCGATTAGGTTTCCTCAATCTTCCCCAGGCACTCATTACTGCCGGACTCAATCTCGAAGAAGCATATATCTATGATCCGCTAATCGCAAAAAAGCGGACAATAATTCCTTTTGATCGAGGAGGCTTCCGCTTAGGTTATCGTCAGGATATTCCTGAAAGAAATCTCAGTTTTGGCCTGAACTATCAAGAAGGATTTGGAGAGATGGGTGGCACCGGTGGAAATAGAGTCCAATATGATATCGACAATGTGGTGTTCTATGATGGCGGAAAAATGCAACCAAATTTGACTTTCTTTGCTGAGAAAGTAGGTTTTGCAAACTTGACCTATCGATTTGAAATAAACAACGCTCTGGATAATGAAAATTGTATGCTGCGTAAGCGCTACAACGGTTATCTGCGTGACCGAGATCTGATTGAAATCGAGAACCCCTGCTACACCACCGGAACGGAATTTATGCTCAAGGTTAGATCAACATTCTAATCAAGAGCTTATGAGGTTCCCTCGCGTTACTTTGATCGCGGGAGAAAAAATCATCTGGTGAGTTGTCTAGACAACAAATCTAGTTATTATCCCACATAAGAATGTCGCGTATCACAAACACGGCTGCAATCTTAAGGCCATTCATAATGGCTACCCACCTAAGAAAAGGGAGTAATAATGAAAAATTATATACCTTCAAGCCTCATGCTTTTTATCTCCATGATTTGGATAAGCCCGTCGATGGCACAAGGCGGCAACATCAATGAATTTATGCAATGCACCCTGAAACCAGGCTTCACAATGGAGGAAGTCATTAGCGTAGGAAGAGCTATCCCGCGAACTGACAATGGGCCTAACTTAGTATTCTATAGAGAGCCTATTGTTGCAGCCTCGTCTCGGGCAGGAAGCATAAATGTAGTCAGATACTGGGATAATTTCGAACACATGATAAGGGGATTGGAGTCACAATCTCAGTCAGGACCTAGCCGTCATTTTTTTGCAATGGTTGACTGCGGTGGAACAAGGCAAGTCGGACGTAACTGGTCAATTAATGAACCTAACCAAGCAAACGCTTATGAAGGGGGCGAAATTGAGGAAAGTTACGTAGCCATAAGGCAATGCCAACTTAATCCGGGTAGAAATATGGAAGACGTTCAACAGACGCTTGCAGAATTTGATGAAGAAAACAGAGCTAATAATGATAGGTCTGGTTATGGCTTTCTGCAGATTTTAGCAAGCGGGGAAGAAGGCGAGATGAATTCTGCATTTGCTATTAGGGTAATCGGCGAGAATTCGGTAGGATTGGGAAGAAGACTCGATGCCATGTCATGGAATACACCTGATTCTTCTGATCCTGCAACTTGCGGAAATCTCTCCTTGTGGAAAAGTCACGTAATTCATTGGGGTATTTAGAATATCGATAAGGTTTAAAACACTTCTGTATTCCCAGCGTGCGGATTAGAAGATTAATAAATTTCATTGTTCAATATGTTGATTAAGGAGATATAAATGTCAGAGGAATTAGGTAAATTTTCATTAAAATATAAGGGTAATACTTATACTTCAAATGAGGCAGGCGATATAACTATTCATCAAAATTGGGAAGGAACTGCTGACGGTTTTGGTGCCGTCTTTGGAACACTTATTTGGGGCCCAACTCCTCCAGCTGAACTGAACGAAGGCGGAAAAATCAAATGGGTAGCGCAAGCCTATTTAGATGATGGCACCACAGTCATAGGGCAAGGCGAAGGTACTTGGGAAACACCACCGAATGCACATGTAGCTAAAACTTCTTTGTTGATTAATATTTCCGATGGTACCCAGATTAGGAGCGAGGGAGAAATGGCACTTGAAACGTTAGAATGGAATGGAACCATCTATAGCGTTTAATTAACATATCCACGCGGATTGATAACTCTTAAACTCCATCTTTGCACAGCTCAATTATGGAATTAGAGATTATTTCAACGATGCGGGAACCTGCTCCCTTTAACAGTCTCAGCGCATACTGGGAGCAGACTACTCTCCATGAATATTTGAGCTCGTGCGCGCAAAAAGAAGAGCTAATATTTTCATTTTATTTGAAATATTAGCTCGCCTTTCATGGGACACTGATGTGAACCCTCACATCAAATTCAGCTAGGAACCTGTAAAAAATCTATCAATTGTCGATCAATGAAGGCGTCATCTTCTGGGCTGAATCCTGGCAATCCTGCCATGTGTCCGCTTTTAGAGCGGATCATGTTCAACTGGCCTAAAGGAATGAAAGGCAACTCAGCTTCATTATCCTCAACACGGAAATACATATCGGTTTCGCATGGCAGCATCAAAAATGGAATGTCTATTGCCTTGAGCGCAGATTCCAAGTCACCATTGAAATTAGCGTTTTTGGAAACGTCCGCTGACATCCAAGTGAGGGTTTGGGCATAGAGGTTTGCGGGGACCCACGGTTGGAAGAGATTTTTGATATTTCCTATCACATCAGTAACACCTTTGACCTCGTCCGTGAGATGTAACCCCTCCCGGTACCAATCCTGAGACATTGCCATCGTCGCCCCAATGCTTGCCATAACCGATAGAACCTTTGGATCCCAGTCCTGGCAGTTTTTATCCCGCCACTCGAGAGTGGTTTCCATAGTTGTTTTGTATGCATGTAGCATCGCCCAATTGTGCGATGAAGTTTTAGCACTGCCACAGATCGAGCATGCCCGCTTCACAAAGTCCGAGTGCAGTGCAGCCCAATGGTAGGCTTGCTGACCGCTCATTGAAAATCCGACCATCAAGTCTACACCAGTGATACCAAAGTGCTCTTCGAGTAATCGTCTTTGAGCGCTAACATTGTCGAACGGAGTAACTAAGGGAAATTCTAGAGCGTGATGTGGTTTGGGGGTATTACTCGGTGAACTGGATGATCCATTGGTGAACATATCAGGCACAACTATGAAATACTTTTCTGGATCGAGCGCTTTCCCAACGCCGACGTAGGGCTCGACTTGATCATTGGTCCCCGTGTACCACGTTGGAAATACTATTACGTTATCTCGTGCTTCGTTCAATGAACCATATGCGCGAAAGCCGATAAAAGCATTTTCTAAAATTGTGTCTGACTGTAAAGCGAAGTCCCCCAACTCAAACCGACCTGTGATCGATGAACTCATATGTGTGCTCCCTTTTATTCATAGTCTTGTAACAGAATAATACGTATAAACCTGTTATGGAACCACTCTGGCTAAGCGGGATAACAAATTCATATGGCGGTATTTCTGGCGATAAGTTGGAGGTAAATCAAACTTTAAGCCATAGCAATCAATCACTCAAAGTTGATTTAGAAAATCATCTGGTGAGTTGTCTACATAGTAATTTTGGTTATCATCTCAACTGAGAATTTTGAACGACAACTACTCTGGAGAAGAACCGATCATGAATACCAAGCTGAACAACCGCCTTGCTGTATTAATTTTTATACTAACTGGATTGATGCTAGCACCGAATACCTTTGCCGACGACATGGATGATGTGATGGCTGTTATTCATCAGTATGGTGATTTAGAAAATGATTTAGAGGCCCAAGCGAAGCTGATGAGATCAGATCGTATCTATATTACTGGCGGTCTTCGTCAAACAGACGAGGCAAAGAACATGGCTAATCAAATTGCCGGTCGTCAGACAAGCGAGACTCTGAATGGAGGAAAAACGGAGTTCGTTACTACAATTGAAGGTCTAGAGGTTTCTATTCACGGGGACGTTGCAGTCGCTAGCTTCGTGCGATGGTGGAACATCTATCCGCACAACCAAGCATCAAACTCGAGCCCACCAACATGGGTTACGCTAGTCTTGATAAAGGAAAATTCTGGGTGGCTTATCAAGCACACACATCAGTCACCACTCCGCGGCAACTAAAGGATTAGATTATGGTTGCAGCCGGATCAACCCAGCTGCAATCGCCCATATATGCGAAAAATTCTATAATCCAATTTGTAAAATGATGGGGCGGAAATCAAATTTAAACCTCCGCTAGTCAATTAGTCAAAGCTTATTATTTATCAGAATGTCGGAGTAATAGGATGCGGACCAATCGAAGGCTGAGGTTTTTATATCCTCATCACAGCCTCATGCGTAGCTCGAGTTGCTTCATCAGTCTCGTTTTTCAATAGCGCTTCCAGCGATACTCCTTCTTTAGCAAGGATCTTCTGCCTAAAATAATAATAAACTGCGCCTAGAGACAACAAGAAAAAATATCCCATAGCGGGGCCGGTATTATCGCGGACGGCAATGAAGATAAACAAAATTCCGATTAAGATATTCGCCGCAGCAGTGACCCATAACCATGAATTACTTAGTTTAAACTGCGCATTATTATAGTGGACTGGTAACATTTTCGGCAAACGGACCAATGCAATCCCCCAAATAATTCCGTAGAGCATCCAGCCTATAACTGATACGGAGGCGTACTGTGCAATATTCCCTTGCAGGCCGATTCCAATCAGAATAATCACGCCTACTAATAGAATCGTGGTGTCAGGCTCTCCTGTATGACGACTTACACGATTAAATACTTGTGGCCAAATTCTGTTTCTTGCCACGGCGAAAAATGAGCGGGAGACAGTAATAATTATCATATTGATAGATGTGCCAGCAGCGAAAAGAGCCGCAATTGTAATAGCCGTCGAGTACCACTCGGGCAAAAAGACTGCCGCAGCTGCGCTCAATGGCGCAACTATCGAACCAAGCTCTTGCCAATGAATTAAACCTGGCACGACAAATGTTACTGATGTGTAAATGAAGGCAACGATCAGAAAAGTATAAAGAGTAATTAGAGGAACATTTCTTGCAGGATTCTTGATTTCTTCAGTAATCGAAAGCAACATTGTGAAGCCCGTGTAAGAATAATAGGCTGGCACTGCTGCCGCAAGCACAGCACCCCATCCGAGTGGTGCGATCGGCGTTAATAATTCTCCATCAATGTAGAACAGTCCGCCAATAGCAAGAATTAATAAAGCGCTGACAAATAATGAGACCATTACCATCTGTATTCTCACGCTAGAGCGTATACCCATTAAGTTGATGATCATGATGCTGACCACAATGAGGCAAGCGAGTGTTACCCGATTGACATCCGGTGCAAAAAAAGCAAAGTAGTCAGCAAAACCGTAGGCAAGAATAGGGCCGCCAACCAGCGCGCCTAACATTGCTGCCCAAACTTTGAGGAAACCCAGTAGAGGGTGCAATACAGTGCTGGTAAAAACATAATCTGCTGCACTAACTGGCAGAATGCTACCTACCTGTGCAGCAACAAGCGTGTTAAAAAATGCGGGAATAATAGCTATAAGATAAGCTATAAATATAGCTGGTCCAGCAATGCCAGCCAAGGTGCCAGGCAGAATAAATATTGAGGCGCCCACTACATTTCCTACCATCAAAAAAACTGCGCCAGCTAACCCAACTTTGCGTTCTAAGCGAACAGTAGTCATTTTTGTGCGACTATTCCTTCCTTTAATACCTGACAGAACTTATCGATGTGAGCTTGGGTGGTTGCTGTCGAAAGACAGCCAGCCATGTTTCCGCCTAACCAAATACCGTTGCCAATAAGATAACGTCGCAATTTATCCATGAACAGACTTTCCATATCGTCAATAACGATATCAGCGAAGTGGCGCATAGGTCGGTCATGAAATCGCACAGAGAACAACGACCCCTTCCCTGTTACCTGCGCGGCAATATCAAGTTCGGCGATAATTTCTGTAACTTGCTGCCTTAATTGATTTCCAGCGGCGTTAAGTCGATCGAACTTATCTTCATCCATGGCTTGCAAGGCTGCCTTGCCTGCAGTCATGGTGATAGGATTTGCATTGAACGTGCCCCCATGAGGGAGTCGGGGAGATTGTCCACTCTGTGGTTCAAACACTGACATGATGTCCTTTCTACCGGCAACTGCACCCACCGGGAAGCCACCCCCAATAATTTTCCCAATACTGGTGATGTCAGGATCAATTCCAAACATACCTTGACCGCCGGAATACCCTAAACGAAAACTAATAACTTCATCAAAGGCAAGAAGAATTCCATGTTTACGCGTGAGTCGAAATAGTGCTTTTAGATAATCTTCAGAGGGAGAGATCATGCTTAATGTTTGGGGCATCAGATCGATCATGATGCAGGCCAAGCTTTCGCCGTGCAGATTAATTAGCGATTCAGTTGCCTCGATTTCATTGAAAGGTAAAGCAACTACTTCGGTTAAAACCGAGTCCGGTGTACCATAACTGTAAGCAGTAGATATGGGTGCGCTTCCATTGCGATCACCAGGTTTGTTTCTCAGACTTACTTCTGCGAAATCATAAGAGCCATGATAAAGTCCTTCTATTTTTGCTATCTTCGGCCGCCCGGTGAAAGCGCGCGCTGCCTTCAACATATTCATGACGGCTTCCGAGCCTGAGTTGCAAAACCGAACCTGCTCGAAAGATTCCACCCTGTCACAAAGCAATTCTGCTAGTTCAATTTCTGCTTCAGTGGTGAATGAGCAGGCCGTGGCTTTCACTATTTGTGCCTCAACTGCTTTCCTTACCGGCTCGAAACAATGCCCGTGTAACAAGGAGGTATAGTTATTATTAAAATCAATAAAGCGATTACCATCGACATCAGTAACATCCGCGCCAGATGCTTCTTCGATATAGATGGGGTAAGGCTTCAGTGCGATAGTAGTTCGGCTATTGCCGTCAGGAAGCACACTCTGCGCGCGCCCATAGAGTGCTGCAGATTTTGAATCAGGGTTTGGATATTCCATTACCGAATCTACTCTTTTTTAAATGAGTCCGAATAAGTCTACACCATTGGGATCAGAATTTAACGAATGACTTAGTAGCGCTCATAAGAAGAGAGTTTTCTAATACATTCGTGAGGAACACAGTCTAAAGATGTATAGTCATACCCGCTGCAGCAACATGCTAATTTTGGTATCAAGAAATATCTCAAATATGGAAAGTCTTTTTGGAGACGTAGTTGATCACTCAAGGGTTTGATTTTATTGCACTAATGTTTGGCTTATGTGGCGCGCTGGTATGGCTTGAGCATCATTTCAAGATAGCCCTTTTTCGCTGGTTCCCGTCTATCGTATTAGTCATGTTTGGTTCTATGACGCTGTATACGCTTGGGTTCTGGGAATTCACAGAGGATGTTCGTCGAGCGCGCGAAACCGTTAGGGACAACCTAATTCCAGCGATGCTTTTTCTTATGTCACTTAAATTCAATCTTGCTGTAATCCAAAAATTGGGCGTGAGACTAATTGCCTTGTGCTTGGCTTCTACTCTTTCAATTATGCTGGGCTTTATCGTAACCCAACAAATTATGCAGGGCTTTCTCGGCAATGAAACACCTCTTACGTTTGCTACTATGTCTGCGGGTTGGACTGGAGGTACTCAGAATTTTATAGCTGTTAAAGAGGCTCTCTCTGTCAGTGATGAGGCAATGACCTATACCTTATTAATGGGAGCGCTTTGTTATTCATTCTGGCTGGTGATTATACTCGCGTTGAAACCTTTCAAATCAGCGTTCAATGAATTCTTAAGAACTGAAGATGAAGGGCTAGACGCAGTTCTTAATTCGTTGAATGATTTAGATTTAGAGTCAGACAAGACAAGTAATATGCCATCTTTATTCCTGGTGATAGGCTTGTCTCTGCTAGTGGCTGCTGCCAGTAATCATTTGGCCGAGCTTATAGCCTCTATAAGCTTCTTCAATGAAATGATTTGGGTCATTATTATTTCTTCAACTTTGGGTATGGCTGCAGCTCCCACTGCGTTAGGAAAAATTTCCGCAAGTGACGAAATTTCCGGGATTATGTTATATGTCGTTGTTGCTCTAATTGGAGCAGAAGTGAGTCTTGGAGCTGTAAGTGAGGCGCCGATGTATATCCTTTCTGGATTTATTATCCTGTTTATTCACGGATCGATTCTCTTGTGTGCAGCTCGATTGCTGCGCGTCAACATACTTCTTGCTGGTATAGCGTCAATCGCTAATATAGGAAGTGCACCTGCTGCAGCGGTAGTGGGAGCCGCATACGGGAAGGAGCTTGTACCAGTCGCAATCATTATGGCCTTGATAGGGTCCATGATCGGGTCTTTTGTAGGGTTAATTGTTTCGGAAGTTTTGATTTGGTTAAACGCCCTAACATGATCAATTATTTTAACGCCGCATCCCTTCAATATTTGAACATTCCGTCATCATTTTTAATTGGAATAATCGCGTTAGTCTAGGGGTCAATGATATCAAGACTAGAGAGAAAAGCGCTCACGCAAGAAATGGGCTACCCCATCCTCTTGGTTATGCCCAATTATGGCACTCGCTGCCTCTCTAATGTTAACTTTTCCATTCTCAGGAGCATAACTTTCATCAGCAAGTTCAAACATACTTAAATCATTGTCACTGTCACCGAAGCAAATGACGTTGGTGGCCCCTACTTGCCGTTTTACTTTTGTAACAGCTGCACCCTTGCTAGCCAGGCAATGAAGAATATCCATCCATCTAAATTGATCACCCTCTATAGCTGGCCCAGAATAGGCAACTAGATTAGGGTTTTTTTGGAGCTCTTTCCAAATCGGCTTTATCGCTTCGGCAGCACCAATCAAGCTGATATTAGTAACTTGGCTGCGACTGTGCAATGCCTCTATAGGTAAGATTTTCGCCTTTTCATGGTAGTAGCGCGTATTAATGAGTTCTTTTTCTACTTGATGGCGTGGGGAAGCGTGATAAATAAAGTAGTGTTGCTCATCAATAGCATGAACAAAAGGAGTAATTCCCTGTGAACTCGCAAGCTTAATAACCGCCGAAATTTGTGAGTTACTGAGCAAGTTTCTTAGGGTCAGTTTCTGAGCCTTGGGATCCCATATTGTTACCCCGTTGTTATAGATTTGAGGCAAATCAAAATCATGGCCTTTTAAAATGCTTCTCGCTGAGAGCATAGTTCGACCTGTTGCAACGGTATAAGCTATGTTTTTTTCGCTTAAAAGAGTAAGGGTCTCTCTAGTAAACGGCGATATTTCTGACGCACCATTTAAAAGTGTGCCATCTAAATCAAAAAAAATTAGATTCATAAAAACTTCTATGGTCTTAGCTTACAGACCAAATTTTAGACCTATCTCGCATTTGACTTCTAAGCCTTTGCGCTTCGTTTTAAAAGAAGGTTATCAGTTTATAGATTGCCTTTTAATTCGGCGCCTTGATCTCCCAATAGCTTACATCGACATGCTTAGACAACAAATCAATGTCCCATATCACAAAATTAACGGCACCATTATTTACTGCATCTGTAAAGTACTCACGTACTTTGGATTGTTCTATTGTAAATGTTCCCATGTGAGGAGTGCTAATGAGAGTTCCATCTGTCAGAAATGTTCTTGCCTCACCACTAAGCTACGCCCCTACTGCGATCACTGCCAACGTAACTAAGCTCATGAGAGCAGAAGACTGATCCATATCCTTCTACCTGCCCTTCAAAATCGAAGGAGCTGCTATCTGTTTTAATTGTCATTCTTGATATTTTAAGCTGACCCTTACCATCTGGCTTTGAAAGGTCCATAGAAAGAATCTCCAAACATTATTAACGATTTATTCAGTACAATATTTCATTCATCAACCACAGTCAAAGCATGCGGGGAAAAACTTCAGTGCTTTAGGCCAAAAAGAGTGCGATAGCGACCTACCCTGCACAGCTTTAAAAACTGGTCTCAAAAAAATAGCGCTTTTACTCCAATTCTCTATAGCTTAATCTTTAAAGTATGCTTCAGCGACTCTATTTGCGTATTGCCCAGGACTCTGGCTTGCATCATTACAAAAAATCATTACCGAAAATCTATCTTCTGGAAAGCGTGAATAATATGTTCTTACTCCCAACCATCCTCCACTGTGTGAAGCCATTGGTCGCCCATTCCATTCGGTAAAAACTTGTCCATTGGCATAGCGCCCATCATCGCCAGAATCGAAGTTACTGTTTGCGGTATTAAACTGCTGCAGCAAGTCAGCAGGATATTGGCCAATCTTGGGAGCATAAAAATTTTGATCCCACTTCACCATATCTTCAAGGTTTGTATGCAACCCTCCATCACCAACCCAAAAAAGATTTGTCATATCTGTAACATAACTGCCTTCCAAAGGCCTGTATCCGTTTGCACGATTAACAACAATCTCTGTCGGTTCATCGCTAAAAAATGATTGTGACATTCCAAGGGGTTGAAAGATTTTTTCATCCGCATAGCTCCGAAGGCTCTGACCAGACACTTCCTCTACTAACATTGATAATAGAAAATACGCCAGATTACTGTATTCATATTGTTGGTTAGGCAGTCGTTTTAGGGGGACTTGTTTTACTACATCATAAAATTCTTCAATAGATAGGTAGTCCTCATTACCAAGCCGAAAAGGTCCACCAGCTGCGGATTGAATATTCAAACCAGGATTGCGCTCAGTACTATCACCATCAATTTGATCATAGTCAGCCATACCGCTAACGTGTCCTAGCATCGCATTAATAGTTACAGCTCCCTCGTATTCGATAAGTTCTGGCAGATAAACCCGAATATCTTCACCGAGGTCAATCTTTCCTTCTTCCGCAAGCAGGTGTACAGCCATTGCAGTAAATTGTTTAGATACTGAAGCCATTCGGTGAACATGGCTGCCATCCAACGGAATACCTAATTCCATGTTAGCCAAACCATAGCCAGCCTTGTGAACCAACTCACCATTTTCAATTACCCCAACAGAACACCCTGGTGCGGAGCTGCTATCAATTGATGAAAAAATCTCATCGACGGCATCATTAAATAAATCTGCATATGCTTCAAAACTGAAAACTATTAACGTAATCAATGGAGCTATCTTTTTCATAATTAACCTCAAAAATCTAATTCTAAATTTTTCTGAATTTCTCGAAATTCACTTTTAAGTAGCCAACTAGCAAGGGCGATGATACTTATTGTGCGCGCCCACCTAGAATCTAGAAAACCATCACTTTGTTTTGAGCGGTTTGAAATATTGGCCGCCATCTCTTGCTTCCTTGGTAAGTATACTCGCGACTAGAATTTGAAAATCAGGCGTGAAGTAATTTTTGCTAACATTCTCCCACCATTCTCTTGCTCTTTGAGCTATAAATATTGCCTCAATGAGAGGCTTACGAGACTCCCAGATTGCGTGAGGATGAATGCCTTTCTTCCAATCTAAAAAATCCTGTTGCAGCACTAGTAGATAAGCAAGACAGTGATGCTCTAATTGTACAGTTTTAGCTATAGATAGATCAGCTTCTGCGTATGCAGAGCTGACAGCTTTTGCTATCTCAGGATGCATCATAGTAGCCGAGACTTGTTGGAGTGATGATGTTGACTCCCTCGAACTTTATTGTTGAAGAGCAGTTGTATTTTGTCGAATTTGAAAACTTAGAAATAATAGTGTTATTAAGACAGACAAAGCGCCTATTATCTCTCCTATAGCTCCTGCAGCTTCCCAATTCATAATTATTCTCCTCTCATATTAATTAAACTACTCACTTAACATAGTATGCAATATGAGAAGATGAAACTATTCTAAGCTAGAGGGCACTATAATCGACCAACGTCTCCTACAAGACGGTAAACCACCGTGCCTCATTTTGATAACTAACCGCACTATGCCATACTGATCGTAAGTTAGCTGTATCGCCTATTATCGATTACTAGGGGGGACTATGAGAAAAACTAGAATTTCACTCTTTTTTTTCCTTATGGCTTCAGTCAACACAGCCTTTCCACAGACTGAAAATATTACTAAACAATTCAATGATGCTTATCGCTCTTTTCAATCCTTAAATGAAGAGGGGAAACCAGAGGAATCATTAGAATTTGCTAAAAAAGCTCTTGATTTAGCTCAACCCCTATTTGATGAAAATTCTGAAACGATAGCAGCACTCAGCTACAACTATGCGCTTAACCTTATGGATGTGGATCAGAACAAAGAATCCGCTAGAGAATTTTCAAAAACCGTTAGGATATACGAACAAGTATTTGGAAGAAATTCTGAGTCCTTAGCCTCCGTATATTTTGATGAAGGACGCGCAAGTTCGCGCATAAATAGCGGAAAACCAGCAGGACGCGCAAATTCGCGCGTAAATAGTCAAAAGTCAAAGCGTGCTTTTGAAAAGGCAATAAACATAATCGGCGAAATCTATGGAACATCCTCATTAAATTTTGCTGACATAAATATTCAAGCTGGCATTATTCTAAGCGAGGAATTTAACTTAGGCACAGCAGAAGATTTTTTTGAGAAAGCGCTTAATATTTATGAAAACGAATTTGGAAGAGATAACTTGTATACCGCGCTAGCTAATTTTCATCTTGGAAAGTATCATTTTATGAATGCTAACGTTAGGAAATCAGAGAATTTCCTTGCAGATGCAATAACTGGTTTAGAGTCTTTAGAATTTAAGGACGATATTGATCAAGTATTACTGACTTCTGCTCATGGCTTGTTTGACCGACTTAACGAAGTAAAATTTGTGCGTGAAGAATATGTAAGAGAAATAGAAGAAAACAGTCGGGAGCTTGCTAGAAGAATGGAAGCAATTAGAAACAATCCAACACCGGCGCGGCCGCCGCAAGCAGCAAGCAACGCAAGCGCAATGATTAAGAAGAAAAAATATATCTCTTGAGCGCGGTTTCCTCTAGCTAGATAGTGCATCTCTCCAGCAAAGAGATTTAAGAAGCTTGCCCTGCATTATCAATTGACTCATCCAGCTCTAGTCGGTTTTCTTGTACACAGCAAATATGGGTGATTACGAACTCTTATCCAGCTTAAGCCAATGTGCTGCATTGATGAAATCATCGTTTGGCACGTCCATTTTATTCAAACGTGCGTTAACCGCGTTTAAAACATCATCACCATATAGGTCAATTTTGGACATCGCATTCCAGAATTTATTACCTCCAGAAGTACTCATATGACCAACAAATGCATCCATTACATATCTCAGATTATCATCCGTTTCTAGGCCGTCCGCGTTTAGTTTAATCAGCATATCAAGCTGATTGCCCATAGCAAACAGTGCCATTACCGCCTTAGTTTGTCGATCAGGGTCCATGTCATCATAGTTGTGCAAAAACTCTCGGTACTCCGAGCTATTCTCTGCCATGAAGAACATCATTTCCTGCCATATATGCCTCTGTTCTCGTTGTGACGAAGCAAGAGCCAAACGATTAGCTGTACGGGTTTGCATTCCAAGAAATACTAGTGAAATTATCACACCCACACCGCCCAAAAACTCACCCCAAATACTCAACATTTCCATACCTATGCTCCAATTAATTTAACTTAAGTAATAATAGGACACACACTAATACGAATAACGCTTAATAAACAAATGAGAGAGAAATGATGCCACTGATTGGTTAACGATTAGCGATAATGGGAAATTAGGTTCGCCTGACGTCAGGGTTACTCTTGTAACCGACGATGATGCATTTATATATGTAGAATATTCTGGTCGAACTAATATGGAGTCAGGTCTAATCGCCGCCGCGCCAACTTTTCAAACGAGCCATGAAAAATACCTATAATTCTAGCTGTTGCCGCGGGTCAAATCGATAACCAGGGGAGATTAGCGTATCACTTATATCAAGTCCACGTGTTTGCTGATTAATGCATTGACCAAAGATCAAATAGCACTATTCCCCGACAAAATTCTTGATCTTTGAGATCGCAAGGGGAGCGTTCGCCAAATCGCAATGATCTACGCCCGCTATTTCTACAAATTCTGAATTCGGGATATGTGACGCTAGCAGACGGCCCATGCGAATTGGGACAGCGAGATCACCAGTAAAATGAATGATTAACGTTGGGCATTTAAGTTTGCTAAGCAATGGTCTTACATCCAGTTCTTTCATATAGGTTGTTATTTGAGCCATAGAACGCTTATCCGATAGTAACTTCTCAAATCCACGATATGTTTCATCATCAATCACATCTCGCGAGATACTTGGAAAAAATATATCTCTCCCTGCACCTGTCCCCCATGAATCGATCAATCCATCCAAAGCTTTATCTGATATTCCTAAAGGGTAATCTTCAGACCTTGAAAATTTAGCGGTAGTACCAAACAGAATTAATCCGCGAACACGCTCTGGGTTATCTACAGCGAACTTTATACTCATCGGACCACCTTCAGAAATACCCATTAAGAAAAATTTTTCTGAATTTGTTTGATCCGCAACGCTATGGATATCGAGTACCCTCTCATCTAGAGTTGCCACAGAGTTTGTCGGGTCTGAAAGACCTTGCCCTCTCTTATCAAAGTTAATTACTCTTGAGAAGGATGCCAATGCATTCATGGTATCTCTGATTGGCGGTAAGTGGCTTGAAATATGCAGGTTAGAGATTATCCCAGGTGTAACGATTAATGTGGGGCTTTCCTGCCCATGTATGGTATGAGCAATATTTACCCCATTGGAATTTGCAAATTTTATTGGGTGTGGTGATGGAGAACTTAGCTCAGAAAGGGTAATTTTTTGTGCTTGCTTTTCGTTGCCACTTGGAGCCAAATGTTTTTCCAATAATATTTCTGCCGACGGTCCATAAAAAACCTATTATTACTGCGATTGCTGCAATTCCACTTAGAAAGCTTTCATTATTCGATACAAATTCAGGTAGAGTCATAGATGTTATTTTCTCCAAATTAATTTGACACTGTTTGCGTAGTTGGGGCGACCGTAGCAAATTTGGTCCTTAAACTAGCGAATAGCTGAGCCTGCAGAAACTTCAATGATCGATCCCCCTTGTATTCCAACATCTCGGATTGCATCCAAACTGGTTTCCGGATCAATAACGCGACCATTACTGATAACGATATCAAATTCTTCATTGTTATCAGCGGCCAGCGTAAAAGTTGTAGGCATAGATAAAATACTAAGTAATAAAACTAGATAAAAGATTCGATTAATATTCATAGTAAAAATGCCCCACAAATTAGGTTATTGCACCAATGCTTTCTCTGGCAGTGACAAATCCATGCCAGCGCCACAGATTTTGCAAGGACGCGTCTGGATTCAGTTTGCAATAGTGGATAGCAAAATCGAGAGAAACTAGAAGAATTATGTCTGCGATAGTGAAGCGCGAAGTAGCCAAGTATTCTTTATCAGCCAATTCATCGTTCAGCTTTTCATAATAGGCATACACATTTTCGTCGCTGAAGACTTTCGCCTCGGGGGCTACTTGATAGCCCCTCTGTTCAAGTACTGGGCCATTTTTCCAGGAGCTCCGAACTTGGAACCACAAATCCGACTCAATTTGAGAAAGGTGCATCTCAATCTGCCCCAAATCGTCTGCATCTGAGCCAAATAAATTAGGTTGTGGATATAGTGCCTCAAGATAACGGCAAATTGCGATCGCTTCAGTAAGAAAAGCCCCATCATCTGTCTCCAGTACTGGCACTCTACCAAGTGGATTCTTTTGCAAAAATTCTGGTGCTTTATGCTCTCCATTCTGAAGATCTAATTCAATCATTTCATAGTCTATGGCTTTCTCTGCCAAAACAATTTTTACTTTGCGTGGATTAGGTGTATTACCGCAACCATATAATTTCATTATTACTCTTCCTTTAAATCGAACAACACAACAGTTCGATAAGTCTGTAGAATACCCAACTTAACCCAAGAGTCATCTGAAAACCAAATTCAAAAGCTTATTAATTTAATAATTCCTGATTTGATGTTGAATCACTCTACACATGCTGGCTTAGCTATCATTTTCCACTTAAAATACTCCCCTTAGCTACCATCATTACTTAATGCTAAAATTTGAAAATTAGCGCATGTCACCAAAATAGATTAATCAAAACCACAACAAGACTATCCACCTATCTACGTCACTATACACAATCGGTCCTTTCTTAATCTTTGCGCCATTCTACTGGTGCTGGGGTTCAACCTACTACCGACACTAGCCCAGCAAGACCCCACATTAGAAAATACCTCTTGGAAATTAGTCTCCATACATGGGTTTGGTGATTCGGAATTCATTCCCAGCAATCCTGAAAACTATCTAATGCGATTTCGCCTAGAGAATCGATTGCAAATCGAAGCAGACTGCAATCAGGCTGGAGCTACATGGGGGTTAGATGGCGACTCTTTCACATTGAAACAATTGGTTACGACTCGAAAACTCTGTATTCAACCTTCCCTCTTTAATCGATACATCATGAATTTAGATCAAGCGGCTTTTCTCATGATGGAAGGAGATCGACTGATAATTAAATCGGCCTCAGAGGTTGATTGGATGGAGTTTGAACCCTATGTCTTGACGCCATCTTTTTGAGATAGCAACAGCAGCCTTCAAAAATAAGTGAAAAAAAAGGTCAGCGTATTGACTACTCTGACCTTCCTCTAATTCCGTTTTAGTTCCAGATATTTAGTTAGTATGGATAGCCTTCCAACCTCGGTTGTCCAGGAAACCAGTCCGGTACTTGCGCCCAGTTATCGCGATTCGGCATTTGAATTTTAGGCAAACTATTTTGATCTAAAACTAACTGATCATCAGTAATAACATCATTCAAATAAAGCAAGTAAGCCGTTAGGGAATAGACTTCATCCGCCAATAGCGATCCTTCAGCACCGAGAGGCATACCACGGTTTATGTAATCCCAAACTGTAGTGGCATAAGGTGAACGAATAGGAAGAACCCTACCGTAACGCCAGGCATTATCCACTTCACCAACGTCATTCTTAACCAATCTTGGTGCAATACCATTGGTGCCATTAGTGCCATGACATCCAGCGCAGCCTTTTTCTAGAAAAAGTTGTGCTCCTAAATCAGCAGTGCCACTGCCGTCTGGCAATTCCTCTCCAGTTGGCGCGATCGCAATATCCCAAGCCTCGACCTCTGCAGCTGTAGGCGCTCTGCCAACCCCATAAGTTGGAGACTGTGCTTGTGCTACAAAACCAAGGAGCATTACTCCTGGCAGTAAATATTTAAGCAATCGCATTATGAATACTTCCATCGCTTTCAATTCGCCAAGGCTGAATCGAGTTGTCTTGTCCTCGAACACGAGGTGGCTGATCAGCAGGCTGATTCCAGAATTCTGCAACTTCCGCTCGCGAAGGCTGAACCTGACCGATTTCATCGATACAACGAGACTGGAGCTCACAAGGGCTGCCATCCCACTCCCATTCGAAGGCAAAAAGTGTGTGCGCCATCGCTTGAGGCTCACCACGAATTTCTGCATCGAACCAAGTTTCTCCACCATCAGTGGTCACTTCGACACGGGCAACCTTGCCTCCACCAGACCACGCTAAACCGCTGACTTGATAATATCCCGCGCCAGGCAGTGTTTGCCCGCCTGAAGGATGAACAATCACGGATTTAGGGCCTATCTGGTAACCTAGTGCTGCTGTGGCAGGGTCCTGAGTCAAGTGTCCGTAGTCGTTATAGGTCATGTAATACTGGTCAACGACCTTGATACGACGCAGCCACTTCACATTAAAAATGCCTTCAAAACCAGGCGCTAACATTCTGAGTGGAAACCCCTGTTGCGGACGAACCGGTTCACCATTCATTGAATAGGCTAGCAAAGTATCATCCATGGCTTTGGTCATTGGAATGCTGGAAGCGCCCTTAACTTCTTCCACACCTTCGGCAACAATCCAGTCTGCACCCTCTTTTACACCCGCTTCTTTAAGTAGCGTAGAAAGCAGCACACCAGTCCATTCTGCATTACTTGTCATCCCGTGAGTTTCCTGCACGGTGGTATGACGCCGATTTGATCTGTTGCCCGCACACTCAACGAAATGCATACGCGTCACGGAGGGTAGACGCTTCAATTCCTCCATGGTGAAAACTAGGGGATTATCGACCAAGCCATGAATCATTAAGCGATGCTTTTCAGGGTCGATGTCCGGTATATAAGAACCTCTCGTAGTTCCCATGTAGAAAAGTGACGACGGGGTAACCACACCATGCTGGTCCTGCAAGGGAGTTGCTATGTGGAAATCAAGCCCGAAAGTATCCGGTGAGTGCCTGCCTCCGTGGGGAATGCGTTTGGACTCTATGAACCGTGATCTCTGTCCATAAGCCACAATATCATCTCTCCCCTGCAGGAACCCTTCCGGACCAGGCAGCTGAGCCGACGCAGATTGAGAGGCTGCGCCTACTGCGGCACCGCCAGCAATAGCTGCGCCCTGCTTTAAAAACTCCCTGCGATTCTGTTTCTTGGGACCCATGGATAATCTCCTATTGTCTTATCTTTTTTTTGCCTTGTTTTTTGTACGGTGAATCTAAGGCTTTTATCTGCCCGAGTATACGCCGAGGACAATCATTCCAAAAGCCCTTTTGAACTTTGTAACACTGTGTTTCAAGGTCATCTTAACCGATTTTTCCTCGTTTATTTATCCTGAGGAGACCCAGAAATACTGCCACTTTGAACAATTTGGGTGTGAAATTCTGATATATCTCAGTCTAATAAAATTAAACTCTAGGCAGTATTTCTAAATTGCTGGTCTTGCTTCAAAAACCAGCAACACTGACTGCCTCAAAATAAAGCTTATTCTCTAAAAATGGGCTTACGCTTTTCCATGAAGGCCTGAATAGCTTCTTTTGATTCTGGGTCATTCATGCTTTCGATTAGATGTATGGCTTCTAGCCGAAGGCTGTCTTCAAGTGATTGATCCATGCCGCTATGGAGATTTTTTTTCATTCTACCAAAAGCATTCACTGGCCCATTTGCTACTTTAGCTGCATAGCTTTGTGCGTCTTTACTAAATGATTCTTTTGGAAATACTTTGTTAACGATTCCCAACCGCTCGCATTCACTGGCTAAGACTCTATCGCCGGTATAAAACAGTTCTTTTGCCTTGGCTAAACCAATCAAACGCGGCAAGAACCAACTGGCACCATAATCGCCAGACAGTCCGATATTGCCAAAGGCGGTTGTAATAAAAGCATTATCTGAAGCAATACGAAGATCACAGGCTAAAGCGATCGAAAGTCCTGCCCCAGCCGCAGCACCGGGCATCGCCGCAATAGTAACTTTATTAGCTTCATAAATGCGCTTCGTAAGCGTTTTTTGTTTCTCCAATAAAGTATCGATTTTTTCTTGATTAGAAGGAGGTGTACCTAAATTTTTTATTGTTCCAGACCCCATTCCTGAAACATCGCCTCCTGCGCAAAATGCATCGCCAGCTCCAGTGATTAACACACAGCCGACTCGATCATCATCATCAAGTATTGCGATAGTTTTTCTGAGAGCTGGAGTTAACACATCACCCAGCGCATTTTTTTTATGGGGTTTATTTAAAGTAATAGTGGCAACACGGTTTTCTATTTTACAAATAAGTTCTTCTGTGCCTGTATCAATGGGGATCATATGTTAACTCAACAAAAAGATAGGAACTCAATGAAATACTATTCTGCTGGTAAGTTTTTCCTAGCAACTAGAAAGAGTATTACTCCTAGAATTGACCATCCAATAATAATTATCCATTCCTGCGGCCAGAGCAGCGCTGAAGGGCTTCCGGGCATATAGAGAAACCCCAAACTTATAGAGAGTATCAAAGCGAGCATTCCAATAAAGTTCCCAAACGGCACTTTATAGGGTCGTTCTAAATTCGGCTCTTTGCGGCGCAAAATCAGGAAGGACAAAGCAACCATGGCGTAGGCGATGACAATGCCGAGACCTCCTGCATCCACCAACCAAACCAACACTGGGCGACCGAAGAAAGGCCCGATAATAGAAAGGCCACCTATGAGCAAAATCGCATTGTAAGGAGTGCGATACTTTGGATGTAACTTGCTGAGAGCTGCAGGTAACAGGTTTGCGCGCGCCAAGGCATAGATCGCTCTACTACCTCCAATAATAAACGCATTCCAACTAGTAACAATGCCCGCGAGACCAGCGCCTAACATAGCCAAGCGCCCAGCCTCGCCAAAGATCACGGAATTCGCTTCCGCTGCTATAATTTCTGTAGTTCCAAATCCATCTTCATTAAGCAGTAAGCTAACTCCCAGCACGATTAGCCCGTACCAAGCAATAGCCATGGCAACTGACAACATCAAAACCGATCCTATATCCTTATAAGGTAAGTCAATTTCTTCTGCGGCCTGAGGAATAGTATCGAAACCAACGAACATAAAAGGGACCATAACCAATACCAAGGTAATGCCCGATAAACCATCAACAAAAAGAGGTTCCATATTAGCAGTATCGCCAACGACCAGTGACCCTGATACAAACAAGCCGCCGACCAGAAGGATAACGATAACAACTGCTGATTGAACAATGGCAGCCATGCGAACGCCGCGTATGTTTAATACCGTCATAGCAACCGCGCCCGCAACACCAACCAAAACCCAACTAAGATAAACATCCCACCCAGCAATCTGCCAGAGAAAATATTTATCCAGTCCTGGGATTAGGGAATCCAGCACTGTGGGCAAGGCTACTGCCTCAAATGTAACCACAGAAACATAACCTAATATGATTGCCCAGGTACAAATAAAGGAAAAGCCTGCACCCAAAGCGCGATGGCTGTAAACATGCTCTCCTCCTGCAAAGGGCAGAGCAGAGGCAAGTTCAGCATAGGTAAGTCCAATTACTAGCATAATACCGCCACCAAGAAGAAAGGCGGTGATAGCTCCGAAGGAGCCGGCGGATTCAATCCAAGTGCCAGATAACACTACCCAGCTCCAGCCAATCATCGCGCCAAAGGCTAGAGCCAAAGCATCTCGCCGACCAAGCACGCGAAGAAAATTTGGTTCTTTGTCAGGGGAAGTCATAGTAGGAAAAATAGTAACCTTGTGTCGTGATCGACTTAATTATTTACCTGTGAAGTTGCCGACTCTTCTTTCCGAGACTGCCTGAACCCCCTCGAAATGATCATCAGTTTTAGTCAACCAGAACTGTTCGCTGCCTTCAATATCGGTGGCAGCTTGCACTGCATTTTGTATCCCTGGCCGTAATTGTTCTCTTAAAGAAACAAGCGCAAGCGGTGCATTTTCTGCAATTTCAGTCGCGAGTTCGATAGCTTTTTCACGCAATGATAAGGCAGAGGTAAGAATATCTGCCGCTCCCCAAGCTATGGCAACATCACCGTCGATTCGGCGGCCAGTATAGAACATAAGATGGGATTTCTGGACACCAATCGCCCGAGGTAAGGTATGGGTTAGGCCGAAGCCAGGAGTAAAGCCTAACTTTACAAAATTCGCAGTTAAGCGTGTGGTCTCACAAACAACCCGAAAATCAGCCATCATGGCTACTCCTAGACCTCCCCCTACCGCAGCACCCTGTACCGCAGCGATTACAGGTTTTTTATTGCCAAATAAACGCACCGCTTCTTGATAAATAGGGTTTCTTTGATCAGCAGATTCTGCTGCCAACACATCCCCTTCAGCTGTCTGATCAGGGGTGCTAAAATTCGCACCTGCACAAAAATGTTTACCGTTTGAACAGAGCACGATCGCTCTACAGTTAGGGTCATCATCAAGGGCGTCGAAGCAATTTGCCATATCCCTAATCAGTTCCAGGTCAAAAAAATTATTAGGTGGCCGGCCGATTTCGCACTGAACAACATTTCCAGGTAACGCTGTTAGCTTTATATCTCCATATTGTTCTTTCATTCTCTAAATCCTTCCGGAGTCTATATTGTTTGAATTTTCCTAACGAACTATATCAAAAGTGTATCCGCTAGTGCGTTAAAAAAACACGCTGCAACAGACACTCTAACAAAATTATTCGTCAAAAGTACGGATATAGAAGACGCTAAAAATAGTAAGTTCTCAGTAGCAATAGCGCACCAAAACATACTATTTGTATTGCCAGAAACGATAGAAGGAGCATTAAGTTGCAGCGATCAGAATTACTACGCTTATAGCGATTAGCGTGATCCCCAGATATTCACGGGTGGAAATTTTCTCACCAAAGTAGAAGTAAGTAATTAGCAGGCTCACAATAAACTCAGTTTGTCCTAATGTCTTCACTATGGCTGCATTCTGCAAACTCATTGCCGTAAACCAACCTACTGATCCTGCAACGCCAGTCAAACCGACAAAGGTGCATAACGCTAAGTTCTCTTTTATCAAGAAAAATTGATTACGCTCTCGCAGTAACATCCAGCCAAGGCAAATTAGTGTTTGCAAAATTACCATGTAAGTTAATACAGCAGCTGCGCTTAACAGTGGAGGAGCATCCAAAGCAAGAGAAGCATCTCTAATCCACAAGGAGGCAAGAGCAAAGCCTAACCCTGCGCCAGCCCCATAACGAATACTTTTATTGTCTGCCAAATCTTGAAAGGTGACTTTCCAATTACTGGCGATCAGCAAACCTGCTACACCTATAATTACCGACAAATAACCAATTACACTAAGAGCAGATGAAAAAAACAAAGTCCCCAAAATAGCAGTTAACATAGCTTCAGTTTTTGCTAGCGCTGTTCCGACGGCGAAATTTCTTAGTGTAAGCGATTTAATAAGACAGATGGTCGCAAGAATTTGAGAAAGGCCCGCTAACGCGCCTGATCGGAAAAATATGATATTTAATGCGATAGAATCAGGTTGATACACTTGCCAAAGAATAACTAGATAGATAATCGCAAATTTAATACCAAACAGAAATCTAACGAGAGTTGCTGCTTGAATTGAAATCTTGGTCGCAAGCTTTTTTTGACTTGCAGTTCGAATTGACTGCATAACAACTGCAAGCAAAGTAAATGCTATCCACGTTTCCACTCGCACACTATACAATGTCTATGTTTTAAAATAATTACTTACTTGTACGCCTTACAAAGAGTTCAAGTAAACTGCTCCGGTCAATAATTGATTCAAACATCTTGTGCTAGATTAAGCTAAAATACCGAATCTGCTGGTGATTAGATTAACTGTATTAATGGGAGAACTAACGTGAGTGTGATCGACTTCAGCCAAGCTGCTAGAAAGCACTCCGGAGACCCTGGGACCTCTGGCAAGCGACATTGGGTCCGATTTCTTACTGCTGCCAGTCTGTTCGATGGTCATGATGCCGCAATAAATATTATGCGTCGCATCCTCCAAGCTAGCGGTGCCGAAGTAATCCATCTTGCCCACAATCGCTCAGTTCAAGAAATTGTTGAAGCTGCGGTGCAGGAAGATGTTGATGCTATTGCTATCAGTTCCTACCAAGGCGGACATATTGAATACTTTAAGTACCTTATTGATAGGCTGAAAGAGCTCGGTGCTCCTCACATTAAAGTCTTTGGTGGAGGCGGCGGTGTTATCATTCCAGAAGAAATTGAAGAATTACATCAGTATGGTGTAACCAGAATTTATGCACCAAGTGATGGCCAGAATTTAGGCTTACAGGGCATGATTGATGAAATGCTCACTCTTAGTAATGGCGATATTAAAGGCGAAAGCACACCTGACTTAGAACTGCTAACAACAGGTAACCGACTTAGCCTCACCCAAGTAATCAGCGCGATTGAAAACGATATATATGATGAGCATCAACTTGGTCAGCTAATTGAGAAGTCGTTAAGGAGTTCTTCGACGCCTATACTTGGAATAACAGGTACTGGTGGTGCTGGTAAAAGCTCTTCTACCGACGAAATTATTCGTCGATTTAGGCAAGACAGCAATGACTCAATGCGCATTGCTGTACTTGCAATTGATCCAACGAGGAAAAAAACTGGCGGGGCTCTATTAGGCGATCGCATTCGAATGAATGCGATCAATCACCCCAATATTTTCATGCGCTCCCTAGCCACTCGAGATGCGCGCACCGAAGTTCCAGAAAATCTCCATGCCATCTTGGCAGCAATGAAATTAGCTGACTTCGACCTGGTCATAGTTGAAACACCAGGTATTGGTCAAGGTGATACCGGCATAGTGCCTTTTGTCGATGTCTCTCTCTATGTCATGACGCCAGAGTTTGGTGCAGCCAGTCAGTTAGAAAAAATCGACATGCTTGATTATGCTGACGTTTTTGCTATTAATAAATTTGATCGAAAAGGGAGTGAAGACGCTTTACGAGACGTATCAAAACAAGTGCAGCGTAATCGAGGGGCGTTTTCACAGATGCCTGATGAGATGCCTGTATTTGGAACTATCGCCTCAAAATTCAACGACGATGGCATTACTGCGCTGTATCAGTTACTCGTTGAAGAATTGGAGAAAAAAGGACTGAAAAAATTCGAGCGGCATCTAACTAAAGTCGATGTAAAAACTTCTAGTCACCGCTCTTTAATTATTCCGGCACAGCAACAACGTTACTTAGCTGAAATAGCAGCTGAAGTTAGAGACTATCACAGCATTGTGGCAATGCAGTCAAAGCTCGCTCGAGAAAGGCAGCAACTTCAAGCTAGCAAAGCAATGCTAGATGCATCAGGTGAGAATAGTAATAACCTAGACGCAATACTTGAGAAAAAAGAAGCCGCATTAGATGCTCGCGCAAAGCGTTTGTTGGAGTCCTGGCCGCAGGTTAAAGCAGATTATTCCCGCGACGAGTATGTCATTAAGGTAAGGGATCGAGAATTCCGAACACCACTAACCCGCAAATCGCTTTCTGGAACTGATGTACCCCGCGTTTCCCTTCCTCGCTATGAGGATGAAGGCGAACTATTAAAATGGTTGTTGCTGGAGAACGTTCCAGGAAAATTTCCTTTCACCGGCGGTGTATTTCAATTCAAACGTGACAGTGAAGATCCAACTAGAATGTTTGCTGGTGAAGGTGATGCATTCAAGACGAATAAACGCTTCAAGCAACTTTCAGAGCACTCGGATGCAAAAAGATTATCCACTGCTTTTGATTCTGTGACTCTCTACGGCTTTGACCCCGCCCTTCAACCTGATATTTATGGGAAGGTAGGAAATTCAGGTGTCTCCATAGCGACCCTGGATGATATGAAAGTTTTGTATAGCGGTTTCGATCTCTGCAATCCAACGACATCTGTCTCTATGACTATTAATGGTCCTGCTCCTACCATCCTGGCAATGTATTTAAACGCTGCCATTGACCAAAGAGTCGATGTCTTTGTCGAAGAGAATGAGAGACAACCAAATGAAGCTGAATGGAAAGCGATTAAAAATTACACCCTGGAAAACGTTCGCGGTACAGTTCAGGCTGACATCCTTAAAGAAGATCAAGGTCAGAATACTTGTATATTTTCCACTGAATTCAGCCTTAAAGTAATGGGAGACATTCAGGAATATTTCACCGGACACAATGTAAGAAACTTTTATTCAGTAAGTATTTCCGGATATCACATAGCTGAAGCTGGGGCGAATCCAATTTCACAACTCGCATTTACCCTAGCAAATGGCTTTACTTTCGTTGAAGCGTATCTTGCACGCGGCATGGAAGTGAATGATTTCGCTCACAACCTCTCCTTTTTCTTTTCCAATGGCATGGATCCCGAGTACACGGTGATGGGCCGCGTAGCACGACGCATCTGGGCAACCGCCATGCGGTTCAAATATGGGGCTAATGAAAGAAGTCAGAAACTGAAGTATCACATTCAGACTTCCGGGAGGTCATTGCATGCCCAGGAGATGTCTTTTAATGACATTCGTACAACATTGCAGGCATTAATAGCGGTCTATGACAATTGCAATAGTTTGCATACTAATGCCTATGATGAAGCTATTACTACACCCACCAAAGAATCAGTACGACGCGCTATGGCCATTCAACTCATTATTAACAAAGAATGGGGTCTGGCAATGAACGAGAATTCCAACCAAGGCTCATTTATTATCGAAGAGTTAACCGACCTGGTTGAAGAGGCTGTACTCCAAGAATTCGAACGAATCTCTGAAAGAGGCGGCGTGCTGGGCGCTATGGAAACTGGTTATCAACGCGGCAAAATTCAAGATGAATCCATGTATTATGAACATCGCAAACATGATGGAAGTTTACCTATCGTTGGCGTTAATACTTTCTTAAATTCTGATACTGAAGAAGAACAAAAAATCGAACTTGCCCGTTCAACTGAGGAAGAAAAACAGAGCCAACTTATGCGTTTGGACAACTTCAAATCACAACACGCTGCTCACTGCGAACAGGCCTTAGAAGCGTTAAGACAGGCAGCTATTAATAATGACAATGTTTTTGCAGAACTAATGAATGCTGTTCGTTATTGCTCTTTAGGACAAATTACCGACACTTTCTTCGAAGTGGGTGGGCAATACCGCCGGACCATGTAGCTCAACTATTTTACATTAACAACTCTTGCTTTATACGTAGTGCAGCTTTTAAAAAAGTCTTATACCATTCCTATTTCAATTAGCATAAAAAAGACAGTCCCATTTCCTTAATTCTTTTCCCGCTACAAAAAAAAGGGCGGTAACACCGCCCTACTAAAACCTTTAGTAATTTGCCTAGACTACTCTGAAACGTTAACTGTTATCCATGCGTCATGATACAAACCACCATCGTCTGCTCTACCCCAAAGAATATATTCTCCTGGTTCGCTAAATGTAGCATTGACATCATATACGCCATCTACTGGTATTGGCGGCGGTAGCCAGAGCGCTCCCCAAGGCGAGTTAGCACTGGTTCGAGTATCTTCCCAAACTTTCACCTGAGGCTTATCAAAAGTTACTTCGCCTGGTCCACGCCATTTATTCCATGAATAGTACAACCCATTCACTTTTTGAACCGTTACCTTAATTGGAGGAGACATCAATCGCCGCTGCATGACATTTTCTTCTGTGACAAAAGCGACAGCCAAAGCGCCACCGGCGAACTCAGCGAAACTGCGTGCTTCTTCAACCGGATCAGTTGGCTCAGGCAGCCCATCATCAGTAACTATTGTCTCAAGGTTAAGCGGTTCGGCAACTGTTGTTGCACGAATGCTATCGCCTTGGACAGAAACTACAGGAGGAATGTTCGCTCGAGATTCAGGAGAGCTCGTGCCCGCACCTAAGGAACCTGTCTCAGAAGCGATGACCATATTATCAACGAGATAATCAGCTTTAAGCGTACCGTAGGCTTTCCGTTCGACTCCATTTATATTCAAGGTCCAAACTAGCTCACGTTCACCCCAATCAGAAGGGACGGTTACTTCGAATATGAAGCGGTTTCGACGTGGAAGAAAATGAGTAGGCTGACCTTGGTCGGCATCCCCAGGGGAGATAAAATTATTATCTCCCACCGGCATATCCGGCGTTTCTTCCCAATTTTCATTCATGTAACCAAACATCAAATTAAACGTACCGTCCGGGTTTGGACGCCAGCCTTCAAATGCAGGTTCTACATGTCTACCTTTAGAATAAGATTGTGCAAAACTACCTTGAGCAAATAACAATCCAACCAATACTAACGTGACAGCCTTAATAGCCAGTGTGCCACCAGTTAATAATCTTTCTTTAATCACTTAATTCTCCCGTAATGCATTCATTACTGTTAATCGGAAGCTTCTACGTCTTCTACCATTGGTGCCACAAGCGGCGCTCCACATAACGGACAGCCGATCACATGATCGTTTGGCCCTATGTTTAAATCATTCCTTCGTTTTTCCATCTCCGCAAAGAATTGTTCATCATCCATTTTTACCCGCATGCCGAGGTCGATAAACATATTCGTCACAGATCGATTTCCAGACCCCTGCCAATTTCTCGCGTCAGGTACGTTTGGGTTTGTCTCTGTATTATTCATGTATCCAACAATGTGCATTATGGTGCCTTTAGGCAGTAAAGGCGCAGCCTGATCTTCGAATGCATAACCACGCACCCAGTTATGGTCATAACCCACACAGGAAAGTGTTTCTACTGTATATCCCCAAATTGCTTCCAAACACATGCGCTCTCCCGGGGCGTGAAGGTGTGGCTCAAAAGTAATGAACTTAGTGTGTTGTTCAAGCACAGTGTAAGCATGGAGTTCCTGATTATTCTGATTACCGGCAATACTGATATCAACTCCATTACCCAAACCAAGAGTTACACGTTCATACTTCGGCTCATACCCTACTGGGTGAAATCGAAACCCTATTTCCAAATGCCCAGTTGTGTCTTTGCCATTGGAATGCATGTGAACTGAATCAGAATAAACGAACGTGCCTGCTCTCAATAAACGGCCACCTTCCGGATCAAATATGTCAGCATTACGACCAACCTCATGCACCGGCCAGCCTGTCACTGAGTCTTCAATTCTATTACCTTCTTCGTCCAGCTCAGCGGTGCTCCAGATCATGTGATGAAAAATATAACGCCCACCGACCGTATCACGACCGGTACCTGCTTGATTGTTAACATCATTGACTTCGACAATTTCCACTGACTTCACATAGCGATCTTCTTCCAAACCAACGGGTACACGGTCAATCTCTCCCCACCAATCAGCAGTTCCAGCAAGTTTAGTGACATCATTAGTTTTAACGATCAGGTCTGGATCACCCGCAGTCCATTTTAGAGAATCATCAAACACTAAAGCTTGAGGTGCGTTTGCTGCATTACCCTTTGGGGTGCCACTGCGGGCCCAGGTAGAAATGGCCGCAATTTCTTCGTCATTCAATGAAGGATCGTTCTTGTATTCTTGAATACCTATGTCTTTTTCCATATACCAAGGGGGCATCGCCCCTGCTCTATCGCGCAAACCCGTTTTGTATTCGATAAGTCCAGCGAACGGTGCCACCTGCTCATAAGTCACCAAAGGCATCGGTCCAACACCACCGGCGCGGTGACAATTCTGGCAACTCCGCTGAAGTATAGGTTCAATATCTTTGTGAAAGGTAATCTGATCGGTCTGAGCTGCGGCTTTTAACGGAATTAAGATTACGAGCAGCCCTAATACGGACACTAGTTTGCTGATTACTGAGCTAACGGGCTTCGACATGAGTTATTCTCCTCGGTGATGTCGCTACAGCTGTCTCTATTTGTAATTTTTCAGGCAGAAATTCTGCCTAGCAACTGAATTCTGATGGAAATTATCGTAATTTTCCATGGAATCAATGTCTAATTTTAACTGACTTTATACGGGGCAGAAATTTTTTCCACCATTTTGTTACTACCCTATTGACTTCATTCAATATTTTATCCAAAAACCATACCAAATATTGTCATGTTTTAACCGCCAAAAAAAAGCCCCGAGCAAGAATCCCGGGCTTCAATGTGTTTCCATGAGACTTTGTCTGCGCTACTTATCTACTCGACAAAGCCTTCTTTTTCTTCATCAGTGATTTCTTTAATGCTCAGTTTAATCCTTCCCCGAGCATCAAGATCAGAACACTTCACTAGCACTTCTTGTCCCTCATTAAGGTATTCATTCACATTTCAACGCGCTCCTGAGCGATCTGAGAAATGTGAACTAACCGTCTTTGCCAGGCAAGTTAGTAATAAACGCGCCAAAATCAACAATACGAGCGACTTTACCCATGTAGAGTTTGCCAACTTCTGCTCGGCAGTAATGGCGTTAACCATTTCAACCGCTGCATCGCGAGAATCTGCATCCTCCCCGTAGATACGCAACATTGCCCGTCGTCGTCGATATCAACTGAAGCACCAGTGTCTTCAGTAATGCCTCGAATTACCGCACCACCTTTACCAATAACATCACGGATCTTATACTGGAGTCAATCTTAATCATTGCCATTGCTGGGCGCATTTTCTGAAACAGATTCACGAGCAGTCGAGATTACTTTATTCATCTCATCCAGGATATGAAGGCGAGCTGTATTTGCTTGTTCCAGAGCGATTCTCCATGATTTCTTCAGTGATGCCCTGAATTTTTATATCCATCTGTAAAGCTGTTACACTCCTTTTTCAGTTCCAGCAACTTTAAAATCCATGTCACCTAAATGATCTTCGTCACCCAGGATGTCCTGTAAGAACTGCAAAGCGCTCCCCTTCCTTAATGAGCCCCATTGCAATGCCGGCCCACTGGAGCTGATACAGGCACACCTGCATCCATCATTGACAAGCTACTTCCGCAAACACTAGCCATAGAACTGGAGCCATTAGATTCTGTAATCTCCGAAACCACTCGAATGGCATAAGGAAAATCTTCTTCCGCCGGCATTACAGCCGCCACACCGCGCCTCGCTAATCTGCCATGACCGATTTCGCGCCGCTTCGGCCCACCCATAAATCCAGCTTCACCGACAGAATAAGGAGGGAAGTTGTAATGCAACATAAATGGATCTTTTCTTGAACCGCTTAAATCTTCAATGATTTGCGAGTCTCGAACTGCACCCAGGGTAGTTACAACAAGCGCCTGCGTTTCTCCTCGAGTGAACAAAGCCGATCCGTGGGCTTTGGGAAGCACCCCGGTTTCGACTTCAATTGCTCGAACTGTTTTTGTGTCGCGCCCGTCAATTCTTGGCGCGCCGTCCAAGATGCGATTACGTACTGTGCTTTTCTCTAGAGCACCGAACACATCAGATACTTCACCTTCGCTAACACCTGCCTCTTCATTAGCTAATTGCCCATATGGCTTGCTTCTTTAGATCACCGATGGCGTCATAGCGCTTCATCTTCTCAGAGATCTGATAAGCATCAGTAACACCGACTACCAAAATTATCAGCGACTGCAGCCTTAAGAACAGTGTTTTCTTCTGCCGGTTGCCAATCCCACGCTTCTTTACCCGCTTCCGCTTTCAGTTCGTTAATGGCGTTAATTACAACCTGCATTTCTTGATGGGCAAACAATACTGCACCCAGCATTTGATCTTCGGAAAGCTCTTTCGCTTCAGACTCAACCATCAATACTGCGGACTGAGTGCCTGAGACAACCATATCCAGTTCCGAACCTTCTAGTTGTTCATAACTTGGATTAAGTACGTAACCTGTTTCGCTATTATAGCCAACTCGAGCCGCACCGATTGGCTCTGCGAAAGGGATGCCAGAGATCGATAGAGCCGCGGAGGCACCTATCAACGCTGGAATATCAGGATCCGCATCCGTCCCACCCGAATTTACCGTACAGATAACCTGAACTTCATTCATGAAACCTTTTCGGAAACAGGGGTCTTATGGGCCTATCGATTAATCGAGAGGTTAGGGTTTCTTTCTCAGTTGGGCGTCCTTCTCGCTTGAAAAAGCCACCTGGAATTTTTTCCAACCGCGTATGTCTTCTCCTGATAATTAACCGTTAAGGGGAAAAACCCCTGCCCAGGATTTGCGGTTTTTCTTCCTACAACAGTGGCTAAAACCTGAATATCTCCCGTGCTCACAACTACTGAGCCTGATGCTTGCCTGGCGACCTTGCCAGTTTCTATAGTTACAGTTTGGTTTCCAAGCTGAAACGTCTTGCTTACTGGATTAAACATATATTCTCTTCCTACTAATTAAAAACGTACGCCTGATTCCTGCGTCGAGCGCAACGTCCCAGTAATACTGTGATTACGATTTACTAGAACCTACCTTCGCAGCCCAAGTCGCTTAATTAATAGACGCATATCTTTCAATGTCTTTGCGCTTTAGATAGTCAAGCAACTTTCTTCTGCTATTCACCATGCGAATTAATCCCCGACGTGAATGGTGGTCATGGATATGCTCTTTGAAAGTGAGCCTGCAATTCATTAATGTTGCCAGATAGAAGTGCTACCTGAACTTCTGGCGAGCCAGTGTCACCTTCTCCTACCGCATAGTCCTTAATGATTGATTCTTTCTGTGTAGCTGATAAAGCCATTTTCTTTCTCCGTAATATGCCATTAGTTTTTCTGCCAAAGCACGCTGCGTATCTTCTTTCATTCGCGCATCAACAGTTCAACTTCCATTTAGAATCAGAATAACCACGCATATTAATAGTTACCT
>CAXYEH010000019.1:0-99572 GCA_964275945.1 uncultured Pseudomonadales bacterium
GTTTGCGCAGGATGGCCAGGTTCAGTCTCTGGCAAATGGCTAAACCGGATAGTGGTAAGAGATCGTGTCCATGATGGCGAAAAAATGGCGGCACCCTCATACACGGTTCCTGCTGCCTCAGTAGCACCGGGTAGTCGCGTCCCCAATGAAGAGATGCGTATTATTGAATCAATGCCGGTTAAATCATTGATTACTTTTCCTCAATCAGGGATTAGTCATGACGCCAGACAACGACTAACCGTGCGCGGCCATGCCTGGGCAGGCGATAGCCAGATCAGTGGCGTATTTTTATCTATCGATTTTGGTGCAACATGGTTGCCAACAGCGCTAAACCCAGCTGCCAATAGGCTAGCTTGGCAGAGTTTCCAATCCTGGGCACAGTTTCCTGAGCCAGGCTATTACGAAGTATGGGTTCGCGCAATGGATAATTTGGGTCAGTCGCAACCGATGGTGGTTCCAGGCTGGAACCCAAGAGGGTATTTGAATAATGCCTGTCATCGAATTGCAGTCCAGGCGGTCTAATGAAAACCTATTTCGCTTTATTTTCTTTCTCGATAGGACTTTTTGCTGCTAGCTTATTGCTCCAAAATACATCAGCTCAGGATACTGAAAGTGTTGAAAGGCTGATCGTTGACGATGGCTGGCAGGCAGTTCAGGAAAATTGTACGGAATGTCATTCGACATTATTAATTACCCAGAACTCTGGTAGCAAAGCTGTGTGGGAAAGCAGGATCAGATGGATGCAAGAAACCCAAGGGCTGCAACAGTTAGAAGATTCATTGGAAGAATTAATTCTGAATTATCTTGCTCAAAATTACGGGCAAAAAGATTCTAGTCGCCGAGCTTCCTTGCCGGTAACTCTAATGCCAGATAACCTCTATGAATCAATTGATTAATGCGTTCTGATCAGCTGACATTCTTTGACAAAAATGATCGTGAACGAAGTTTGTTTGAACAACCAGCACCCCAATTAAAAGCAACAACGATCACAGTCACCAAGACTATTATCGCTCCCGCTCAACAAGTATTTGATCAGTGGCTAATCCCTGTATTTATCGGGGAATGGATGTTTGGGCCGAAAATTCAACAAGAAAAAGTAATTCACTTAGAGAACGAAGTTAGGAAAGGTGGTGGTTTTAAATTCAGGCTCAACAGAAAGGGGCTGGATCTACTCATCAGCGGAGAACTATTGGAATTAGAAATTCCAAAACGCTTAATCATGTCTTGGCGAGAAAGCACCCATCCTGATGAGCAAAGCCAAATTATTGCGCAATTTGATTCGCTCGCAGAGAAAACTAAACTTAAAGTCTCAATTAGAGTTCCTGCTAAATTAAGCAATCAGAAAGAGAGCACGAAGAAACTCTGGACGGCACGACTAAAAGTTCTAGCTGAGAAATGTAATTAGATTTATTGCCATCTATCTAACGTCCGATTCTAGAAGCTTCTGCTTCTCGAATTGTTCTTTCCGCAGCATACGGAAGAATGTAACCCGCCTCTAAATTTCCTTGAACAACCTTGCTCACGGCTTCCACATAGGCTTCATGACTTGGATAGAGTCGATTTAGCATAGCATCTTCAAACGGTTCGTGGGAGCCGTATAACCCACAGAATCTATTAGTAACACTAGTGTTCATCCCAGTATTTTTAGCGGTCGCAACAACATGTTCTGCTAAACGTATACCTCCCAAAATATTACCAAACTCATCTCGGGCGAATTCAAGTTCCGGCAACATGCGTGCAACCTGGAGCGGATCTGCGCGGGGCGGTAGAACATCCTCTTTAATCCAGTTAACTAAATGCTCGAACGCGGCATTAAATGGATCACGAAATGGAATTCGGCTATGCGATGGTAGTTCACATCCTACATCGCGAGGCTCCGCTTGACTGAGCGGAAGCCCATCGCGCAGCAAGCGTAATTTAGAGTATTCAATTTCAAAATCGTAATCAGCGTGAGCCGTTCCCGCCACTTCCCATTGCACAAAGGTATTAGAATTCGGTTGTGGTGACGCCGCTCGGCGGCGCATATCTGTTTCAGCCATTATCTTAAATATTTTTGTATTCTGATCATCACGAATGCGACCGCCACCACCATGCACCATGACCCCGTCATAAATTGGCTCAAGCGGATGCACACTATTTAAATAGGTAGCTAAGCGACTCGCCGATTGCGAATGACCTGTAGCGATAATGATTTCGGCTTTTAATCCATCAAGGATATCGATTTTTCCAGAGGGTATAGATTCCCCCACTCTATTAATTGCTTTCCCGACAGCAGAGAAAATGTCATAGGAGAGGCCATCTCTGCTTACCATTCCATCGTGAGTCGTATCAAGGCTGCTATAACGTTCTGGACTCCATGCCTTCATGGTGTCTATGCCCATTTGCTGAGCCGATACAGCAATATAAGCGTATCCGTTACGGATGAAATGAGCTCCTGAGAGCCACCAATCTATATCTTTATCCGGACCACCTGTCACATTGATCCATTCGACTATAACAATTCCGTTGAACTGAGCCGCCTGCGGGCGACGCACGATCAGACGCGTGCGATAACGATGGCCACTATCAATAACTTCAGCGTTTTCAAACTCTGGATTTGTGTATTGATTAGCCGTCCCTTCAATAAAGTACTCTTCTTCACTATAACCGTTGTCCGATAGCTCAATAGCTGACGCCGCATAAATAGAATTACGGGATGGATGACCAGGCGGATCAGCTTCTACTGGCCCAACAATAGTCGAATTCGGCACTGCTGCGAAGGTGCTCGCTACCAGTTTCAGCCCGAACAGCAATGAAACCAACATTCGCAAAATACACATTTCCCGCTCCAATTCGAAGAACCCGATTTGAGATTTCCCAATTCACTTGCTCGCCAGCAAGTAACCTTTAAGTGGTCTTCGAGCTTAGCAAAAATTCTCTCCAGCCCCAATCATTTCACTAAAACTTTAAGCGGTCATTATTGATTTACGGAGCGACGAAAGCACAGCTACCTTAATTTAGTTTGCTACGATAAACAGCTCGGGCGTCATCGAACTGACCAAAAACATGGTCCTTTTCAGACTGGGAGCGCCAGCCTGGCCAGGCTTCAGCAAGCTCTTGTAGTTTGTCTATCCAATTCAACGCATAGTTCGCCGAATCATTATCTTGAATTGGCTCACTGCCAACCTGAAACCAAACTGGATTAGTAAACGCTTGAGCATACGCAACATCCAATATACCTCGCCGGTCAGGATCACCCTCTGTGCGCAAATGACACCAGCCTGAGTTTTCTATTCTTACACTGTAATTAATATCTAGACGTGTTCCATTTCCTGTTACTGGAAATCGCTCCACTTCATTTCCATTACAGTATAAAGCAACATCATCCAATTCAGTTATTGAACGCAGACGACCACTAATAGCTACACTCCCACCATTCGGTGGCAGTTGCACGGTATCTCCAGGCAGTGCATTTCCAACTTCCATCTCCAGCAGCGGACCAGAGCTAACCATCGCCCTCCCTCGTTTTAAACCATCGAACCAAGCTTCCATACTAAGGCCTTGATTACCGGTGTACACATAAGTTCGAAAAGACCCCACTAGCTTACTTATATGCATTGAACTGATTGAATCTTCGCCTCCAACGGCGGTCACCTCTAATCCATTGTTCCAAACTGCGTACAGTGGATAGAAAGCACCCCTGCTAGAATCGGACCACTCTAATGCATCGGTGGTGCCTAGCGCAGCATCCACGATAAAACCTTTGCCACCCCCCAAGTTCGCAGATAATGGGTCATTTTCGCCGAGAAACGGATGCACATAACCCGTCACAGCACCTTGAGCCTTAGCCTTTAGTAACATGTCAGTATTGCTTGGATAGAGACTCTCAATTGCTGTTCCTTCATAGCCAGTGACAAAAGGAGAAATTAAGTGTTCTTTAAGTCCGAACATAAACACGTGGCCGTAAAATGGGGGTCGATACTCTTGCCCTACTACAACTATTTGGTCTTCCTCCGAAACTGAGTGAGCGACGCCACCAGGTTCAAAGTAGTGATAATCGAGAATGCGATTGTCTTTATTTGCAACTTGCTCCAATACTAAATCTTGATCTTCTGCTCGCGACATCATCATCAAGTTTTCAAGTGTGTTATGTAAGTTACCACCATAGTTCGAATGGACATGAGTCGAAGCGCTATACCAACCTTTAGCGCCCATATCCGTTAGCCTATTCAACTCGATCGTGAGTTGAACAACTTCACCTTCTTCTATATCAATCTCAACCTCAGTAGGAGTGAATTCAAACCCTTTAACAGCTGTTAGACTAACTGCGCCAACAGGCAAGGTAAGTTCAAATGTTCCATTATTATGAAAGATAAGGTCTCCTCTTGATCCAGCACGAGCATAAGCATCATTCGGCACATATAATTTCCCATCACTGGCAGTTAGATGAATCCGATTATGGGTAGGAAGTTGTAAGTCAGCATCCAGAACTCTTACAGCAAGGGTTCCCATTGGGCGCTTGTAATGCAATTCAGTAATATCGCGCCGGATGAGCTTGCCACCATAAGTTTCCAACAAATTAAGTTGTGATAGGCCTTCTTCATTAGAAATAAAAGCAATCCATTCGCCGTCAGCTGACCACCGCGGGTGGAAGGCATCATGACTATAAAAAGTGAGTTTATATGGCTCCCCTCCAACTGTTGGTTGCACATACAGATTATTGTATTGATCGGCAGATCCACTGGTGGATGAATAAACAAATCTTTTCCCATCAATTGAAACATCAGGTCTGGCTCGATAAAGGGACTGCTCAGCTAACACCGTTTCTGCCTGACTAATTCCACCTGCGATCGCAGGGACTCGTAATACGTTTCCAGACCCAAGTGGTACATTACGATTAGACACGACAAGCAGCTCATCGCCATTGGGCAACCAAGATGGACTGATATGCATGTCGAAATTTCCAAAATACAAGCGGCTGCGGCCAAAGTCATTGTCTACCGAAACGGCGATTGGGGCACCGCTCCATTTTCCATCGACAATTGATCGCACGTAGAGATTAAAGTAACCATTAGGGCTAGTAGACACATAGGCTATTTTCGAACCGTCTGGAGAAAAAACTGGATCAGTATATACAGCTTGATCATCAGTTAGTTTACTTATCTCTCCAGTTTCCGTATTTAAAATTTCCAACTGAATCCGCTGATGATCATAATCAGCGGTAAACACTATCCAGTGCCCATCCGGTGAATAATTTGGTGAAGAATGATAAGCATCCTCACTATAGGTAATTTCATAGGCAATGCCTGTCTCTGGCTTAACTTTCCAAATGGATCCATGCATTGCCACGGCAATCCATTCACCCTCTGGGGACCAGTCTGGCGACCAAGGGGTCGAACTAGGGGAAGGCGGGAAATAAAAGTTATGCATGTAGTTTCCACCACTGCGAGCATCAGGGTAGAAACTCCCCTGAGCTTGAGACTGAGTAGCTATGGCGCTGACAAGAATTGACAAGCAGGAACAAATAAACCATGTGGAGTGATTACGACTCATTTAGAGATCTACCTTTTCGAGGGCACTAGAGGTGTATTGTACCGATGTCAGTCTGAATAACACACACCGGAATAAGTGCTAAAAGAAATTATTCTGAGAGCGATTAGCGGTTCTAAGAATCAACACTGCAAGCGCTATCGTACTTGAGCCGAAAGATTAATCCAGAGGGCAGACTTAGCAGTGATGACCACTCAGTTAAATCCACTCAAAATTAGCAGGAGATCATAAAGAGAGTTAGCTTGATTTACAGAAACTTCTCAGCGAGGAAAAGCATGCCATACAGCACTTAACATAGTGTAATATGACTTTTGATTGACCAGCTTTAACTAACCTTAGACAATTTTTATGTGAGCCAGAGAAATATTTCTTATGAGCAAATACATTCTTGCCATTGATCAAGGTACAACTAGTAGTCGAGCCCTTCTTTTCGACAAAGAAGGGGCCCCAGTTAGCGTTGGGCAGCAGGAGTTCCAGCAACATTTTCCTGCTGATGGCTGGGTGGAGCATGACGCAGATGAAATTTGGCAAACAACATTAAACTGCTGTCATATAGCCATGTCAGAAGCGGGTGCAAAAGCCAATGATATCATCTGCATTGGCATCACAAATCAAAGAGAGACAACAATTGTTTGGGATAGGAAAACAGGCAAGCCGATTAGTAATGCGATTGTTTGGCAAGATCGACGAACTAGCGACTATTGTGACTCATTGAGAGAAATAGGCCATTCAGAGGTGATCCAAAATAAAACTGGATTACTTTTAGATCCTTATTTCTCTGCCACGAAATTACGTTGGATTTTAGAAAATGTGCCAGATGCACGGACTCGCGCAGAAAATGGTGAATTAGCCTTCGGCACAGTTGATAGTTTTCTGTTGTGGAAACTTACTGATGGTCAAAGCCACTTTACAGATGCGACAAACGCTTCCCGTACTATGCTATTCAATATTGTAGAGCAGCGATGGGATTCTGAGCTGCTAACAATGTTTGACATACCTGCAGCTGTACTTCCTGAAGTGAAAGATTGTGCCGCAGACTATGGTAACTCTGCCGCTGAACTTTTTGGTGCTGCCATTCCTATTACTGGAATGATCGGAGACCAACAATCTGCTGCCTTTGGCCAGGGTTGTTTTACCAATGGCTCTGCAAAAAGCACTTATGGTACTGGTTGTTTTCTATTACTTAATACAGGCGAGCAAATAGTTAGATCTTCTAATAAATTGCTGTCTACGGTTGCTTATAGACTAGCTAATAAAACATGCTATGCCATCGAGGGCAGTATATTTACGGCTGGAGCCACAATACAGTGGTTAAGAGATGAATTAAAACTAATAGCGACTGCCGAAGAATCCGAGCAACTAGCGAGGGCAACTGCTGATGACTTAAAGGTCTATCTGGTTCCAGCCTTCACTGGCTTGGGTGCACCTTACTGGGATACTAATGCAAGAGGCTCAATTTTTGGCATGACTCGCGACACCGGCATCAAGGAGATTGTAACTGCCGGACTTATGTCTGTTTGCTATCAAACAAAAGATCTAGTCGAAGCCATTGCTGCAGACGGCGCCAGCTTAAGCAGTCTAAAAGTTGATGGGGGTATGGCGAACAATAATTTTGTAACCCAAAAGCTTGCAGATCTTTTGGATTGTGAAGTGCAAAGGCCGACAATTACCGAAACTACCGCATTAGGGGCAGCCTATATTGCAGGCTTACAAGCTGGTGTTTTTTCATCTCTTGAGGAAATTAGCCAGAAGTGGCAATTAGATCAGGCGTTTGAGCCAGCCAAAGACCAAAGCTGGCGAGACACTCAATATTCTGGCTGGAACGCCGCCGTAAAAAAAACCAGAACACAGGAATAGCAGAACAAATGGAATTGCATTTAATTCGTCACGGTCAGACAGACTGGAATGAAGAACGGCGAGTTCAAGGGCAATGTGACTCGCAGTTGACGCAACTCGGCATCAACCAAGCTATCGCTTTAGGTGAACGGATTAGCGCTATAAAATTCGACAAAGCTTTTTGTAGTAGCTCATTACGAACACGTCAAACCGCTGCAAACCTCTTCCCGGCAAACCATTTAGACATTGAGTATTTGGACTCTCTTAGAGAAATCTTTCTTGGGCCTTGGGAAGGCACTCTCTATGAGGAAATAGAGCGGCGGGAGCCAGAATCTTATCAACATTTTTGGCAAGAACCACACCTGTTTAGTGTCAAGGGTGCTGAATCATTTTTTAAGCTTCAATCCAGAGCAATCGCTACAATAAAAAAAATAATGGAGAGTAACCTCAACAAAAAAGTCGCCTTGATAAGTCATGGCGCACTGATTAAAACATTTCTATGCCATATCGAAGATAAACCTATGTGCGAACTATGGGCACCACCCCACATGCATAATTGTGCTCATAGTATCGTAAGTTTTTCTGATAGCGGGTTAGGTCAGATCACTCAGTATGCCGATGTGCCTTATGAAGATCTCACTCGATAATTTGGTTCTGCTATTCAAGGTTTAGCGAGATGTAAATTACTTAATAACGATTATTTTATGCTAATTTTCTATACCTATAGAGCAATTAAAGTTGCCAACAGTCTATGAATACAAAAATGCGAAATATCTCTCTTTATGGCGGCATTGCCTTTGTGGCTCTATTCCTATCCCAACTTATTGGCTATTGGGTCAACAGCTCGATTGAAATAAATTCTAGCCTGGAGATTAATTCATTCATTCACTTTACGCATATTCGAAATTATGGCGGTATTTTCGGCCTGGGTCAGGGCATGGGTTGGTTATTTGGCCTTATATCAATTGCTTTATTGATTGCCGTTTCAGCGTATTTATGGATAGGCAAAAACATATACCGTTACGAATACATTTGCTTTGGATTTATTGTTGGGGGCGGTGCTAGTAATATTCTCGATCGATTAGTCTATGGAAGCGTTATTGACTTTATCGATATTCAACATATTCCCTACTGGAACTATGTATTCAATACCGCGGATGTCATGGTGCATGTGGGCATTTGGCCCATGTTGTTATTTAGTTTCTTATTCAATCCATCAAAGAAAGCATAACTGAAAACCACTCTACGGACCTTGGTATTTCAAGTTTTTTAATTAAGCACAAAAGGAGTTTTGAAGTGTCCCAATCTCGATCCAGCGGGGTATTAGCTCCAGTAATTACCCCATTTAATGAAGATTTATCACCCGACTCTTCTCGTTTCATAAAACATTGCCGATGGATAGTTTCCCAAGGAGCGAATCTTGCAGTCTTCGGCACTAACAGTGAAGCAAACTCTTTAAGTATTAGTGAAAAAATTAGTTTATTGGATGATTTAATCGAAGGCGGTATAGAAACGCATTCCCTAATGCCTGGGACAGGTTGCTGCGCCCTTAGTGACACCATCGAATTAACTCGGAAGGCAGTCGAACTGGGCTGCGCCGGTGTCCTAATGCTGCCGCCATTTTATTACAAAGGTGTATCTGACCAAGGGCTCTTTAACTATTATGCTGAGGTAATTGAAGCAGTTAATAATGAAGATCTTAAAATTTATCTGTACCACATTCCTCCTATTTCACAGATTCCTTTGACTCTCAAACTAATAGAAAAGTTAGCGTATAGCTATCCCAAAAACATAGCTGGTATAAAAGACAGCTCCGGGGATTGGAATCAAACCCAAGCGTTTAACGAATTATCTATAGACAATTTTCGAGTGTTCTGCGGATCCGAGAGCTTCCTGCTACAGAACATGAAGGCTGGAGGAGCTGGCTGCATCTCTGCTACTGCCAATGTCAATCCAGCGGCGATTAGCAGTCTTTGTTCTGCATGGCAAGGCGAAGACGCGGAGCAGAAGCAAGCGGGACTTGATCAAATCAGAAATATTTTCCAGAGCTATCCAATGATTCCTGCATTAAAAGCAGCAACCGCAATATGCATGAAGGATTCCCAGTGGTTTCGAGTACGGCCTCCTCTCACCAAGCTGAATAATACCCAGCTTTCAGAACTCACTGCGGCGCTCTCTTCCGCCCGATTTCAGATGCCAGACATTTAGACGTTTTCTGACAAACCTCGTCACTTTTTCATTGTGGACAATACCCTCTCCTTGCGGTAGCCTCAGTTGAGTACTCTAACCAGTTAAGATCATGATTAATGTTATATAACTAGCTGTTTTTACTAGATAAAATTCAATTAGATTTCACTGTAAATCCATTACATTTTAGTGGATTCAAAACTCTTCGAATTTGATACAGATTTTTATCAACGAGGCGAAAAATGATAATAAAAATAGATATCTGGAAATGCATTAAAGCCGTCGCTCTCATTAGTTTTTTCCTGAGCGGCTCTGGCAGCCTTTTCGCTGCTCAGGACGATGTGGAATGGTTCACTCTAGGTAACGACTACGCTCACACCCGTTACACCAGTTCCTCTGAAATTTCATCAGAAAACTTCAGTGAACTGGAAGTTATGTGGGAATGGGATGGTGCTAGTTTAGGAGCAGTAAGCGGCCGTTCAACTCCGAGCTATATCAATGGCACCCTTTATACGGTCGCCGGTGCTCGTCGCAGTGTCGTTGCGATTGACCCTAAAACTGGCGAAACACTTTGGAGCTACCGCTTACCGAATACTGGCCGATGGGAATATTCCATGCGCGCGGACTACGGCAAAGGAATTGGTTATTCTGAAGTTGACGGCAAAGGCGTAATTTACATGATTACACCCGGATTTTTTCTGACTGCTTTGGATGCTGAAACCGGCGCTCCTTTACAAGGATTTGGCAAACCGGTACCAATTGATGGCTTTCCTGAATCGGGAGTTGTTGATCTACTAGCAGATTTAGGCCATCCATATGACCCCTATGAAGGTATTCCTCTCGAAACCGGCTACATCACCGGTTCATCTCCACCTATTGTTGTAAACGACACAATTATTGTGGGAAATTCAGCAGAGCAAGGCTATCATCAGTCCCGAATTGAGAACGTGCCAGGTGACATTCTTGCTTACGATAAGAAAACAGGTGATTTTAAGTGGAAGTTTAACGTAATCCCAAAGCCTGGCGAATATGGTCATGAAACTTGGGAAAACGATGCTTGGCAATGGACTGGTGACGTTTCTTCATGGGCCCCAATTTCGGCTGATGTTGAAAACGACATAGTATACATTCCCACTAACGGGGCAACTATAGATTACTACGGTGGTTTCCGGCCTGGTGATAATCTTTATGGAACTAGTCTGATTGCACTGAATGCCAGCACTGGCGAAAGAGCATGGCACTTTCAGATGGTTCATCATGATATCTGGAACTATGACAATCCTACGGCGCCCGTGCTTATGGATTTAAATGTTGAAGGTCAGGGGGAAGTTCCAGCTGTGATGCAGGTGACGAAACAAAGTTTCGTCTATGCTTTTAATAGACTAACTGGCGAACCAATCTGGCCAATTATTGAAAGACCAGTTCCACAATCTACCGTACCTGGAGAGGTTCTTTCTAATACGCAGCCATTTCCTACCAAACCTGAGCCTTATGATATTCAGGGCGTATCCATTAATGACTTAGTTGATTGGACTCCAGAGTTAAGGCAGCAAGCGATTAATGCATTTGCTGATTATCAAATGGGGCCTTTGTTTAACCCTCCAATTCAGCGCGGCCACGAATCTGGTAAACGCGCTGCAATGTTCTGCCCAGGAGGTGGTGGTGGAGCAAACATTACTGCACCAGCAGTTGCAGACCCAACGACTGGCTATCTCTATGTTTCATCCCATTCGGCATGTAGCCCAATTCAGCTAGTTCCAGGTGAAGAGGCTGACTTGCAGTATGAATATCCAACGGGCACAACCTACTCTCAGTATGCGAATGGGCCCGGAGCAGGTGCGCCGCGTCACGCCGCAGGCATTCCACTTTACAAGCCACCCTATAGTCGTATTACAGCTATAGATATGAATACTGGGGAACATGCCTGGATGATCCCAACTGGCGAAACACCGGCGCGAGTGCAACAAGTGATTGATGACAATAATCTTGATGTAGCAAACACTGGCACTGGCGCACTTGTACCGATGGTAGTCACTCCGACCATGCTGGTTTACTCAGATACTAAAACTGATGGCACACCCATGCTTTACGCAATTGATAAAGCAAACGGTGAGACTATAAGTTCTATCGAATTGCCGGATCGTAGCCGCTACGGCATGAGCTCTTGGACACATGATGGTCATCAATACATCATGCTGCAAACGGGTTCAAAATTAACTGCTGTAGCACTGCCTGGTGCGGCTCCTGCTGCAGGTGGCGCACACTAAGTTCATAAGTCGACTACAAAAGCCTGACCATGAAAGTGGTCGGGTTTTTTTATGTCTATAACTATTGTCTCTTCGACGCTCTGATAGGTTTATAGATGTTTGCTCGCGCTCCCTCGGGTGAATCTTTATTGCTCATTGACCTAGCTGAACTTATTGTGTGCAGAGGGTGTTCGATTTCGAAAATAGGCGGATTCTTCAAGCAGTCGACATTAGATAATGTGGAAGCAGATAGCAGCCGTTGCGCCAAAGATACTGGTTGTTTTTTATTATCCTTTAGTTTGTTGTTCTAGTTAATATAGCAGTCCCTGGAAATCTGCCGGTGGTCATGCCAACTCCCGCAAGTATCAGCATACCGCCAAAGACCATGAATAACGTGATGCTTTCTGCAAGAAACAAATTTCCCCATAGGATACTGAAAAGTGGAATTAAATACGTAGTCATAATAGCCTGCTGGGATCCGATTCTGGCAATTAATCGATAGAAAAGTAGATAACCAAAGCCAGTACAAACAACCCCTAATGCCAGCACACTGAACCAAACAGAGCCTTGCGGCATCACTTCGGGTTGCTCTATTAGTGCGAATGGCAGAAGAATTAGACTGGAGAAAAACAAGCCACCAGTGGTGATCGCAACACCAGAAACTCCTTGAAGTTTATGAGCTACCAAATTCAAGGCAATTCCATACAACACACAAGCTAGTAACGCCGATGGAATCGCGAGTTGACTCGTGATTCCCGAGGATTCCGAAGGCCCCAACATCAACACAACTACACCGCAAAAACCCACAAGTAGGCCGAAAAAACCTAGTCTGGCGAGCCTTTGTTGAAAAAAGATGAATGCTATCAAAGCCGTAAAAAATGGCACTGTAGCATTCAGTATTGAGAGCAACCCAGCTCCAGCGTTAAGTGCAGAATAGGCAAAGAAGCAGAATGGAACTGCCATATTGGTGAGACTAACAACAAATATCATTTTCCAATGTTGTTTCAGCTCGGTGACCTTTCCGAGTAATAGACACATAGGCAGCATTACAACTAATCCGCTAACTACACGCATTTCTATCAAAAATACAGGACCAAACACAGGCGCTGCAATTCTAAGAAATAAAAAAGATGAGCCCCATATTGCCGAGAGAATCAGGAGTTCAATGAAGTCTCTTGAGGTTATTTTTTGCATGTTAGGGAATACTGATAAATTTCTGGGGCCTAAAACTGAAAAACCCGACCAGTTGCAAATAGTCGGGTTTTTGAAATGCTAAAGTGTGATCGAAAATTTATTCATCATCTACTTCGGCTAGTGTTTCAACTTCTTCATTTACATCATTGCTGTTATGAAGCGGACGATCCACAAGCTCGACGTAAGCCATCGTTGCTTTATCACCCGCCCTTTCGCCACATTTAAGAATACGAATATAGCCGCCAGGGCGATCTACATAGCGCGGACCAAGTTCAGTGAATAATTTACCCACGGTGGCTTTACTGCGAGTTCGATTAAAAGCTAAACGGCGATTTGCGACTGAGTCCTTCTTCGCAAGAGTAATTAAAGGCTCTGCCACAGAACGTAACTCTTTCGCCTTTATCAAAGTCGTTTTAATTATTTCATGTTCGACCAATGACGTAGTCATGTTGCGAAACATAGCTGATCGGTGCGAACTATTTCTGTTTAGTTGGCGACCGCTTTGTCGATGGCGCATAAGATTATACCCTTATCTTTGTCTTTATCTGACTAAGCTGCTCGATCGTCAGATTTAAGGCTTGATGGAGGCCAATTCTCCAAGCGCAAGCCTAGAGAAAGACCGCGAGTAGCCAAAACATCTTTGATTTCAGTTAGAGACTTCTTGCCTAGATTTGGAGTCTTCAACAACTCAACTTCTGTGCGCTGTATAAGATCACCGATATAGTAAATGTCTTCCGCTTTCAAACAGTTTGCTGATCGAACCGTAAGTTCGAGATCATCAACTGGTCTTAACAGAATAGGATCAATTTCATCTTCATGCTCTTCAGGCTCAGCAATAATCTCGCTCTGAAGATCAACAAATACACTCAACTGATGCTGAAGGATGGTAGCTGCCCTGCGGATAGATTCTTCTGGGTCAATAGTGCCGTTAGTTTCAAGATCAATAATCAACTTGTCCAAATCAGTGCGCTGCTCCACGCGAGCGTTTTCAACTGAATATGAAATTCTCATAACTGGGCTGTAAGAAGCATCCAATAGGAGTTTACCTACAGACCGGGTTTCATCTTCTTCCCCTACCCGGCTATCGGCGGGAGAATAGCCCCTACCCTTACGAACTGTGAGACGCATGTTTAGTTCACCATTAGTATTCAAATGAGCTATGACATGATCAGGATTCACGATTTCAACGTCGTGATCTTCAGCAATATCTCCAGCAGTAACAGTTCCCGAACCTTTTTTCGAAAGAGTTAGTATGGCTTCATCATTGTTATTCAAAACAACCGCCACACCTTTCAGATTTAGAAGAATCTCAATAACATCCTCACGAACACCTTCAATTGTGCTGTATTCATGAACAACACCATCGATTTCAACTTCTTCTACAGCGCAACCAGGCATTGATGACAGAAGGATCCGACGCAATGCATTGCCCAAGGTGTGCCCAAAACCCCGCTCAAGGGGTTCTAAAACCACTTTAGAATGACATTTGTCGAATTCATCAACCTGTATCACTTGTGGTGTTAAGAAGTCTGATAAAGAAATTTGCATGTAATCCACCCTTTGTGTGATTAAGTCACTACTTGGAATAAAGTTCGACGATCAAGCTTTCATTAATTTCAGAAGGCAAATCAGTTCGATCTGGTTTACGAGCAAACTGCCCTTCCATCTTTGATGAATCAACCGACACCCAATCTATTTCCGAACGTTGAGCTGCTAATTCCAATGCAGATTTAATTCTTAGCTGTTCCTTGGATTTTCCTCGAACCGTAACAACATCACCTTCAGAGATTTGGTAAGAAGGAATATTTACTACTACGCCGTTAACGCAAATCGATTTGTGCGATACAAGTTGGCGTGACTCAGCGCGAGTTGATCCAAAACCCATACGATAAACAACGTTATCTAATCGACATTCAAGTAGCTGCAAGAGATTTTCACCTGTAGCCCCTTTAAGTCGCGCAGCTTCTTTGTAGTAACCACGAAATTGTTTTTCAAGTACCCCATAAATACGGCGAACTTTTTGTTTCTCTCGAAGCTGAACCCCATAGTCGGAAAGGCGACCACGCCTCTGACCATGTTGACCAGGAATGACATCGGTCTTGCACTTACTGTCTATAGGACGAACACCGCTCTTTAAGAACAGATCCGTACCTTCACGACGAGATAGCTTACACTTGGGGCCTAAATAACGGGCCATACTTTCTCTCCTAGTTTAAACACGCCGCTTCTTAGGCGGACGGCAACCGTTGTGTGGAATTGGAGTAACATCGGTGATATTACCAACCTTTAGTCCACAGGAATTTAGTGCGCGAACTGCTGACTCGCGACCCGGACCAGGTCCGTTTACTTTTACATCCAAACTCTTAAGGCCATATAATTCAATCGCTTGTTTACCTGCCTTCTCGGCTGCAACCTGCGCCGCGAATGGAGTACTCTTTCTAGAGCCTCTGAAGCCAGATCCACCAGCTGTTGCCCAGGCAAGAGCGTTACCTTGACGATCTGTAATCGTAATAATGGTGTTATTAAAAGAAGCGTGTATAAACGCAATCCCGTCAATGACAGGGGTACGTGTTTTCTTCTTTGTCGTTGCTTTTGGTGTGGCCATGTTCTTTCCCAAATACTCCTGACGGCTTAGCTAGCCCATCATTCGTGAACGCTTATTTATTTTCTAATTGGTTTGCGCGGACCCTTACGAGTCCGTGCATTCGTTTTAGTCCGTTGCCCTCTTACCGGCAAAGATCGACGGTGACGGATGCCTCGGTTACAACCTAGATCCATCAAGCGCTTAATATTCATTGAGACTTCGCGACGCAAATCACCTTCAGTAGGGACTTTCGCTACTTCAGCTCTAATACCATCGAGCTGTTCTGGACTCAATTCAGAAACTTTAGTTGAGGGTTCAATACCAGTTGTATTACAAATATTTTTTGCAATAGTTGGACCAATGCCATACACGTAACTTAACGAAATCACGATGTGCTTATGATCTGGTATGTTAACCCCGGCAATACGTGCCATAGATTTACTCCGTTCTCTTTTCCGCGTTAACCTTGACGTTGCTTATGTCGAGGCTCTGCACTACAAATAACCCGAACCGAACCATTACGTCGTATGACTTTACAGTTACGGCAAATCTTTTTAACTGAAGCTCTAACTTTCATTTTCTTACTCCTACCAGCGACAGATTTAAAATCTATGCTTAAATACCACTACTACCGTAGCTACCTAATTTTGATTTCTTCATAAGTGAATCATATTGATGAGACATCAAGTGAGATTGCACTTGGGACCAGAAATCCATAGTAACCACAACGGAAATTAGTAACGCAGTCCCACCTAAATTAAATGGCACATTTGCCATCATCTGCATGAAATTTGGCAGCAAACAAACAAGCGTAATGTATATCGCCCCAAACATTGTTAAGCGGGTAATGACCCCATCAATATACTTAGCAGTTTGTTCACCCGGACGTATACCTGGAATAAATGCACCAGAACGCTTCAAGTTCTCTGCAACATCCCGCGGATTAAAAACTAACGCGGTATAAAAGAAGCAGAAAAATATAATCATTGCACTAAAAATTATTATGTAAAGTGGCTGGCCTGGACCTATTAGTAGAGCAAGATCTTGTAACCATTCGGAGCCTTCCGATTGGCCGAACCACTGCCCCAATGAGGCTGGAAACAATAAGATTGAGCTAGCAAAAATTGCTGGAATTACCCCAGCCATATTAATCTTGAGCGGCAAATGACTGGCCTGAGCCTGATACATTTTGCGACCCTGTTGACGTTTCGCATAATTAACCGTAATACGTCGTTGTGCCCTCTCTACATAAACAATACCAGCAACAACACCAACCGCGATAAGCGCAACGACCAGCAGCAGCACACCACTAATTTGTCCTTCATAGGCCTGGGTTAGAGATGTGCCCACAGCAGCGGGGAATCCTGCAACAATACCTGCAAAGATAAGCATAGATATGCCATTGCCTATACCTTTTTCTGTAATCTGTTCGCCTAACCACATGAGAAACATAGCCCCTGTAACCAGCGAAATAATTGCTGTCAAATTAAATGCTATGCCTGGGCTATAAGCCATCGGCGACAACAAACCAACTGTCATACCTGTTCCCTGCACAGTTGCTAGTACTAGCGCACCATAACGGGTGTACTGAGTAATCTTGCGACGACCGGATTCTCCTTCTTTCTTTAGCTGCTCTAATTGCGGACTTACTGCTGTCAGCAATTGCATGATGATCGATGCGGAGATGTACGGCATGATGCCAAGAGCGACAATACTCATCCGCTCCAAGGCACCACCAGAAAACATATTAAACATGCCAGCAAAAGTGCCTTCGTTTTGTTGGAAAAAAGCCTGTAGCTGCAAGGGGTCAATCCCTGGCACAGGAATATGTGTACCAACTCGATAAACAAAAATAGCAAACAACAAGAATAATAGTCGCGACTTCAGCTCGCCAAGGCCGGCGCCGATATTTTCTGGGTTGATGTTAGGTTTATTTGCCATATTTAAGTTTTAGTGTCACTAATTAGTCGATTACTTATTCTTTGTCAGCTTTACCTTCGCCATCAGATGCTTTATCTGCGGGACTTTCCCCTGCAGGTGCTGCATCTTTTGCCTCTGCTACTTTTACTTTTTTCGCCGCCTTCTTTGCTTTGGCTTCTGGTTCAGTTTTCTTAGTAGGCTTCAGTAGCTTTTACTTCAATAACTTTGCCGCCAGCTTTTTCAATAGCTTCTTTTGCACCTTTAGAAACGCCAACACCCTCTACAGTGAATTTCTTTGCTACTTCACCAGAAAGCATGACCTTAACGCGCTTAATATTTGCGGTAATAACTCGTGCTTTACGTAAACTCTCAATAGTTATTAAGCCGCCATCTACTTTATTCAACTCTGAAGTCCGAACTTCTGCGGTAATACGACCTACCCTTGAGCTAAAACCAAACTTCGGTAAGCGCATTTGCAAAGGCATTTGTCCGCCTTCAAATCCGGGCTTTACCGAACCACCACTGCGAGATTTTTGACCTTTATGTCCTGTTCCGCAGGTTTTTCCCGAACCACTACCTATACCTCGACCAACACGCTTTTTTGCTCTGGTACTGCCCGTAGCTGGGCTTAATGTATTAAGTTCCATGACTAACTCTCACCTTCAATAGCTAACATATAGTTAACTTTATTGATCATGCCACGCACCGCAGGCGTATCTTCTACTTCTACAGATTGGCGCATACGTCGAAGACCAAGCCCTTTCAAACAAAGCTTGTGCTTCGGCAAAATGCCAATTGGACTTTTCACTAAAACAACTTTGACAGTCTTCTTTTTTGCCATCGTTCTAATCCTTCTCCAGCTAGCCTGCTACTTCTTCTAGGGCTTTTCCGCGTTTTGCTGCTATATCTTCTGGCGAACGCATATCGCGCAGACCCTTAAATGTAGCGTGAACAACGTTTACCGGATTTGTAGAGCCATAACACTTAGCTAATACGTTCTGAACACCGGCTAATTCCAAAATCGACCTCATTGCTCCGCCAGCAATTACGCCAGTACCTTCAGAAGCCGGCTGCATATACACTTTTGATGCGCCGTGGCGAGACTTAATTGGGTATTGCAGGGTATTCCCATCCAAATTCACAGTGATCATATTGCGTCTAGCTGATTCCATCGCTTTCTGAATTGCCAAAGGCACTTCACGGGCCTTGCCACGACCAAACCCCACACGACCATTACCATCGCCAACTGCTGTTAAAGCAGTAAAACCAAATATTCGGCCACCTTTTACGACTTTGGCTACACGATTAACTTGAATAAGTTTCTCTTGCATGCCCTCTTCGTTGTTTTTACCTGGCTCGTCTTTAAATGCCATATTTTTAATTCCTTAGAATTGCAATCCGCCTTCACGTGCAGCATCAGCTAACGCTTTCACTCTTCCGTGATAGGCATAACCAGAGCGATCAAAGGCTACTTCCTCGATACCTGCTTTTTTAGCCCGCTCAGCTATTAATGTACCAACCTTAACCGCTGCCTCAATATTGCCAGTAGCTCCTTTCTTACTGTCTTTCTCAACAGTGGAAGCACTTGCTATAACTACATTGCCAGTTGGCGAAATAATCTGCGCGTAGATGTGCCGAGGCGAACGATATACACAGAGGCGATTAATTCGCAGCTCACTAATCTTTGCTCTTGCTCGTTTTGCTCTTCTTAAGCGAGCTGTCTTTTTAACACTCATCTTGATAACCTATTTTTTCTTCGCTTCTTTTCTAAAAACACGCTCATCAGCGTAGCGAATACCCTTTCCTTTATAAGGCTCAGGTGGTCGGAATTTTCTGATTTCAGCAGCAACCTGCCCTACTAATTGCTTATCCGCACCAGAAATTACAATTTCGGTTTGGGAAGGAGTTTCAGCAGTCACACCATCTGGCAATTTGTAGTCTATTGGATGCGAGTAACCTACAGTCAAATTAACTGACTTGCCGCCCGCCTTAGCGCGATAACCAACACCTTGCAATTCTAGTTTCTTTTGAAACCCTTCAGTTACACCTAAAAACATATTATTTATCAATGAACGAAAAGTTCCTGCCATCGCCCCTGCTTCTCGCGACGTGTCTCTAGCAGAGACCTTAAGCTCTTCACCATCTTGTGCAACAGCAACCAAGTTATGGAGCGCAAGGTTTAAATTACCTTTCGACCCTTTAACAGAGATCTCGCTATCACTTAATGATGTTTCAACACCCTTAGGTATAGCCACTGGTACGTTTGCAATTCTAGACATCTTCTCGTTACTCTTTCTTAGTTAGCACTGTGTTAGAAAACAGTACAAAGTACCTCACCGCCAACTCCGGCAGCATCAGCTTTTTTATCAGTCATTAGTCCTTGATTAGTTGTCAGTATCGCAATACCAAGACCGGCTCGATTCTTCGGTATATCTTCTTTCCCTTTGTAGTTACGGAGACCGGGTCGACTAACTCGTTTAATTTCCTCAATGACAGGTTTGCCTTGGAAATATTTAAGATCAACATTAATTACTGACTTCCCGTCTTCGTTATTAACCTCATAACCGTTAATGTAACCTTCGTCTTGCAGCACTTCGCTAATAGCCACTTTAATTTTTGATGAAGGGCTGCTGACAAGTGGCATTTTCGCCATTTGCGCATTACGAATGCGAGTTAAGAAATCTGCAATTGGGTCTGACATACTCATATTTCTACTCCCACCTACCAGCTTGCCTTGGTTAGACCAGGCACATCGCCGCGCATTGCAGCTTCACGTAATTTGTTTCTACAAAGACCAAATTTTCGATAAACACCATGTGGACGACCAGTGATTCGGCAGCGGCGTTGCTGCCTACTTGGACTTGCATCTCTAGGAAGTTTTTGTAACTTCACTTGCGCCGCCCACTTCTCATCATCAGATGCGCTTACATCCCTGAGAACAGCTCGCAGAGCTGCTCGCTTTTCAGCATATTTAGCAACAGTTCTGGACCGCTTATCTTCCCTGGCTATCATAGATGCTTTAGCCATACTATGGTTCCTCTTTATCTTCTTCAGATGAGTTGTCAGCAGCTTCTTCTGCTGGCGCCTCTTCGGTTTTTTCGGTTTCCGCTGCCGTTTCTTCAGCGACAGTTTCCTCTGTTTCTGCAACTGGCGCTTCTTCAGCTACCTCTTCTACTAATTCTTTATTTGTAGAAGCATTTTCCTCTGCATCAGGGCCAATACCGCGAAAAGGAAATCGCATTGCAGTGAGTAATGCACGACCTTCATCATCATTCTGAGCTGTAGTAGTAATAGTTATGTCAAGACCGCGTAAAGTATCAATCTTGTCATAATCAATTTCAGGAAAAATGATCTGTTCATTTACACCCATTGCAAAATTACCACGCCCATCAAATGACTTTGGGCTTAAACCACGAAAATCTCTAATTCTTGGAATCGCAATACTGACGAGTCTTTCTAGAAACTCATACATACGCTCACCGCGTAAAGTAACTTTACAACCAATTGGCCAACCTTCGCGAATCTTAAAACCAGCAATACTTTTACGAGCCTTCGTAATTACTACTTTTTGACCACTAATCATCTGTAAATCATTTGTAGCGTTCTCTAATATTTTCTTATCAGATACCGCTTCACCTACGCCCATATTGAGAACAACTTTTGTAATCTTGGGCACGCGCATTGTATTAGTGAAATTAAATTGTTTCGCTAATACGGGCACGACTTCTTTATGATAATAATCTTTAAACTGAGCCATGATCGTCTCTTAATCTATAACCTGACCGTTGGACTTAAAGATGCGCTGCTTATTGCCATCTTCGTCTATCTGAATCCCAACTCGGTCAGCCGTATTAGTTTCAGGATTAAAAATCGCAACATTAGAAACATGCAGAGCAGCTTCCTTTTCCATTATGCCGCCTTGTACGCCTGCGTTAGGATTTGGCTTAGTGTGTCGCTTTACGATATTTACACCAGCGACAACTACTCGATCTCCTGCTATCAGAGAAACAGTTCCGCGCTTACCTTTGTCCTTTCCTGTGACTACTATTACTTCATCATCACGCTTTAACTTATTCATCTATTATCTCGCTTGCGCTCTCTACTTCTCTCACTTAATTCTTTATAGAACTTCAGGAGCTAGTGAAATTATTCGCATGAATTTTTCATTTCGAAGTTCACGTGTTACTGGCCCAAATACTCGTGTACCAATTGGTGCTTCCTGATTGTTTAACAAGATTGCCGCATTATCATCGAATCGAATTAAAGAGCCATCACCGCGACGCACACCTTTCTTCGTTCTTACCACCAAGGCAGTCAATACCTGACCTTTCTTAACTTTGCCTCTAGGAATCGCTTCCTTAACAGTAACTTTAATAATGTCACCAATACGCGCATAGCGTCGGTGAGAACCACCTAGTACTTTGATACACATTACGCGCCTAGCGCCGCTATTGTCTGCGACGTCTAAGTAAGACTGCACTTGAATCATCGATTCACTCCAACTTGTATTTGCTTAGCAAATACAAAACCAAATTCCTAATTAAACCTGTGTTGCCCGCTCATCAATTGAAACTAGAGACCAGCTCTTAGTTTTTGATATTGGACGAACTTCTTTAATCGTTACCTCATCCCCTGGCAAACAATCGTTATTTGCATCATGAGCATGAATTTTTGTTGAGCGCTTAATAATTTTCCCATAAACAGGATGTTTAACACGCCGCTCTACGAGCACAACGATAGATTTATCCATTTTGTTGGACACAACTCTACCCGTCGCCGTACGCGACCGCTCTGTTTGACCGTCTGTACTAGCCTGGCTCTCTTTAGTTTCAGTGTCCGGCATAATTAAGTTTCACTCTTCTCATGTTCTGTCTCTGACTTCTTCTTTTCAGAAATAATTGTCTTAATTCGAGCTATGTCTTTTCGCACTTCTTTAACAAGATGATTTTGACCAAGTTGACCCATGCTATTTTGCATACGGTTATTAAACTGATCCTTATAAAGTTCCTGCAGTTGTGACTGCAATTCTTCTACTGTCTTGTCTCTTAATTCTTCCGCTTTCATTACATTACCTAAAGGGATCATAAAACTATGTTCATCAAAGTTAAGAACAAGTTTTTACATTACTGTACGCCTTACGAATGATGTTTCGAACGGTAGTTTTGCAGAAGCCAATGAAAATGCTTCTCTCGCTACCACCTCATCTACACCTTCGATTTCAAACATGATTCGGCCTGGCTGAATTTGAGCTACCCAATACTCAACATTACCTTTGCCCTTGCCCTGACGAACCTCAAGCGGCTTTTGGGTAATTGGTTTATCTGGAAAAACCCGAATCCAGACTTTTCCACCTCGCTTAATATGACGTGTCATTGCCCGTCTAGCTGCTTCAATTTGACGTGCAGTTAAACGACCACGCGAGATGGCTTTAAGACCATACTCACCAAAATCCACCTTACTGCCACGATGAGCTAGACCTCGATTACGTCCCTTCATCATCTTGCGAAATTTTGTGCGCTTAGGCTGTAACACGTCGTTCTTCCTCTATTCTGCTTTCGCTTAACTTGACGCTGGCTGCTGCTTTGGAAAAATAGCTTCGTCAAGATCCAATATTTCACCTTTAAAGATCCAAACTTTCACACCAATAATTCCATAGGTAGTGCTTGCTTCTGAAGTTGCGTAATCGATATCCGCTCTCAATGTATGCAAAGGCACACGTCCTTCGCGATACCATTCTGAACGAGCAATTTCAGCACCACCTAAGCGACCACCAACTTGTACTTTGATTCCTTCAGCGCCTTGTCGCATAGCATTCTGCACCGCGCGCTTCATTGCACGACGAAACATCACGCGGCGCTCCAACTGCGATGCAACACTGTCTGCAACCAGTTGCGCATCCAAATCTGGCTTCCTGATTTCTTCAATGTTGATTTGCACAGGAATTCCCATTTTCTTTGTAAGAACACCTCTTAACCTTTCTACGTCTTCGCCTTTCTTGCCAATAACGATACCTGGCCGTGCTGTGTATATCGTGATTTTCGCGGTTTGCGCTGGACGCTCAATATCTACTCGAGATACGGAAGCGCTGGCCAAACGTTTCTTTATAAATTCTCGAACTTGCAAATCAACTAATAAGTTATCAGCGTATTCTTGCCCTTCTGCATACCACACTGAAGTGTGCTTCTTAACGATTCCAAGGCGAATACCAGTTGGATGTACTTTTTGACCCATAGCTATTCCCTAACTATCAGCGACTGTAATTGTTATGTGACAAGAACGCTTGAGAATACGGTCGGCGCGACCCTTGGCTCTCGGCATTATGCGTTTCATAGTCATACCTTCATCAACACAAATCGTTGATATTTTAAGTTCATCCACGTCTGCTCCTTCGTTATGTTCAGCGTTCGCAATCGCAGAGTTTAAAACTTTTTTAATAATGGCAGCGCCTTTTTTGGAGCTATAAGAAAGAAGCTCCAAGGCTTCTTCAACACCTTTACCTCGAACTTGATCCGCAACCAATCTTGCTTTCTGTGCAGAGAGGCGTGCGCCCTTTAATCTTGCCTGAACTTCCATAACCATCTCCTAGCGTGCCTTTTTATCCGCATTGTGGCCGCGATAAGTTCGGGTTTGTGAAAATTCCCCCAATTTATGACCAACCATGTCCTCAGTAATAAACACTGGAATATGCTGGCGGCCATTGTGAACGGCAATAGTTAACCCAAGCATGTCTGGAGAAACCATTGAACGGCGCGACCAAGTTTTAATAGGTCGCTTATCTTTATTGTCAGCTGCGGTCTGCACTTTCTTCAAAAGATGAAGATCAATGAATGGACCTTTTTTCAGTGAACGTGGCACGTATTTAATCCTCTATCGCTTGTCGCTATTTGCGACTGGCATTTCTACGACGAACGATCATATTATCAGTTCGCTTGTTTGTTCGAGTTTTATATCCCTTAGTTGGCGTACCCCAAGGTGAAACAGGATGACGCCCACCAGATGTTCTCCCTTCACCGCCACCGTGAGGGTGATCAACTGGATTCATGGCAACACCGCGCACGGTAGGGCGAACTCCACGCCAACGTTTCGCTCCGGCCTTACCTAGTGATCTTAGCGAGTGCTCTGAATTAGAAACTTCTCCAAGAGTCGCTCGGCATTCGCTTAATACCTTTCGCATCTCTCCTGAACGGAGTCTTAGTGTTGCATAATCACCTTCTCTTGCAACGAGCTGCAAAGAAGTACCAGCACTACGAGCAATCTGAGCACCCTTACCTGGCTTCATTTCCACACAGTGCACGGTGCTACCCAATGGAATATTGCGCAGAGGCAAACAATTCCCTTCTTTGATAGGAGCTTCATCCCCAGACTGCAACACATCATCTTTGTTAACTTTTGCTGGCGCAATGATGTAACGGCGCTCACCATCTGCATATAGCAACAATGCAATATTTGCAGAGCGGTTCGGATCATACTCAAGTCGCTCAACTTTGGCTTCGATACCGTCTTTGTTGCGACGGAAATCGATAATGCGATACTTTTGCTTATGCCCTCCACCCTCATGGCGCCGAGTAATGCGTCCCTTATTGTTGCGACCACCAGATTTAGGTTTTGGCGCTGTTAAAGGCCCATATGGTTCGCCTTTATGCAAATCAGGATTCACAACCTTGACGACAAAACGGCGCCCTGGTGATGTAGGTTTACACTTAACTACTGGCATGATTTAACCCCTTACCCCAATTACCCTATATCCGCAAAATCAATTTCATGGCCTTCCTCTAGTCGGACATAAGCTTTCTTCCAACTCGGACGTCGCCGAATCTTGCCTCGATTATTACGCTTGGTTTTTCCCTTCACGTTTAGCACCTGCAGATCGGCAACAACAACATTAAAAATAATTTCAACAGCTTTTTTAATTTCAGGCTTGGTAGCGTCACTCGCGACCTTAAACGTGTACTGATTACTTAACTCGCCAGCTAATGTAGATTTCTCTGAAACATGCGGTGCTAAGATGACGGTATAAATGCGTTCTTCATTCATGAAAGCATCTCCTCAACCTTCTTTAACGCAGGCACAGTGATCAACACTTTCTCAAAACCGATAAGACTGACTGGATCAAGTCCTGAGACATCCAGTGCATCCACTTTATGGAGGTTTCTTGCGGCGAGAAAAAGATTCTGTTCGATTTGATCTAAAACTATTAGTACGTTGTCTAGATCAAATTCTTTAAGCTTGTTGACTAAGTCTTTGGTTTTGTATGTTTCAATTGTGAAATCATTTACGACAATCAATCGGTCTTGTCGGATTAGTTCTGAAAGAATGCACTGCATTGCTCCGCGGTACATTTTCTTATTGAGCTTTTTCGTATGATCTTGCGGTCTTGCTGCAAATGTCACACCACCTGAACGCCAAATTGGACTTCTAATTGTTCCAGCACGTGCGCGGCCAGTTCCTTTTTGACGCCATGGTTTGCGTCCGCCACCACGAACCTCTGAACGAGTCTTCTGTTTGACGCTGCCCTGACGTGCACCCGCCAAATAAGTAACAACTGTTTGATGCACTAATGGCTCATTGTATTCACGGTCAAAAGATTCATCTGAAAGCGATATTGTTTCTTTCCCTGCTTTCTTGCCAGGTAAAGCTAATGCTAATTCCATTGCTTAGTTACCTCGCGTCTTAATTGCAGGTTTAACGATTACGCTTGATCCCGGTGCTCCGGGCACAGCTCCCTTGATTAAGAGCAGGTTGTTTTCTACATCGACTCTTACAACTTCCAAGGATTGAGTAGTATTGCGAACATTTCCCATTTGGCCTGCCATCTTCTTGCCTTTCCAGACTTTTCCAGGGGTCTGACATTGACCAATTGACCCTGGCGCACGGTGAGAAATGGAGTTGCCGTGAGTTGCGTCTTGCATTTGGAAGTTGTGACGCTTAACGCCACCTTGGAACCCTTTACCTTTCGAAGTACCAGTTACATCAACTTTTTGGCCAGCTTCAAAGCGATCAACTTTGATTTCACTGCCTAATTCAATTTCTTCTAGTTCAGTTGTACGAAATTCCCAAAGGCCATCACCTGCTTCCGTGTTTGCCTTTGCATAGTGCCCAGCTGCTGCTTTACTCACACGGCTCGCACGGCGGGAACCAGTAGTCACCTGAATCGCGCTATAGCCGTCAGAATCAGGAGTTTTAATTTGAGTAACGCGGTTCGGCTGAACCTCGACAACAGTAACAGGAACAGAGTTGCCTTCTTCCGTAAAAACGCGCGTCATGCCGCTCTTTCGACCGACTAATCCTATAGACATTTGTTATAAACCTCATCGTGCAAGGGGCTAAAACCCGCTATGGCCACTGACGTGTTGCACTTATGCTTTCCCGCATGGGAAATTTGGATATTTCAGTGCTCCAGAACTTTGTCAGAAAGGGCAACGAGGACTGAATGCTCTATCGCCTGGCTATATTTTTATTGATTTACTGCAAACTGATTTGTACTTCCACTCCTGCTGCCAGATCCAGCTTCATCAAGGCATCAACTGTTTTCTCAGTTGGCTCAACAATATCCAGTAAGCGCTTATGGGTACGTATCTCGTACTGATCTCGCGCGTCTTTGTTGACGTGAGGCGAAATTAATACAGTAAATCTTTCTTTATTCGTTGGCAGCGGAATCGGTCCTTTGACCTGCGCTCCGGTGCGTCTAGCAGTCTCTACGATTTCTTGTGTAGATTGGTCAATCAATCTGTGATCGAACGCCTTCAGCCTAATTCTGATACGCTGATTTTGCATCTACGTAAAACTCCAAAAAATCTTTATTAAAGAACAAGTTACCGCTATTTCTTTTGACGCTCAATTTCTAAACGCCAAAAAGGATCCGAAGTTTAGTTGTCTTAACGCTTTAAGTCAAGCTATTTAAGGCTCTGAAAGCCCCCAAAACACTAGCTTTCCGGCAATTTGGCTATCTCGAAAATAGGAGTTAATGATCTCTTCAACACCCCACTATGTTTACGGGATGTCTTTAAACAAAAGCACCCTATCTCTGTCATTCGCAAGCTACGCCTCAACAAGAAAATCGGAGTGGCTTTAAAGCCACCCCGACTTCTTGAAAATGAGCCGAATTACTACTCGATTATCTTAGCGACAACGCCGGCACCAACTGTGCGACCACCTTCACGAATAGCGAAACGTAACCCTTCATCCATCGCAATCGGCGCAATCATTTCAACTGTCATCTTGATGTTGTCACCTGGCATTACCATCTCAACACCATCAGGCAATGCAACCGCGCCAGTTACGTCCGTCGTACGGAAGTAAAACTGTGGACGGTAGTTAGAAAAGAATGGCGTATGTCGACCACCTTCATCTTTGCTCAAGATATAAACCTCAGCTTCAAACTTCGTGTGAGGAGTAATCGAGCCCGGCGCTGCCAATACCTGACCGCGCTCTACTTCTTCACGCTTCGTGCCGCGCAAAAGAACTCCAACGTTCTCTCCAGCTCGGCCTTCATCAAGAAGCTTTCTAAACATCTCGACACCAGTACAAGTCGTCTTCTCAGTGTCCTTGACACCAACTATCTCTATCTCTTCACCAACCTTAACTATGCCGCGTTCAATGCGACCAGTCACGACCGTGCCGCGACCCGAAATTGAGAACACATCCTCAATTGGCATTAAGAATGGCTTTTCAACATCACGCTCTGGCTCAGGTATGTAAGCATCCAATGTCTCAACCAGCTTCTGTACAGCTGGAGCACCTATGTCAGATTGATCACCTTCCAAAGCTTTCAGAGCAGAACCAATAATGATTGGCGTGTCATCACCTGGGAATTCATACTGGTCTAACAATTCACGAATTTCCATCTCAACCAGTTCCAACAACTCTTCATCATCAACCATGTCCGCTTTGTTCATGAACACAACGATGTAAGGCACGCCTACTTGACGAGAAAGCAGGATATGCTCCCGGGTCTGTGGCATGGGGCCATCTGCTGCGGAACAAACCAAAATTGCACCATCCATCTGCGCCGCACCTGTGATCATGTTCTTCACATAGTCAGCGTGACCTGGGCAGTCAACATGCGCATAGTGCCGATTCGGTGAATCGTACTCAACATGAGAAGTCGCTATCGTGATACCACGCTCTTTCTCTTCCGGCGCATTATCAATCTGATCAAAGTCACGCATCTCACCACCATAGGCTTCTGCACACACCTTTGTCAGCGCTGCCGTTAACGTCGTCTTTCCATGGTCAACGTGACCAATCGTACCTACGTTAACGTGTACCTTCGTTCTTTCAAATTTTTCCTTCGCCACAATTCTATCCTCTCTCTAATCTGATACTAACCTGCAGTGTTGTTGATAATTGACTCAGCAATGTTACCGGGTACTTCTGCGTATTTATCGAACTCCATAGTATAAGTTGCACGACCTTGGGTTGCAGAGCGCAGATCTGTCGCATAACCAAACATTTCAGACAACGGAACTCCGGCATTAATTACCTTGCCCATTGCACTATCTTCCATACCACCAACCATACCGCGTCGCCGGTTCAAATCACCCATTACATCGCCCATATATTCTTCGGGGGTTACTACTTCGACAGCCATCATAGGTTCTAGTAAAGCTGGGTCTGCTTCTAATGCGCCTTTCTTAAGCGCTAAGGATCCGGCAATTTTAAATGCCATTTCACTGGAATCCACATCATGAAAGGAACCATCATAGAGAGTTACTTTCATCGCCAACAAAGGATATCCGGCTAGACATCCATTTTGCATTTGTTCCTTAACGCCCTTATCTACTGCTGGAATGTATTCCCTTGGTACGATCCCACCGACAATTTCATTGACGAATTCGTATTCCGAATCTGGATCAAGTGGCTCAAGGCGCAACCAAACGTGACCGTACTGTCCACGACCACCCGATTGCTTTACGTGCTTACCTTCAATCTCAACAGATTTCTTGATTGTTTCCCGATAGGCCACCTGTGGCTTACCAATGTTAGCCTCAACTGAGAATTCGCGTCGCATTCTATCGACGAGTACATCCAAATGCAGCTCACCCATTCCAGAGATAATGGTTTGACCAGACTCTTCATCCGATTCTACACGGAAGGATGGGTCTTCTTGAGCAAGCTTGCCCAAAGCAATACTCATCTTTTCTTGGTCTGCTTGACTTTTCGGCTCTACTGCAACCGAAATTACCGGCTCTGGAAAATCCATTTTTTCTAATGTTACGATATTATTCGGGTCACACAGGGTTTCACCAGTGGTGACATCCTTTAGACCAATAGCAGCCGCAATATCACCGGCCATTACTTCTTTGATTTCTTCACGAGAGTTAGAGTGCATTTGAACCATTCGGCCTACACGCTCTTTCTTATGCTTAAGAGGATTATAAACGGAGTCCCCAGAATTAAGAGTTCCTGAATAAACACGGAAAAAGGTTAAAGTACCAACATAGGGGTCAGTTGCAATCTTAAACGCTAGCGATGCGAATGGTGCATCATCATTGGCTGGACAAGTGGTTTCAGTTCCGTCGTCTTTGGTGCCTTCTATTTCCTTAACTTCCGTTGGTGCCGGCATGTAATCAATTACCGCATCAAGTACAGCTTGCACTCCTTTATTCTTAAAAGCCGAGCCACAAAGAACGGGAACAATCTCATTTGCTAATGTGCGCTGACGAATTGCTGACATTACTTCTTCTTCGCTGAGCTCTCCACCCTCGAGATACTTCTCCATTACTTCTTCATTAGCCTCAGCAGCTGCTTCAAGCATGTTTTCTCGCCAATGATCAGACAGAGATTGGAGATCTTCAGGAATGTCTTTGTATTCGAATGAGGTGCCCTGATCGTCTTCACTCCAGATAATAGACTTCATTTTCACCAGGTCAATAACACCTCTGAAGGCATCTTCTGCGCCGATAGCCAATTGCAGTGGAACTGCTTTGGCACCGAGACGCTCGACCATCTGTTCGACCACTTTCAGAAAATCTGCGCCGGCTCGATCCATTTTATTTACGAACACCATGCGCGGCACTTCGTAACGATTAGCTTGTCGCCAAACAGTTTCTGTTTGAGGCTGCACACCAGAAGAAGCGCAAAGCACAACGACAGCTCCATCTAGCACACGCAAAGAACGTTCTACTTCAATCGTGAAATCAACGTGACCTGGCGTGTCGATGATATTAATTCTATGCTCATCGTACTGTTTATCCATGCCATTCCAGAAGCAAGTTGTTGCCGCTGAAGTAATGGTTATACCGCGCTCCTGTTCTTGTTCCATCCAGTCCATAACCGCTGCACCATCGTGTACCTCACCAATCTTGTGTGAAATACCCGTATAAAACAAAACACGCTCAGTAGTTGTTGTTTTACCGGCATCAACATGTGCGGCGATGCCAATGTTTCTATAACGGCTTAGGGGATGTTTTCTAGCCACGGCTTTACGCTCAAATAGGTAAAATTAATTAAAAACGATAATGTGAAAAAGCACGATTAGCTTCAGCCATACGGTGCACGTCTTCGCGCTTCTTAACGGCACTTCCCCGCCCTTCTGCAGCATCAGCAATTTCGCCAGCTAAACGCAATGCCATGGATTTTTCACCCCGAGAGCGAGAATGTTCTACAAGCCAGCGCATAGCTAATGCGTTACGGCGCTCAGCACGAACTTCGACAGGTACTTGGTACGTGGCACCACCCACGCGGCGAGATTTTACTTCTACCATCGGAGCAATACTGTCTAATGCTTTTTCGAAGGCTTCTAGGGGGTCGGCACTGGTCTTTTCAGCGACCATATCCAGAGCACCGTACACGATCTTTTCAGCAACAGATTTCTTGCCATCGACCATGACATGGTTCATGAATTTGGCTAGGACTTTACTTCCGAATTTGGGATCTGGCAAAACTTCACGCTTCGCCACTACTCTGCGTCTTGGCATATATGACCTCTATGTTTATTCAGGATAATCCAGGACTCTTCATTAGAAAAAATTCTAACTAATACCTGGCCTTACTCAATCTCATCGTTAATTTTAGAGAGCTCCGATGAGTCACGCATTCCATGCGCTTGTTTTGGGCTCTTGAAAAAGAATTACTTAGGGCGCTTAGCCCCATATTTGGAGCGGCCTTGTTTACGATCAGATACACCAGATGTATCCAAACTGCCGCGAACTGTGTGATATCGTACACCAGGTAAGTCTTTGACACGGCCACCACGAATTAGAACCACCGAGTGTTCTTGCAGATTGTGGCCTTCCCCGCCAATGTAGGATGTGACTTCATAACCATTTACTAGCCGAACACGGCACACCTTCCGAAGCGCTGAATTTGGTTTCTTGGGAGTTGTCGTATAAACCCGCGTGCATACACCGCGCTTTTGCGGTGAACGCTGCAGAGCAGGCACGTCACTTTTAGAGATCTTACTCTTTCGAGGCTTTCGTACTAATTGGTTAATTGTGGCCATCTATCTCTCTTAATATGCTCGTTCTAATCGTTATCCCAAATTTTAAATAATCCCCCGCGGGATTTTCTTTAATTTGGAGTCCTGACTCGAAGGATGCGAGAGTTTAATGATCTCACATCATTGAGTCAACAGTTTTTGCGGCTGAATCCCTCTGCTTTTCTAGCCTTCAGCCTTTTCCTTGAGCTCCTCGCTAAGAGCTTCAGTTAACGCTGCTTCTACGTCACTAGCTGAAACTTCCAGATCAGTTTTATCCTGATTAGCCTTCTTGCGAGCATCGTGATAAGCCAAGCCCGTACCAGCAGGAATCAAACGCCCAACCACGACGTTTTCTTTCAAGCCGCGCAGAAAATCACGCTTGCCAGTAACTGCTGCTTCCGTAAGGACTCTGGTGGTTTCCTGGAATGACGCTGCGGAAATGAAAGATTCCGTAGCTAATGATGCCTTGGTAATACCCAAGAGCATGCGATCAAACTTCGCTGGCTGCTTATCTTCAGCCTGCAGATTGTCATTAATTTCCAAAACCTGGGTAAAGGTAAGCTGTTCCCCTTTAATCAAGTTCGAGTCGCCTGGCTGAGTGATCTCAATTTTTCGCAGCATTTGGCGCACAATAACTTCGATATGTTTATCGTTAATACGAACACCCTGCAAGCGATAAACATCCTGCACCTCATTTACTATGTACTGGGCCAGTGCTTCCACACCTTTCAAGCGCAAAATATCATGTGGTGCTGGCGGTCCTTCAGAAACAACCTCGCCTTTTTCAATATGTTCACCTTCGAACACAGTCATGGTACGCCATTTCGGAATCAAAACTTCGTAATGATCTGATCCATCGATAGGATTAACGCCATCCTTTGGAGTGATTACCAGTCGACGCTTTCCTTTCGTTTCCTTACCGAAGCTTACTGTTCCTGAGATCTCAGCAAGAATAGCTGGTTCTTTGGGCTTGCGCGCTTCAAATAAGTCGGCAACCCTTGGAAGACCACCAGTAATATCACGAGTTTTTGAGCCCTCTTGCGGTATACGTGCGATAACATCACCAATATTCAAATCTGCCCCATCATTCAGACCAATAATTGAATTCGCTGGCAGGAAGTAGTGAGCAGGAACGTTAGTTCCAGGCAAACAAATTTCCTTACCTTTCTTGTCAACGACATTAACCGCAGGACGCAATTCCTTAGCTGAAGAAGCTCGTTCCGCTGGGTCAATGATGGAAATACTCGACAAACCAGTAATTTCATCTGTTTGTTCGCGGACTGTAATACCTTCTTCCATGTGCTCAAAAGAAACCTTCCCAGCCACTTCAGAAACGATTGGATGGGTATGTGGATCCCAAGTCGCAACAACTTGACCCGCTTCCACGTCCACCTTTTTACCGATCGTAATTAGTGCCCCATAAGGGAGTTTATAACGCTCTCTTTCGCGGCCATTGGTATCATTAACAATTAGCTCTCCAGAGCGGGATACTACTACTAGTTCGCCTTTAATATTTTCAACCGTCTTCATATTGTTGAGATGAACAGACCCGGTGTTTTTAACTTGGACATTGTCACTAGCAGTTGCTCTAGACGCTGCACCACCGATGTGAAAAGTACGCATCGTTAACTGCGTACCTGGCTCACCGATTGACTGAGCAGCAATAACACCTACTGCCTCCCCGACATTAGCAACATGACCGCGAGCTAAATCTCTTCCGTAGCACTGTCTGCAAATACCGAACCGCGTTTCACAAGTAATTGGCGAGCGCACTTGAACCTGATCTACGCCACCAGTTTCTAGAGTTTCCACCATGCGCTCATTAATAACAGTGCCAGATTCAGCAATGACTTCATTGCTGCCTTCTTTAAAAACGTCTTCGACTAGAACCCGACCCAACACCCGGTCGCCAAGTGGAGCAATGATGTCACCCCCCTCAATAATCGGCGCCATGGTTAGACCTTGATCGGTACCACAATCATTCTCAGTAATTACGAGGTCTTGAGAAATATCTACCAGTCGACGCGTCAAATAACCCGAATTCGCTGTCTTCAATGCCGTATCTGCCAATCCTTTTCGAGCACCATGAGTCGAAGTAAAGTACTGCGATACGCTAAGACCTTCACGGAAATTTGCCGTAATAGGCGTTTCAATAATTGAGCCATCTGGACGGGCCATAAGGCCACGCATCCCTGCTAATTGTCGAATCTGCGCTGGGGAGCCTCTAGCACCTGAATCTGCATAGACATAAACTGAATTAAAAGATTCTTGTTCTTCTTCTTTGCCCTCTTTATTAATCACAAGTTCGCTAGACAAACCTTCCATCATTGATTTCGCTACAATGTCATTGGCTCGCGACCAAATATCGATTACCTTGTTGTACTTCTCTCCTTGAGTCACAAGGCCGGAAGCAAACTGCGCCTCGATTTCTTCTACTTCTGAATTGGCCTGACCGATAATGGCAGCCTTCTCATCCGGAATTACAAAATCGTTAACACCAATTGAAGAACCAGAACGCGTTGAGTAGGCATAACCCGTATACATCAATTGGTCAGCAAAGATAACTGATTCTTTTAAACCAACATTTCGATAGCAAGCATTCAGAATCTGGGAAATCGGCTTCTTGCCCATCTTCTGATTGACCATTGAGAATGGCAAGCCTTCAGGCACGATATTGTAAAGCAACACACGACCTACTGTGGTATCCACAATCTCGCTGTTAGATTCCTTGTTACCTTCATCATCAAGAATGACTTCTTGAATCCGCACCTTAATCCGTGCTTGTAGATGCACTTGCTTGGTATCATAAGCACGTTGCACTTCTCTTGCGTCAGCGAAGATCATACCTTCACCTTTCGCGTTTACGCGCTCACGCGTCATGTAATATAAACCTAAAACAACATCTTGAGATGGCACAATGATTGGCTCACCATTGGCAGGCGCAAGAATGTTGTTGGTTGACATCATTAAAGTCCGAGCTTCAAGCTGAGCTTCTAAAGTCAACGGTACATGCACCGCCATTTGGTCACCATCGAAGTCTGCGTTGTAAGCAGCACACACCAATGGATGTAATTGAATCGCCTTACCTTCAATTAGTACTGGCTCGAAAGCCTGAATACCCAGACGGTGAAGCGTAGGAGCACGATTAAGTAATACTGGGTGCTCCCGAATCACCTCAGCAAGAATATCCCAGACTTCTGCTGTCTCTCTTTCCACCATCTTCTTGGCGGCTTTAATAGTAGTAGCAAGGCCCCGACGTTCTAGTTTACCGAAAATAAATGGCTTGAATAATTCCAGCGCCATTTTCTTAGGTAGACCACATTGATGCAGTCTCAAGGTAGGTCCAACTACGATCACCGAACGACCCGAATAGTCCACACGCTTCCCGAGAAGGTTCTGACGGAATCGACCTTGTTTTCCTTTGATCATATCAGCCAAAGATTTAAGTGGTCTTTTATTAGAACCGGTAATAGCTCTCCCACGACGACCGTTATCAAGAAGCGCGTCTACTGCTTCCTGTAGCATTCGCTTTTCATTGCGAACAATAATGTCTGGGGCGTTCAGATCGAGAAGACGCTTCAAACGGTTATTCCTGTTAATTACACGGCGATAAAGATCGTTTAGATCAGAAGTTGCGAAACGGCCGCCGTCGAGAGGCACCAAAGGACGCAGATCAGGTGGTAATACAGGCAAAACTGTCATCACCATCCATTCAGGCTTATTGCCAGAAGCTAGGAACGCTTCTAATAGCTTTAAACGCTTCGATAGTTTTTTAAGTTTAGTCTCAGAATTTGTCGCAGGAATTTCTTCGCGAAGTCGAGCCACTTCAGCTTCTACATCCATGTCTTTCATGAGGGCTTGGACGGCTTCAGCACCCATTTTGGCTTCGAATTCATCACTGAATTCTTCCATGGCTTCGTAATATTGCTCATCGGTAAGCAACTGTCCCTTTTCCAAGGTAGTCATACCAGGCTCTGTCACCACAAAAGACTCAAAGTAAAGAATTCGCTCAATATCCCTCAAAGTCATATCAAGCAACAAACCAATTCTTGAAGGTAGCGACTTTAAAAACCAGATATGAGCCACCGGGCTAGCCAGCTCGATGTGACCCATACGGTCGCGGCGAACCTTAGAAAGAGCAACTTCTACGCCACACTTTTCACAGATAACACCACGATGCTTAAGACGCTTGTACTTTCCACACAGGCATTCGTAATCCTTCACTGGGCCGAAAATTTTTGCACAGAACAAGCCGTCTCGTTCTGGTTTAAAAGTACGATAGTTAATTGTCTCTGGTTTCTTAACCTCACCAAATGACCAGGCTCTAATCATTTCCGGCGAAGCTAACCCAATTCGAATGGAATCAAACTCATCAGATGGTGATTGAGATTTAAGCAACCCTAATAGGTCTTTCATTCTATTTCCTCTCCAGCCGCATTCTAAAAAGAATGCGGGCTCAAAAAATTATAGTGCAATTCGGATAAGGCTCATGTCCGATTTCCGCAACCGAATTACTTACTAACATCTAATTCCATATCAATCCCGAGAGATCGTATTTCTTTTACTAAAACGTTAAACGATTCCGGCATTCCGGGCTCCATTCTGTGATCGCCATCCACAATGTTTTTATACATTTTGGTACGTCCAGCAACATCATCCGACTTTACGGTTAGCATTTCTTGTAAGGTGTAAGCCGCGCCATAAGCTTCTAGCGCCCACACTTCCATCTCCCCGAAGCGTTGACCTCCAAATTGCGCCTTACCACCAAGTGGTTGTTGAGTTACCAAGCTATAAGAGCCTGTCGACCGAGCGTGCATCTTATCATCAACCAAGTGATTCAGCTTAAGCATGTACATGATGCCAACAGTTACTTGTCGATCAAAAGCATCGCCAGTTCGACCATCAAAGAGTGTGACCTGACCACTATCATCCATATCAGCTAGCTTTAACATTTCCTTGATTTCTACCTCTGCAGCTCCATCAAATACAGGCGTAGCCATCGGCACACCTTCTCGGAGATTTTCTGCAAGTTCCAGAACTTCCTCGTTTTCAAGGCCTTTGATGTCTTCTGTGCGCTGGCCGATTTTGTTATATACCTCAGTGATGAGTTTGCGAACTTCAGTCACTTTCTTTTGCGCATCAAGTAATTTGCCGATCTTTATTCCAAGTCCTTTCGAAGCAGCACCAAGGTGTGTTTCAAGAACCTGCCCGACATTCATTCGAGATGGCACACCCAATGGATTTAATACAATATCCACAGGTTCACCTTTTTCATCATATGGCATGTCTTCTACTGGCATGATCACAGAAATAACACCTTTGTTACCATGGCGTCCTGCCATTTTATCGCCAGGTTGAATACGGCGCTTAATAGCAAGATAGATCTTAACAATCTTTAAAACCCCCGGCGCCAAATCATCGCCTTGAGTGAGCTTTTTCTTCTTGTCTTCAAAACGCTCATCAAGTTCCTTGCCGCGTTCTTTCAACTGCTCTTCGGCACGCTCTAATTGCTTATTCAAAGAATCGTTAGACATTCTTAGCTTGAACCAATCGTCTTGTGGAAGTTCGTTCAAGTAATCATTAGTAACTTTCTGTCCTTTCTTTAATTTAGGACCGCCAGCCACCACCTTGCCGACAAGTGATTTGTATAGCCGCTCGAAAGTCGCTGCTTCAACAATTCGATATTCATCATCGATGTCTTTTCTGACTTTCAACAATTGAGATTGCTCAATCTCGATAGCTCGTTGGTCTTTTTCAAGACCGTCACGCGTAAAGACTTGAACATCTATTACGGTTCCTGTAACACTTGTAGGGACCCTTAAAGATGTATCCTTAACATCAGACGCCTTCTCACCAAAAATAGCCCGAAGGAGTTTCTCCTCTGGCGTTAATTGGGTTTCTCCTTTTGGAGTGACCTTTCCAACTAGAATATCTCCAGCGTTTACTTCGGCTCCGATATAAACAATACCGGCCTCATCGAGCTTGCTGAGCGCGCCTTCACCAACATTTGGAATATCAGCCGTAATTTCTTCTGAACCAAGCTTGGTATCTCGTGCTACACAGGTTAACTCTTGTATGTGAATGGTAGTAAATCGATCTTCTTTAACTACTCGTTCCGAAATAAGAATTGAGTCTTCGAAGTTATAACCATTCCAAGGCATAAATGCGATGCGCATATTCTGACCCAAGGCAAGCTCACCCATATCGATGGATGGCCCATCAGCTAGGATATCACCGCGCGCAATGGCATCGCCGTCTTTGACCAGAGGTTTTTGAGAAATACAAGTATTCTGATTCGAGCGGGTATATTTAGTCAGGTTATAGATATCAACGCCCGCTTCACCAGCATCCGTTTCGTCATCATTCACACGAACGATAATTCTAGCAGCGTCTACAGATTCAATGACCCCGCCGCGGAATGCAACAACACACACGCCTGAGTCGCTAGCGACATTGCGCTCCATGCCAGTTCCCACTAAAGGCTTCTCAGTCTTCAATGTCGGAACAGCTTGGCGCTGCATGTTTGACCCCATTAGTGCACGATTGGCATCATCATGCTCCAAAAAGGGAATTAGAGCAGCGGCAACAGATACCATCTGCTGTGGCGCAACATCCATATAGTCCACTTCTTCCCGGGCCTTTAAGGTAGTTTCACCCTTGTAACGCACAGTTACCAGGTTATCCACAAATCCACGCTTCTTATCTAGCTCAGCACTGGCTTGAGCAATAACAAAGTCGCTCTCGTCGATCGCCGACAAGTAATCAATCTCATCAGTAACTTTGTTGTTTGCAACTTTACGATAAGGGCTTTCTAGAAAGCCGTAGTGATTCGTTCGGGCATAGGTTGCCAACGAATTGATCAGACCAATGTTTGGCCCTTCGGGCGTCTCGATGGGGCAAACTCGACCATAGTGAGTTGGATGCACATCGCGCACTTCAAAACCTGCTCTTTCTCGCGTAAGGCCTCCTGGCCCAAGCGCTGAAACTCGACGTTTATGCGTAACCTCTGACAGTGGATTGTTTTGATCCATGAACTGAGAAAGTTGACTGGAGCCAAAAAATTCTTTGATTGCCGCAGCGACTGGTTTCGCATTAATCATATCTTGTGGCATTAGGCCTTCAGAATCTGCCATGCTTAGGCGTTCTTTAACCGCACGCTCAACTCGAACCAATCCAACTCTGAACTGATTCTCTGCCATCTCACCCACAGAGCGGATACGGCGATTACCCAGATGATCAATATCATCGACAGAACCAAACCCATTGCGGATACCAACCAAAGTCTTAAGCACATCAACAATATCTTCTTTGCTGAGTACTGATTGGCCTTCAGATTCAGGTCGACCTAGTCGTCGGTTAAATTTCATTCGACCAACGGCTGATAAGTCATAACGCTCTGGAGCGAAAAACAAATTAGAAAATAGGTTCTCAGCAGACTCCTTGGTAGGCGGTTCACCCGGGCGCATCATGCGATAGATTTCAACCATGCCTTCCAATTTAGAAGTAGTTGAATCTATGCGCAATGTATCGGACACAAATGGCCCACAATCTAGATCATTCGTGTAGATTGTCTCGAAACCTTTTACACCGGCCTCGATAAATTCAGCGATCAACTCGTCAGTGAGTTCTGCATTACAAGGAAATGTTACTTCGCCAGTTTCTTCGTCGATAATATCTTTAGCGAGCGAAATACCAACTAAATACTCATTGCTTACAATTAGTTCAGTTAGCTTAGCTGTTTCCATCAGTCTAATATGCCGTGACGTGATGCGGCGTCCTTCTTCCACAATCACTTTACCTTTCTTGTCTTTAACGGGAAAAGTAAGTACTTCACCGCGCAATCGGGCAGGAATCAACTGTAGTTTAATTTCTGGTTCTTGATCTTTCTTTTGGGAAATTTTGAAGGTATTGTTCTCGTAGAACATTCCTAAAATTTCCTCAGAGCTATATCCCAAAGACCTCAAGAGTATAGTCGCAGGTAATTTACGGCGACGATCGATTCGAACATAAACCATATCTTTAGGATCAAACTCAAAGTCTAACCAAGAGCCACGGTAAGGTATTACTCGAGCGGAATAGAGTAATTTACCTGAGCTATGCGTTTTCCCACGGTCATGATCAAAAAATACACCAGGCGATCTATGCAATTGTGATACAACAACACGCTCGGTACCATTAATAACAAAAGTACCAGAATCAGTCATTAATGGGATTTCGCCCATATAAACTTCTTGCTCTTTGATATCTTTAATAGTTTGAGTTGTTGATTCTTTATCATAAAGAATCAACCGGACTTTTACGCGCAGAGAAACCGAATAAGTCGAACCTCTCAGCTGACATTCTTTTACATCAAAAGTGGGTTTTCCTAAGTCGTAGCTCACATACTCCAGAACTGCTTTGCCGGAATAGCTGACAATAGGAAATACAGATTTGAACGCGGCGTGTAAGCCTTGATCTAAGCGTTCCTCGACTGAAGTGCCAGCCTGAGTAAATTGTCTGTAAGAATCGATTTGGATAGACAATAAATAAGGGATATCCATTGCGCTTGGCAGCTTTCCAAAATTCTTACGAATACGTTTTTTCTCTGTATACGAATAGGCCATGTTGTGTTCCTAGCGTTATGTGCTCTCAACAAATGCGGTTTGCATTAGTAATTACTGCTGACAGATTTACTCTGCCACTTTTGACAACGGTTACAGCATCAAACATCCGTTATCCGGAGTTCTTCTCCGGCAAAAAAATTACACACAGACTAACGCCAAGCATAAAAAATGCTTGGCGTAGATCGTGTTATAACAGTCGCTTCTTACTTAAGCTCAACGGAGGCGCCAGCTTCTTCCAGTGCTTTCTTGGCTTCTTCCGCTTCTGCTTTTGGTGCAGCTTCTTTAATAGTTGAAGGCGCTCCATCTACGAGCGCCTTGGCTTCTTTCAAACCAAGGCCCGTAATTCCTCGAACTGCTTTAATGACGTTTACTTTCTTCTCGCCTGTCGCTGCAAGGACAATATCAAACTCGTCTTTTTCTTCAGCTGGGGCAGCATCACCACCAACAGCGGCAACAGGTGCTGCAGCAACAGCCGCAGCTGCCGAAACGCCGAATTTTTCTTCCATTGCTTCAACTAGCTGAACAACATCCATTACTGACATATCAGCAATTGCATCTAAAACTTCTTCTTTAGATAGAGCCATAACTCTTATCTCCTAAACTAAAAATTAATTAAACACGGTTATTAATGAAATTAGGCTGCTTCCTGCTTCTGATCTCTCACTGCCGCAACGGCTCGAGTAACCTTGGAAGGAACTTCATTCACTGTACGTGCAAGTTTCGTTACTGGTGCCAACATGACACTCATTAACATGGATCTAGCCTGATCAAGAGTTGGTAGTTTCGCCAATACGTCGATCTGATTAGCTTCCAGTAACTTGCCTCCTACAGAAAGTGCCTTTATCTCAAACTCTTTATTTTCTTTTGCAAAATCCTTGAGCACACGAGCAGCGGCTCCGGGATCTTCTTGAGATAATGCGAGCAGAGTTGGGCCTACTAAAACTTCTTGAATACACGCGAACTCAGTATCTTCTACCGCTAACTTCAACAATGTGTTGCGAACGACGCGAAGATAAACCTTATTTTCTCGTGCAGTTTTTCGAAGTGCAGTAAGCTCGTCTACGTTGACCCCGCGATAATCAGCGAGCACAGCAGACATGGCACTAGCAGCAGCCTGATTGACCTCCGAAACGATTAGTTTCTTGTCTTCAAGTCCAATTGCCACTTGTTTTAACCTCACTTAGTTGAACCGTTGCCGGTTCAGTTAAAAGTACTCAAATAACAAGTACCAGTTCTGTTTGGTGATAAGATTTCCAGACGACAGTCTGGATCTGGTTTCACCATCTGCGTAGGAAATTAAGAGCTAGCGACTTCAATCTGCTTTCTCACCTACGGTCTTTGATGGAATCACCAGCAGGCGATTACCACAAAGTCATTGGAGAACTAGAACATTCTAGTTCTCGGAATTCCAGTTTTTATTAAATCGTTAGAGACGATTGATCAATTAAGAGGCCAGGTCCCATAGTCGATGACAACACTACCTTCTTTATGAAGACACCTTTTGCTGAAGAAGGTTTTGACTTCTGCAAGTCAGCAATTAATGCTTCAAGGTTTGATCTCACCGCGTCACCATCGAATCCAACTTTGCCAATACCCCCGTGGACAATGCCATTCTTGTCAGTTCGATAACGGACCTGACCCGATTTAGCATTTTTAACAGCAGTTTCCACATCAGGAGTCACTGTTCCTACCTTAGGATTTGGCATTAATCCTCTTGGACCAAGTACCGTTCCTAATTTACCGACAACACGCATTGCGTCTGGAGTTGCAATGACTACATCGAAATCTAGGTTTCCACCTTGGATAGATTCCGCTAAGTCTTCGAAGCCCACAATATCCGCACCCGCTGCCGTAGCTTTGTCGGCATTAGCACCTTGGGCAAAAACGGCGACTTTTACATCTTTACCTGTACCGGCAGGCAAAATGGTAGAACCTCGAATAACTTGATCAGATTTACGTGGATCAACACCAAGATTTATTGCGACATCTAGTGATTCGGTAAATTTTTCGGAAGCAAATTCAGATATTAGAGATACCGCTTCATCAATCGAGTAGTTTTTCCCTATTTCGATTTTTTCAGCCATTTGCTTTCGCCTTTTGGATAGCTTTGCCATTTTAATCTACCCCCTCGACTTCAATTCCTGCACTGCGCGCACTTCCAGCAATTGTTCTCACTGCCGCATTCATATCTGCTGCAGTGAGATCAGCCATCTTTTGCGTCGCTATATCTTCTAGCTGGGCCCGATTTACTTTACCTACTTTTTCAGTATTTGGTCGTCCGCTACCTTTTTTCAAACCCGCAGCCTTGCGCAGCAATACAGATGCTGGTGGAGTCTTGGTAATAAAGGTAAAACTTCGATCCGCATAAACTGTAATCACTACCGGAGTTGGTAATCCAGGCTCAATTCCCTGAGTCTGAGCGTTAAACGCCTTACAGAAATCCATTATGTTCACACCATGTTGCCCAAGTGCTGGCCCAACCGGTGGACTTGGATTGGCTTGTCCAGCGGCAACTTGCAGCTTGATATAAGCCAGTACTTTTTTAGCCATTGATAAATCTCCTATTTGGGTACGAGCGCTTAAATCTTCTGAGGTCTATTCAGATGCTCAACTCAAACTAAATTGGATGAGCTATCTGTTTAATGATCTAACCTCAGGGATTTCAGCTCCCCGGCGTTTTTCTTCTTATAAAAAGAAGAGATTCGACTTTTTACATGCTCATGAAACTGGCTAGTTCCAAGAACACAATGTAGCTAGCTTTTCTCCACTTGGCCGAACTCAAGTTCAACTGGTGTAGATCTACCAAAAATTAATACTGCAACGCGAAGGCGGCTCTTTTCATAGTTCACCTCTTCAACGGTACCAGTGAAATCATTGAATGGGCCGTCAGTAACACGAACCATTTCTCCTGGCTCATAAATTGTCTTATGAGTTGGAGTCTCTTCACTATCCTCCATTCTCTGAAGGATCTTGTCTGCTTCTTTATCACTAATTGGAGCAGGCCTTTCTGCTGTTCCACCGATAAAACCCATAACCCTTGGGGTCTCTTTAACTAGATGCCAAGTGTCATCATTCAATTCCATATGTACTAGGACGTAACCAGGAAAGAATTTTCTTTCACTCTTACGTTTTTGACCTGCCCGTATCTCAAGCACTTCTTCTGTGGGCACGAGCACTTCGTCAAAGTAATCATCCATGCCCGAAAGACTGATACGTTCTCCCAGTGCATGCATCACCTTTTTTTCATAGCCCGAGTAGGCGTGGACTACATACCAGCGCTTAGCCATTAATTCCCTCTACGTGATAAAGGATGAAATTACGCCACCCAGAAGTGCATCGAGCAGCCAAAGAATTATTGCCACAATAAAAATGACAATTAAAACTACTATAGTTGTCTGCGTGGTTTCCTGCCTGGTAGGCCAAACGACCTTGCGAATTTCCACCCTCGCCTCTAAGCAAAGATTTACAAAGGAACGTCCCCTGTCTGTTTGTGCCGCAATCCAGCCTGCCGCGCCGGCAGCTATCAATAACCCAATCGTTCTAAATAACAAAGATTCAGCCGAAAAATAGGAATTTCCATAAACTCCCGCACCCACAATAATGGCTACGGTTGTCCACTTAACCAAATCGAGATTATTACCTTCGCTATCAAATTTTTCTGACATTAGTTTGTCTATTCAAACCTTAATAGTTAGCAGTACTCATATTTTTCTGCCTGCCTTTAAATGGCAGGCCAGGAGGGAATCGAACCCCCAACCTGCGGTTTTGGAGACCGCTGCTCTGCCAATTGAGCTACTGGCCTACATCAACTCGATACTATTCAATTCTTTTCTCTAAACGTTTCGTTAATCTTAGCAACACTCAATTGCTCAAAGATTAGCGTGTCGAGAAACAATCTCCCATCAATTGCTCTTATTGACTCGAGAACTCGACTCCTCAAGGATCGCAATCCCATCTTAATAAATCTGCTATTTTACGTGTATCCCGTTGAGACGACAAAGCCAGCGCACCTTTTGGGGTGTGCTGGCTTAACAATTTATTGACTGAAATTATTCGATTATCTTAGCGACAACGCCGGCACCAACTGTGCGACCACCTTCACGAATAGCGAAACGTAACCCTTCATCCATCGCAATCGGCGCAATCATTTCAACTGTCATCTTGATGTTGTCACCTGGCATTACCATCTCAACACCATCAGGCAATGCAACCGCGCCAGTTACGTCCGTCGTACGGAAGTAAAACTGTGGACGGTAGTTAGAAAAGAATGGCGTATGTCGACCACCTTCATCTTTGCTCAAGATATAAACCTCAGCTTCAAACTTCGTGTGAGGAGTAATCGAGCCCGGCGCTGCCAATACCTGACCGCGCTCTACTTCTTCACGCTTCGTGCCGCGCAAAAGAACTCCAACGTTCTCTCCAGCTCGGCCTTCATCAAGAAGCTTTCTAAACATCTCGACACCAGTACAAGTCGTCTTCTCAGTGTCCTTGACACCAACTATCTCTATCTCTTCACCAACCTTAACTATGCCGCGTTCAATACGACCAGTCACGACCGTGCCGCGACCCGAAATTGAGAACACATCCTCAATTGGCATTAAGAATGGCTTTTCAACATCACGCTCTGGCTCAGGTATGTAAGCATCCAATGTCTCAACCAGCTTCTGTACAGCTGGAGCACCTATGTCAGATTGATCACCTTCCAAAGCTTTCAGAGCAGAACCAATAATGATTGGCGTGTCATCACCTGGGAATTCATACTGGTCTAACAATTCACGAATTTCCATCTCAACCAGTTCCAACAACTCTTCATCATCAACCATGTCCGCTTTGTTCATGAACACAACGATGTAAGGCACGCCTACTTGACGAGAAAGCAGGATATGCTCCCGGGTCTGTGGCATGGGGCCATCTGCTGCGGAACAAACCAAAATTGCACCATCCATCTGCGCCGCACCTGTGATCATGTTCTTCACATAGTCAGCGTGACCTGGGCAGTCAACATGCGCATAGTGCCGATTCGGTGAATCGTACTCAACATGAGAAGTCGCTATCGTGATACCACGCTCTTTCTCTTCCGGCGCATTATCAATCTGATCAAAGTCACGCATCTCACCACCATAGGCTTCTGCACACACCTTTGTCAGCGCTGCCGTTAACGTCGTCTTTCCATGGTCAACGTGACCAATCGTACCTACGTTAACGTGTACCTTCGTTCTTTCAAATTTTTCCTTCGCCACTTTAGTTACCTTCTCAAGTTTTCAAGTTTTCATTAAGTTGAAGTAATCTCTAGCTGCTATCTTCGTACCTTCTTATATAAAAGCAACAACTTCATTTTCAATTCTATTTAACTGGTGCTCACACCCAGAGTCGAACTGGGGGCCTCTCCCTTACCAAGGGAGTGCTCTACCACCTGAGCTATGCGAGCAATATAATGGAGCGGGTAGCGGGAATCGAACCCGCGCAACCAGCTTGGAAGGCTGGGGTTCTACCGCTGAACTATACCCGCCTAAATTCTGCTCCGCCCTTCTATCGCTTACTATAGCTTGGTGGTGGAGGGGGGTGGATTTGAACCACCGAAGCTTTCGCGTCAGATTTACAGTCTGATCCCTTTGACCACTCGGGAACCCCTCCTACAAGATCTCCCAAGGGCATTTTCCCAGGCTCTCTTACTCAGGAGCGGCATTTTATGGGAATTGGGATGCTTGTGCAATCGTTTCGCAGAGATTTTCTGTACGGGTCAAATCGGGCCGATCGTCAGATAATTCAAGCCATTCAGCGCCTTCTACCTGGTTCGAATTTAACGACCGAAGCAACACTCGAATCTCACCCATTGAACGAGGAATTTCTTCGATTTCTGGCATATAGCCTAACTCAGATAGCTGGGATTGCACCAAGCCCGCTTCTTCCTCATCTATAAAAACCCCCAAACCAACCCCTTCTGACAGAGGGCCTCTGGTTATGAGGTAGGTTTCCACCTGCAATTGAGCTGCTTCGACAGCAGCGCTGACGCTATCCAACTTCCGGGTCGCGAGCAAACGATTAGGCTCTGAAGGCAAGAAAACGCGATATTGAGAAGGTAGCGCACCTCCAGTCAAGTTAAGCAATCCGACCAAATTTAGCCTCTGGGCAAGCAAAATAAAGCCATTAGCGTCATCCACTGTGGCAAAGCCACTGACAATCGAGCAAGTTTTACTATCAACTACGTTTTCTAAAGCCAAAGCAGCTGTTTGTGCTTCAAACTCACTAACCAGCATTAATCCACTATTGATCAACTCTCTGGGCTGGTAGGCTGTGGATTCAGACTCGAGTGGACGCACAAACGTCCAGACGAAGTAACCAATATTTGCGATCAGAAGAAATAAGGCGATGTATCTCAAGAACTCTCCCTATTTTTTATCATCTACGAACTGCGGACAGGCAAGCGCCAGGCCATCGAGCACTAGCCCTGTCACGATTTCAAATTTATCGAAATTTATCATCTCCGCCAGCAAAGCAGCATCTCCGCCACTGAAATAGAGCTTAAAGTCGGCAGAATCCTTGGCTAATTCAACGATTTGTTTTTCGATTAGGGCAACTAAACTGGCTAGACTGCCGTTTAAAACTGCTTCATCTGTTGAATTTCCGAGCTCTGTAGATTCAGCCTTTGCTTCTTTTGAGAGACGAATTCTGGTATTCGCAGTGAGACTGTTTTGCATCATAGACAATCCAGGAAGAATAAAACCCCCTCTATGCAACCCATCCCTGGCAATCACATCGAGTGTAAAAGCAGTCCCACTATCTATAATAGCGCAGGGACCGCTTGCTCTTCGGTAGGCCTCCAACATGGCCAACCATCGGTCCACACCTAAGCGACTGACGTCCTGGTAATTAATTCTAACACCGGCACATTCCCTGCTTACGTTGGCAACCTGAGGAGTTAATGCCCAATGAGTTTGGCTCCAAGTTAACAAGTCTTCAGTGATGCTCTGATCCCGCACACTGCAGAAACGAAATAATGAAGGCTGTTCTTTAAGTTGGCCCGCACAAAACTCTTCTATATCTTTACAAATACCTTCGGCAATAATTTCTTCTCCAGCGGAAGATTTATGACGCCACTTTAACCGAGTATTGCCTATATCTAATTCCAAAATCACAACAAAATACTCTCACTCGCTTCACGTAAGGAAGGAAGGACCTCTCCTCCAGAAATTCTTTTAATTCCATTTGTCGATTGAATAACAAGCGCGCCCGTCTCGTCGACGCCTTTCGATTGGCCGATTAATTTCTTGCCACCACTTTGAATGACAATCTCACTAGAAATGTATCGGTCATATTGATTCCAAGGCAATTGAAAATTACTAAATCCAGTGCACAAAAATTCAAGAATATTTTGTAATAATTTCCCTGTTATTGTTGCAGCTACAAGTTCAAGCTCTGGTTTGGTTTGTAGAATTCCCATTAAATCAACTACCGGCCTATCGACACTCAATTTTTGATGATCACTCAAATCATAATTTACACCAATACCAAAAACGACAAAGGATTGCGCATTTGCTTTCTTTAACTCTAACAATATGCCAGATATTTTTTTATTGCCTAAGAGAATGTCATTAGGCCATTTAAGCATAAGGCCTTTCGCGCCCAATCCGAGCAGCACATGATGAACACTCAGGGCAGTTACTAAACTTAACGCTTGTAACTTATCCACTGATTCGGAAAAAGGATATACCAATGAAAGATATAAGCCACTGCCTGCAGGGCTTAGCCAAGTGCGACCTCTTCTCCCCTTCCCGGCACTTTGAGCATCAGAAATAACTAAATGAATACCAGTTTTACCATTCTCTATAAGTCGTAATGCCTCAGAATTGGTCGAATCCAACTCAGAGTGCAAATGTATCTCCGATATTTGATTGCTGGTATTGGCTGATAGATATTGATTGAGTTTATCTCTATCCATAGTTTTGCAGCAGCGTGATAACTGGCTCCTATAATTACTGGGTGTACATTTATTAGGATTGAAATCAAAAAGCCTAAACAAGAAAGGGGCAGAATTTTGTGCCAAGCACCAAAGACTACCCCCTTTTTTTGCCAAGAAAATCTTGGCTATAACATACGCTATTCGCTAGATGATGTTACTGACTCCCCATCATCTCCGGCACTATCTTCTCGACGAAGCTTCGAAATTGTAGACCAAGCTTCAAGGATGATGAAAACGGCAGACGCCATCACCGCAACTTGAATCGCGACCAGAATCCATTGCCCTTTGCTAATGTAGTCCATTACGTACCAGACCCCTGCCCAAGCTGCCATCACTAAGATGAACATCATTGGAGCTAATAAGTATCGAGCTGGCCTGCCAAGCCTAATCAGATAAACCGAAATCACGATTAAAGTCATGCTCGCAAGAATCTGGTTAGTAGCACCAAACACTGGCCAAATAAGTGTTCCACCGTCGCCTGGATAATTACCATTGGAAACGCCAAAGGCTAATAACAAACAGGCACCCACTGCGACCAAAGTCGAAATGTAATTATTCTTAAGCGGAACTATCTCATAGATATTTCCCCACTCCTGAATAATGTAACGGGTCAATCTCAATCCTGCATCCATAGTTGTCCCAGCGAATAAAACAACCATTACTGCCAACATAGTTTGAGAAAAAGCCAGAGGAATTCCCCAGCCCTCTGAAATGAGCAGCGCACCGCCAGTGATGAACCCGCCGGCCGAAGGCCCGCCAGTAAAACTGGGATACAATTCATTCCAGCCTCCAGCTGCCGTGGCTGCATACAAAGAACCAGTTACTGCAACGATTGTTATTAACGCTAACGAACCCTCACCCAAGGCACCGAGATAACCGACAAAGCGTGCATCTTTTTCGTTGTTAAGCTGTTTTGCGCTAGTTCCTGAAGAAACAATCCCGTGAAACCCAGAAAGAGCACCACATGCAATGGTCACAAAAAGTATGGGCCACAGCGGCGGCGTATCTTCCGCCACATCATTAAACATTGGCGCTGCGACGTCAGGCATTGTTAGCAAGACAGCCGAATAAAGGACAAATAAGCCGAGCACTAATTGTGCACCGTTAATATAGTCCCGCGGCTGCAGCAGCAACCACACCGGCAACATAGAAGCGATACCAGCATAAACGTAAAGCAAGATTATCCAGTTGCCGCGCTCACCGAGCCCAAAGATATCGCCAGGAAGAGCTAGCGGCATAGTGCTTCCTATATAGATGGTGAAATACAGGATAGCCACGCCAATTATAGAAATGGCTAATAAATTTACCTTTCGACGAATAAGAACACCTACAGCTACCGCCACAGGTATAGCAGCCCACGCAGGAAATACTGACTCAGGATAAATAACCATTTCGTCAGCAATAATCGTTGCAAACATCGCGTTCACTAATACAAGAAGCAGGAAGATAATTATCATCAAGACGGAACGAACGCGCGTACTAACAATGCTTTCGGAAAGTGCTCCGATAGACTTCGCATCATGGCGATTACTCGCCCACAAGGCTCCAAAGTCATGGACCCCGGCGAAAAAGATCGAACCAAATGTTACCCACAAAAGCGCGGGAGCCCATCCCCAGTAAACTGCAATAGCAGGACCCACAATTGGAGCAGCACCTGCAACAGCTGTAAAATGGGATCCCCATAGGACAAATTTGTTAGTAGGAACATAGTCAACACCATCCTCGAAGCGATGGGCCGGAGTCTCAAAGTTTGGATCTAAACGATAAATCTTCTCAGCGATAAACTTGGAGTAAACAAACCATCCAAATGTGAAACCAACCAGGCCGAAAATGACGATGAATATCGAGGACATGGAGTGCTCTCCCGAATTATTATTATGAAAGCGAAGTGATGCATCATAGCAAGTTAGCGCGCGTTGACACAATGCGGCCTCCACGCAACCCCTCCCCACAATTTAGAGCCTCTGTGGTATTTTTTGCTAGTTTCCAACACAAAAAACCTGGCCGTGATATCGCGACCAGGTTTTAATGAAATCTACCAAGTTAAACTAGTTGGTTGGTTTAGCTGAGTGATAGGTCCAATAACCAATAAACATCTCGTCCCAACTTTGTAAGCCAAAGGTCAATTCCTTGCTTGGGTCTGGGTTAGCCGGGTTATGCTCAGAATTATCAAATGCACCAGTCACGTGAACCTGGGTCCCTGCTGGTAATCGAAGAGGTTCTTCCAACGCGTAGGTTGGCTGCCATGCATAGCTGTAATTTGGCACACTCAATAAATCAACCATGCTGCCATCAGGATACTCGGCACTAAACTTCATATCCTTGCCACGGAAATGCATGTGCGCGCGCAAGCCCGTCACTACGACCTCTTCATTGAATACATATCGAGCAGACGCTTCATAATCCTGCTCATAAGGAGGAATGCGAAACATTCCTGAAACCGATTGTGTAAAATTTTCATACATCGGAGGCTCATCGTACATATATAGACCCAAGATAGTTTCATCCGAAGTTGCACGACCATTAGTTGTGTAGTGGAACTGCATACTTAATTTATGCCCTTCTGGAATAAACACACCCGTGTTTTCTGGAAAGGTCATAGCATCCACTTTGCCCGGGGCATAGCCTTCGAGAAAACGGGTCGCAACATTACCTTGTGCTGCCTCACCCTCAGCAACTTCTTGCGGGGCTGTTACATAACTAAGCAGGTGATGCAAAACAGATTCGTCACCAGCAATGTATTGGACTGCCTTTACCCATTTGTCTTCTTCAAACGGGAGTTCTACATCAACATTGATGTAGTCAAGCACACCAGTGGCTGGCACTTCATGTTTCGGCGCAGTAATAACATAGTCAGGTTCTCCTAACTGCCATTCTCTGCGATCTGGAAATTGAATTTCTGTCAAGGGGTCAACTGCGGCTACTCCCTTTGGTGCGCCTGCATCAATCCAATGAACGAGCTTCTGCAAATCAGTATCAGAGATATATCTCGCATTACTAAAATGACCAATATTGGGATCAACTTGAGTAGGCGGCATACGCTTAGTAAGCAACACTTCCCTGATCATTGGTGACCAACCTTGCAGCATTAAATGACTGTCCATTGCGAAGGGACCTATGCCTCCTTCACGATGACATGATGCACACTGCTCGCCGATAATAGGAGCAATTTCTGTTGCATAGTCAGGGACTAAATCAGTGTGCTGCCGCTTGGCCGGATACTGGATATCGCAACCATTTGCTTGCATTACTGTAGTAGAGTCTGCATCTCCTTGAATCTCATCCATCAATACTTGCGAAGCAACGGCTTCAATTCCACCGCGATAAACAATGGTTAATCGGTCCGGATCTAGAATTGCTAACTCACCAGTTTTGCTAAGTGAGAGAGTTTCAGAAACCAGTTGGCCGCTATCTAAAAGCAGCGAAACATCAGCCCCAAGCCGAGCTCTCTCTGCTCGAATATTCTCAATATTTGCGTCAAGTGAAGAATTTATCAACGCAAAGGAAACTGGGTGATCCGCAAAAGCTGACTGCATTGTTTTGAATTGAGCCAAAGCCCCATCGATACTCGAACAACTGCTGTCATAAGACATCAGAACCAAAGCGTCTTGATGGCGGTAACGACTTAACTGGTGAAAATCACCTTCGCTATCTAAGAGCGAAAAGTCACCTACACGATCAGGCAGCGCTGCTACTGAATTAATTAACAGAGCAGAAGCAATAGCAGTAACAAATTGGAAAGGCTTTCTCATTGGATGAAACTCCGAAAAGCGTGACAAGAACATAAGTTTAAACTATGTCACCAAAAATAGGCATGTCCAAGACATGGTTTAGTAAGGTGAATTCTGCGCCTCATCTCAAATGGAGATTAATTACACAAGAAGCCTAAATAAAAAAGCACTTGCGCTGCTAATTAGTTAACCTCAGTTTTATGGTATGAAAAATATCCTATAAACATTTCATCCCAGCTTTGTGCACCGCCCCTAACTTCAGCATCCGGATCTGGGTTGCCTAAGTTGTAGTGAGAATTATCAAAAGCGCCTTCAACCATTACTCGCGACCCTGCCGGAAGAAGCATTGGCTCTGAAAGTCGATAGGTAGGCTGCCAGGCAAAGTTATAGTCTGGCACATTTATAATGTCATCTTTTGAGCCATCGGGATAAACAACACTCATACGCATGTGTTTGCCGCGGTAGTGCATGTGAGGTCTAAGTCCATGCAGCATGATTTCATCTTCAAATACATGAGACGCACTCATCTTATGTTCTTTCTCACCGGGCGGAATGACAATATTTCTCCCACCATGACTGAGAGAATAAGTTGAATATTGGAATTTTGGTTTTTCCTCAGCGAAATAGAGGCCTAACCGCGTCCTGTCGACAGTTTCTTTTCCGAATGTTGTGTAATGCAATGACATCTGAACAGCACTGCCACTTGGTATAAACATCCCAGCGTCATCCGGATAGCTTACCGCTTCATCTTTTCCTGGTGCATAACCCTCCAAGAATTCACGATAGCTGTCATTTTCACCCTCAACGATACTTTCCTCATAGTCTCCAGGGACGATATAACTTAATAAATGGTGCAATACCTTTCGATCACCAGGAATATGCTGCACAGATTTAACCCAAACGTCCTGTTTGAATGGAAGATTGATAGTGACATTCTCATAGTCCAGCACACCAGTAGCAGGGACTGCGAAAGCTGGAACCTCAACGACATAATCTGGTTCGCCCAACTCCCATAATGTTTCTGACTTATTAATTCTAGTTAGAGGATCAACTTCACCGCCCCCTCTGGGAGCGCCGGCGTCAATCCAATGCACTAATGTTTGTAATTCATTGGGCTCCATGTATCGAGCATTTGTGAAATGATTAATACTCGGATCTACTTGAGCTGGAGGCATACGCTTGGTCATGATGACCTCTTTCATCATCGGTGACCAACCCTGAACCATCATATGAGAATCCATGGCGAAAGGTGCGATACCACCTTCAATATGGCAAGTCACGCACTGTCTCTTCAAGAATTGGTGCAACTTCGGTTGCATAATCTGGCGTGCTCATGGCGTGTTTATCCAGCATCGGAAATGCTAAATCACAGCCCACAGCGGGGGTTTCAATAGTTCCGTCAGCAGGATTCAGCTCTCCGGCAACTGCTGCCGTTAAAATATCAGATAGGAAGCTAGTGCCTTTAACTGCTGTAATGTTGCGATCTGGACGCGCTCTTCGTGGATCGATATCCAAACCGCCTCGGTATAAAACCTGAAATCGCTGAGGCTCAAGAACGATGATTTCACCAGCCTTGGACAAACCAAGACTTTCTGCAACCAGCTGGCTACTATCCATAAGAATTGGCAGGTCTACATTGTGCAGCACGTCCATCCGACGCACTGAATCAAGGTCGTCTTTTGAAGATGAGTTAATGGCTAGAAAACTTACGCCTTGACGTTCCCAAGTAGTTCTTAGTAATCGATACTTCGGAAGCTTTTCAATATTTTCTATACAACTCGCTGCGGTAGATATAATCACTAGGGCCTTGCTATCACCATACTTCCTTAGTTGGTGGTAGCTGCCTTTATGGTCCAGCAGTGCAAAATTGCCAACTCTGTCATTTGCTGAACTGACTTCTATCGTCGTCAACATCGCGACTAGCAGTGAAAATACCCAGCTTATTGTTTTCATTTCTGGCTTCCTTATTCGACAGCAGCCCTTTTTAACTCTAACTTTACTAATTACGACTATGGGCTACCTAGCACCCAAATCCTGCAATTGGAAGTTAGCCTCGAGCTACCCATAATCATTAATCTTAAATGTTCTATCTGGCACTTTTTAACTAAAACCATATACAATTATTTCGCTTCGCTTCTAGCTTTCTGACGATAGCTATAGTCAGAAAAAGATCCAATAAGAGAGAACTTCCTAAACAACTCATACATAGCCCAAAGAGCGGCAACGATAACTATTAACATCATCCCCCAACGCATAAGAGATGCAAAGAACAGAGAGTCAAAAATAGGCATCTGGAACTGGAACAGCCCCAACGTGGTTCCTCTTTCTAACATCCAGTGCCAAGCACTATGAGCAAGTAAGGCTGAGAGCAATATGGCTCCAATTCTCTCTTTCACAAAATACTTAAAGAGTAAATTGAGAACTGGAATTACCAGTATCAGTATGAAGAGCTGACCAAGTTCGACACCTATATTAAATGCCAACAAAGAAGAGAACAAATGACCACCGGCAAATTGCAGCGTATCGCTGAATAAGAACGAAAATCCAAATCCATGAACTAAGCCAAATGCAAATGTCACAATCCATCGATGCTCTAATCTAGCCCCGACTATATTTTCAAATGCCATATAAACTATCGACAAAGCGATTAGAGTTTCGATCAAGGGTGGAAACCAAAGCGCACTCGGTGCTATTCCAAATGCTGAACCAATCAAGGTGATGGAGTGAGCAATGGTAAATGAAGTCACTACAGGAATTAACGCTCGCATCGAGCGCAGCGGTATAACCAAGCAGAAGAGAAACAGTAAGTGATCAATTCCTTCCAGAATATGTTCAAACCCCATGGTAATGAAGCGAAATGCAGCTTGATGCCAACGAGGATCAAGCTCTACCAGCCCAGGATTGCCGAGATAATTAAACACTCGCTCAGCACCATTAGGCAAAATAAATCGCAACACCGTTGTAGTTTGAGCTGAAAGGGTTCCCAGTTGAGGGTCAATGGAAAAATCCGATTGATCAGATTGAATCGGAAACGTCACCAAAACATCTAAGACTCCCTGACGCCAAAACAAATTAGTCGTATCGTCAAGAGGGGGGCTTTGGATATTTTCCATCGCCTCTTCGAAGGTCGTGAAAGATCTATTCGAAGGTAACGAGACTCGGGCAAGCCGAAGCTCTTTTTCTGTTAACTCAACACCATTTTCAAAAAAGTGCATCGATTCGGTAATGTAAATTCGTGCCGCATCATTCAATTCGAATTGAGCTTCGGAGAACTGCAAAAAGCCGGGACCGCGCAAAGGAAAGCTAACTTCACCAAAGGCCTCCATCGGCACTCTTAGCAGAGCTGTAAGCTCGTTGCCTTCAGGCTTGACGAATGCGTATACAGTGACACGGGAAGGGATGTCATGAGCCTGTACCAGATTAGGTATCCACAGCATGGCCAAGACCAAAATAAATCTCAGGTTCTTGTGTACAGAAAAAGTGTTCTTCAGAGGTAATTTGTACTTCATCATGACCTATTATTCTTCATTAAAAACAGTATCTTAGTTGGAATTTACCACGAGCATGATACACCGGTTACAGGGCCCATTTCCGCATTCAATTGTTAGTGTTACAAATTCTTACAAGTGCCCATCTTAAAAAATTGCTTGTGAGTATACTGTCTACAAATAAGACAGTATACTCAGCCATTGCTCTAGGAGTTTTGCAGCCTGTCACGCGACGGGCATTAAGAGGAAAATAAAAATGACAAAGATTAAATTATTTATAGGAGCGACTCTGGTAGTTGCACTAGTTGCGCTTGGAGTTGGGCAATCTCAGCTACAAGAGCCTGCTGTTGCTGCTAACAACGACGTCATGGCCCCCCACTTTTTAGTGGATCCATTGTGGCCGAAACCCCTCCCCAACCACTGGGTTCAGGGAAACACGATAGGGGTTGACGTAGACGATAGAGACCACATCTTTGCGGTCCATCGAAACACAGAATCTCAATTCATGAGAATACAGGAGATTGGTCTATACTCTGGAGTTGCAGAATGCTGCACCCCGGCACCGCCAATCTTAGAATTCGATATTGAAGGTAATCTCATTAACGCATGGGGCGGTCCTGTAGAAGGCGCACCTTACGTATGGCCTGAATCAAATCACGGTATTGATGTAGCACCAAATGGTGATGTTTGGATCGGCGGTAATGGCGGACCAGACTCTCACGTTTTGGTATTTAGCAGGGACGGAGAATACATCCGCACTGTTGGTATGCCTGGAGAGGAAATGGATAGCAACAGCACAACTGCCTATGGGCGTGTAGCTGAAATTGCTATCGATGCCTCTGCTAACGAAGTGTACTTTGCAGACGGTTATGTCAATAAGCGTGTTGCTGTCGTCGATCTAGCTACCGGAGCCTTCAAGCGCCACTGGGGTGCTTACGGAAATACTCCTGATGACGATGCCGATGTAACGTATACCCCAGGCGAGCCTGGCCCACAGCAGTTCCGTGGTCCTGTCCACTGTGCCGAGCCTTCGAATGACGGCCTAGTCTACGTATGTGACCGTGGAGCAGACCGAGTTCAAGTCTTCCGCACCGATGGCACTTACGTAAGAGAAGCTATCTACAACCCGGCTACTCTTGCTCAAGGTTCAACATGGGATATCGCATTCTCGCCAGATGATGACCAAGAATTTATCTACTTGGCTGATGGTCAGAACTTTAAGATTTCAATCATTGATCGTGAGTCAATGGAAGTCTTATATACCTTTGGTGACGGCGGCAGACAGCCTGGTTTGTTCTTCGCCCCACACAGTATTGACACTGACTCTGAAGGCAATATCTACACTACTGAAACTTACGAAGGTAAGCGTATTCAGAAGTTCCTCTACCAAGGAATCCAGCCAGTAACCGTGCGGGAGCGTGCACCTACTTGGCCAGCTGACGAGCTGTAAAAACTTTCTAAAGAGCAAAGTCAAAAACCCGGTCACCGAAAAGTGACCGGGTTTTTTTATGTTTTATAGAATAGGGGCCTTGCTTGTTTCTTCACTGTCTTTTTGGTGCTAATGTCGAGCTATTCGCTAGTCTCAATTCTCAGAGGAAAACCGCGATGCCTAAAACGATAAAATCCATTCTCACGGGCACAGCCGCCATCGCAGTGTTTACAGCACTATACATCGGTGAGAGCCTATTCGAACAATCAGCGCAAGCCGTTAGTAATGATCGTTTAGCCCCGCAATTTATAGTAGATCCTTACTGGCCGCAGCCCCTGCCTAATAAATGGATTTTGGGGCGAACCATTGGCATTGCTGTAGATGAAAGAGACCATTTATATATTGTGCATCGTGATCAAGACGCCATGTTCATGAATCAAGAACTTGGCTTAGATCTAGGCCGCGCCGAATGCTGTTCTGCTGCACCACCTATTTTGGAATTCGATCAAGAAGGTAATCTAATAAACGCATGGGGTGGCCCTGGTGACGGGTATACCTGGCCTGAGTCTAATCATGGAATCGAAGTTGCACCAGATGGCAATGTCTGGATTGGGGGAAACGGTGGTGGCGACTCTCACGTTCTCGTGTTCACTCGTGACGGCCAATTCGTCAGGGAAATCGGAATACCAGGAGAGCCAATAGATAGCTTGAGCACCGATTCCTTTGGTCGGGTGGCAGAAATTGCCATTGATGCCTCAGCTAACGAAGCCTATTTCGCCGATGGCTATGGCAACAAGCGAGTTGCAGTGGTCGATGTGGCTACAGGCGCCTTTAAAAGATTTTGGGGGGCCTATGGAAATGAGCCTGTTGATGAGCGTGTTGTTTATGACCCTAATGCTCCATTACCAGATCAATTTGTAGGGCCTGTACACTGTGCTGAGCCGTCCAATGATGGATTAATTTATGTTTGTGATCGCGGAGCAGATCGTATTCAGGTATTCAGGCCTGATGGCACTTTTGTCAAAGAAGGACAAGTGGCCCCTCTTACTCTAGCAGGCTCTACCTGGGATATTTCTTTTTCCCATGACGATGACCAAGAATTTATTTATGTGGCTGACGGTGCCAATTTCAAAGTACACATATTAGAGCGAGAATCACTTGAAGTGCTGGCCGAATTTGGAGATGGCGGCAGACAGCCTGGCCTATTTTTTGGTACTCACAGTATAGTGACAGATTCACAAGGCAATATTTACACAACTGAAACCTACGAAGGCAAACGCGCTCAAAAATTTCTCTTTCAAGGCTTAAAACCATTGACTGAGCACCGCACGGGTGCACCTTGGCCGGACGCGGAATTGCACTAAACTGAATCTGGTCAAACTAAGGGCAGAAAATACTAGCCTTTTTATTACCTAGCCTCATAAGTTGCGAGGGCAAAGTTGGTATTTGGCTTGTATCAATGCCGCTGCTCAATTATTCTCACGTCTAGAAATCTGACTTGGCCTGTAGAGAGAACTTATATGAATCTGCGAAAATTAATCCTCGTGATATTTACGTTGCTCAGTTTTTCAGTAATTGCTGCAGAAGAAATCAACGTGAATTATTCCTATGGAGCTAATCACACGACCGATTTCAGCAGCCTCAGAGTTTCCTTAGGCATTGGCGCGGTTACAGATGATCGCGGTGATAATAATCCAAACTTAATAGCCGAAGGATATACAGCGGAGGCGCCCTTGACAGACATCGTTCGTAACTCTCTCATTCAAGGGTTCGAGCATGGCGGCGCTGAACTTGCAGATTCAGGAGCTGACATGCAATTAGTGGGGCGCATTGTTAGTTCACAATTAGACACAGTAGATAGAAGCGGCGTCGAAACTTTGCAATTAACGATCCGAACGAATATCGCACTTCAGGGTAGGGGCCGCACAATTTGGGAGACTACTCTTTTTGGCAGAGGTACCGCACCAGTTGAGGATGGCATGGTTGCCGCGGTGCATGCCGCCTTGGACCGGATGATTCGCGAATTAGTAAACGACGACTACTTTCTAATCGAAATTCAGTAAGTTAATCACATCCTAGCTCTATAAATGCCGACTCTTCGATAACCTCAATCATTCCTGGAAAGAGATCAAGGCCGGTTAGATTTTCAATTTCCTTAATACTTGAACGCATTTCGCAATGATGTCGATGGACTGGCGACTCCTGCTTCATTAGAAAAGCAGCGCCCTTTCCTTCTTCTGTGATTACTATCTTGAAAAAAGCATCTGGTACCCGATGAGGGTTGTTAGTTCGTAGCAAAGTAAGGTTAGAACCTTCCTCAAAAATAGGACCAGTAATTACATACACCTCATCTCTTCTATTTACATAGTTTCGAATCGACCAATCCAAACCATACCATGCTCCCTGACTTAAACTTGATGTTCGAGCTACAGTATTGGTTAAGTAATTCACTTCATTCCAGTAAGGACTTCCGGCAAAATCGACCAGAGGCACATATTGAGCACGTATTAATCCCTGGATTTCAGAATTAAAAAAATCTTCCTGCTTGAGCGTCTCACTGACATAGTCATCAGCAATTGGCGTCCTGGACAAACTAGAGGCTATGCCAATTGACGCCGGCGATACGGTGTAAGATACCCAGTCGGCAGATTTTGTCGTGGTGTTGAAAGATAGCGCGTAGATTGGGCGAATAATTAGGTGGTTTTCGGAACTCCCGCCAAAGGGACAACCACGATAGCAATGCGCGATCTTATAATTTTGTGCCAACGCAGCGGAATTAATTTGCGCAATTATAAGGATTATTAGAAACAAGAATGTTTGAAGCATAACTCTGATTTTCCCTAACTTTCCTGAATGTCAGTAACCAGCACTCGGAAAGTCACAGTTGTTTTGCCTCTCTGGAGTTTAATAACCGTAAGGATTGTATGGTTAAAATTTGAATTTATCTATGCAGTTCGCACTAAAATATTATGGGCAAATCGATGATTTAGCGGCTGATTCATCTAATTTCCAAAATTAAACGTAGTTTCATACAATGTCTTATAATAAAGATACTTGACTGAATTTTGTGACAAAAAGCTAAACGATTATTGAAATTTTATAGAGTTTTTACTTTTCAGGAAGCAATCTGATATTTTGCTAACTATCATTCTTGTCCAGTACACGAACATTAATTTGTTAATGAAGAATCTGAGGAAAGCCAAATGCTTAAATTACCAAACCTAACTAAAGCCTTAGTAGCTGGATTACTTAGTGCAGTAGCAGGTACCAGCGCCTATGCGGCAGAGCGCATTAGTGATTTTTCGCTAGTCGATGCGGATGGAAGATTTTTCCAGCTTAGCCGTCATACGAACCAGGAAGCAGTAGTCCTGCTCGCTTACGATGCCGATAGCCGCGATGCTCGCCGAGCTGTCTCTGATCTTAGTGAAATTGCTGAGCAATTTGCCGACCAGGCGGTCACAATTGCAATAATGGACGTCACAGGCTCCACAGAAAAAGCCGCTATGAGAGAGGAAGCAGCAGACGAAGACATTCCCTTCAGAATTCTTATGGATGAAACCCAACTAGTCACCGCAGAGCTGGGCATTACCCTAGCGGCTGAAGTTGTAGTTATTGATCCTGAAGCGCGTGAGGTTATTTACCGCGGCGCTCTTAGCAGTCGCCACGCTGAGGGTTCCCGATCCGAGCGCAGAGAGGGTTCTTACTTAAGCGAAGCACTAACATCAGTTTTTTCCGGTACTGAAATGTCTGGAAATCAGCTTGCAAGTAAAGGTGACGAAATTGATTTTTCTGCCAAAACGGCAATTGAAAGTTCCGTTTCCTACGCAGCCGACATTGCCCCGATTCTTGAACAGCGCTGTGTAACTTGTCACCAGGAAGGTGGTATTGCACCTTTCGCGATGAACAATCATCAGACGATTCAGGGGTGGTCACCTATGATTCGAGAAACTTTAATCACGAAACGTATGCCCCCTGGCCAAATCGACAGCGAATACGTTGATAGCTTTCACGGGGTAAACCACATTACCGTAGAAGAGACACAAAAGCTGATTAGCTGGATTGACAATGGTTCCATCAACAGCGACAGCTCCGATCCTTTAGCCGCGTTTATATCCAAACCAGAAAAATGGATAAATGGCGAGCCTGATCTAGTCATTCAAATTCCAGCTCAGCAAATCCCTGCGACTGGCGTTCAAGATTACCGCAACTTAACCATTCCGCTTGATTTGGAAGAAGATGTTTGGGTAAAAGCTGTTGAATTCGAAGCTGGTGATCCAACAGTCTTGCATCACATCATTGCGTTCTCTTACGGCGCAGACGGCCTTAGTCAATTTGGAATTCTTAACCAAGGGATTGGTCTTGGTGCCTATGCCCCTGGTAATGAATTGAACCTGTACCCTGAAGGTTCTGGTTATCCGCTAGAAGCTGGTGGTGGTTTATTGTTGCAAATGCACTATACAACCTCGGGCAAAGAAGCTGTCGACGCTTCTGAAATTGGTATTTACTTGATGGATGAAGAGCCGGATAGACCAATCTTAGGCGGATCAGCTGCGGATCTCGATATTAATATTCCAGCATTTGAGGGCAACCATGAAATGGTAGCCTCAAAGAAATTCCGGACAGATTCTTACTTGACTATGGTGGGACCACATATGCACTACCGCGGTTCCGATGCAAACTTTAAATTAAAGTACCCAGATGGTCGGGTCGAGGAAGTATTGAACGTTCCTAACTATCAGTTTAACTGGCAAAAAACGTATGATTTTAAAGAACCATTATTTTTGCCAGCTGGCACTGAATTGGTATTTCGCGGAACTTTTGATAATTCCGACATGAATCCATACAATCCAGACCCTTCACAAACACTAACCTGGGGGGAACAAACCTGGCAAGAAATGTTCTTTGGCTTCTTCCGCTATGTTGAAGCAGAAGGCGGAGAATAAACTCTACCAGTTTTTGTTCACAGCCCGACTACCTTGGGGTAGTCGGGCTTTTTTTTTCAACCGCAAAAATTCCTCCTTAAATTTTCACTGAGTTGTCCGCGTCCCACTGAAGTATGCGCCGGAGGCGGCAAATACCAGTTCGGTTTGTTCTTGTTAGTCATAATTCACCTGTTTTCATCGAGTTGGGCCAGCTAGAAATTTATACAGCCCTGTTTGGCGAAAATTGTTACGGTGCTAATACTCACTGTGATGAAAATCCTCCCACCCAAACCGGGCTTGACCAGGCGACTGCATCGTTGGCCTGCTCGACCTTGAAATAATAGTAGTCGCCTTGATCAGGATTATCGGTATCAGTCAATGCAAAGTTCACGTCGCGTGTGCCACCATTGATGACCCTGCGGATGGTGATATTGTCGTCGGGATAGTCTGCTTGCGGAATATTTCGAGTTAACCGGCCATCGACTATATCACTAAGTGAAATTTCAACTCGGGTGGCCGGGATGGTGGCATGGACACGATAGAAAGGTGGAGCCGATCCGGTCTCAGTTGTTTCTTCAAGGTTTAGTGTAATGGTAGCGTCTGCTTGCACATCTGACAGACTAAGCCGAATGGAACTGGTATCGCCGCGGGTGTGAGTGCTGAAGCGTGTCGTGTTGCCGGCGCTAGTTATTGCTTGAGTTGTAGGATTTACAAAATCCATAGCCGTTGCAGTCTTCAGTTCAGCTCCAGTCACTGTCATTTCTCCGCGCCAATGTCGCCATCCACGAGGTGCATCACCGTTGAAATGAGGTGTGGGATCGGAGGTAAAACTCAATAGCAATTCCTGTTCACTGCCTGGAGAGTCTTCCAAAAGATATTCCTGCTGCCATATTTCTTCATCATTTTTGTACAGCTGCACCGACTTGATAGGGGCAGTGCCAATAGCGCGGCCACTAAGGATTCGAGTCTCACTGTAGCTGCCTCGCTGACCCATGGTAGTGCCATTGACATCCATCTTCAGAATAATACGGTCACCCGTTGTGGCGTAAGTGCGCTTGGCTTTCATGCCGTCAAAGATCGCATCTCTTGAACGCTCTGGCGCCAGCACTGCACCCAAGCCTCCACGTTGTGCCAGAGAATCCCTGTTGGGTGCCGAGTAACCCGGACGAGAGAGGTGGTCATCAGAAGCCGCAACCACACCAACTTCATGACCATGTGACAGATAACTCTTCATGAACCACTGAAATGAACCGTGCATGGACATTATCTCGATGATGGGTTCGAGTTGCGGGTCAGACTGGCGGAAGTCGCCGGGATTATGCGCATGGGGAATCACCACGATGTTGTCTGCGTCATGGCGTTCATGTAACTCGGCATAGAGTGCCGACAGTACGGGATAACTCAGTCCCGAGACTGGCATTTGATCCTTGATCTCGCGAAACAGAACATTGTGATGCCCACCAAAGCGAGTGTGTCGGGTCCACTCCCAACCCAGGTAGGGTATGAACTTACCTGGTTCATCGTATTCGGCGCTGGTCTTGCGAATAAGCTCCCATTCTCCGGCATCAAGCCAGACATCGTGTTCTGAGTGAGTGACGAAATCCAGGCGAGCATCATCGCGAGCGAATCGCATAAAGTAGTCGACAGTGCCGATGCCTTCTGAATAACCCGAGTGACCATGGGTATCGCCCCAATAAATTCGATACTCAGGGTCATCTTCAACCAGAATTGGATTGCCAATGCCAGTGATGCGGCCATCGATGCTGCGCAGTGAAATCCAATGGGGGCCAGGTTCAGTCACACTCAAATCCAGCACGGTTATGGCATCGCTACCGGCTGTGGTGGCTACCACTTCTTCATCAACTAAAACCTCAAATGCCGGGATTGCACCGGTGGCGCGATTGAAAAATTGGTCTTGCGCACGTACCGATAACTCGAAATTCTCACCGGGTTCTACGATGCTAGGTCCGAAGCCATGTACACCAACCGCTTCGCCTCCAATGACCACGAAAGGTGTGATGGGCAGAGAGCGCCATTCGCTGGAGCCGTCCAGGTCAACATAGAGTGGCAGTGGCATGCGTTCACTCTCGAATGTGGGTAGGCGAATACCGGGACCGCCCTGGCGTTGGTCACCATAGGTAATAGTGACACTTGACCCTTGATCAAGCTCCCCTGCGACGAGACGAAAAGCGATGGCCGGCTGCGGGGAACGGAAGCCACCGTGGGGACCGGATGCCATAATCGTTTCCGGTTCGAAAACCGCATCATCATCGGTTGTTTCGATTGAGATATAACCGGCCGCAGATGGATCCTCCGATTGGAATATGCCGAAATTTGCTGAGAAGTGCCGCGCTACCCAGAAGCCTCCGCCAATCGCCATGGATCGGGTGCCGACCCGCCAGGTTTGACTCAGAGTGTCCATAGTGCCGGCAACAAACGGCCCAAGATTGTCCGATCTGAGCAAGCCCAGGGCACCATCCTCATCCCGCAGAATGAATTCCCGCACGAATCGGTCCACGTTGCGGCTCTGATTCACGGCCTGTCTGCCGCGAGGAGGCAAAGTAGACTGCAAGCGAATTCGCGTTGCATCTACGCCGACTTCTCCACCTGCTAGGGCATAAGCATCTACCCAGTCGGCTAACAAACCGGCTCGCTCGGCGATGGTGTTTTCACTGGTTGCTTCGCTTGCCACGGCGCTTTTTAGTGCCTCCACTCTGGCGCGTAGCTCGCTAGACATGTAGTCATCGCGGTTGAACTCTTGACTGACTTCCGTGAATTGTTCTTCGGGCGAGCAGCCCAGCAGAGTTCCAGTAACGAGCAGTGCGAGTAAAAGTGATCGGGCTGAGTGGTAGGCATGCATTATTTTTTCTCGCTATTTTGTAAGAACGGTCGAATCAAGCGATCAGGAGCTAGCTTAGAAGATCAATTGTACTGTTTTGCCGTCAACATCAGTCAGGGTAGAACGAATCGCCGGCAATATTGTCTCATCAGGCGGTGGCAATTCGTCATTCCACCTGGCGTGCTCGGCCTCGAGTCGCTGCACGATGTCGGGGTGCTGACCAGCCACATTGTTTGACTCTTGCGGGTCATTCTGTAGATCGTAGAGCAGCGTGATCAGACCCAGCGGCGTGCCCGTCGCCCAACCTCCCGCTGGTGGATCGAGCCTACCGGTATCGTTCAGATCAGCTTCAGTAAAATCCGTCAGCTTGTATTTGATCAGTTTCCATCGTTGATCCCTGATCGCCTGAGTAGGTCCGGCACGCCAGAACAGGAACTCATGGGGATCGTCGCTTCGTTCTCCCTTTATGTAGGGGAGAAGATTCACGCTGTCTTCGGTTTCGACCCTGTCACCTGCGGCTGCGGTAAACGTGCTCATCAGGTCGAGGGAAATAACCGGCTTGTCATAGAGTTTGTTACTGGGCAATTCGTTGGGCCAACTCAACAGAAATGGAATGCGTATACCTCCCTCCTGGTGGTAGCGCTTGAAGCCGGCGAAATTCAGGTTGGAGCAGGCATTGTCAATATAACCGGCACAGCCGTTGTCACTGAGGAAGGCGATTAGCGTGTTTTCATACTGGCCGATCTCTTTTAGTTTCTCGACCACTTTTCCGACACTGTCGTCAAGTGATGAAACCATAGCGGCATACACTCGCGTGGCCATGTCCTGCACATGGCCATAACGATCGAGATAGGGTTTGGTAGCTTGCAATGGTGTGTGCGGAGTCGTGTGACTGAGGTAAAGAAAGAAGGGGTCATTGGCATGGCGATCGATAAAGGAGACGGCTTCTTCGGTAAAGACATCGGTAAGGTATTCATCTACCTGGACTCTCTCCCGCCCGCGGTAGACTGCGTTATAGGCCGATCGATTTACCGGCGCCCCACGGGTCCCTGCATAGGCGCCGCCCTCAGGCAGGGTCTCGAAAAACTGGGAACCGCCCGCCAACACCCCGAAGTACTCATCAAAGCCGCGGCTCATTGGATGATATTGCTCCTGCTGTCCCAGGTGCCACTTGCCAATCATGCCTGTGGCGTAACCACGCTCACCCAGTTCATCGGCTATCGTAACTTGGTCCAGTGCAATCCCGTTGTCCGTATCCCGGCCAGCCGGATTAAATTCCCAGCCATGCCGTTGCTGGTAGCGACCGGTTAAGAGTCCGGCTCGAGACGGACTGCAGACGGGGTGAGATACGTAACCCTGGGTAAAGCGGACACCACTGGCAGCAAGCGCATCTATATTCGGCGTATCGATAATTGTACTGCCGTAGACACCTGTGTCCCCGATTCCAAGGTCATCAGCAAAGATGAATACGATATTGGGTTGGCGGGAAGCGGAGTCGACCTGAGCGTTAGTGACCACAGGCAACATGATTATGAGACTGGCAAGGCAGAGTGCGGGAGAAATTTTCATCTATTTTTTCAGAATCGCCTTTAGTAAATCTGGGTTGGTACTATAACAATTAATGTATGCGTCACCCTTCTATTCGATATTTAGCACCGTCCTAAACCCAATATGACTCGTACCCAGTCCGCTATCTTGTGCTTGTCTTGCCGCGGGTCGGAATCGAAGACAATAATTTTCGGCACACAAAAAAGAACCTCCCTTGATAACGCGGGCTATGGCTGGACCGTGATTGCTGCTGAAGCTCTCTTGCTGCGAAGGCCCCGCTGGATTCAAAGAGTCATTAGGATCGTGTTCGGGGTTGTACCAATTGGAAGTCCACTCCCAAACATTTCCGATAAGGTCATAAACGCCGTAATCATTTGGCTCAAAACAACCCACCGGTGCGAGGCCCGCATGGCCATCCTCTTGCTTATTCTCCACAGGAAAGGAGCCCTGCCAGGTATTGGCATGATGGTGGCCATCGGGGGCTAGCTCATTGCCATCCCACGCGTATCTACTATTTCTTTTATTACGCGCCGCCAGCTCAAACTGTGCCTCGGTTGGTAAAGAGCGTCCTGCCCACTTTGCATACGCTTCTGCATCGTCGAAGGCGATATGAACAACTGGGTAGTTGTCTTTGCCTTCAATGTTGCTATCTAGACCTTCTGGGTGGCGCCAGTTAGTTCCCGCTACCCAAGACCACCAACTTTCTGCAGTCTGGCCTTGAACCGGCGGAACAAACAATACGGAACCAGGCTGCAGAAGTTCTGCTGGTACGTCGTCTGGCCAGTCAGCAGGATCGGGACTTTGTTCGGCAACAGTGACATAGCCGGTCTCTTCAACAAATTTTGCAAATTGTGCGTTAGTCACTTCATGGGCATCAATCCAGAATCCAAATACGGTGACTGCGTGAGCCGGCCCTTCTTCTCGATAAGTAGTGTCGTCACCCATGATAAATTCAGCACCTCCTATCCATGCTTGATCAGCTTGCCCGAGTAAACAAGAGCTGGAGGAATGCATATCCATCGCGGATTGACCAAGCGCCGATTGAGCCAGTAAAAAGAGCCCACAGAAAAAGAAGCCATTATTTAGTTTTTGCATATTGAATACCTAGTATCTGCAGAATGCATCCCAATGGATAATAAATAAGCCTTTGCTTCAGAACAATACCCCAGGCGATTCAGATTGATCCACGAAATCTGGAGTCAGTCCTCCGTGCATTGCAATGTGACTGTCACCAGTTTTGCTAACTCAGAATAGGCAGTCTCTGAAGTAGCCACCAAACAGAGATTGGGCCAATGAAATAGGCAGGCAGCAAATTGCTCAGACTAACGTCTGCAGCAGTTATTTTTCGTCGCCAATAACGAATTAGGAAACCCAGGAAGAGGCACGCAGCAACCACCATCAATTGTCCTATTTCCAAGCCAATGTTAAACAACAACAATGCCCAAAGTGCAGCGTCATCTGGCAAACCTACTTCACGGAGTACGCCAGCGAAGCCTAAGCCGTGTATGAGCCCAAAGCCAAAAGAAATCAACCACGGATAGTTGGCGGTTAACGAGGAGGTTTTGCTCAACATCTCAACTGCCATGAAAAGCAGACTCAGCGCGATCAGCGCTTCTACCGCGGATTGAGAAATTTGCAGTAGTTCAAAGGTAGAAAGTGCCAACGTTATAGAATGAGCAATTGTAAATGCAGTAATAGTTGCAACTAGTCGCCATCTATCTGTAATCAAAACCATTAACGCAATGACGAACAAGACGTGGTCGAGTCCCGCCAGCAAGTGCTCTATACCCAACTCGAGATAAGCTGGAAGTAGAGGAGAATCGGCTTCACCTAAATTCACAACTGGGTTGTCAGGCCTAACAACAAAACGTTGCACACTGCCGTCAAGATGCGTGATGCTCACTAGCACCTCACTAACACCTGGATACAGGTTTCGAATAGCGAGCGTGGATTGCGAGAGTGCTTGATCACAGTATTCTTGCCAGCTTTGAATCAAGGTGCCTTCTTGACGCTGGCTGATGATTTCAGCTCCTAAACGACAGCCTCCAAGATCCAAGGCTAAGTCTGGACGAAACCCACGAACAAGAGGTTGACGCAGCGTCGCTGAGATACCCTCTTCTGTTTCAACGAGCTGAGCAAACGCCGGGCGCATCTCATGGGCGAAACATTGCAAGGCAACTAGCCATAGAATAGCAACCAAACTGCTAGACTTTAGGAACCCCTTACTGATCATCTATCCTTCTTCTTACTCTTCTTTGCGAACGATGTCATAGTTCGAACGCACTTGTTCGATGAAGTCTGCTTGGGCCTGCAATCGTGATTCATAGGTGTAGTCGCCGTGGACAGTCGCGCGAATATCCTCAAATGGCGCGACAGAGGAGGAATTTATCTCAAGCAACTTCACCAGGTGCCAACCAAAAGTGCTTTTTATGGGACCTTGCCAATTCAAAGCCACGTCGTAGCTATTGAGCGACCGGGTAAATTCAGGGCCAAATGTACTGGCAACTTGCAGTGGTGATTGGCGGACATTCACCCGGCTCTGCATCGAAGACTCCGCCAGGTCGGCAAGCGATTCTCCTGCACTAAGCGCGCCGGTTGCCGCTTCGCGAGACTGAAATTGGAGTTGCTCGAAGGAAACACTAGATGGAACTCCATATCTCTCGTGATTCGCTTCGTAATAGGCCTGGAGTTCTTCTTCGGTCGGCGCGAGTACGGCTTCCTGCTCGGTAATAAATTGCATCTTCTGAATCATCCGCCGGCGGATAATTTCATCTTCTTCTGCCAGATTGAGCCGCATGGACTCCCGACGCCAGATCTCTTCAGTAACCCAATCATCGACGAGGCTCACTACCTCTGCCTCGGTTGGTTCACGCTGTATTTGTGCAGCCCAGAGCGCCGCCACTTGCCGCTCAAGCGCAGCATCCACAACTATAATATCGAGCGGATCGGAAGTTTGTTCGTCGATGACAAAAATTAAACTACCCAATACCACAAACCAGAAAACGTGGCTCTTCATAAATTTCATGATTAGCCCGTGCTAGGTCGAAACCATATCGGTGAGGTATAGGCACGTTCTTGAATGGTCGTTGGAAAATCTGGTCGCGGTTCGTAACCTTCCTTGAGCGCATCCCAGGTTGACCATCGGCAAGTTGGGTTCTCGAGCACACGTGCGTAATAGAATGCCCGGACGGCAGGATCAAAGTCAGGATCAACCCATACGGTTTTTAACTCAGCCGCTCCGACGTCAGTTGAAATCGAGCAGTCTGCAAGGTTCACCTGCGCACCATTATCACCGCAACGATGAGACTGCGAATCGACAGAAAGGCCATTTGAACACGCTACATCAAACACTTGTTCATGGGGTTCACCATCGACGGTCCAGCCTTTGATAATCTGCAGCCTTTGTAGCGGCGCACTTAATGCATCCTGAGTAGCCCAGACAATAAAGCGCGGTGCCCGGTCGCCGTTGGGCAACAAATCTGAACCCATGGACACACCTTCACTGTACGCAGTCTCGAGCATATCAGGTGCTGCAAGCGTTTCATCGGTGAAGTCATATCCACCAAAAAAACGAACCTTGATGCGCGTGCCGGTGGTAGCAAAAGTTTCCTTACGTCGGAACGCGTTGTAGATAGACTCTCGGGTATTGTCTTCAGCCCAGACGCCGGCAATCCCCGATGCGCCCCAAGTAATGGCTGATCCAGTATTGTAAACACCGCCATCAAATTCCCTAACCTGATCCGGAGTATTCTCAAGTCTGCGCTCTCCCACTTCAGCACTCAATGGAACTGCCCCAGTCAGTTGAGGTGTGGCATCACGCAGCCCAGTCTTGCCATAGAAGTCAGATTCGTCATCGCCTATGGCAGCCATGTGCGTATCAGAAGCACCCACAAAACCGAATTCAAAAGGATTCTCCATTCCCTGGTCTTCGAACGACAAGCCGTTTAATAATGCTTCTCGCGCATAGCTGCCAGACGGTTCTGAATACAAAGTGGTTGCGATGCGATAAGGCATAATTTCAAAATCGGCCCATTCATCATTATCTGATAACAAGGGGTGCGTTTCCGATGTGCCTTTAATTTGTGTGATTTCGATAAGCGGCTCATTACGAGTGCGCTGCGATGAATAGGTGTCGTCGAGCGGATTGCCCGCCCAATCCACCAGCTTGAACATTTGCCCGTTGGAACCGTTCGAATTGTGAGGAATAGCTAGTGATTCAATTCCTTCATTACGCAAGCCATCCATCCAATCCCATAAGTCTTCTGGATTTCTACTGTGCACTCGAGAGAAAGGCACTGCGGGAAGTTTATCGGCGTCGCGAAAGATAACGTTGCGATGCAAATTTCCGCGGTCGGCCGTCGAGGTGGTGTACTCATAAGCAACAAAGGTCGTGAACTCGCCTGGCTTGTTATATTGCTCAGCGGCGGCAACAGTATCTTTCCAGGCATCGCGGGTGATGTCATGTACCAGGTCTTGACTAAGAGTCCCATCGGCAATCAAACCTCCGGCATCGCCGAGAGAAAGCCCAACTGAAAGCCCTGGTACGGTTGCGGCGTGCCACCAGGTATTAGATTTTCCGGCGCATTGAGATTCTCCATGTAGTCTAATTCCATAATTCTGGCTATCTCAGTACTCGGGTCCGCTGCCTGACGCGACACACCCATATACATGGCGTGGTCGGTGACCGCATAAAAATCCAGGGGTACGCGTAATGTCATATCGAAACCAGCCGGGTGCTGGATGGTATCGCCTAGAGCATAACGATAGGCATCATAAGGTGTCGCCAAAGTGCCAAAGGCAAAAGCATCGAACGAATAGGTGGTGTGAACATGCAGGTCGCCAAAAAGCGCCGTTCGCGTGGCATTCTTTCCCGGGAGTGCGCTGAAAATGTCGTTCGGAATTGTTAGCAGGCTTTGCTGAATTCCAGACGATGCTGCTGGACTAGGAGCACTTGCTGCATCGTTGCTAGGAGCTTCTGCTGCTGCACTATTCTCTGCGTCAGCAACATCAATTGTTTGAACTGTTTCAGTCTCGCTACCACAAGCAGCGAGTAATAAAATACTGCCTAAAGAAAAGGCTCGCAGGTTCATTTGCTTTCTCCGCTATCATTGATTACGCCACACAACTTTTATCAAAAAGGTTTCAGGCTTTCGACTGTTGATTGGCGACCTGTAATACAAGTGTTACTGCTCATTCATCCTCGCTGCTAATACAGTAACAAAATCTTTGGCAGTGGTCATCAAGCCAACTAATTACTCAGACTAAGGCCTGGTGCGACAGTTGCTTTCCTCTGCCAATAATGAATTAGGAAACCCAGGAAGAGGCAGGCAGCAAATTACCACCATATTCATATATTGGGACTCCTAGCTTTACAAAGGGGGAGTGGTGGATATTCTAGGTAGCATTACACTTGGTGCATTGCACACGCCCACCGAGAGTTGTGTAGTTAGTCATTAGTATTCTCCTAAATTGCCTTTTGGTTTTTGTAGGTATACCAAACGAAGAATATAGTGATAACAGTACCAACAATCAGTGTTGTCATTGAAAGCATCCTAGATAAGTCAATCAATTGCTCATTTAGCTGTATTCCAGACTGACTAGCCATATCATTTCTATAACGACTCACTGCTTCAGCGACAAAAACCCATCTCCCTATCAGATTTATTGAAAATGCCAAATACATGAATGAAATCATTAAGCTGAAACTTCGCGTGAGAATACTTGATCCGAGATGGCAAGCGATAATGACGGCGAAAGTCGCGGTTATCCAGAATTCAAAAAATCTATCTTGAGCTTCTAAAATGATGTAAAAAAGCTCAGTAGTCTCGTACAAAGACAGCGATGCTTCATTCATTGTTATTGCCCTGCTTATAGAGTTCAGAAACCATTATTTAGTTTTTGCATATGGTATCGAGCAGATCTGAAGTTTGTTCGTCGATGACAAAAATTAAACTACCCAAAACCACAAACCAGAAAACGTGGCTCTTTAAGAGCTTCATGATTAGCCTGTCCCAGGTCGGTACCATATCGGCGAGGTAAAGGCACGTTCCTGAATGGTCGCTGGAAAATCTGGTCGCGGTTCGTAGCCTTCATTGATCGCATCCCAGGTTGACCATCGGCAGGTTGGGTTCTCGAGTACACGTGAGTAATAAAATGCCCGCACGGAAGGATCGAACTCAGGATCAACCCATACGGTTTTCAACTCAGCGGCACCGACCTCAGCTGAAATAGAGCAGTCTGCAAGGTTCACCTGCGCGCCATTATCACCGCAACGATGAGTTTGCGGGTCTACTGCAAGGTTATCTGAACACGCTACATCAAACACTTGTTCATGGGGCTCACCATCAACGGTCCAGCCTTTGACAACTTGCAGCCTTTGCAAAGGCGCGCTCAGAGTATCTTGCGTGGCCCAGACAATAAAGCGCGGGGCTCGGTCGCCGTTGGGCAACAAATCTGAGCCCATGGATACACCGTCAGAATATGCAGTCTCGAGCAGATCAGGAGCTGTCAGCGTTTCATCGGTGAAATCATACCCACCAAAAAAAACGCACTTTGATGCGCGTGCCGGTGGTAGCAAAAGTTTCCTTCCGTCGGAACGCGCTGTAGATAGACTCCCGTGTGTTGTCTTCCGCCCAGACGCCGGTAATTCCCGATGCGCCAAAGGTTATATCATCCCCATTAGCGTAAACACCTGCTTCAAATTCCCTAACAGAATCTGGTGCGCTCTCAAGAAGACGCTCCCCTTCCTCAGCACTCAGCGGAACTGCTCCAGTCTGTTGAGGTGTTGCATCCGTCAGTCCTAGCTTGCCATAGAAATCAGATTCGTCATCACCAATGGCAGCCGTGTGGGTATCAGACGCACCCACAAAACCGAATTCGAAAGGATTCTTCATTCCCTGATCTTCGAAGGACAAGCCGTTTAATAATGCTTCCCGCGCATAACTGCCTGAGGGTTCAGAGGGCCGATTGCCGCCGGCGCCGACATAATAAGGCATTATTTCGAATCCAGCCCATTCATCATTGTCCGATAACAAGGGGTGCGTTTCCGAAGTACCTTTAATTTGAGTTATTTCCATGAGCGGTTCATTACGAATTCGCTGAGAAGAATATGCATCATCCAGTGGATTGCCTGCCCAATCCACAAGCTTGAACATCTGTCCACCGGAACCGTTCGAATTATGGGGAATAGCGAGTGATTCAATTCCCTCATCGCGTAAGCTGTCCATCCAATCCCATAAGTCTTCTGGATTTCTACTGTGTAATGAAGAGAAGGGCACTGCGGGAAGCTTATCGGCGTCACGAAAGATAACGTTGCGATGCAAATTTCCACGGTCGGGATTTGAGAATGCTGTGTACTCATAGGCAACAAAGGTTGTGAACTCACCTGGCTTGTTATATTGCTCAGCGGCGGCAACAGTATCCTTCCAAGCATCGTGGATGACGTCATGGACCAAGTCTTGACTAAGAGTCCCATCGCCAATCATGCGTCTGGCATCACCGATAAACCTACCCAACACCCCGGGGCGTCCAGGTACTAGATTTTCCGGTGCATTATAATTCTCCATGTAGTCTGAATTCATAATTCTGGCTAACTCAGTACTGAGGTCCGCTCCCTCAAACAACATACCCATATACATGGCGTGATCTGTGACCGCATAAAAATCCAGGGGTACGCGCAATGTCATATCGAAACCAGCCGGGTGCTGGATAGTATCGCCCGAGGCATAACGATAGGCATCATAAGGCGTCGCCATAGTACCAACGGCAAAAGCATCGAGCGAATAGGTGGTGTGAACATGCAAGTCGCCAAAAAAAGCAGTTCGTGTAGCATTCTTGGCAGGGAGAGCGCTGAAAATGTCGTTCGGAATTGTTAGCAGGCCTTGCTGAACTCCAGTTGATCCAGTCAGGCTTGCTGCATTGTTATCAGGGGCTTCACGTGTTTGAGCTTGACTGCCACAGGCAACGAACAATAGGGTGCTACAGATTGTAATGGTTTGCAGATTCATTTGCTGTCTCATTTATTAATAAGTAAGCCTCAACACTTTTACCAAAAAGTCTTCAGGATTATGACTAATGATTGGCCAATCTAGTTTGGGTTGCATGTTCATCCTCGCTGCTTACTTGCAATGATCCGCTGTACTTTGCAATATAGCTTTGACCAGATTTTCTAACACTGCTTCTAGGATGACTTCTTACCAACAATCGGCAAGTTTCCTTGCGGTGTAGATAGGCCACCGTTAAGCGTATCGCCTTCCAGCTCGAATGATACCTTTAGTGATCCCTGCTGTGTTTGCATAGAAAATGATAGGGTGTCTCCAGCTAAACTAACGTCAGACAATGCGTTAGTAGCTTGTGGGCCCGCCCAGGTTCCGCCCAGTCCATCACCATCTTCAGTTATTGTGAGCTTGACCAGGACTTCGTTCCCCTGAAGATTCAGGCTGAGATCCCATTGACCCAGAACCGCGGAATTGTCAGCCGCTAACACTCCGCTACTATTTAGCAACAGGGATAATAGGGCAAGTTTAAAAGTACTTTTTAGCGTCATAGGAAAATACCTCCAGAGCTGTGTTAATAATTCACCAGTAATGCGACCGCTGGTTACGTTAAACGAGTGTAACTTTTTTCAGGCTCGGCGCGGGCAGACAAGTCACGGACATGTCACTACAGTCTGGCTGTTTATTAACTCAGTTCGCAGCACATTTCAATCACGCCACTGCCATGCCACCAACCAGTTCATGCACGTCGATATTGGGTCGTAATCTTTCATTCTCCACCTCAGGAGTGTTAGCAATGAAATGATTGCCACCCTCTACTTCGTAGCAATGAAGTAATGTGTCGGGTTTTCGATTGAGAAACACCGGCAACACCTTGCAGGTAAAAACAAAACGGGCCCGAGTGTTAACTCTGGCATCTTTACTCCACTTTCAGCTCATATACATCTTTCCTTACGATTAACTATTGCTCATGTGCTAACTTTCATCTTCGGACTCTCGCTGTTCTGCCATACGTTCGCCACGAAGAATATTTGCCATGCCATGATTACCTTCGTGACAAGCATATTCGTAGAGCTGACCATCTACTTTAGCCATAGGAACAATGGCGGTAATTTTATCCGTGAAGGTTGAGGGGTCTTCAAGTGTCCACTCATAATCAATTGTATAAGGATCGACACGGGTAAATCGTTCAGTGAGCGTTTTGTCTTTAGCCGTACCAAAACGGCTAAAGCTAGCTGTCATTCCGCTGAAATTTTTAGTGACCACAACTAAAGTATCGTCTTCCCAATAGCCACGGGAATCACCGCTCCAAAATTGCAGATCTTCATCTAAGTGACCGGACCCATCAAGCGGTACTATGCGAGCGTCGTGGACCATTTCTGTCATTAATACTGCATGATCCTTGTTCTGAAAAATTTGCACGTTGGCATTGTATGTGAGTCTATCTCCATTAAACGGAGGGCCGGCGTTAAAACCAACGAGGCAGCGCTCAGAGAGGCCACGGTCCTCTGGCCCGTCCTTACCTATGCCACCAAACATTGCCAGAACCGGACGTTCCCCCGGAACATCATCTCCCAAGTTAGCACGATGTATTGCTGCGCCTTCCACACTGGCAGGCAGCCGGCCGTTAGGCGGGTAGACTATTAGCGACGTTCTCACGTTCTTTCCAACACCCGCACCCTCAAACCAGAAACTGTTGTATCCGCCCACTGAACCCGCAGCTGGCGCGTGCTGGATTAACCACCAACTCAGCCTCACGCGCGTTTGCCGCTTCTAGGCGCTCTCTTTGGCTAATGAAATCTGCCTCAACTTCCTCGGGCGTTAGAAATTCTCTAGTACCAAATCGCTGCAGGTCGCTGCAGAGGCGTACTTGGAACAAAACTCCAAACCCCCTGCAAGTCAGGTTGATCCCACTCAGTGCGCGGTACGGTATAGTCATCAACTGTTTGTGCTACCGCGACATTTAAGGAAGCAAACAAAGTTGAAACAATCAGAAATAATTTTATTTTCATAGCATTCTCCACATAATATTTAGATCGGGCGCTTACTCTTCCATCACGGAGTGCCTTTAGTTTCTGACAGGAATAGTAACGATTGAAACGGCAAGTAGTACCAGACAAGTCAAGGACATGTCATATAAAAAAGGAAGAGGATTAAAAGATATGACGCAGAATTCAGTGGGGCCTATTAGCAGTATCGAAGCTTGGAGTATTCGCAGGAAGCACTGGTCACCACGAAAAAACGGCCTTGCAGACTCGGACCAAGTTCAGGTTGACGGGCACATCCTTCCATCAGTTTGCCACCAAGAATGCCAACGCCTACGGCAGCACTTAATCCGCCAAGACCTATCAAAAGTGCCCCAGCGAGGTATACGAGTGACGCTTCCATTGATTTTCCTCACCGTTGTTTGCAGGAGTTAACCCTGTAGTTAATAACGATAGCTCTGATTAGCCGGCAAATGAAATTAACGCTGTTCACCCTCGTAAACGCTGTGCGCAGGAAAAGGGAACTGACTTACAAGATTGAGTGCGCCAAGTGGCTAGGATGAAAATCCAGAAGATTCAGGGCCGCAATAGACGGCCCTAAAGGCTTGGTGTCCCGAGATTCGTAATTATTAATTATTTGTGATCCGAAAACGGAAAGTTCAATCCAAGCTCGATCGAGTTTGTCCGCTTGTGAGAGATCGTACGATAGACATCACTCTGCACCATAGAGAGGAACGCTTCATGTGAAGGATAGGCGACCAGAATCATGCGGTCGATTTCCTGATTGGAGATTATTGGTGTGATACCTCTCGCGCTCAGCACCACTGCGCCGTTGGCGCCTTGTATAAGTGGTCCGACTGATGAGCCGTAATCCCCATAGCCAGCGACACCACCGCCGTCATTGAACCGAAGCAGGTTGAGCATGTAGATTGTGTCGGGAGATTCAGACAACGGGACATTGCGCATCTGATTTCCTCCAAACGCATACACCAGAGAACTTTCGATTGCTTCGGCACGATTGGGTAACGCCGCTCGATACTCATCGCTCGCACCCATCTCAACGACTGCACTGGCGGATGGGTATTTCCGCATCGTGACTTGGTCCCAGCCTAGGTCGGAGGGATCGGCGCCGTTACGCGCTGCCCCGCGCTCGTTGGCGGATCCATCGAAAGGACTCGAATAGCCGCGAAATATCACTTCGCCGCCGAGCGCTCTTAGCTTTTCCTCTGCGAGAGCATCGTAGCGGTCATAGGTCTCTTCGCCGCCTGGCTTAAACTTAACGAAGTCTACCACAGTGACCGGACCTTCCATATCGGACTGTGCTAGAAAAGCTAACCCTTCCACCTCACCCGACACCTGGGCGTTTGCGCCCAGTAAGAATGACAGGGAAACTAGGGCAAGTTTAAAAGTACTTTTTAGCGTCATACGAAAATACCTCCAGAGCTGTGTTAATAATTCACCAGTAATGCGACCGCTGGTTACGTTAAACGAGTGTAACTTTTTTCAGGCTCGGCGCGGGCAGACAAGTCACGGACATGTCACTACAGTCTGGCTGTTTATTAACTCAGTTCGCAGCACATTTCAATCACGCCACTGCCATGCCACCAACCAGTTCATGCACGTCGATATTGGGTCGTAATCTTTCATTCTCCACCTCAGGAGTGTTAGCAATGAAATGATTGCCACCCTCTACTTCGTAGCAATGAAGTAATGTGTCGGGTTTTCGATTGAGAAACACCGGCAACACCTTGCAGGTAAAAACAAAACGGGCCCGAGTGTTAACTCTGGCATCTTTACTCCACTTTCAGCTCATATACATCTCCAGCCGCGCCCAGGTAGTACCAAACGCCGAAGAATCCGGGCGCAAGCGGATCACCAATGAGCTTTGGCGGCATGAAATCGCTGCGCGCCAACTCTTCGCCGGAGGCCGCAGATCGCCACACTACCTGCTCCTCGTATCCAGCCGTCTGACGACCAGCGGCGCGGGCGGCGGCGCGGGCGGCCAGCAGGTTCGGCGCGTCCGTCGATACAAATACTCGTGCGTCGCTCGGCCCGACGAGGCTGGTGTGATTCATAGTCGTCTGATCGACGACCCAGCGGGTCTCAAGTCGCTCTCCGCCAACGAGTTCGATGCAACCAATTCGCCCCCGCCCGGCATCCATGGAGTAGATACGCATGGTTTCAGGGTCGACAGTGAGCGCCGAAGGAATGAAGCTGAAGCCATTCGCCCCAGGCGAAAACGGCTCGGTTCTGAGCCGAAGGCCGGCATCGGCCTGAGAAACCGCGTACACACTGAGCGGTGCGGTAGACGGTCCAGAGTTCGTCTGGAACACGATCCAATCGCCCATCACAACTGGCGCGGACGCTGCCCCCTGACCCGGCCGCACGTAGTCGGACACACTCCAGCGATCATCGAGACGTAGCTCACTACCGTTCATTGCAAAACGGAAGATGTTCCGAATCCCCGGCACGTAGACGTACTCGTCACCCTGAAAGAGCCCAACGGTGAGCCGGCCGGCAGAGCCCTCTGCGAGCTGATAGGAATCGATGACAGTTAGGTTATTCGGGTCTACCGTAACCACGATGGATGGCGGGAAGCCTGCACCCTCCGCCCCTCGCCGACCAAAAGATTTGGTGACGATGATACCGGAGCGCAGCACGCTGAAACCGTTGTAGGTGATGTCCTCAGGTGCGAAACCATCGGGTGTGGGCAGTTCGACTTCGCCCCGCACCGTCCCGGTTGCTGGGTCGAGCCTGACAATGCGTATACCGTGGATGGCGTAGAGGTCTCCATTTCCATGGACTGTAACCAGACCAGGCCAGAGAAACTCGCCCAGGGCTTTGGTATCTCTCAGATCGGTACGCCAGAGCACCTGGCCGGTGGTGGCGTCAAACTTGACCACATAGGGTCCCTTAGCATCGTCTCTGCGACCCTGGGTGCCACCGAACAAGAAGAGCTCGTCTCGATTGCGTGTGACAATGTTGTATGGCGTCTCGTGCACGCCACTAAATTGTCGTACTACTACAGCGTTCGACTCCGGTACGCTCAGAGAACCCCCGAAGTCAGCAGGGTAGACGTGAGTCCGCCCAACATTCGCGTGCTCGAAGGGAGTCACGGTACGGTAAAGACCGGTCTCGGTTGGCCCAGGTTCAATGGCGCTGGAGATGGGATAGACTGAAGGAATAAGATCAACTTTCGAAGCTACTAAAGGTTCGGGTCCTGATTGACAACTTACAAGAATTAAAATGGGCAACAAAAAACATATTAGCTTTTTCATATTTCTCTTCCTTTTTATGAATTTCCAGCGAGTAGCAATTAAGTAAACTGCTACTACTTTCTTTGACTTGAATAACTCCATGACTAATTGGGTTTCTTACCTTTTTATTTGGAATACTCGAAGCGTGATAATTGTTCTGTAATCTCGGAAGGCATCTCACCGAAAAGCAATTCGCGATATTCTTCCTCTCCGTCCAGAAACAACTTCAACCAGGCCACTGCCATGCCGCCCACCAGGTCATGCACGTCGACATTGGGTCGTAATCTTTCATTCTCGACCTCAGCAGTGTTAGCAATGAAATGATTGCCACCCTTTACTTCCATATACATTCGAGGCACTTCATTGGTTAAGGTTTGATAATGTGACCACGCATGATCATTGACCGGGGCTAGCCGATCGATTTCGCCAGCAATAACCAACGTTGGCACAGCGACAGAACTAAAATTGGCATTCGGCACCCCACCCGCATTAAATGGGATCGCCGCTTTGATCTCATCGCTTTTTTCATTGGCCAACAACAAGGCTGCTGTTCCACCCATTGAATGCCCCATGACCGCCATGCTGTCCTCCAGGATTTTTCCGCGTACAGCACTGCCCTGGCGCGAATTTTCACCGCGCAACAGACCAATTGTCGCCAGCAAGGCATCCGCCCGCAGCGGTGGTAGGTCATTCAATTCATTGGTATCAAATGTGATTACCGCAAATCCATGGGAAGCCAGATAATTACCCCACCAGCTGATGTTCTCCTGTCTTTCAAAGAATCCCGGAGAGATAACCACACCACCGAAGTCTTGCGCCTTGTTGGCGGGAAAATACAGTGTGGCACCACTGAACTCGGGCACAGAAGGGAGTTGCGTATACCATGCCACTTGGTAAGGCCCCTGACGCCCCAAAGCTTCCAGCGAGGGGGTTTGTGCTACCAGTTCGCCCACAAAAACTGAGGCCAAAATGAAAACAAAAACAAACCTGATTTTAGATATTAACTTCATTAAGAACTTACCTTGATAAAGAGGAAAACCAATGGGGGATTTGACAGATTTCCGGTTCTAGTTATTCACGTGCAGTGTGCCAACCTCAAAAAAGATTACTCATTCATTCTTGAAATCACACCTATTCTGGTCTCGGGATTGGCATCATCACCCGGGTCATGAAAGAAGCCCGCCGCTACGCTAACCGAAACTGCTGGACTGGTCTCGGCGACACAGGCAATGACATGATTATCCGGGTCATCATCCGCAAGAAAAAGTGGGTGCACGGTATTACCGTTATCAAGAAGGACCGATATAGCAGTGCGCTGGGCCTCGTCAAGAGCGGCACCCGCAGGCCCGGTAACCCCGCCTTCCCAGGTTAGCTGGAGGGCTTGTGCGGTATCGGCCGGGCATTCCCCTTCAAGCCCTGAAGTATCGGGAGCGAAGCGCTCGGCAAATACTAGGCTGGGCCCAACTGCGAGGCTCGTCACCTTTTCAATTTTCAAGCCCGCCAGTGAATTCCCATCGACATCTTCGAGCTGTCCCACTATCTCAACGCTAAGCGGCAGTGAGTCGCCAACACTAAAGGGCCCTATAAGTAGCACGGTACGCTGTTCGAGAGTCTCTATCGCGGGTCGCAATGTCGCACACAGTGGAGTCACAATTTCACTCGAGGTCGTTTCAACAGCAAAGGCTGCGGCAGAAACTGATGCACTGTTTATCTGCACAGAAAAGGTAACGGGCATTCCATCCTGACCGCTAGCCGGAGGCAATCCACATAATCGAGTTGCTAGTGGTGGCAAGGGATCAAGCCCGTGATACGCAGACAGAATGCGAATCTCATTCTCACTTTCCCTTATATTCTCCTGTGCACTCGCCGCAACGAAAAAACAGAGAAAGGGTATTGCTGTAAATAGTTTCATTATCTATCTCAATACTTTGTGCGGCAGTGCCGGCACTCAAAGAACTAGTGAATCAGGGCTCGTAACTGTAAACCCTCAACCGACCTGCTATGTCTCCACCTGAAATCGCTACGGCAAGTGAGCCTTGAATCACCGATCACAAAAGAGGACAACAGCTTGATCCCAAGATAGCTTTTGTACCACCCCTACACCTGATACAAGTTAGTCAGCTTCAGCCAATGCTTTCATCGCTCCCAGTGCATTGGTAAACATGCCACGACGCCTTTCAATATCTGCATCTTTCGTAGCCTGATCTGCCAGGTTTGATACATCATAAGTTAATGTATAAAGCATCTTTGACGTGCTGTCTGTTACTGGTCTTGCTTCCATAAACCCGTGGTAAAGATTGTAGAACTCCCCTTCAACCGCAGGTTGTGTATAACCATAGGAAAGCGCAGTTTGCGCCACCATTATTTCGATTATGCGGCCACCCAGAAGTGAGCGCACTGATCCCATACCGCCATCGCCGGATGTAATCTCACAAGGTAGCCTCAACCACTCACTAATGGCGCAGTAATTACCGACCTTTTCCCAAACTTCGGCGGCAGGTTTGTTGATGTCGATCTCCATATCGATGGTCACATATTCCTGTGCCATCGCGGTTAAGGAAACTAGTAGAGCTACAACTGCAAGCACTGGTTTTAATATACGGCGCATAGAGTTTTCCTCAAAAATAAAAGTGTTGTTAGATAACTCGGTATATAACTATCTACTTATTCGATCACAATGATTTAACCGAAGCATGATCCAATGGAATTGTTAGCCATGAAAATTGAAACACGAATAGTAATGACCGAATCGCAAACAGTCCCAGACAAGTCAAGGACATGTCACGTAGGACAGGAGGAGAACTAAAAGAGATGACGCAGAATTCAGTGGGAGCTATAAGCAGTATCGATGCTTCGCATCGAACGGTGGTGCCTTAGTTGGAACCGCCGAGCATTCTCCGCAAAGTACCGCTTTCTATTCTTTTTCCTATCTCTTTCACCGAGTCCGACAGATTGTTTAAAGCGTCAGATTGCTGCTCCGCGAGCACCCATCCTTTGGTAGATGTAATTTCGTCGATGCAAGAGAACATACTGTCGAAGTTCTCGTTCTCAGATTGCACGGTAATCGGTTGCCTTTGACTTGCATAGCAGGATAGAAAATCATCAAGGATAAACTCAACTGTGACATCGGAATTACGCTGAGGCTCACCTTCTAACGTTGAGAGAATTCTGGCAATAAACCTTAAGGTGCTTACTTCTATCAAGGTAACGCTAGCGTTTTCAGATGTCACATCTTCCGGCACTCCGAGCAAAGAAGGTATTGGTTGATCTCCATAATAGCTAGTGAATTCATCTATTACTTCCAGCATGCCAGTCCGTGCTTTTTTATAGGGATCAGTCCAACTGACATTAGAATCGGAAGTCTGAGCCTGTACAACTACGAGTTGGGAATAATCTTCAGACAGTTGACCTATCTGTGAGTAAAGGTCGTTGATGAGATAGGCTGAGACTGCTACAAAAGATGCTGCTATATAAGGCACCCAACCACGCCATGAAGTAGCAAAAGTTGAATCCAACTTTGGGGAAGAGTTTGCGTTGCTCGTCTTCTGCCCCGAGGGAGATGCCTCTTCTGCTGAAGACAAAAAAAACGCAAAGGGAAGTTCGAATACAGCCGCTAGTGCTTTTGCAGTCTCTACCGAAGGCGTGACATGCCCATTCTCAACACGATTAATCGTCTTGACGCTTAAGCCACTAAAACCAGATAGGTCTTCTTGTGACCATCCTTTTTCTTTTCTGAGTTCTCTTAAATCCATACTTGGCCTAGAGTAACGTTGATATCACAGCATTGAAAGAGACAATAACAAAATCTTGGGAGAAGATCATTTTGACGGGAGCCATTAATTAATTCCTCTATGCTAGACTCGAAGCCAAACCTAAACATCATGAAGTTCTGAACTATGAAGAAGTCTGCTCTGACACTCGCACTTTTGTGTCTGGCCATAACCAGTTTTGCCGACACTACGCTGATTACTGATTTAAACGGCTATACACTGAACAGCGATCGTGATCTTGTTCAATTTTCTGCGTTGCAATTTACCAATGACAAAGTCGATCGTACCTATACCAACGACGATGAGTTACCGAGCAATATTGACAACGTAATCAACGGAAACGGCAGGACGCTGATACCTGGGCTTATCGATGCTCATGGTCATGTTGGTAGTTATGGATTCAGTTTGCTGCGAGTGGATTTAGTTGGAGCAAGCTCAGAGGAAGAGGCAGCGCAGAGAGTTTTGACTTTTGTTGAGGAAAATTCCGAGTTGGAATGGATTCAAGGCCGCGGCTGGAATCAGGTGCTTTGGGACAGTAATGAATTTCCATCAGCAGCTACTATCGACGCCTTAGTAAAAGACAAGCCGGTCTGGCTAACCCGCGTCGATGGTCATGCGGGTTGGGCAAACTCTGCAGCAATGGAACTCGCTAACATAGATCGCAACACTGAAGATCCAACTGGTGGACAAATCATTCGAGATGAAAATGGCGACGCTACCGGTGTTCTCATCGACACAGCAATGCGCTACGTAAGCGCGCAAATACCCAATCCTACTTTCGAAGAACAGAAGTTTGCACTGCAAACGGCAATGGAAAGTTTAGCTACATACGGTATGACCAGCGTGCATGATGCAGGCATTGGCAGCCAAACTGTTGCTGCTTTTAAAGAGTTAGTGAATGAAGGGCCTTTGCCAATTCGAGTAAATGCAATGCTGTCCGCATCTGATCCACTTTATCAGGATCGACTCGGCGAAGGATTTTTTAGCAGCGACGACGACACCTTTGTTATTCGCAGTGTGAAAGTTGTAGGCGATGGTGCATTAGGGAGTCGAGGGGCTGCACTGATAGATGACTATTCGGACGAACCAGGTAATCGCGGCTTGCTGCGCTATGACGACGAGCGCCTTGAGTTTCTTATGCGAGTTGCCATGAATGCAGGATTTCAAGTTGCCACACATGCCATCGGTGATAACGCAAATTTAAAAGTAATGGATAACTACGAACGTCTTATTAATGAAACTGATACTCAGGCAATGCGTCATCGAATCGAGCACGCCCAGATACTTCGCTACGAAGATATACTACGCTTTGCTGAATTGGGAGTGATTCCATCAATGCAGGCTACCCACGCCACCAGTGACAAGAATATGGCAGAAGATCGAATAGGATCAGTCCGAATTCAAGGAGCCTATGCCTGGCGTAAACTTCTTGATACAGGCGCCATAATAGCAAATGGTTCTGACTTCCCCGTGGAATCACCGAATCCATTCTGGGGCTTACACGCTTCGGTAACTCGACAGGGTCAAGACAATGAGCCTCCCGGCGGCTGGTATCCCGAAGAGCGAATGACTCTGGTGGAAGCATTTGCAAGCTTTACTATCGACGCGGCCTATGCCGGACACCAAGAGGAAATCCTAGGAACTCTTGAAACTGGTAAGAAAGCGGATTTTATTTTTCTCGACCGCGACATGTTTACTATTCCAGAGAATGAACTCTGGCAAGTTCAAGCTACGGAAACTTGGGTTAACGGTGTAAAAGTTACGGACTAATTACTTATTGCTGTTTTCCATAAAGAGGTTGTTATAAAACTATGCGATCTTACCTTGCAATACTTTTAACTTTTGCCGCAGTGTCTTGTGGTTCCGAAAATAGTTCGGAAACTCCACTAACTTCGGCTCCGCAAACTTCATCGCAGTTCAGCGCCGAGGAAATTTCTCATCTCGAGCAGCGCGCAGCAAATGTGGAAATCCTGCGCGATCGCTGGGGCATCGCACACATCTATGGAGAGACCGATGCTGACACCGTATTCGGCACTCTCTACGCTCAGGCCGAAGATGATTTTAATCGCGTGGAAACTAACTACCTCAACTCCATGGGTCGATTAGCGGAAGCCGAAGGTGCTGGACAGATATACCGCGATCTCCGTATGAAGTTATTTATCGATCCAGTAGAGATCCGGGCCATGTATGATGCCAGCCCAGACTGGCTGCAGGAATTAATGAACGCCTATGCCGACGGTCTCAATTACTACCTTTACACACATCCGGAAGTTAAGCCTAGGGTAATCAATAAATTCGAACCATGGATGGCACTCACGTTTACCGAAGGCAGCATTGGCGGTGATATCGAACGCATAAATATTCAAGAGCTGCAAAACTTCTATGGGGACGGTGATCAATTTGCACAAATCAACTATCCAAATGACAATGAACCAAGAGGATCCAATGGTTTCTCTATTGCCCCTGAAAACACCGCCAATGGCAACGCCTTGTTCCTAATCAACCCTCATACGTCTTTCTTCTTTAGATCAGAACTACACATGGTCAGTGGGGAAGGATTAAATGCCTATGGCGCGGTTACCTGGGGACAGTTTTTTATCTACCAGGGCTTCAATGAAAATACAGGTTGGATGCATACCTCTTCCCGCGCTGATGCGATAGATGAGTATCTTGAGACAATTGTCCAACGAGATGATGGTGTTTATTACGTGCACGGTAATAGCGAGAAAAAGCTAGAAGAAAAAGTTATTACCATTTCTTACAAAGGCGATGATGAAATGCTATCCCGAGATTTTACGACTTACCGCAGTCACCACGGCCCAATTGTAAGAGGCGAAGATGATAAGTGGGTTGCCTTCAGCATCATGGAAGAACCTATAAAGGCATTGAGCCAATCTTATGGACGCACGAAGTCTAATAACTATGAAGAGTTCGCAGCAACCATGGAGTTACGCACAAATTCATCGAACAATACCGTATATGCTGATAGCAAAGGCAATATCGCTTATTGGCACGGCAACTACATTCCAAGAAGAGATCAAAGTTTGAATTGGAATGAGCTACTGGATGGCAGCAATCCTGCAACTGACTATCAAGGCTTACATAGTCTTGATGAAATAATCACTGTTTTTAATCCTGATGTAGGCTGGATACAAAACACTAACAACACCCCATTTAATGCGTCCGGTCCGGATAGTCCGGTGGCATCTGATTACCCTGTTTACATGGCGAATAACCCAGAGAATTATCGCGGCGTGCATGCAGTCCAAGTTTTGGAAAACAAAACTGACTTTACGCTCGATAGTCTAATCGAGGCTGCCTATGATCCTTTTCTACCTGCGTTTGAAGATTTAATTCCTGATTTACTTCTAGTTACAGCGGTAGATCAAATAAGTGGTCTTAATACTGAAAACAGCAACAATCTCGAAATTTTCCCCGCCACCACGAATCAGGTTTCGATTCAATCTGAATTATTAGAATACATAGATCTTTTGCGAACCTGGGACTACAACTGGTCCGTAGATTCAGTAGAAACCTCCTTGGCAATTTATTACGCACAGAACTTGATGGCAGCAGTAGCAGAAGAAGCCGCTGTATCTGATACAAATATTTATGAATATATGGCCGACCGCTCTACCCTCGCACAGCAATTAATTGCATTGCGAGCTGCAGCTGAAGATTTAACCAACGACTTTGGCGATTGGCGTGTCCCCTGGGGCGAGATAAACAGGTATCAGCGACTGAATGGCGACATAGTTCAAGATTTCAATGATGAAGAGCCAAGTATTCCCGTTGGATTTGCCTCCGGTCGCTGGGGATCCCTTGCCTCCTTCGGAGCTAGAACTTATCCAGGAACGAACCGGATGTACGGTACCAGCGGAAACAGTTTCGTCGCAGTTGTGGAATTTGGAGAACGTTTGACTGCCAAAGCAATTACTGCAGGTGGTTTACAAAGTGATCCAAATCTTCCTCATTTTAGCGACCAAGCAGAGATGTATGCCAATGGCGAATTTAGGGATGTACTATTTTACCGAGAAGATGTCGAAGCAAACGTAGAGAGAGCATATAATCCCGGGGGCTAATCGACAAAGCCAACTTTAAATAAGAAAAACTAAAAGAAATCATCATGAGTGACTCTAAATTGCGAGCTGGTACGACATTTCCTGCAAATTCCGGGTCCTTCGAATGTCCCGGATAGCGTCTTACGAGCAATGTCTCAAGCCGTAGTGGACCATCGCGGGCCAGATTTCCCTGAATTAACCTTCGGCATTCTTGATCAACTTAAACCTGTCTTCAATACAGCAGCTCCCATAATCATATTCCCTTCATCTGGCACTGGAGCCTGGGAAGCGGCCCTCGTCAACGTTTTATCCCCCGGGGATAAAGTGCTTGCATTTGAAACTGGCTGGTTCGCAACATTGTGGAAGAGCATGGCAGAGAAGCTTGGTGTAGAAGTTGAATGGGTTGAAGGGGACTGGCGTCACGGCGTTGATCCGACAATTGTTGAAGAAAAACTCAAGGCAGACACAACGCATAATATTAGAGCGGTATGCGTAGTCCATAATGAGACTTCCACCGGTGCCACCAGCCGCATCGGAGAAATTCGACAAGCTATTGATGCGGCCAATCATCCTGCACTTTATTTAGTCGATACAATTTCATCGCTGGCTTGCGTTGAATATCGACACGATGATTGGAAAGTCGATGTTACCGTGAGTGGCTCTCAGAAAGGATTAATGCTTCCACCAGGATTAGGATTTAATGCTATTAGTGAAAAAGCCCTCGCAGAATCTAAATCTGCCACCACAAATGTAGCTTATTGGTCTTGGCAGGACATGATAGAAAATAATGCTAACGGAGTTTTCCCCTACACTCCTGCCACAAACCTTCTCTATGGATTGAAAGAAGCACTTCGCCTTTTGCATGCAGAAGGTATGGACAAAGTATTCTCACGCCATGCTCGATTGGCTGAGGCAACTCGGCTGGCTGTCGAAACCTGGGGCTTAGAGAACCTTTGTGTGGTTCCAGAAGAATATAGCAATTCGCTCACTGCGGTGATTATGCCAGACGGGCACGATGCTGATGTACTGAGGAAGATAATTCTCGACAGATTTGATATGTCCCTCGGTACCGGGCTGGGCAAAATCAAAGGCAAAGTATTTCGTATTGGTCATCTCGGAGATTTCAATGAGCTAATGTTGGCAGGCACACTTAGCGGTGTTGAAATGGGTCTTGGCATTGCTGGCATACCTCACAACAAAGGTGGAGTCAGCGCAGCACTGGAATTCTTGGCCCAAGAGTAATTAAAATTAGAATAACAAAAGAGTATCGTAATGGATCCTTCCACAGCCGTTAGTACGAGCCCAGCTATTTCTCTCGCTGGATTCGCAGTTGTCATCTTTCTTCTCTTATTCCTAATCGCCAAATGGAAATGGCATGTATTTTTTGCGTTGCTCATTCCTATCATGATCTTTGGCATCTTACCTGGTGTACAACAGAACAATTTTATCGATGCATTCGAAAACGGGTTTGGTAATACCTTGGGCTCGATAGGCGTGGTTATCGTTCTGGGGTCAATTATTGCCGAGGCTCTGAAACACACCGGTGCAATTCAAGTAATAACCAAATCCATGGTGAATTTGGTCGGGACTCACCGTATGCCACTGGCATTAACTTTGACCGGCTTCATCATTGGTGTAGCGATTTTTTCAGATGTTGCTTATGTGATTCTCAACCCGTTAGTCCATTCTGCTTCAAAAACAATGAACGTAGGCATTGCTGTCATGTCGACCGGGTTGGTCGGCGCTTTGCAACTTACTCATGCCATCGTACCCCCTACACCAGGCCCTCTAGCAGCTGCTGCTATTGTCGGTGCTGATATTGGCCGCACAATTATTTTTGGTGGCATTGCTTGTTTGTTTGGTTCTCTTGCCTGCTGGGCTTGGGGTGTCTATGTTGCAGGTCCGCGCATAAAAACCATGGCAAGCGATGAATTCGACGGAGTGTCCATCGAAGATCTAGATGAGGATGGCCCGTCAGAATTGCCCAGTACGCTAAGTTCTTACACACCTATAGTTATTCCTATCATTTTAATTGGTGCTCAAAGTATCGTTTCATTAATTCTTCCAGAAGGGCATATTTTGCGTACCGTTTTTCTTTATCTAGGATGGCCGGTAGTTGCCCTTTCCATTGGTGTTTGGTTGGCCTATCGAAATATCAAGAATGACGATGACAAAGAAAAAGCGAAAGATGCATGGGTAGAAGCCGCTTTAAAAACTTCAGCCATGATTTTAGTAGTTACAGGCTTAGGTGGATCTCTTAGTGCAATTTTGCGCGGTACCCCCGCAGTTGATTTTATCGCAATGCTATTTACTGACTATGGATTACCTACAATCTTGTTACCCTTTGTCATTGGCATTATTGGAAACATGATTACGGGCTCCACGACTGTTGGAGTGATTACCGCAGCTTCCTTAGTTGCGCCAATGCTAGGAAGCCTCAGTCTCTCGCCTGAAGCGGCTATGTTGTCAGGTGCCAGCGGCTCTGTAATCATTAAATACGTAAACAGTAGCTATTTTTGGGTTTGCACTTCGCTTTCCAAGCTCAGCGTTCCGGATGCGGTATTTAGTTATGGGGGTGCAACTCTGGTGGGAGGAATAGTCTCATTCCTAACAGTATGTTTGATGTGGTCTGTTGGGTTGATCTAACGATTACTCTGAAGCATCAGCACCAAGGCGGCGCAATAATTCGGCGACTTCGGGCCGAGTTCCACGTAAACCATTGGTGCCGGGCATAGGTTGCTCAGTATCAGCTAAAGCGAACGGCGTTAAACCCCGATCATTAGGCATGTGAATATCAGCGCCACGCAAGGCGAGATACTCAACTACCTTAGGAAAATCTTTTAATACGGCATGATGAATAGCTGCGCGTCCACGATCGTCCTTAGCATTCACATCTACACCTGCATCGATAAGCAATCGCGCCAGTTCAAGAGTTCTGCGTTCTTCGTCTTCTAAATCCAAGGCTTCATTTCCGATACGATCACGGCGCCAATCCAGTGAAGAGCCGGAATTACCCATGGCAACCTGAAGTGTCGTAACTCCCCCACCATCAGTGGAGAAAGGGTCGGCGCCTTCCGCTAAAAGTATTTTAAATATTTCAACTTCGCCGTATTTCGCTGCCATCCAGAAAGCATCTCGTCCGATTAGCTGAGAGCGAATAGAATAGTCTGCGCTGAATCTTCGACCGGGTGAGCCATGGACAACTGCGGTATCGTAACGTGCTCCAGAATCAAGTAATGCTTTTACTAAGTCGACTTCGCTTCGTAACACGGCAGCGTGAAGGGCTGTATACCCCGCTTCAATCGCATTGGGGTCTGCTCCCTGTTCCAATAAAAACAGTGCGAGTTTCTCATGCCCGCTGTGAGCGGCCTGAACTAAAGCACTAACTCCGGAGCCTGCGACATCGTTAACATTCGCACCGCCTTCAAGTAGTACTTTCGTTGTTTCGATATCCCCGACTCGGGCAGCAAACATTAGGGCAGAAGAACCACCATGTGCCATATTAAAATTACCACTTGGATTTGTATTCCCAGCAGTATTCTCAAGTTGATACCAGATTTTGGACCGGGCGTTTAAATTAGCACCGTTGTCTATAAGTAGTTTTACGACAGCAGCATGACTCTGTGCCGTCGCCCACATCAAAGCTGTCTGGCCTCGTTCCTCTTCCGCTTGATCAATATCAGCGCCTGATTCAAGCAACAATGAGACGCTCTCTAAGCTTCCAGCGCGCGCAGCGCTCATTAGCGGTGTCTCGCCCATTTGTAGAGATAGGTTTGGATTAGCATTGGCATCAAGCAATTGTTTTACCATTGGCGCACTGCCATTCAGCGCCGCTAGCCAGAGCGGTGTTGCTCCTAATTCATTGGCTAAATTCACATCCGCCTTAGCTCCAATTAGAAGCCGGGCCAATTCTTGGTTGTTACGATGGGCAGCCCAATGCAAGGCAGTACTGCCATCGCCTTGCATTTGATCAACATCGGCTCCTGAAGCTAGCAGGCTTTCCACGTGACTTATTTCTTCCGCTCGGGAAGCTGCTATAAGGTCTTGAGGGCCTTGCGCTGCACTGACTAGAGGCAACGCACTTAAAGTGATCGCTATTGCAAAGGCGAATAATGGACTGAGGAGACTGTTTTTATTCTTATCCACAACACCGAATGCTACGGCATTCAAAGGAGAATTGACACCCTGCCAGAGCCGTGGCACCTTGATATGTGGGGGACCGGTTTCGAAAAATGCGGTATGCTTAGGGACCAAGCAATTCGTTGCCATATGCTTAAATAACGAGTTAAAAGAATAACTTAGAGCCAGCAATATTACGGCGGCTAAAGGTTTCAACAATGAGCCCTAGAATTTTCGGTTTTCCATGGCCTAGAACTGCACTGATCCAACTGCTTGCAGTAGTGTCGCCGTTACTACTGTCGAGCACCACTGGCGCACAATCTGCTGGCGATCTTCTCAATACCACTATAAATCAGTATTGCTTAGCTTGTCATAACGACTCATTAAGCACTGCCGACGTCTCGTTCCAGAACCTCGATTTATCAGAAGTTGCGAATCACGGTGCTCTGCAAGAAAAAGTACTCTCACAGTTAAGAAACCGCCGCATGCCCCCCATGGAAATGCCTAAACCTTCTGAAGCGGTTTATAACGAATTGGTGTCTTGGCTTGAGTCAGAAATTGACGAACTAGCTGCCACTGCTCCAAACCCCGGGCGCACTGACACTTTTCATCGAATTAATCGAGCCGAGTATGCAAATTCAGTACGTGATTTATTAAATATCGATGTAGATGTGGAAGAATTACTGCCAGCCGATGACATTGACGCCTATGGCTTTGACAATATGGCCGATGTGTTAACGGTTTCCCCCGCACTAATGGAACGTTATTTGTCTGCGGCGAGAAAAACCGCACGTTTAGCTATCGGGGAAGAACCTTTGGGGCCCGTATCACAAATCTACGAAGTGCCAATATTGCTAAACCAGAATGATCGTATGAGTGATGATCTGCCCTTTGGCTCTCGCGGTGGCGTGGCCATGGATCATTACTTCCCTGTTGCGGGTCAATATGACCTTTCCTTAAGGCTGCATCGTAACTACGTAAACTATATTCGAGGCATGGGATCACAGCATGAGATCGAAGTACGCTTAGATGGCAAACTGATTCAAAGCTTTGCAATAGGCGGCCAAGAACCAGATGTATTGCAAGCCCCTGCAAGCTATGGCGGCAACCAATTCGGAGACCGAGAATGGGAAGAGTATATGCTCTTCGCGGATTCGAACTTAAGGCTTCGTTTCGAAGCCGAGCCTGGACCCCATATTGTTGGTCTGTCTTTTGTACGAAGACTTACCGAACCAGAAGGCGTTTTACAGCCCCCACAATCTGTTTTCGCGGCTGCCATTAATGAAATGCGTGATGGCGATGCCGCCATAGAACAAGCACAAATTACTGGCCCCTTCGATGCGGCGGGCCCTGGCGACACACCTAGCCGCCGTGCCGTATTTGTCTGCACACCCGCCAGCAATGACCTAGGTTCTGAAGAAGTTTGTGCAACTGAGATTCTTTCTGGTCTCGCCAACCGCGCCTACCGTCGCCCTCTCCAACAAACTGATATTGATACTTTGATGGATTTTTACCGCATAGGTCGTGGCGATGGACAATCAGGTTTTGATGCAGGGATACAGCTTGCCGTCGAGCGAATTCTGATTTCCCCAGATTTTCTTTTTCGAGTTGAACAAGACCCGTTAAATGTTGCTCCCGAAACCGACTATGAACTAAGCGATCTAGAGTTAGCTTCCCGCCTGTCTTTCTTTTTGTGGAGCAGTATCCCAGATGAAGAACTGCTCTCCATTGCTGAACGGGGTGAGCTTCAAAACCCAGATATCCTAGAAGCACAAACTCAGCGGATGTTGGGCGACCCGCGTTCCAGCGCACTGGTAAAGAATTTTGCCAGCCAATGGCTATACTTGCGTAATCTTCGAAGCTTGGTACCCGACGCTGTCGAATTTCCCGAATTCGATGAAAATTTACGTAACGCCTTCCGCCAAGAAAGTGAATTATATTTTGAGAGCTTGCTGAGAGATGATAGATCTGTCCTGGATCTATTAGGTGCTGGCTATACCTATGTTAATGAACGCCTCGCTGAGCACTATGGAATTGAGGGTGTCTACGGTAGCCATTTCCGTCGAGTAGATTTAGAGGGTGAACTTGCGCAACAACGTGGCGGTATTTTAGGACAAGGCAGCTTGCTTACAGCGACTTCGTATGCCAACAGAACATCTCCAGTATTAAGAGGCAAATGGGTACTAACTAATATCCTTGGGACCCCCCCTCCACCTCCACCGGCGGATGTGCCGGACTTGCCTGAAAATGGGGCAGATGGTCAGCCAGCCACTATTCGTGACCGCATGATCCAACATCGGGAAGATCCAAATTGTGCTGTCTGCCACCTACCCATGGATCCATTAGGCCTGGCATTAGAAAATTTTGATGCCGTAGGCAGATGGCGAGATACGGGTGAAGCTAATCTAGCCATCGATGCCTCAGGCCAACTACCAAATGGCACGGCGTTTTATGGCTTAAATGGGTTACGTAACATTCTTCTGGACAGAAGTGATGAATTCGCTGGAACAGTCACTGAGAAACTATTCGCTTATGCTATCGGGCGTCCGCCTGAATATTTTGATAAGCCAACAGTGCGCATGATCACCCGGTCTGCGGCATTGGATAACTACAGCTGGTCGTCTATTATTATGGGCATAGTAAAAAGTGCCCCATTCCGAACGCGGAGGTCCGAATCATGATCATCACTAAAAAGGCTATTCCTCGTCGCGCTATGTTGCGCGGCTTCGGTGCTGCTTTAGCATTACCCATGCTAGACGCCATGATTCCTGCAATGGCGAATACTGCTCCGAAACCTATAAAACGCCTTGGCATTGTTTACGTACCTAATGGCATGAGAATGGATCATTGGACCCCTTCAACAGTCGGGGACGGATTTGAATTTCCTTCGATACTCAAACCAATGGAACCTTTTCGTGAACAGCTGCAAATTATTAGCGGACTTCATGGAGTCGATGGGGAAGGTCCACATGCACGCGCCTCTACTCGTTTTCTAACTGGTGTTGCATCGACGCGGGATAATGGTTCAAATCTTCGTGCAGGCATTTCTATGGACCAAATTGCTGGAAGATTTCTTGGCAATGAAACGCAGTTATCTACACTTGAGTTAGCCATTGATGGACGGGATTTTGCCGGATCATGCGACGAAGGATTCAGCTGCGCTTATACCAATACCATTACCTGGGCGAATGAGACCACGCCACTGCCTATGGAAAACAATCCAAGAGCGATTTTTGAACGCTTGTTTGGGGATACAGGAAGCACCGATCCAAAAGTGAGGCGCGCTCGACTCAGCAAAGATGCAAGCCTGCTTGATTCAGTGACCCAGCGCGCGCAGGATCTTTCGCGACAACTCGGGGCAAGTGATCAGACCAAGTTAGGCCAATATTTAGAAGCTGTGCGTGATGTTGAAAGACGAATCCAAATGGCTGAAGCTCAAAGTGATCGTGAACTTCCGGTCGTGGATCAACCAGCAGGTATTCCAGATACTTTTGCTGAACACGCGCGGCTCATGTTTGACATGATGGCTCTAGCCTGGGAAACGGATATGACCCGAGTCGCAACCTTTATGATGGGTCGCGAAATTACCGGTCGTACTTATGCAGAAATTGGTGTGCCAGATGCCCATCATCCAATCTCTCATCATCAGCGCGATCCTGTAAAGCTCGAAAAACTACTGAAGATAAACCAGTACCATATGACATTCTTTGCAGAATTTCTTGATCGTCTACGTACATCGGAAGATGCAAATGGTTCCTTGTTGGATTCTTCGATGATTGTCTATGGAGCGGGAATGGCTGATAGTAATTCCCACTACTCTCGAGAATTGCCGATCATGTTAGCAGGAAATGTTGCTCACGGTGGATATCACCTCCAATACCCTGAAGCGACCCCTCTTTCAAATATGCACCTTAGTTTATTAGATAAGCTAGGCACACCGATCGAATCTTTGGGCGATTCAACTGGTCGCCTGTCTATTTAGAGAATTTGAAATTCGCTATGGCTACTCATGAAGTCATAGTGGATTTTATAACTGAAAATATTCAGTCCCCTCTCAACTTTTAAGTTGAAGGCCTAAACTTTACAATCCGTAAACGTCGACCCCCTTTAGATGAACTAGACAGGTGTCAGTAGTAGAAAAATAACGCTAGGTTGGGGCTGTCACTTAAGAATAATCAAGGCAAAGTACATTCGGAGCGCAATAATGAAGAAGCTGACTCTAGAGGTTAAAATTTACCAGCTACTAACGTCTATGTTGCTGAGTACGCTAATACTCGTGCCTATTGCTAGCTATTCTCAAGCTGGCGAATTCCCATCGGTTACAGACGAAATGCTACAAAACCCTGCTGATGGCGACTGGCTGATGTGGCGTCGGACCCTAGATAGCTGGGGCTACAGCCCTCTAGATCAAGTGAGTCGTGAAAATGTTGACGAGTTACAACTGGTTTGGACTCGAAATCTTGCCACTGGTACTGGAGAAATAACACCTCTAGCTTACAACGGTATTTTATTTGTACCTCAAGCCAACGATGTCATCGAAGCCATTGACGCCAAGACCGGCGACTTTATTTGGCAATATCGTCGCGATATACCAGAAGACCTTTACGCGGTGGTTGGTGGCAATGCTCGCAATAATCGAAACCTCGCCATCTATGAAGATAAGATTATTAATACTTCAGATGACAATTATATTTTTGCTCTCGATGCGCTGACTGGAAATCTGGAATGGGAAACGGAAATTCTTGATTACCAGGTAAATTCCGCTACGCATAGTTCTGGTCCCATTATCGCGGACGGCCTCGCGATTTCTGGCAGAAGCTGCAGACCTAGGGGTGGCCCCAACGCCTGCGTGATAGTTGCACATAATGCGAGTACCGGCGAGGAAGCCTGGAGACGCCGCCTTATTCCCGCTCCTGGAGAACCCGGTGACGAAACCTGGGGAGATGTTCCGTTTGAATCTCGTCATCACGTTGGTTCTTGGATGGTCCCAAGTTATGACCCAGAGTTAGAGTTGATTATCTTGGGCACATCAGTGACATCGCCCGCGCCAAAATTTTATCTTGGCGGTACTGATAATAAGCATTTGTATCACAACTCGACGCTTGCTCTGGAAGTGGCGACTGGTGAAATACGCTGGTACTACCAACATATGAATGATCATTGGGATTTAGATCATCCGTTCGAAAGGCTTCTAGTGGAAACACGCGTCGCTCCCGACCCTGATGAAGTCACCTGGATTAATCCTAATTTGCAAATCGGCGAAACCCGAAAAGTCATTACCGGTATTCCAGGGAAAACGGGGATTGTTTACACACTAGATCGAGCTACTGGTGAATTTTTATGGGCAACTCCAACTGTCGAGCAAAATGTAGTCATTGATATCGATGGCTCGACGGGAGAGGTCACAGAAAATCCTGAAGTAATCTTCCGCGAAGCTGAGCAAATTGTATTCGTCTGTCCAACCTGGCTCGGCGGCAAAGATTGGGAAGCAGGCGCATATAGTCCGATAACGAATGTTATGTATTATCCATTGCGTAATACCTGTGCAAATATGTTGGCGACTGGAAATTTTGAGAGTGATACTGCGCGCTCACTAACTGAAGGTGGCCAAGGAGGACTTGCCATCTATTCACTCGCAGCTCGCCACCAAATCACACCCGGCACTGAAAATTTGGGTACGGTTCGAGCAGTATCTGCTGAAACAGGTCGAACTGAATGGTTATATGAAACGAGGGCAGGCACCATGTCTTTGGTCGCAACCGGCGGAGGTCTAATTTTTGGCGGCGATGCCAATGGCAGATTTCGTGCCTTTGACCATGAATCCGGGGAAGTTCTCTGGGAAATAAACCTGGGGTCATCAGTAAGCGGTTATCCCATCAGTTTTGCTGTCGATGGAAAACAATACATTGCCGTGAATACTGGCAGTGGACAGCCTAATTTGACCCCTGAGTTAAGGCCGAGCCGCGGCACTAATCTTTATGTGTTTGCATTGCCTGATTAATAGAGATGTTTTTATATCTCTCAAAAAATAAAGAAGTGGAGAAAAGCAAGTGATTAAGATTTTAGAAAATAATATTAGTCAACTCGTTCGCTACGTTGCTCTGATGAGCGTACTTGTTTTAGCGACTTGTACGCCAAACAGCGAACTTGCAACGGTTGATAACAAGCCAAGTTCATCGTCCGAGCAAGCCCTGGAGATGGTTGCACCTGAATTAGTGGGCATGGATTCATCGCGTTTGGATCGAGTTACTCAAGCCATGCAGGGATTTGTGGACGAAGGAAAATTAGCTGGTGTTGTCACAATGGCAGCAAGAGATAACAAAATTGTGCATTTTGAGTCAGTAGGATATCGAGATTTAGAAGCTCAAGCACCTATGACAAATGATGCATTGTTTCGAATTTATTCCATGACCAAACCGGTCACCGGTGTAGCTTTGATGATTCTATATGAAGAAGGCAAATTTCGCCTCGCTGACCCAGTCGAAAAATATTTGCCAGAATTTGAAAATCTCCAAGTTTTTGCTGGCACTGATGATAGCGGGAATATCATTACTGAGCCCCAGAATCACAAGATGACCATTCGCGAACTAATGAGTCACACCGGCGGACTCAGTTATGGAATTTTTGCACAATCTCCGGTAGATACGAAATATGTGGAAGCTGAGTTACTTAACAATGCTTTTACATTAGAAGAATTCACTCGCAGACTTGGCGAAATTCCACTCAAACATCAGCCCGGAAGCCGCTGGGAGTACAGTGTTTCAGTCGACGTTCAAGGGTACTTGGTTGAAAAATTAGCAGGCCAGCCATTTGGTGACTTTCTGCAAGATCGAATATTTGTTCCACTAGAAATGACGGATACAGACTTTTACGTGCCAGAGGAAAAAGTCTCTCGTTTTGCCCAGGTTTATGGCTATAACCGCGCGGGAGAACTTGAACCTGGCGAGGGCTTCCCAGGCGCCAATTTTCTGGAGGACCCTAACTTTCAATCTGGGGGAGGCGGTCTTGTATCCTCTACTATGGATTATATGCGATTCAGTCAGATGTTATTAAATGGAGGAGAATTGGATGGTATAAGAATTCTTGCACCATTAACTATTGACCTAATGCATCGGGATCAGACACCTCGGGGTATGACTGGCGCAATGTCTAGTGAGACAGGCACAGTATTTGGTCTGGATTTCGCCATAATAGAAGACCCTGTTGAAGCGGAGAGTTACTCCAAAGGTGAATACTATTGGGGGGGCGCGGCCGGAACTTGGTTTTGGATAGACCCTGTAGAAAATCTGGTTTTTGTTGGCATGATTCAGCAATTTGGCCAGGGAATACCAGATGTTCGATCCACTTCAAGAAGATTGGTTTACCAATCTATTATGGACCCTTATGGCATTTAATTAGGCAATAGGCTTGATGTAGATTTGATGATTCCGTGAATTTCCCTGGAATCATCAAGTCCGATTTCGCATTTAAGCATTCTACGTTATTAAAACCACTTATTACTCAATTTTCCCTTCTCATGCAGTTCCAGGAGCCGAGAATGAAACACCTAACTAAGACAATACTTCTATTTTTTTCGGCTGGAATAACTAGCCTTGTATTTACCCAGAGCAATAACTTGCCAGAAATCCCGTATGAAAAATTCATTCTAGACAATGGCCTTACATTGATCGTACACGAGGATCACAAAGCTCCAATTGTCTCTGTAAATATCTGGTATCACGTCGGATCAAAAAATGAGCCAAGTGGGAAATCTGGATTTGCACATTTATTCGAACACCTTATGTTCAATGGCTCTGAAAACTTTAATGACGATTATTTTCAGGTATTAGAACGCGTTGGTGCTACCGACTTGAATGGCACAACAAATCTAGATCGCACCAACTATTTTCAGAATGTTCCCAAAAATGCCCTCGACCAAGTTTTATGGATGGAATCGGATCGAATGGGCCAT
>CAXYEH010000020.1:0-39624 GCA_964275945.1 uncultured Pseudomonadales bacterium
TAATAGTTACTAAGCTCGCAGAGTCGGGGAGATGGAAAGTTGAACTAAACCCAGATACAGCGCCAAAAATTCGTATTAATAGTGATTATGCGTCTTTGGTGAAGCGGGCGGATTCCAGCGATGAAAATAATTATTTGCGCGACAATTTACAAGAAGCTCGCTGGTTCATAAAAAGCTTACAGAGCCGCAACGAGACCCTAATGAAAGTTGCCACTCGAATTGTTGAACATCAGAGAGACTTTCTCGAATACGGAGACGAAGCCATGAAACCTTTGGTGCTTCATGATATTGCCGAAGTGGTAAACATGCATGAATCGACGATCTCTCGGGTTACTACTCAAAAGTACATGCATACACCTCGAGGAATATATGAGCTTAAATATTTTTTCTCGAGTCATGTATCTACCAAAGGGGGTGGAGAATGCTCATCTACAGCGATTAGAGCAATACTTAAGAAGCTAATAGCCGCCGAGAATGTTCGCAAACCCTTAAGTGACAGTAAAATCACCCAATTATTGGAGGACAAAGGAATAAACGTGGCGCGAAGAACAATTGCCAAATATAGAGAGTCGCTTTCCATTCCACCTTCAAACGAACGCAAACGTCTCGTTGGCTAAACCAACAAAAATTAAACTGATCTCATCTTGCGCCTACTTTAAATAAATAACTAGAAAAGAGAACTACTTTAATGCAATTGAAAGACTTTCTTACACGAGAACGCTGTTACTGTCGTATAGAAGGTGTCAGCAAAAAAAGACTCCTCGAGAATATTAGTGAATTACTAAGTAAGCAATTTAGCAATCTCGACGATAATGAAATTTTTAATGCGATCATGGCGCGCGAGCAACTCGGCAGCACCGGTCTAGGCAATGGAATTGCAATCCCTCATTGTCGGGTTCCACACTGCGAGGCAATTATTGGGGCACTGATTACGCTAGAGAATGCAATAGACTTCAATGCAATAGATGGCAAAAAAGTAGATTTGATTTTTCTATTAATCGTGCCAGAAGAAAAGACCGAAGATCACATAAAAACTCTGGCGGGTCTCGCGGAATTATTCAATGATCCGGATTTTTGCTCCACAATAAGACAGGCTCAAGACAGTAACGATCTTTATAAAGTCACTCTACCTTTCTCACAAATTAAGCGCTAACCTATCGGCTGCAATTTTAATCAGAGTCACCAAAAATGAAACTGACAATTATCAGCGGCAGATCTGGCTCAGGGAAAAGCACCGTTCTGCATATACTAGAAGACCGAGGGTACTATTGCATAGATAATCTGCCAGCCAGCTTACTTCACTCATTAGCAAACAGGGTTTTCACTGGAGAAACCGACATTCCAAATGTTGCGGCGAGTATTGATGCTCGTAATATATCAGCAGATTTAGAACAGGTTCCAAACATTGTCAATGACCTTAAATCTAAAAATCTACCGACGGAAATTATCTTTCTTGATGCTAATAGCCAAACACTACTGAAGCGATTTAATGAAAGCCGTCGCAAGCACCCTTTATCTGACGAGAGAATTGGCCTAAAAGAAGCTATCGACAAAGAATCAGAATTACTGGAACCAATTTCAGTCATGGCGAATCTTTCAATCGACACAAGCAAAATGTCCTTACATCAATTAAGAGATTCGATAAAGGATAGGTTAGTCAAAAATAAAGAGAGCAGGGCTAGCACTTCTTTTTCAATCATTTGGTTACAAAAATGGCGTGCCAGTAGATGCAGATATTGTTTATGACGTTCGCTGCTTACCCAACCCTTATTGGGACAACTTCCTACGATCCCTAACTGGATTAGATGAAGCGGTGATGAAATTTCTCAATGCAGAAAATGAAGTCCAAGAAATGTATAGTGATATTTCCCAATACCTGCAAAAATGGCTACCAAAATTTGAGGGTAACAATCGTAGTTATATCACTGTCGCCATAGGCTGCACTGGAGGACAACACAGATCTGTGTACCTATGCGAAAAACTTAGTAACGAATTTGTAAAATCTATCACTAATGTACAAGTACGACACCGAGAATTAGCAGATCAGAATTCTAAATAATTATGCAGAAAGTCAAAGTGGAGATTATTAATAAGGCAGGACTGCATGCCCGCGCCGCATCTAAGCTCGTGGAACTCACGGCCGCTTTTAGTTCTGATATCCGGGTAGGCCACGAAAAGATGGTCGACGGCAAGAGCATTCTATCACTCATGATGTTAGCAGCAGTGAAAGGTACAGAATTAAGCATAGAAATTGATGGCACAGATGAGGACCTAGCCATCACTGCGATTGTTGCACTTATAAATAATCGGTTTGGTGAAGACGAGTAATCTACGACATCAACAACACTTTGACTTTTGTTTTTCAGCGGAATAACGGTAAGATGCTTTTGCCAATTACTCCGGACTCCCGCTATTGGCTGGATACCTCAGTTCAAATCATACCGGTGCCCACCGATTTCTGAGTAGATGTCTGAGGTTTAGTATGTCGCAAGCTAAGGAATTACAATTTAAAAAAGATCATGTCCTGGAATTGAACCAGGCTATTGATAGCGGTTCTTTGTCCCAAGTGCGGCAAATGGTTAAGACTCTACCCACTGCTGGTATCGCTTACCTACTTGAATCTTCTCCCCCTAAAACTCGTTCTGTCCTTTGGCAGCTAATTGACAAAGATTCAGAGGGTGAAGTTTTACAATGTCTTAATGAGGATCTGCAGAGTGACTTTCTTAGCGAACTAAACGCGGAACAGGTCGTAGAGTTAACAGAAGGACTAGAGACGGACGATCTTGCAGACATATTGCAACAGCTTCCTCAACAGATTGCGGCCGAAGTATTGCAAGCCATGGATCAGCAAGATCGTCACCGTGTAGAGACAATTCTTTCCTACGACGAAGATACTGCTGGCGGCCTGATGAATACAGACACCATTACAGTTCGACGAAATCATACTGTAGAGCTGGTACTGCGTTATTTAAGAAGACACGAAAGCATTCCAGAAATGACTGATAATCTGCTTGTTGTCAGTCGCGACGATATGTTTCTAGGAATTTTACCCTTAAGAGAAATCTTGGTTTCCAGCCCAAATACTTCAGTTCGTGAAGTTATGCGCGAAGATATTGAAGCGATACCTGTGGAAATGGAAGCGACTCAAGTAGCTCAGCTTTTCGAACACCATGACTGGGTATCTGCCCCTGTCATCGATAACAAAGGTAAGCTTTTAGGCCGTATTACAATTGACGATGTGGTTGATGTTATTCGTGATAGCACTGAACATTCATTGATGAGCATGGCAGGCTTAGATGAAGAAGATGACACGTTCGCTCCCATTGTAAAAACAGCACGACGCAGAGCACTCTGGCTTGGCTTAAACCTAATGACAGCAGTTTTTGCCTCAATGGTCATCTTTTTGTTTCAAGACACATTAGACCAAGTTGTCTATCTAGCTGTATTGATGCCAATTGTCGCGAACATGGGTGGAGTTGCCGGCACCCAAACCTTAACACTAGTAATACGTAGCATGGCGCTTGGGCATATTAGCCCCTCAACTAGCAGATGGTTGTTAACAAGAGAATTAGGCGTAGCGGGACTTAATGGGGCGCTGTGGGCATTTATAATTTCATTAATTGCGTTTGCCTGGTATCAAGACTTATTGCTGAGTTACATTCTAGCGGCAGCTATGATGATTAATCTCGTCACCGCTGCTCTTGCTGGCGCTTATCTTCCTCTCTTTCTAAAGAAGATTAATATTGATCCTGCACTTGCTGGATCTGTCGCCCTAACCGCGATAACAGATTCCATTGGATTCTTTGCATTTCTCGGACTCGCCCAAATTTTCTATGTCTAAACCTTATAAGTAGCGCTGATGGAACATAAAAAGAGAGAGCAACACACCGATGAAAAAGTTCAAAAACTGGAACCTTCTAGCAGAACGCAGCAGAAGAAAGAAGCAACCAGAATGCAAGCCCTTGGCGAACGGTTATTAGAGTTTAAAATCACAGATCTGGATAAAATTCCACTTCCAGATCGCGTAAGGGTCGCTATTACTGAATACAAGCGACTGCCAAATTCCCATGGAGCCAAAAAAAGACAGAAACAGTATCTCGGGAAGATAATGCGAGACTGTAGTAAAGAAGAAATTAACGTGGCGATTAATTTACTACAGTCACCACGCAAAACCAGCCCTCAATCACGAGTTCTAGCTAGAGAGTTGACAGAAATCATACTTGCCGCAGGCGATGACGGAATAAATCAAATACTCACTGAGCATTCTAGATTACAACGACAGAAACTAAGACAATTGTTTAGAGAATACTCAAAAGCTGCCGAAGAAAATCAAGCAAAGTGTCACAAGAAACTAGAAAGCTACATCAGTAAATCGCTCAATCCAAAAGAATAATATTACATAGCTATATCGCCAGCAATATCACTTCAGCTATGTGAGAAACACTTAAGTAATAACGAAAATGACCTAGAACACTTTTGAACGTCAGCTCGTGGTCTTCGAGTAACACTCATTACAGGAGCTTGAAGTTCATAAAACCTAAGGCCGAATATGCGCTATTCCTCAACCTTGTCGCCAGTCAAAAAAGGGCTTAAACAACAATGGATTAAGTAAATTTAGCTCAAGAAACGATGCCAATAAGTTGAGCCAACTCTTGAGACGCAACATCGCCGAGACCCGCGAATCTAGGCAGCTGTACGGGTTCCTGATTAAATGATACCATCCCAGCGCGTGGCAAAGACGGAATTCTTCCGTAGAATTTATTCCCTCGAAGGTCTTATTTATTTACCCCTTCCGGGAGTTGAAAAAAGCAATAATCAAAGGAATCTTAATGCCTGATAGCAGCGCTCAATCCTACTGGAAATCCAATATTCGAATCGTTCTCTCGCTACTAGCCGTTTGGTTTTTCATTTCTTTCGGCTGCGGAATCCTCTTCGTTGATCTACTTGATAATTTTCGAATAGGAGGATTTAAGCTCGGATTCTGGATAGCCCAACAAGGTGCTATTTTAGTTTTTGTCGCGTTGATCTATGTCTATATACATCTAATGGATAAGTTAGATGACAAGTATAATTTGGAATCTTCCAAAGACTATCAACCTAACCTTCAAGCGAGCACAGACGGAGACACAGAATGAGTGTTCAAGTCTGGACTTTTATTTTCGTATTTCTCACCTTCGGGCTATATATCGGCATCGCGATAAAATCAAGAGCTGGATCCACTAGCGAATTTTATGTCGCTGGAAGTGGAGTTCCACCTCTCGCAAATGGTATGGCCACTGCCGCCGACTGGATGTCAGCAGCCTCGTTTATTTCAATGGCCGGGTTAATATCCTTTCTGGGTAGAGATGGCACTTTTTACCTAATGGGATGGACTGGCGGTTATGTGCTTTTAGCACTATTGCTAGCACCCTACTTAAGGAAATTTGGAAAATTTACAGTGCCCGACTTTATTGGTGATCGGTACTACTCGCAATCAGCTAGGTTGATCGCTGTCTTCTGCGCAATTACGATTTCTTTTGTTTATGTCTGCGGACAAATGCAAGGTGCTGGAATTGTCTTTTCCCGTTTTTTAGAAGTCGATATCACCACCGGCGTTGTAATTGGAATGGCTATCGTGTTTTTTTATGCAGTCATGGGCGGCATGAAAGGCATCACTTATACACAGGTCGCGCAATACTGCGTCCTAATCTTTGCATTTATGGTCCCTGCTATTTTCATTTCTATATTAATGACAGGCATTCCCATACCTCAACTTGGTTTCGGCGCTGAATTAACAGAATCTTTTGGAGGGGGTTATTTACTGGATAGATTAGATGGTATGAGTGAACAATTAGGTTTTGCCACATACACTGAAGGACAGCGTTCAACACAAGATGTATTCTTCATAACTGCAGCATTAATGTTTGGTACCGCCGGTTTACCCCACGTAATCATTCGATTTTTTACAGTGCCAAATGTTAGAGATGCTCGTCGCTCTGCTGGCTATGCTCTAATTTTTATCGCTATCCTCTACACTACAGCTCCAGCGGTAGCAGCATTCGCACGCACCAACTTAATTAACACCGTAGATAATATTGAGTATTCAGCTGTTCCAGAATGGTTTACTAAATGGGAAGCAACAAACTTAATTGTATTTACCGACAAAAATGAAGATGGCCGAATTCAGTATGTTGGCGATCCTGAAGTTAATGAACTCGAAGTAAATCGTGACATCATGGTATTGGCAAACCCAGAGATCGCGGGATTGCCAAATTGGGTTGTTGCTCTAGTTGCAGCTGGAGCTCTTGCAGCAGCACTTTCAACTGCAGCAGGCTTGTTACTCGTTATTTCCACTGCTGTAGCTCACGATCTCATGAAAAGGAGTTTCATGCCTAACATCTCAGAGAAGCAAGAACTTCGCTATGCCAGAATTGCAATATTTGTTGCAGTCATAATTGCCGGCTATGTCGGGATAAACCCTCCAGCTTACGTGGCGCAGGTCGTTGCCTATGCTTTTGGTTTAGCGGCAGCATCCTTCTTCCCTGCTATTGTTTTGGGAATTTTTCATAAGCGCATGAATAAACAAGGAGCAATCGCGGGAATGGTTGCTGGTTTTCTATTTACGGCTCTATACATCGTGTACTTTAAGACAATCAATCCTACTATGGATAATGCTGAAGGCTGGTTGTTTGGGATTTCTCCAGAAGGAATTGGAACTCTGGGAACCATTGTTAATATGACAGTGGCCTATGGCATTTCAAAAATTACCCCTGAACCACCAAAGGACGTCCAAGCTATCGTTGAAAATATTCGTCTGCCGGGCGAGGTCGCCCTGCGTTAGAATGTAGAATATACCTTTTTGAGGTGCAGTGTTACTAAGTGTCGCGGTTATGATGCTCTGTTCGATCCCAGTAATCAGCAACGGTTTTCTTCATCTCTTTGTGCATTAACAAAATGCCCACCAGATTGGGTACGGTCATAAGTACAATAGTGATTAGGGATATATTCCAAACAATGGTTGTGTCTGCTAGCGCTGCATAGAAAAATCCCAGCACGTAAACGACTCGATAAGGGAAAACAGATTTAGTCCCAAACAAATAAGTCATCGCTCTATCCCCATAATAGGACCACGCGATAGCTGTTGAGAAGGCAAACAGCATTAACCCAATCGACACTATATATTGCCCATAATCACCAAACAGACCTCGAGTAAAAGCCTGAGTAGTTAAGGGTACAGAGTGCAATAATGAATCTCCATTTACGATAATGCTAGCGTCATCCAGGGCTCCATCACTAACATTTATCGAACCAGAAATTGGGCCTTGCCCATTGCTAAACATGACATTCTCGGCAAACGATCTTGCGTGAATTAACGTAAAATCATTATTGTTCTGCGCCAAACCATTCTGCACAATAATGCTGCCGCTATAGCCATTAACAATTGAATCGTCGCCATTTAAATAAAGGAATAATTGTTCAGTGTCTGCGGATTCGGATTCTGTATAAGTACCGCTTACAAAATTCATATCGGCACGCTGAAACTCGTTACCAAATTTCTCCATCCAAACACCTGAAGATAGAATAACTAATCCGGTTATTGTGCAGATAACAATAGTATCGATAAAGGGCTCTAGAATAGAGACCATGCCCTCGTCTGCGGGCTCATCAGTCCGAGCTGCTGCATGAGCAATGGGCGCAGAGCCTTGGCCTGCCTCATTAGAATATAGCCCCCTATTAACTCCTCGATCAAAAGCGTAAGCAAATGTTGCCCCTAGAAATCCACCAGTAGCTGCAGAACCTGTAAACGCATCAGAAAAAATTGCTGCAAAAGAAGGCAGGATGTTGCCTAAGTTTGGAATGATGACCGCAAACGCCCCGATCAAGTAGATAAAAGCCATGGTCGGCACAATGGCAGCGGCAACTTTTGCAATTCTAGTAATGCCACCAATAATAACTAATGCAAGCAGCACTGAAAGCACACTGGCTGTAATGATCGGTTCAATAGAAAACGTGCTCTCCAGACCAGCAGCGATACTGTTTATCTGCGGTAAGTTTCCTGTTCCAAATGAACTAAGAACTGTAGCTATAGCAAAAATTACTGCTAGCCACTTCATATTTAGACCTTTCTCCATGTAATACATGGGGCCCCCCAGCCATAGTGCCATCCGGGATCTGGTTTCGATATTTATGAGACAGTGTCACCTCTACAAATTTGCTAGTCATACCAAAGAACGCAGTCATCCACATCCAGAAAAGAGCCGCAGGACCTCCCAAGTGGAGTGCAAGCGCTACGCCACCAATGTTTCCTGTTCCGACGGTGCCAGAAAGAGCGGTGGATAGTGCTTGAAAGTGGGTTGTATCTCCTTTCGCCCCAGCTTTATCAAATTTTCCGGTAGTAACTCCAATAGCATGCTTGAAATAGCGAATCTGAGGGAAACCCAAGTAAAGAGTAAAGAAAACTCCAGTCAGAAGCAGAAGTGTTGGAAACCAAATCGCGGATCCTAAATAACCATCTAGAAATATTAAAAAATCATTTACAGAATCCACAACCATCCCCTTTTACAAAATTATTCTCTTAACTCTCAGAGAACCACCATCCCAACAATACCAAGCTTGTTCTAATCATCACTTACCGTAATCGTAGGCCCACTTCCTGCTGACACAGCATGCTGACTTACCTTGCGCTCCACATTCTGAGCAAGCTTCAAATAAGCGTGAGTCGCAGGGTTCGATGGCGCGGATGATACCACTGGATTACCAGCATCAGTTTTTTCTCTAATTTCCAAATCTAATGGCAAACGACCGAGCACTTCCACCCCATATTCGGCGGATAAACGATCACCACCCCCAGTACCAAAAATCGCCTCTTCATGACCACAGCTGGAACAATAGTGAGTGCTCATATTTTCGACGATACCTAATATAGGGACATCAACTTTTCGAAACATTTCAATGCCCTTGCGAGCATCCAATAAAGCCACATCTTGAGGGGTAGTGACGATCACCGCGCCAGAAACCTTGACTGACTGAGCTAGGCTAAGTTGAATATCGCCAGTGCCAGGCGGCATATCTACTACGAGGTAATCTCGTTCATTCCAAGCAGTGTCATTTAGTATTTGATTAAAGGCGGAAATAATCATGGGGGCCCGCCACACCATTGCTGTATTCTCATCAATCAAAAAGCCCATAGAATTACATTCAATTCCATGGGCTAAAATCGGAACCATATATTTCTGTTGGCGTATTTCAGGCCGGGTTCCAGGCTCCACTCCCATCATTAATGGAATACTCGGGCCATAGATATCTGCATCGAGCAAACCAACTTTTCTTCCATTTGCTGCCAATGCCAGAGCCAAATTAACTGCTGTGGTGGATTTGCCCACGCCACCTTTTCCTGACGCAATGCAGATGAGGTGCTTAAATCTCTCAGGGTTATTCAAAAATTAGACCTTTGCTCAGTTTTAATGGATTTTAGTATTCAGTCGCACTCAAGCCATGGGAGATTATCTTGTATCCCCCCAAAAAAGAAAATAGGCATGACATAAGGCTATCAAGCCCGCTAAACTGGTTTTATGGCTTTTTCATTGAAATACATTAGATTTACCAGCCAGTTCGGCTTATTTTGCGCCGCAGCTTGCTTTCCCCTTCTAAGTTTTGCAGCAGAGCTAATCGAAGTAACTGATATCCGCTTTGCATTTTATTCCTCTGGCTGGGGAGCTAACACCGATGACGGTATGCGCTTAGTGGTATTCAATCAGACAGAAAACCAGCTCCGGCTAGATTCAATGTTCTTCCTTAAGAATGAACAACAAGCAGAGTCGGTAGAAATCGACATAAATTTAACAATCCCTCCCCTAGGTTTTGCTGATAAAGAATTCGAATATATAGATTTACTGCAAGGAAACGAATGCATAAGCAGGACTTTAGAAGAGGATTGGAAATTAGTAGAAGTGTCGAATTATACACTCAACCCTTCAGTACGTAACTTAATCATAGAAAACACGGACTCTTTTAGAATTTATCAGTGCGTGGAAAGTGTACAAACAACTTGGACGAATGTTAAGACAGAATTTCAGATGGAATTTACTGAATGGGTTTTATTTCATTTCGAAACACGCAGGAACAACTAAAACACTCATCAAAAAAAAAGGGCTAAATAGCCCCTTTTTTTGCTTTAAGATAGTAAAAATACTACAAAAGTATTCCGCCCCATTGAACAAAGAATGGCGCGAATACCAAACTTAGAATCGCTGATAGCTTAATTAGAATATTTAACGACGGCCCGGATGTATCTTTAAGTGGGTCGCCCACCGTATCACCAACGACGGCAGCTGTATGTTCTTCTGAACCTTTGCCGCCGAGATTGCCAGCTTCAATATATTTCTTAGCATTATCCCAAGCACCACCGCTGTTCGAGGAAGCAATAGCTAGAACTCCTCCGGTAACCAGAGAGCCAGCTAGGATTCCTGCCACCGCTTCAACACCGAATAAAAACCCAGCAAGCAAAGGTGTACCCATAATTAAAATACCAGGTGCGATCATTTCACGCAGTGCTGCTTGCGTAGAGATTGCGACGCACTGCGCATAATCCGGCTCACCGGTTCCTTCCATGATACCTGGTATCTCTTTAAATTGACGTCGAACTTCTTCAATCATATCGAAAGCAGCTTTCCCAACTGATTTCATTGTCATCGCGGAAAACAGGAATGGCAATACTGCCCCAATAAACAAACTTGTAAAGACTAGAGGTTCAAGCAAACTCATTGAAATAGGTTCACCAGTCAAAGTAGATGCCGCTGTAATGAAAGCTGCAAATAGTGCGAGCGAGGTCAGAATTGCAGCACCAATTGCAAAGCCTTTACCGATTGCAGCCGTGGTGTTTCCAGCCGAATCCAGGATGTCGGTACGACGACGCACTTCCTTATCTAAGCCAACCATTTCAGCGATACCACCAGCATTGTCTGCTACGGGACCATAGGCGTCGATCATAAGAGCGATAACCAAGGTGCCCAACATACCAAGCGAAGCGATTGCTACTCCATACATGCCAGCAAGGTCCCACGATACGAAGATACTTACGGCAATCGCTAAATAAGGCAACACGGTAGACTTATAACCTAAAGCCAAGCCATAGATGATATTTGTAGCGACACCCGTCTCACACGATCGAGCTAACTCTTTAACTGGGCCATAATTTTCTGATGTGTAATATCCAGTTAGTAGCCCGACCGCCAGACCAGCAATTAGGCCTGATAGAAAGCACCCATAAACGCCCATATTGGTGTATTGCTCACCGTTAAGCTCAAAGAACTCCGGGATCAATGCCATGGTAAAAAAGAACATGACAACTGCCATCAGCGCACTGGAGATGATCAGCAACTTCATCAATGCCGGCGCAACATCATTTTCATCCTTAACACTCACTAACAATTTGGTAACTAAGCTAATAGGAATGCCAATTGCACTAATAAGAATTGGATATAGCAATGCATTAGGGTCGGCGGCGAAAACAACCGCACTGATGACCATAGCGGCGCAGGTGCTTTCTGCGCATGATCCAAATAGATCCGCGCCCATTCCTGCAACATCTCCAACATTGTCACCAACATTATCAGCGATTACAGCTGGATTGCGTGGGTCGTCTTCGGGAATACCTTGTTCGACTTTTCCCACCAAGTCCGCACCAACATCCGCTGCTTTAGTGAAGATTCCACCACCAACACGAGCAAACAAAGCTATAGTCGAGCCGCCTAGACCAAATCCAGCGATTACTTCCATTAAGATATGATTATTTTCTTGTCCGAGATCGGCAAGCAAGAAACTCATGATTACGTAAATGAGCACCAACCCCAGCGTCGCAAGGCCAACGAGCGCAAAACCCATGACCGCGCCAGAATTAATCGCGACATCGAAGGCACTGGAAATATCTTTTTTTGCAGCCACTGTAGTTCGCGCATTCCCTTGAGTAGCAACCTTCATGCCGATATAGCCAGATGCTATGGAAATAGCGCCACCGAATAGAAAAGCTAATGCTGTATAGATTCCTTCACGTATGTCAGGTGTATGAGTATCATCGATTAAGATCGCGATGATCGCAGCGAATACCACCATAAATATGGTGAGAAATTTATACTCCTGTTTAAGGAATGCCATAGCGCCATCTGCGATAGCTCCATGAATAAATCTTAGACGAGCACCGTCTTTTTCATCAAGCCCCAAATCCAATGGTATGCTAGTTACTCGCTTCATATAGAAGAAAGCTATACCCAGACCCAGCAGTGACAAGACCGTGGTGACTGTAATTGTTATCCCCGACATCTAAGTGTGTCTCCCCGATTGGTAAGTTGTTTTTAAAGGCGCGCACTTTACCACAACAGGCTTTACAAACAAAGCATGTCAAGTGGCTGGAGGGCCAGCATTGTTGTGGTTCAGCGGGATTTAGAGGATGTTAAAATTTTGCTGGGAACTAGAGCTGGAATTCGAACTATTTTTTCTTGGATTTTCTGCTATTTTTTCGTTTGCCTGAAGGGGAATCCGGGTCTGGTTCTCCCCTCGCCTGGCGGAAGGCCTTGCGCAAAGCGTCTACCCTAGCCTCCTTTTGCCTGAATAACTGTTCCTTTCGTTTGCTCTCGAAATCTACGATTTTGGTCATGGAGTAATCACTGCAAACCTCTGCCTTCTTTTGTTAAACCTATTGAACTTGACGCACCAAACTGTCTTTACGAGCCTCGAGTTCAGCGATCAGTTCTTTCGCAAGTGGCTCAAGGGTATTGCCATACTCGTCAGTTCTCTCATATTTGGCCTGCTCAGTAGTAAGCGTATCCAGCAGCTCTTCAGCCACCATAATCGCTTCTTGCAAAATAGCCGTCGTGGATTCGTCCTGCCTAGTTTCAGATTCAATTGAAGCTATTTGGATCTCTAATTGAGAAATCAACTCCAGCTTGGCTTGCCTTTCAGCTTCAGCGGCGGCAATTGCAGCTAAACGCTCATATTCCCTCTGCTCGGCCTCCTCACGGCGGCGATGCTCTTGCTCTGCTCTCGCGAGCTCTTCCTCTCTCACAAAAGCTTCTTGTCTCGCACGTGTTTCTTCTCTCGCCAGTGCTTCTTCTCTCGCAAGTGATTCTTCTCTGAGTTGCTGTGCTGCAGCAATCCTAATTCGGTCTTCTGCTTCACGTCGTCGTTGTTCTTGCATTGCCCGCTGGCGTTCTTGCTCGATAGAGCTCGCGGCGTCCTCTAACTGAGCTTCTCGCTCTGCTTCGACGGCTGCTAATTCTGCTTCTCTAGCTGATTGGGATGTACAAGCAGTCAAAGTAATGAGAAAAACCATGGCTACAGAAATACTACCAAGGCCCTGCAACCTCTGCCGCAAGACGACTCTAATTTTGTATAAATTCATAACCTTCTCTTTGAAAAAATATCTTTCCCGTAGTCCAGTTCAAACTGGGTACTAGTTTCAAATTATTGATTAATAAGTATTTTTATCTACAAACTCTAGAATTTTTGGATTTTTTCATACTTTATAGCGATAAAGTCGCTATTTGTCAGTAAAATCCGACTGCAAACTGGTTCTGCCTTTAATCGGCAACAAAAAAATAGAATTCATTTTCCGCAAAATCGAGTGATTAAAGCGAAGGCACCCTGAGCATGCCTATATTGGTAACTCTCCGATTCTTATTTAGATCGCTCCTAGTCTTTATTCTGAGCGCACCAGCTATTGTGCTTTTACTTTCAGTGCAGACAGTGCCAAGTGTTCCTGCGAGTGAATCATTAAACGCTGAAGAAATCTCCCAAATTGAGCAGCTGTTACTGAAAACTGCCCCTCGTTCACCCGGGATTGCCAGCCTACAAAATTTGCAGCTCAGTGCAGAAGAACTAAACTTGATATTGCGCTATGGATTAAATCTCACGAATTTATCTCCTGCCTGGGCTGCTCAATTGTCGATTGAAGGAGAAGCTTTAAGTGCTGCATTTAGTTTTAAGTTACTAGCTGAATCGTTCCCACTTTACCTTAATATTAGCAGTACTTTCGCAGGCACTAATCAAGTCCTGGAAATGCGTGAGGTTAGTGTTGGCTATATCCGATTACCTTACCGTCTGGTGGAAATAGGCTGGGGAAGATTTAGAAATAACTTAAGCCAATCTACTCCCGCCTTAAATGACCTTAAACATTTATTCGACAATGTTGACTCAATAGAAATTGAGGATTCACAAATGAATGTGGGGTTACTATGGGACCCACTACTGATTAGCCGGATAAGCGATCAAGCTCAGCAATTATTCGTGTCCCCAGAAGATCGCGACAGAATTGTCAATTATTATCAATTGATTAATGAATTTGCTACTACAATCTCTGCGGATGTTCGCGCCATATCACTGAATACACTTTTCGTTCCTTTGTTTACAGAAGCCAGAGAGAGATCTTTGAATGACAGCGATCCAGTGGCTGAGAACCGAGCACTTCTGCAAGCCTTGGCGATTTATGTAAATGATGATGACCTTAGTCAACTTATTGGAAACGAAATGGCGGCTACAGTGCAATCTGCAAAGTTTATCGAGGTTCGCCTACAAAGACGGCAAGATTTGGCACAGCACGTCGTTTCTATCGCTGCTATTACGGCTTCGGCAGGTGCTGACTTTGCCGAACTGCTCTCAACAACCAAGGAAGCTTATGATGCTAGATATCGCTCCGGTTTTAGTTTTTCTGATTTAACTGCAAATAGTGTTGGTGTGACACTGGCCAGTTATTCGACCATGAATCGACAATCCGCGCTGGAAATGCAGAAGCGTATGACAAACCTGCAAATGGAGTCAGACTATATGCCAGAAGTTGGAGGTAGCAGGGATGGGATCTCTGAATCTGACTTTAATGCCATTTACAGTGACCGTAATAGCTCTGAGTACAGACAGCGCATCCTAGAAATACAAGCTTTTATTGATTCTCGCCCATTATTTCAAGGCTTGAAATAAGACATGAAACAATTGTAGAGCATTTTTCATCATGGATAGTTTAACCACTGAGCAAAAGAAAAAATTACTACTAACATTGCATAAGCTGGAGAGCGAGCTAAAAGAACAGTTGCAAATAAACAAACAGTCGACAGAGGTCGTGCAACTGGACCAGACAGCGGTTGGACGAGTATCGCGAATAGATGCGATGCAACAACAAAGTATGGCATTGTCCACAAGAGGAAAGGCATTACTTAAATTAAAAAAAGTTCAAGCTTCATTGAAAGCTATAGAATCTGGTGATTATGGCTTTTGCCGCCAATGCGATGAGGCCATTTCCTTCGGAAGATTAAATGCGCAACCCCAAGCTAGCCTGTGTTTGGTCTGCCAAGACAAAGCAGACCAGCAATCTTAATCGCGTTATAATGAACCCGTAAGTCTTTTACCTGCGGAGCCGGTCCTTACATCTAGCAAAGCATTCTTTCAATATGCATAGGGCTAGTGTATAAAGCCGCCTGCATAAAATACCGCTCCGAGCACCATTCTCGGGTAATAATTTTTATTAGTAGCGATACATCGAATCACACATGGGCAAGAAAGGTTTTAATACAACAAATTTACACTCGGACCGCAAGGATAATCCGGAACACGGGGTGCTGCACAAACCAGTGCATCCGTCAGTTGCTTATGGTTACGAAGACGCACGTCATCTCGCGGAAGTATTTCAAGGAAAGCGAACAGGCTATAACTATGGCCGACAGTTAAACCCCACGGTGACCGCATTACAAAATCGCATTACCCAGATGGAGCAAGGCTTAGCCAGCGTCGCATTCGCCACTGGAATGGCAGCAATATCGAGTGCACTGCTCGCATTATTAAAGGAAGGGGATCATATAATTTCTAGCGCTTTCCTTTTTGGCAATACTAACAGCTTTTTTGGTACCTTAAAGAGGCTAGGCATTGAAGTTACTTTTGTAGATGCTACGGAAGCGCGCTTTGTTGAAAGTGCCATTCAAGAAAATACTAAACTCGTGTTTGTAGAAACAATTGCTAACCCCGTGACTCAGGTTGCTGATCTGAAAGCTATCGGGGAGCTTTGTCAGGTAAAAAGCTTAATCTATTGTGTCGATAACACGATGACTTCTCCACACTTGTTTCTTCCCAAGAAAGTCCAAGCTAGCTTAATCATAAATTCACTAACAAAATACATCGGCGGTCATGGAAATGCGCTTGGTGGAATAATCACGGATACAGGGTTATATGATTGGTCGGGATTTGAAAACATCCACGACGCTTATCGAACAGAAAAATCGAAACTTCAGGGGATAACTCAAATAAAGAAGAAAGGCCTTCGAGACATTGGGGCTAGCCTGGGGCCCGAAGCTGCCCACCACCTAGCAGCAGGATCAGAAACGCTGTCCTTGCGCATAGAAAAGGCTTGTGAGAATGCACAGGTGCTTGCTGAATTCTGTGACAATCATCCAAAAATTAAAGAAACTTATTTTCCCGGCCTAAGCAACCATCCACAACATGAAAGAGCAAAGCAACTTTTCAAAGGCTTCGGTACAATTTTTAGTGTGGATTTGAAAGAAGAAGTAAATTGTTTTGACTTTCTTAACAAGATGGACTGCATCATCTCCTCAAGCAATCTAGGGGATAATAGAACTTTGGCAATACCAGTCGCACATACAATCTATTATGAAATGGGCGCAGAACGAAGGGCGTCAATGGGCATTTCTGACTCCATGGTTCGTTTTAGTGTAGGGATTGAAGAAGTCGCAGACTTGCTAACTGACTTCGAGCAGGCTCTTGCATAATGATTGAACTGTTTCCGGTTGATGACATTGAAGAGGGTAAATCGAAAGGGATTGATTTCGATAGCTTTTATATGTTTGCAGTAAAAAAAGATAATCAAATTCATCTCTATTGGAATCGCTGCCCCCATCTTGGAACACCCTTAGAATGGCAAGAAGATGATTTTCTTGATGCGGATGCCGCACTCATCAAATGTTCTACTCATGGAGCTTTGTTCAGAATAGACGATGGGCATTGTTTAGTAGGACCCTGTAAAGGTAAACATTTACAGAAAATCCCATTTATTGTGGGGAATGGCATGATTATGATTCAGAAAGATCAATTGGTGTCTGTACCTCAATATTAGCGCAGCAGTTTCTAAAATGTTTACCATTGGATGTATTAGAGTATTACAGTAAGTTCATCGTGTAATCGTATTTTTGCCTTCTGACAGTCTATTTCTGTTCGATAAGCAATAGCTTCTACCCCCGCTGCAACTGCTTCTCTTAGTAACGAGCTATACTTAGGATCAATTTCATCAGCAGGACTAACACACTCGATACCGGTATGCTGAACACAAAACAACAACACGGCGCGACAGCCAGATTTCTTAACTGACATTAACTCCTGTAGATGTTTTTGACCCCGAGTCGTTACAGCATCTGGAAACAGACCCAAACCTGAACCAATACCAAGACTGACATTTTTCACTTCTACATAGCATTTTTTTTGCTTAGAGGACCCGCCGGTAAGCAATATATCAATTCTGCTATTCTGCTCTCCATAAGCTACTTCTGTCTTCAGCTCATCATAGTCTTGCAATTGTTTGATTGTTCCATTCGTAATTGCCTCCACTGCTAATTTATTGGATAGGCCAGTATTGATTCCGATTATGTGGTTGTCAGTAGATTCTATGAATTGCCATGTCATTGGGTATTTACGTTTCAAATTTGACGAAGTGGAATACCAAACTAGACTATCTGGCTCCTGGCAATTCTTCATAGATCCAGTATTCGGACAATGGATAGTCATTATTTCACCGTTCGAAAGCTTAACATCTGCCAGGAAGCGCTTATAGCGCCTAACCAAATGTGCAGACTGTAATTCGCTCTCAAATTCCATAAAGGTTTTTTCCTATTATCACTTAAGCCTCAGCTTAGTGCCTTAGTAATTCGCTCAACTCCCAGCTCTAAATCTTCCATGCTAGTGGTAAATGCTAAGCGTACAAATTCTTTGGCCTTATATTCTCCAAAATCAGTGCCTGGAGTTATCGCAACTTGATGGCAATCTAGCAAGTTCTTGCAAAACTCTTCAGAATCATCAGAGAATTTGGAGATATTGGCATAGATATAAAAGGCGCCTTGAATATTATTTGAAAGCTGAAACCCTAATTCGTGCAATGCTCTAGATAAATAATCCCTTCTCTGACGAAAAGCGTCTCTTCTCTCCTCGAATATCACTTTCGCTTCATTTGTAAATGCAGCTAGCGCTGCGTATTGGGCAATGGATGGCGCCGAGATAAATAAGTTTTGAGCGAGGATATTCGCAGTTTCTACATATTCGTCTGGCACGATTATCCAACCCAAACGCCAACCGGTCATGCCGTAATACTTCGAGAAGCTATTCACAACAAATGCCGAAGAATCAATTTCCAGCACACTGGGCAAATCATCAACATATTCGAGCCCATGATAAATTTCATCAACAAGCAAATGGAGTTGATTACGTTGCGCCCAATTACAAATTTCTTGCAGGTGTCCCCTTTCCAAAATCGTTCCGGTTGGGTTGCTTGGAGAAGCTAACCAAAGACCTCTTGAATTTTGATTCCGATATAGATCTAACTGCTCTAGCGTCGGTTGAAAATTATTAACTATCGAAACAGGAATTAACTGAGGCTCCGCGGAAAGCATATAGATGAAATTTCTTACGCAGGGATAGGCAGGATCTGTCAGTAAAACGCCGTCGCCGGGTGACACTAACATATTAGCGAGAAGTGTGAGTCCTCCGCTGGCGCCCGGGGTGACCAAAACCCGGTTTGGATCAATAGAAACACCGTGATTAAGTTTATAGCGCTTAGCTATGGCATCACGCAATTCGGCAATCCCGGACGCACTTGTGTATTGAGTTAAGCCTTTTCCCAACGCCTGCTTCGCTGCTTCCACGATTGGAAGAGCGGTACCGAAATCCGGCTCACCAACTTCCATATGAACAACTTTATGCCCTTCTGCCTCCAACTCAGCAGCCCGACGCATAACCGTCATTACGCGAAAGGGACTCACATTTTCTATTCTTGGAGAAAGGTATGGCAGTTTTGGAGGCATTTTAGACTTCCTTAACACAATCTTACGATAGCTTGATTTAAGGCATTATAGAGGATCAATTTTTACAAAAGGTAGCACTGAAGCGGTGCATTTCTTCAATACTATTTAAGTTCGAAATTGATGATGATTTTTATGGCATCCGGAATAATAATCTGGTAGGTTAGCCAGCTTTCTGAAAATCGTGGCTAAGTAAGCACCGATTTTCTATCAACGAGTCTTGAAGAAAATGCTCACTTATCAAGACCAACTATCAATTTGAAAACCATTGCTTGCTTAAACTAAAGCAAGAGATTAAATAGCAACACAATGGTCTACAGAGGCATTAGCCATTATGTCTAGCTCTATTCGCTCTGAGTCAGAACCAGTTTTAAAGAACTTTGTCCCTTATAAACCTAAAAAGGGCGAAGAGTATATGAATGAAAAACAGCGAGAGCACTTTAAGCAGATCTTGCTCGATTGGCGTGAACAATTAATGCAAGAAGTCGATCGCACTGTGCACCATATGCAGGATGACGCTGCGAACTATCCCGACCCAGCGGATCGCGCCACACAAGAAGAAGAGTTTAGTCTAGAACTTCGAACACGTGACCGGGAAAGAAAACTAATCAAGAAAATTGACAGCACTATCGAAGCGATCGCACAAGACGATTACGGTTTTTGCGAGTCATGTGGAATTGAAATTGGAATACGCAGACTAGAAGCAAGACCTACTGCAAATAAATGTATTGATTGCAAAACTCTCGACGAAATAAAAGAGAAACAATTAGGCAGCTAAATCATATTAACTGAACTCTTAGAGCATGAGTTCAATTTACTGAGGCTGATATATAATTCTCATCATCAACTTAATTTCCAATCTTAACCGTGAGCAGTGAACTCACCAATCAAGATCGTTGCTATATTGGTAGATTCGCCCCATCACCAACTGGTCCATTGCACTTTGGGTCTTTAGTTGCTGCGGTCGCAAGTTTTCTCGATGCTAAGGCTAATAACGGCCTTTGGTTAATGCGCATGGAAGATCTTGATCCCCGTCGAGAACCTAAAGGTGCTGCTGAAAAAATACTAGATCAGCTAACTAAATTAGGTTTAGAGTGGGATGGAGAATTGCTCTACCAAAGCACGCGCCTAGACAATTATAATAAAATCCTACAGCAACTAGCAAAAAAAGAACTTTGTTACGAATGCGACTGTACTCGACCAGCAATCAAAGCCATGGGCTCCATCTACAACGGCCAGTGTCGAAAAAGAATCTCAAAACCTGGTTCTGACTATGCAATTCGATTGCGAACTGAAAATGGCACAATTGAATTTAATGACCTAGTGCAGGGAAACTATCGTCAAAATCTGGAAACAGAAGTTGGCGACTTTGTAATAGTAAGAAAAGATAAATTATTTGCGTATCAACTTGCGGTTGTTGCGGATGATGCCCTGCAAAATATTACTCACATTATTCGCGGCAATGATTTGATTGACTCAACACCCAGACAAATTTATTTACAACAATTACTTAACTATAAAACACCAACCTATGGTCATATTCCAGTTATAGTCAATGCTCAAGGGCAAAAGCTAAGTAAACAGCATTTTGCGGCTCCTATCGACACAGAACATGGAACGGTGCTGATTCATCAGGCTATGAAATTTCTTGGACTTTCCCCACCGACAACAATTCAACAGGCAACTGTAAAAGAACAATTAGCGTGGGGAATTGCAGTATGGGATATACAGGCTGTACCCAAGTTAGCTAATATCCCTGAGAGTTCGCTAAAAGCGGAGTAATTCAGTGTACATCCCTCGCTCTATCTTAGTGCTATTGGTAATCATTTATTTGTTGTTCCTAATAAGCATTGACTGGATCAACCAACCTAATGGAACTTGGTATCGCCCATTTATAATAGGTTTGACGATTATCATAGTGTCAAGCTGGGCTCATAGAGAGCAGGATTCTGATGAATTATGAATTAACTACCCTTTTTCTGCTGGGGAGCTGCTATCTAGTCTTACTTTTTGGAGTCGCCTTCATCACTGATAAAGGCTGGATACCTCAGCGCCTAGTTCGACACCCTATAATTTATGTGCTGTCCCTAGGAGTATTTGCTAGCATTTGGGCATACTATACCTCTGTTGGTAACGCGCTGCGTGATGGATATGGATATCTAGCCCATTCAATCGGCATATCACTCGCTTTTCTATTATCTCCGTTACTCTTAAAACCGATCTTGGAGCTTACCAGAACTTACCAGCTAAGCTCACTCGCAGACCTCATGGCATTTCGGTATCGATCACCATGGGCTGGCACCATGACAACCATCGTGATTTTAATTGGAGTTATTCCTTTAATCGCGCTGCAGATTAGAGCTGTTGAGGATACCGCCGACATTATTTCAGCAGAGCCGACTCAAGGCGCCATAGCGATTGGCTTCTGCATTCTAATAACATTGTTCGCCATTTTATTTGGCACATCGAGACGAGCGGGAAGAACTCGCCACGACGGGTTGGTCATGGCAATTGCGTTCGAATCTCTCGTAAAGCTGGTCGCTTTTTTAATTGTAGGTGCTTTCGCAATATTTGGTGCTTTTGGAAGCTTTGGGGAGCTTAACGAATGGCTAAACCAGCAACCTGAACTATTAGAAAGTCTAAAAGACACAAGTTATTTTAGCTCATTTCATGTCACAGCATTACTATTTTTTACCGCTTCTATCGCAATGCCACATATGTTCTATGCAACCTTCAATGAATCTAATGGGCAACGCTCTTTATCCTATGCAAGTTGGGGATTACCTCTCTATTTTCTAATCCTTAGTTTGCCCGTCCTGCCCATACTTTGGGCTGGCCTGCAATCGGGAACTCTAGTCCAAGTGGAATATCTGCCGGTAGCAATCGGTGCTGCCTATGGTAGTCCAATTATAACTCTTGTTGGTTACCTAGGAGGCTTAAGTGCAGCAAGCGGATTAATTATTGTAATCACTCTGGCACTTTCAAATATGTGTCTAAATCACATTATTCTTCCAATCTACCAACCTAGCGCAAAACAAGATATTTATCGCTGGTTACTCTGGCACCGTCGACTCCTGATAACCGCGTTAATTTGGGCCGGCTTTCTTTTTTACTACTTGCCAAAAGCAACCATTAGTATTCAAGTAATTGGAACAGTTGCTTTTTCTGCCTCACTTCAATTCTTGCCGGGGATTGTTGCTATTCTCTACTGGCCCCAAGGCAATAAGAAGGGATTCATTTCAGGGTTATGTGCAGCATTTCTTGTTTGGTTTTTGTTCTTAATGCTCCCATTGTTTTTCGAAATGACAGCAACTTCTTTTTCATTAATATCACTAAATTGGCAAGAAGTTTCCTCAATATCACTAATTGGTAATACTTTGCTATTTGTCATGGTCTCCCTACTTACCAGTACAAGTGACGAAGAGAAAAGCTCTGCAGATATTTGTGCATTGGATACAATTCAAAGGCGTAAACGCAGCGGGCTAATTGCGAAGTCAGCAGGAGAATTTATAAGAAGCTTAAGCAAGCCCTTAGGAAAAAAAACCGCCACTAGAGAAGTGAACCAGGCATTGCAAGATTTAAATCTGAGCAGCGAAGATAAACGCCCATATTCAATGCGTTTGTTGAGAGGAAGAATGGAAGCTAATCTTTCGGGACTGCTAGGACCTTCGATCGCGAGAGAGTTAATCGACAACTATCTTCCCTTTAGTATTATTTCTGAACATGGTAGTTCTGACTTAAATGTCATAGAAAATCGAATTGAGTCCTATCGATCAAATTTGTCAGGTATGGCGGCTGACCTTGATAGTTTGCGCCGCTACCATCGACAAATACTGTTAGACCTGCCCCTTGGTGTTTGCTCACTTTCTTATGAGAACGAAATTGTAATGTGGAATCACACCTTAGAAGAATTCACTGAGATCAACTCAGCTGACGTTATTGGATCACAGCTTAATGATATTGCAGAGCCGTGGCTCTCTTTGCTGAAAGATTTTATGAAGGAAGATGCTGATCATTCGTTCAAGTATAATTTCCAGCTAAAAGGACAAAAGAAATCGGTTAATTTACACAAAGCGCTTATCGAAGAATCAAGCAAGGATAGCACGAGCCTTGAAGGCGTGATCATTCTAATTGAAGACATTACTGAAACAGAGTTACTAGAAGCAAGCCTATCCCACAGCGAACGCCTCGCCTCCATCGGCCGCTTAGCAGCAGGCGTCGCTCATGAGATTGGCAACCCAATCACGGGAATTGCCTGCCTGGCCCAAACTATTCGAGACGAGTATGACGGCGATGAATTAAATAATTTGGCAGAGCAGATAATTGAACAGACTAATCGAACTTCAGAAATTGTATATTCACTCGTTAATTTTGCTCACGCAGGAACCAACAAAATACACTCTAAAAATGAAGTCGTTCTAATAGAGAAATGCATGCAGGAAGCCAATATTCTTATTTCATTGGACAAGAAAAATAAGAATTTAAAATATGAGATTGATTGTGATCCTAAAGCAGCAATCCTGGGAGATTCTCAACGACTACTGCAGGTATTAGTAAATTTAATTAATAACGCAAGAGATGCAAGCCAACAAAAAAATACGATATCTTTGGTCGGCAGCATTGATGGGGACTATGTGAAAATTAAGGTAACTGACCAAGGAGCGGGCATACAACCCTCGATACGAGATCGAATTTTCGACCCATTTTTTACTACTAAGGAGGCTGGAGAGGGCACCGGGCTTGGCTTATCGCTAGTTTTTAGTATTGTAGAGGATTTAAACGGGGATATTGATATAATCAGTCCCATCGACACGAACAAAGGTACAGGAACACAAGTTGTAATTCGTTTTCCTCGGCTCGAGGAAGACAATGCGGTGAATAGCGATCAGCTAGCACTGGATGACAAATTACAGCAATCTGTTTGATAAGAGTTATGATATCAACAAACCAAGTTTTAGTAGTGGAAGACGAAGAAGTAATTCGCACTTCATTAAGACGTCTTCTAGAGCGACATGACTATGTAGTTTCTGAAGCAGGTACTGTCAGGGAATCAATGGAAAAATATGACATTGATAATTTCGATGTCATTATAAGTGACCTAAGGCTTCCGGGCGCACCAGGCACTGACCTTATAAAAGCAACCAAAACCCCAGTCCTTATTATGACAAGCTATTCCAGCATCCGGTCAGCCATCGACTCGATGAAAATGGGAGCGGTGGATTATATTGCCAAACCTTTTGAGCACAATGAAATAATAGAAGCTGTTGCAAAAATTATTCGTGAGCGCGGCAGCGATAACAAGCCTGCATCAAATAATAATGAACACGAACCTCCAGTCCATGGAATGATTGGCAGTTGTCCACAAATGATGGAGTTATTCCGCAGAATAAGAAAAGTGGCGCAAACTAATTCAACGGTTTTAATAAGCGGTGAATCTGGCACTGGCAAAGAATTGGTTGCTCGAGCCATTCATAACCTGAGTTCTAGAGAAAGCCAAGAAATGATATCTGTGAATTGTGCAGCTATTCCTGAAAATCTAATCGAATCAGAGCTATTCGGTCATGAGAAAGGAGCTTTTACTGGAGCGACCGCTACAAGAACAGGATTGGTTGAAGCCGCACATAGCAGCACTTTGTTTTTGGATGAAATTGGAGAGCTCCCTCTTGAAGCTCAGGCAAGACTGCTTCGAGTACTGCAAGAAAACGAAATAAGAAAGGTTGGCTCTGTGCAGTCAAAAAAAGTAGACGTACGATTAGTCGCCGCGACACATCGCGATTTAAAGCAACTCGTGATTGATGGTAATTTTCGAGAAGATTTGTATTACCGTATCAATGTCATGACGCTTATAATTCCTCCACTACGAGACAGAGGAAATGATATATTAGAACTAGCTGACACCATTCTGCAACGAACCTGTACTAGGCTGAAAACAGCAATGCGAAGTTTTTCAGATGGAGCAAGTCGAGCTATTGCTAAGTACACTTGGCCAGGTAATGTACGAGAATTGGAAAATGCGATTGAGCGAGCGGTTGTCTTGGCCGAAGGAGATAAAATTGGAGAAGAATTACTTGCTATTGAAAATGAGATCGCTGAAGCAGAGCTAGCGTTAAAACGGCAGGCTATGCCCATTCTCTCCGAGCCCATAGAAGAACTGTCTTTGGAGGACTATTTTCAGCGATTTGTGCTCGAACATCAGGACTCAATGAACGAAACCCAATTAGCCAAAAAGCTTGGCATCTCTCGCAAATGCCTTTGGGAGCGCAGGCAGCGATTTGGAATTCCCAGAAAGAAGAAGCTGGCCGTTTAAAGCAGCTTTTATTCCTCTAATGTACGTCTAAAGCAAATTCCTTATAGTCATTGGATTGGCAAAAACCTCAGGTTCTCGTATAGGGCTAGCCAAATAGAATTTTTGTTACCGCTACCCTTTTACTCAATTTTCAGTGGCGATTGGTAACATTATTCCGAAAACAAGAATCAAATACTAATTTTTAAAACATTAACCTGTTGTTATTTAAAGATATTAATAACCTGGCACAGTAAATGCGTTAGTTAACAACGATAATAACAATAAATAATAATAATAAGCCTCAATAAAAACAAAAATAGCATTACTGAGTTAAGTAACTAAGGTTAGTGCACTAAATAATAAAAAGGCTGGGTTTGTGGTCTATGAGTAACGAATTGTTATCTCGCCACAAAATTACCGCCTCTTGCTTATGTGGCGCCATGCTTGGCTCCCAATTAAAAATAATAATTAGTAAATCAATAGCAATAATAATAATAACTATTACTTCAAAATGGGGATGATTTCATCCCCATTTTTGTTTACTTCAGACTTATTCGCCTGATTATCTCTGTACAGACCAAGATTCTCCTTTGAGAGAGCGTTCCATTTTCCAGCTACCGTTGTATCATCATAGCTCATCTTTTGTTTATCTCCTGGCCGATCATTAAAGTACCTATGAATCCAGATACCATATTCTCGTTGTATTAATGAATTCTGAAATCGAATTAGCTGGATTAGAAAAAGCTACGGTTATTGAACGTGATAATCATTCAATTTCCCGTAAACAAATTTCTCCTAATGCATTGAAAGTACTGTATCGATTATCTAGCGCTGGTTTTCATGCTTATATTGTTGGGGGTGGCGTCAGAGACCTCTTGTTGGGCACAAAACCCAAAGATTTTGACGTTGCGACTGACGCTTCCCCGGAAGAACTACGGAAATTATTTAAGAATGCGCGAATAATAGGTCGCCGTTTTAAAATAGTTCATATTAGATTTGGGCGCGAAATAATTGAAGTTACTACCTTTAGAGCCAATCACGACCCCAAAAATCAAATAGCTGATCATATATCTAGGCGTCAAATTAAAGGCTTGGATTCAGCTCATTCAAAAGCGGGGATGATTCTTAGAGATAATGTCTATGGAAACATTGATGAAGACGCTTTTAGGCGCGACTTCACGGTGAATGCGCTTTACTACACAACCCGAAATTTCCTCTTATTGGATTTTTGTGGTGGTCTTGATGACTTGCAAAACAAAGAGATCCGAATGATCGGCGATCCTACCGCGCGTTATAAAGAAGACCCAGTGCGCATGTTAAGAGCGATTCGCTTTTCTGCAAAATTGGGTTTTGAGATTGAGGAGAACACCAAGAAGCCTATCGACGAACTTTCCTATTTGCTCGACTCTATTTCTTCCGCTCGCTTATTCGATGAAACCCTAAAACTCATGACTGGTGGATTTGCTCAACGAACTTTTGAGTTACTAAGTCAGTATGAATTAGGCAGCTATTTGTTTGCACCCACTATCGATGCAATAGAACAGGGTGATAGCGTGTCTGCGAAACTTGTGGACTTGGCCTTGAGCAATACTGATTCGCGGATAGCCGCGGAGAAATCTGTGACTCCAGCATTCCTCTTTTCCGCCCTTCTATGGCCGGTTTTGAAGCTCAAGCTAGCCCAATCTAAGAATCTTGACCTAGTACCCCAGCAGGCATTCGAACAGGCTGCACAATCTACCCTAATGGAGCAACTCGACTATACTGCTATTCCAAAACGATTTACTGTCGCATGTCGTGAAATATGGGATCTTCAAGGCCGCCTGCAACGCCGGAATAAGCGTAGCATTGAGAGTACATTCAAGCACCCCCGCTTTCGAGCAGCCTATGATTTTTTATTACTTAGGGAGCAAGCTGGAGAGGAACTTGACGGCCTGGGGCAATGGTGGACAGATTTTCAAACCGGTGATCAGAAGGAAAAAACAGAATTGAGCGGGGCGGTACCAAGAGTAAAAAATCTGCGCCGTCGACGCAGCAAACGTAAACGAACGGGTGATTCCGAGTGACACAAAAATCCGACCTGTCGGGCAATATTCCTCGCTATATTGCGATCGAAGGACCAATAGGCGTTGGAAAAACTAGCCTTACAAAACGATTAGCCGAATCTTTTAATTACGAGTTACTTTTAGAAAAAAGTGAGGAGAATCCTTTTCTCGATCGGTTTTACGAAAATTCTCGTCAACATGCATTATCAACGCAATTGTTTTTCCTATTTCAACGGGCCCAGCAAATTCAGGAGCTTCGCCAAGAAGATTTATTTGAACCAGTTAGAGTTGCTGACTTCTTGATCGATAAAGATCACTTATTCGCACTACAAAATTTAGATGCAGATGAGTATGAATTGTATTTAAAGGTTTACAAACATCTTATCATTGAAGCACCGACACCGGACTTAGTCATCTATTTACAAGCACCTACCAACATATTGCTAGACCGAATTCAAAAACGGGGAGTAAAGGCTGAACAATTCATAGAGCTAGGGTATTTGGAGAACTTAAACCTTGCTTATACTGAATTTTTCCATTACTACCACAAATCTCCGTTATTGATTGTAAATAGCGCGGAGATCGATTTAGTGAGCAATGATGGCGATTATCAGCAATTAGTGGACTACATCCTATCTCACCCTACAGGAACTAATTATTTTAATCCTGGGCCTTCATTGCTATAGATCCCATAATCTTGAGCGCCATACATTCGCTTTTAGCCACATATCTTTCCATAAAAATTTCTATTAGACTTCGCACACCATGAGTTCACGCAAGAAATCGACAAATGTTTCCTTAACTACTCTGCAACAAATAAAGCAGCAGGGAGAAAAATTTGCCTGCTTAACAGCCTACGATGCCTGTTTCGCATCCATTTTGAGTGAAGCCGGCGTAGAAGTACTTTTAGTTGGAGACTCCCTTGGCATGGTTCTCCAAGGTCACGACAGTACTTTGCCCGTAACAATGGAAGATATGATTTATCACACACAATGTGTCAAACGGGGAAACAAGGGCGCACTAGTGGTGTCAGACCTACCTTTCATGAGCTATTCGTCTGAAACTCAAACCTTGGAAAACGCAGCTGCCCTGATGCGTGCGGGTGCTCATATGGTAAAACTCGAAGGTGGCGCGTGGATAGCCAATACGACCAAATTACTTGCTGAGCGAGGAATCCCTGTATGCGCACATATGGGTCTTACACCTCAGAGCGTTAATCGAATAGGAGGGTTTCACGTTCAAGGACGTGATACTGATCAGGCACAATTAATTATCGAGGAAGCTCATTTATTGCAGGACGCAGGCGCAAATATATTACTACTGGAATGTGTTCCGAAATCGTTAGCTAAAACTATAACGGATATTCTGGAAATTCCGGTAATCGGAATCGGTGCTGGGCCAGAAACTACAGGCCAGATTATGGTTCTTCACGATGTGCTTGGTGTATCACCTATCACCCCAAAATTTGTTAAAAATTTTTTGATCGAATCAAGTAATGGCATACCTGGCGCTATTGAGGCATACGTCAAGGCAGTAAAAACCAAAGTATTTCCAGCCCATGAGCATAGCTTTAACTAAATAATCGTTGAGCCCTATCCTGTGAAAGTTTTCAACTCTATTGCTGAACTGCACTTGGAATTAGAAAGTCTCCGGCTTGCCAAAAAATCTATTGGTCTCGTCCCAACAATGGGCAATCTTCATGCAGGCCATCTAGCACTACTCAAAGAAGCTTTATTTGAAAATGATTGCGTAATCAGTACTATCTTTGTCAACCCTCTCCAATTTGGGCCCGACGAAGATTTACAAAACTATCCCAGAACAATTGAAGAAGATAAGTTCAAGCTAAAAAAGGCGAAGTGTGAATACTTGTTTGCGCCGAGCATAATAGAAATTTACGGCAACGACATAAATTATCAAACTGTAATTCATGTCCCTGGCTTGTCAGATAATTACTGTGGGCGGAGTCGACCTGGCCATTTTGATGGTGTTGCAACCGTAGTATGCAAGCTCCTTAATATTGTTAAACCAGATACGGCATTCTTTGGCCTGAAAGATTACCAACAATTCCTCATTATTAAGAAACTGGCAAGCGATCTCGCTCTTAATGTTGCTATTAAAGGAGTGGAGATCGTAAGAGATAGTAATGGACTTGCTTTAAGCTCTCGGAATAATTATCTGTCAAATGACGATATAGTTAAGGCTTCAAATATCTATCGTTGCTTGCAGGAGACTGCCGAGAAAATAAGGGACAAAAATCGAGATTTCAGAAAGATCGAGATTTGGGCTAAAGAACAGCTGAGCAACGCTGGCTTGAGACCTGACTACTTTGCAATCTGTGAGTCACATTCCCTCTTGCCTGCCAAAGAAGATGACACTCAATTAGTAGTGCTTGCCGCTGCATATGTCGGTTCTAGACGACTAATCGATAATATTCGCTTGAGCACAGATCAATAAATCTGCAGATTCCTGGTAATTGAGTAGCCTCTGTCTTTAAGGCATACTTCTGGGTCGTTCTGCGCCGCTGCACGTTATTAACGAAAGAATTGCGCCAATGAATTCTTGCGGTAACACGATTCCCGTCAAAAAGACTAATAGGAACACCCAATGCCAGAAACCAAAATCTACCCAGTTAGCACTGACGCCAAGAATCGTAGCCACCTTAATCCAGAGCGTTACGAAGAGTTATACCAGCAATCTATTAATACTCCCGAAGAGTTTTGGGCCGAGCAAGCTGGTGAATTACTACACTGGCATGAGCCCTGGAAAACTGTCATGCACAGCGAGTTTGAAAAAGCCGAAACCAGTTGGTTCACTGGTGGCAAACTGAATGTTGCTTATAACTGTATCGATAGGCATTTGGAAAAACGCGCAGAACAAACGGCCATTATATGGGAAGGAGATGAGCCCTCCGATGACAAAAAAATAACTTATCGGCAACTACATAATCACGTTTGCAGATTATCAAATGCATTAAAAGCACGGGGAGTCAGCAAAGGGGATAGAGTTTGCATTTACATGCCGATGATCCCAGAAGCCGCCTATGCCATGCTCGCTTGCACTCGCATAGGCGCGGTACATTCTGTTGTTTTCGGCGGCTTCTCACCAGAATCATTAAAAGATCGCATTCTAGATTCCGATTGCCAAACTGTCATCACCGCAGATGAGGGTGTAAGAGGCGGCCGAACAATACCTCTAAAAGCTAATGTAGATGCGGCTCTCGAGGAATGTCCAAATGTGCATAGCGTATTCGTTGTCCGCAGAACTAGAGCTGACGTTGGTTGGAATGAGACTCGAGATGTTTGTTATTACAAAGCCACTGAGGCTGCTAGTTCTGAGTGTGAACCAGAACTAATGGACGCTGAAGATCCTCTCTTTATTCTCTATACCTCTGGGTCCACAGGCAAACCCAAAGGTGTCCTGCACACCACTGCTGGTTATTTACTTGGTGCAAGCATTACACACAAGTATGTGTTCGATTATCACGAAGGTGATATTTATTGGTGTACCGCTGACGTCGGATGGGTGACTGGTCATTCATATATAGTCTACGGCCCGCTGACCAATGGCGCCATAACACTTATGTTTGAGGGCGTACCCACCTACCCAGATGCTTCTAGATTCTGGCAAGTCATCGACAAACATCAGGTGAATATTTTTTATACGGCTCCTACAGCCATTCGTGCGCTAATGTCTGCTGGTGACGATCCTGTAAAAAGCACTTCACGTAGTTCGCTTAGGTTATTGGGATCTGTTGGTGAACCTATCAACCCCGAAGCCTGGGAATGGTACTACCATGTTGTAGGTGATTCTCGCTCCCCTATAGTAGATACATGGTGGCAAACAGAGACTGGCTCTATCATGATCACACCTATTCCTGGTGTTACTGACTTAAAACCAGGCTCAGCCACCAAACCTTTTTTTGGCGTCAAGCCAGCATTGATGGACGCAGACGGGAATGAAATTGAAGGAGCCGCGACAGGTAATTTAGTCATCACCCAAAGCTGGCCCAGTCAGATTCGATCTGTTTATGGCGACCACCAACGCTGCATAGACACCTATTTTACAACTTATCCAGGATACTATTTTACTGGCGATAGCTCTCGTCGCGACGATGACGGTTTTTACTGGGTAACGGGCCGGGTCGATGACGTTATCAATGTTTCGGGACATCGTTTGGGCACTGCTGAAATTGAAAGCGCCTTGGTTCTCCACAGCAAGGTTGCTGAAGCCGCAGTAGTTGGTTACCCCCATGAGATCAAAGGTCAGGGGATTTATGCGTACGTTACGCTTATGACCGGGATAGAAGCAACTGAAGAATTAAACATAGAATTAGTAAAGTTTGTGAGCAAAGAAATTGGCGCGTTTGCCAAACCTGAAATTATTCAATTCGCGCCAGGCCTACCAAAAACCCGCTCCGGCAAAATTATGCGACGTATTCTGCGGAAGATTGCCGCCAACGAACTAGAAAACCTAGGTGACATTACTACATTAGCTGACCCAGTAGTTGTCGATCAATTAATCGACAACAGAGCTAACAAATAAGCATTTTTCTATTTTAGCTATATAAGCGTCATCTCTAGTTATATGACTATAATTAACTAGTGTTATGGCCATCTTTACCGCATAAAATAATAATTACTTCGAATAGCTCTAAAAATTATCTTTACAGATTTCTTTACCATGAATACAACCAATAAATATATTTTCAATATTAGGCGATCTATAGCTGTAAAGGCATTGACGGTCGGAATTGGTCTATTCCCTTTAACTTTGCAAGGATTAATCACCTTGCTGATCACTGCATTCTGTCTAAGCATTTTTGGCTACGGGGCAATGGACCTTGTTGTATTCTCATTAGCCATATGTGCATTAACAATTCTAGTTTTTTGTTTATTTTGTTCCATAATCAGTGGTGTTTTCGTCCAACGCAAAATTCAACGAATAATTAGCAAATCAAAAAATCCTGCGGAAACCATCAAAGTAGAAGCTGGATATCCGAACGAGACTGGGTTTACATTACCAGCTCTAAATCTACTACCACTGGTCAAACTAAGTTGGACTGTGATTTTCCCAGACTTTATCAAAACAAGAACACGTTTAGATTCCGGTAATCAGATACTCGAAGAAATTATTCCCAACAAGCGCTTTTATACCGACCATGTCATTCGTCAGTTTACTGTGTCCGATGTCTTAGGGTTTTGTCGCTACTCCTGGCTACAAAAACAAGAAGTTTGCTCTATGGCTCTCCCTAGAACGAATACCGTTAAATCTTTACCCCTGTTACGCTCCTTAACTGCTGAAGATGGCATTCCAAACCCTTCCGGAGACCCAGAAGGTGACCGAATGGAAATTCGACCTTATGCTCCAGGCGACTCTGTACGCAATATAATGTGGAAAGTTTATGCGAGAAACCGACAGCTTAATGTGCGCTTAGCTGAGAAAAGTGTATTCCACAGCAAGAGAACAATTGCTTATTTGCTTAGCAGCAAAAACGATGAAGCTGCTGCTGCTGTAGCTCGAATGGCGCTAGAAACTGGAGCTCTTGGAGAGGATTGGGCATTTGCGGCCGACGGAACAGAAAAACCTTGCGAGAATTTAGCTAGCGCATTAGAAACAGTTTCTCGTTCAAGGGCCCTAGCGGCTCCCTATAGTTATGGATTGGACAGTTTCCTTAGCCACGCAGCAGGGCAATCTGGAGCTCATTGTATCGTTTTTGCCGCGGCAGAAACTGCAGCATGGCTGCCACTGCTAAAGAAAACAATTGGTCGCTTCTCCGGCCAGTTCTCCCTCGTGCTAGCAACAGATGGATTTCTTGAAGTAGAAAATGTCATTTTCTGGCGAAACTTACTATTTCAAGAACCAACTGAAGCCCTGAAAACAGGGAGTTCTAGAGGTGAGTTGCTCAAGTTATTGACCGAGCTCGGACAACTAGTAGAATCCACCTTGGTTGTGGATAGGAAAACAGGCCTGAGTTTTGATAAGAGTCTTAGAAAGGTATAACGCCTTCATTTTAGGCAGAATTAAATTAGAATTGAGTAAATGACTATTCAAGCAAACCATTCTTCCCAACATTTTCTCCAAACGAGTTTGCGAGCTGCGATTATAGCCAGCAGTTTTTGGGTCCTGAGCTTACCAATGACAGTGGTTAGCGGCTCTATAGCCGCTTTTGCTGGATGTTTAATTGCGTGCTACCTAATAGATCTGCGTTTATATAAGCACCCCCTCAGCAGCCTAAGAACCTCGACGATTATTATATTAGGCTTTTTGTGCTGGTTGCTTACTCTACTATTCGCCGAGTTAGTTGTAAGTACGGCATTTATAGCAAACACCTCTTCGCCCTTAATCGCATTTAATCTGAGCGAATCTGCAAAGTGGTTAGGAATTTCTGCATCTATGACATTGAGTTTACGAACTTTAGCTCATCGCACTAGTTACGGAGCAGTTGTTGAAATTTTGTTCGTTGCAACTGCGTTTGTCATTACCCTCGCTGCTCATCGCAACGGCATGATTCACCGGCCCTTTTTTATTGGCGATTTTGCTCTGACTAGAGGAATTGATCCTTCATCCATTTTAATGGCTTTCGGCTGCGGAGCAGTGCTTTCTCTTTCCACCCTGCTGATAGCGGAAAACAATCAAAAACGATTACCCTATCACTTTGCTGTATTAGGACTGCTCTGTTTCTCACTCCTAGTTTATGTCCGTTTATTCGGCATTCCAACTCCAAAAACCACCGATGACCTCGGATTAACAGGGCAAGAGCAAAATGGATCCAATTCTCAAAGAGACAATCCATTTCGTGATGGCGAAAACGAAAATAATGACAAAGAAGCACCTGTAGCTATTGTTGTTTTTAGAGATGACTATGAACCTCTAAACGGCTCTTATTATTTTAGAGAATCTGCTTATTCTGAATTCAATGGAGCAATGTTGGACTTTACGACACAAGACGAAATGGACCGTGATTTAATTGAACACTTCTCCAATAGTCGAGAAGAATCCGAACAATTTCCTGGCGCAGAGGAAGAACGTAAAGCCGTGCGTACTAGTATTGGGATGCTAGTACCCCACCGAAATCCTTTCGGGCTGGAGAGTCCGATTGCCTATGAAAACACCGCAAATCCAAACAATTTGCGCTTTAAACGCACTTACGATACCTACTCTCTAGCACCGGAATATGATTTCGAATATCTCATCGGGCAAGAAACAGGCAGGGAAGATTGGTCAGATGAAATTTGGCAGGAATATTTAACTCTCCCCAATGACGCGCGTTACAAAACTTTAGCAGAAGAGCTGATAACTAATCTCCGCCCTGAGTATACTGATGACCCTTTTGCAAAGGCATGGGCAATCAAAACTTATCTTGATGAAAATGGAATTTATAGTCTCAAGAACGAACACGCCTACGAAAGTGACCCGGCCGGATCTTTTCTATTTGGTGATCTAACTGGTTACTGCATGCATTTCTCTTTCGCAGCTACTTACTTATTTCGCAGCATTGGCATACCTGCCCGTGTAGGAATTGGCTACTCGGTGCCAGCCTCTAACCGAGCAGGTGGCTCTGCTCTCTTGATCCAAGCTATTCATGGCCATGCTTGGCCCGAAGTCTATTTTAAAGATATCGGATGGGTAATTATCGACCCTGCTCCCCAACAGACCTTAGTAGACATGACAACTGATCCCCAAGATAGCTTGCAGCAATTACTCGGAGACATGTTGAGGGATGATGCATCCTTTGAAGATTTCCTCAGCTCGCAACAATCTTCATTCGTTCAGTTGCAAACAATTTTATCAATTCTATATACACTAACTGCACTGGTTTTGATTACGGCGTATTTGATTAAACTATACAGACTCTGGATACCTACTTTTGCCTCTAACGAAAATCAGTATCGCCTGAGTTATCGCGCAGTGCTTGACCGGCTGTCTGCTGTTGGCTTGTCCAGAGGTTTCGGTGAAAGCCGAGAAGGTTTTGCTGATCGAGCAAGTAATACTGCTCCTTCAATTAGGCCTATAACCAATACACATCTCGCTATCGCTCTTGGTAGCGCCAACCATGCCGCCCAAGACCAGCAAGAATGGACACTGCTGGGCCAAAGTGTTCGAAAGGAAATTAATTCGAATACTGTGGCTTGGCGCAAAATATCAGCAGCTCTAAACCCTTTCTCGTGGCTTCTTACAAAATAAGACGCTTACTATCTTCAAGTCTATATCGGAGTAATCAATGAACTCAGACAACGTTGCCGAAGCGGAAGAACTGACAACTGCCATGTCTGAAAACCCCAGTGCCGCGCTCACAGAGGCTGTTGATGTACTTAACACCTTAAAATCAACTGTCCAGCAGCAAGTGTTAGGGCGTGATGATGTTATTGAGTTGGTAATCATCGCTCTGATAGCTGATGGTCATGTTCTGCTGGAGGATTTCCCGGGATCCGGAAAAACCACACTCGCGAAAGCGTTAGGTGAAGCCATTATAATCGGTAGCAGTATTGATGAGTCTATTGTTCCATTCAGGCGCATACAATTTACCCCTGATTTGCTTCCCTCTGATGTAACTGGCGTGCCTGTATTTGATAGCAATAGCAACGCCTTTCATTTTCGTCACGGCCCGCTATTTGCTCATATTGTTCTAGCAGATGAAATCAATCGAACGTCGCCAAAAGTTCAATCTGCTATGCTAGAAGCAATGGGTGAAAAACAAGTTACCACCGACAATGTAACTTATGCACTTGACGACTTATTTTTCGTCATAGCAACACAGAACCCACTAGACCTCGTCGGCACCTACCCTCTTCCTACGCCGCAGCTTGATCGATTTCTGTTCAAGATCACTATGGAACACATTGATCGTGAAGCAGAATTGGATGTACTAGAAACCTACAAGAATCGCAGAGATCTCAGCGGGCAGTTAAATACTGTCACACGGGATGAAGTGCTGCACGCACGACAAACTATTGATACAGAAGTAAGCATAAATCCTGCGATAAAAACTGCCCTCGTAGATATATCAAGAAATTTGCGTGAAGATGACAGAGTATTGCAGGGCAACTCTACTCGTTCCATGGTGCTACTTTTGCCGGCTCTGCAAGTGTCTGCAGCACTGCGTGATCGAGACTATGTGTCTGCAGAGGATATTGAAATATTGATCCCAAGAGTCTTAGGTCATCGTATCGAACTTGCACCAGGAGTTTCTGACATGCAAAAAGTTCTCCTCGATAATATGAGAAAGCCTATGGAACAATTAGCAAAGAGCACTTTGAGCTAATGTTTTATATTGGAGCACCATATAGACGAATCAGGTTATTTCAATTTTTTTGCCTCTCATTTTCTTCACTGCTTTTTTCTTTTTTATCCGCGCCAAATATTTTTGCTCAAAATGATACTTTGCTTGACTTGGAAGCAATTGAAATTCCAGAAGCGAGACTGCCTCTTTGCTTTGGGTTTAGCGATATAGAAATTCGAAATGCATTAGCAATCTGCGATGCACTTGAATTGGATGAGAATGTGAAAGCCAGAGAGCTTAGTGAACAATGGATTCGAGCTGAACCAGAGTCACCGGCTGCACAGTTTGCTTTGGCCGAAGTCTTATTCAATGTGGAAGGAAATTTACCGAGGGCTCTGTTTCATCTAAACAGAGCCGAAGAATTTACCAATTACAATTCACTAGAGGAGGCTTACAACTCAGGCAACGTTCAATGGCACTACTTAACTCTTAGCCAATTATCCTATGTCCATCAGTTAATGGGTAATCAGCTACAATCACTTGAATATTTGGATAAAATCTCCCAAGTATACGGTCAAGATATGGAATCTTTTCGTGGCTGGCCACTAATTAAACTAAAACAATATGATGCTGCTCGAGAGTCAGCTAACCTAGTCTTAGAAAATAGTGTCAATGATCGTGAGCGTGCCAGAGCTTGGAATACGCTCTGTGCTGCAGAACTTGCTAGCCTTGTACCAATTGAATCGATGTCCGCCTGCGACTGGGCAATTGATGAAGATGAAGACATCACTAATACTGCCAATGATTATGACACTGTCTATCTAACAAACGCGTCGGAAGTGGCTTTAAGTCTTTTGCAAATGGAGCAGGCTGAAGAATATATAGACCGTGCTACCCGTTATTTAAATCCCCGAAGTGTTGCAGATCCCTGGATCTACAAATTATTCTTAACGCTAAATCAAGGACGTTTTGATGATGCACGATCGGCGCTTGATCGCATGCTTATTTGGAGAGAGCAACAAGAGCCAGTCGTAAGTGTAATGAATCGAGCTGAACATTTTTTAGTAAGTGCTAGTTTTCTCATGGTCGCTGGTTATGCCGAAGATGCAGCAAATCTGACGCAAACAGCTTTGAATCAACCTGACAGAAATGGCTCTTACAGTGCTGATGATGCACAAAAGGATTCTTTTGCAGCCCTGCTAAACATGATGGCAAACAGGACTGAATATCAGATTCAGCTCGAATCCTTATCAACGCTGGACTTTGCCGACTCGATCGTTGCGCGAATTAAAACCAATAGTCTGCGCTTGCGTGCCTGGCGCGCGGAACGCCGGGCTGCATCATTGTTTGCAAATTTTGAAGTATTGCAGAATAGGTTGAGGCCTTATGCTCCTCTTGATGTGCACATTCCAGAATGGGTTGAACCTGAGATTATTCAACTAATTGGTTCAGGAGTAATGAAAAATATTCTTGATCAAGCATTAGCAAATGGTGCTTTTCGACTTAATGAAGGCTATTACTATTCTTATTTGGCTGAAATAGCTGCAATAGAAAACAATACAGAGCTTGTTATAGAAGCTGGTCGCCAGGCCTTAACACAATTACCTCAACAAGAAGTCCTATTGAGAGCGCGAGTTGCCGCCAGAGTCGCAGACGCAAGCTGGCGAAATAGTAGTTACTCTGATGCGTTAGCCTTCTATGAAATAGCCTACCAGCAAGACCCCAGTATTTTTCGACGATTGGCATTAGAAATACCAGTTTCAATCATTGGAGATAGCTCGCAATTTGCAAACCAAGCAGCCGATTTGCTCTCTCGGTCCCCTCGATTTAGCGAAGACAGCAATGGTATTCCACTTGAAATTACATCTAATCCCGATCTCTCAATTTGCCTGAAATCGAGAACAGGTAGCGTGTTATCATGTTATAGTATGGCGACCGCCGAAAATCAAAGTAGCAAATGGAATGCTCAAGAGTTAATTCGATTGTTTCACTCCAATGCGTTTGGACTAGGATTCGATATTAGTAAAGTCCAACGCTCTATTCTGCTCGGTTCAAGCGTCATACTTAGCTCTCAAACCAATAGTAATTTGCGTAATTCAAGAGACGCATTCATGATTCGCTAAGTCAGCGCCGTTATCATTAATCTATTTAAAAAATACTTGGACAATAATTTTGTCAAAGATTAGTTCGCTTTCTAATCAGCTAATAGTGTTGTTAGCGGCCGCGTCCGCATTAGGCCCGGCAGGTATGCAAATTTTGCTACCAGCAGTGCCAGTGATCAAAGAGACATTTGAAGTCAGCAACGATATAGCTCAGCTCACTTTGAGCCTCTCGATGCTGGCTATCGCGTTTGGCACACTTGTCTATGGGCCTCTATCAGACAAATATGGGCGCAGACCAATCATGTTTGTTGGCATCGCTATTACTATAATAGGTTCTATTTTCTGTTGGCTCGCAGATTCAATAACCTGGCTAATTGTCGGACGCTTTATTCAAGCCTTCGGTGGCGCTGTTGGGCTGGTTTTAGCACGAGCTATTGTGAGAGACGTCTATGGAGCTGAAGAGGCTGCCAGAGTGATAGCTACGCTTGTAATGGTCATGGTTGTAGTCCCAATGCTTTCACCAGCTTTAGGTGGTGAATTACTAGATCGCTTCGGCTGGGAATCTGCATTTGTAGTTGTTGCAATTGCCAGCGTCATAATTTTTGTGTTTCTTATTCCAGGCTTACCTGAAACTCTTAATGAACCAGTGCCTTTCGAAGGCATTGGGTCAATGTTGAAAACTTTCCTTAGTCTTTTTGAATCGAGAGCCTTTTGTGGTTATGCATTCTGTGTCACGTTCGTCTCTGTCGTGTTTTTTAGCTTTATTTCTGCGGCTCCAGAAATAATGGTGTCAGTTCTCAATCGACCTCCGACTGAATACGGTTACTATTTCATAATGATCCCCGCCGGATTTATGGCAGGTAACTATGTTGCTCGGCATTTTGGCAGAAAAATGTCTATCGATAAAATGATCAGGGTAGGCGCCACTGCTACTGTC
>CAXYEH010000021.1:0-69862 GCA_964275945.1 uncultured Pseudomonadales bacterium
GGAAACATCATACAGAATAAAAGCTATTATCCAGGTGATAGCGCTATCCACCGGTAACAAATTTAAATTGAAATAAGAACCAACGTATATGAAAACCATTCCCTGAAAACCAAGGTTCAGCATCGTTGGAAATCTACTAATGAGACCAAGCCCAAGGCTGGTGAAGGTATCGCTGAGGTTATAGTTATTCTTTCCTTTTATCTTTCCGTAGAAATATTCGAAAGCTATTAACAAGAGGAATACAGGTACAGCTAGCGTAATGATTATAGATTGGTCAGTATTGATCATAATTTCTTCGCTTTGGTTATCTTATGGCACTCTTATAAGAGTTCAACGAGTCATAGTGCCCAAATCTCTTCTACTCTTCCGGCATCATCAATCTTGAATACCTCAACGATATCCAAAACAGCTCCATCTTTGTCGGATATGTGAAGATAGCAAGTTACGGAGGGTCCAAACTCAACGATATCTACCAACTCTTGTTTCGCTTCAATTTCAGCAAGCCAACCAAAAATCACCTCTTGAATCTCGGCAGGACCTGTAACATCAAATCCCATCGAAGGAACACGCATCCTGTAGTTTTCTGTGCATGGTACTTTTGACCATTCTGCATATCCTCCGCTCGCATTCAGCTTATAATGACGAATGGCTTCGGCGATAGGTGATAATTTTTCCATAATAACCCCTCTAAATTTATTATTTTTTTCTACGTCAAATAACACTGCATCATGTACAGTAATTCAGCACCTCATTTGCCTACTAGGTTATCAAGTCCGGCTAGTATTTTCCCATCAACTCCAGCTTCCTCTGCATCATTTCTTAAGGTTTCATACTCGCAAGGGAAAAGAGCTTTTTTTCTAGTATGAGAGAAACAAACAATGAACCCCTATAAATTAAAGGGGCCCGACAGCAGTGAATTAATTACCCATAGAGGGAGTGCATACTTTATATAACCAACAATATCAGTTGGTTAAGGGAAATGGTAGACTAGCTGACAGCACTTTACGTCCAGAAAAGGTTCTGAATAATCAATCTTACGGTTGACTGAAGAGGTAAAAAATTTATGTCCAATTGGTTATCTTGTCCTTGCGTCAGGAGCAGGTAGGGAAATTTGTATGAAAAATATATCTGGTCGGCTACTTTTATTGCTTGTTGCGGGCACCTTTCCTAATATCGTATTTGGGCATGGCGTCGATGAAGGAACACAACAGTTTCTCACTAGCAACGATGGTGTAGCGATAGTGCCATTTATGTATATTGGCGCCAAACACATGGTTACCGGTTATGACCACCTACTTTTCTTACTTGGAGTAATTTTCTTTCTCTATAGAGCGAGGGATGTACTGATATATGTCAGCTTCTTCACTCTTGGCCATAGCATCACTCTTTTGGTTGGCGTGTATCTTGATGTTCAGGTTAATGCTTATCTGGTAGACGCAGTAATAGGTTTATCTATTATCTACAAAGGCTTCGACAACCTAGGCGGATTTCAGCGTTTGTTCGGTCATCAACCTAATACAAAGTTTGCTGTGCTTATTTTTGGCCTGTTCCATGGCTTTGGTCTGGCTACCAAGCTGCAGGAATTTGAATTTGCCCGAGAAGGCCTGTTGCAGAACCTAATTGCTTTTAACGTTGGAGTCGAAATAGGCCAGTTCTTTGCGTTGCTATTTATAGTTTTGGCACTAAGTTTCTGGCGGGGCTATTCCAGTTACTTGCAATTCTCCGTAGCAACTAACATCGCCTTAATGAGCGGTGGGCTCTTACTAACATTTTATCAGCTGTCTGGTTATGTAATTTCTTGAGTTAGCTGAATAGGGGAGAACCTAATTTATGAGTGAAATCGAACGGCCAATTCAATCTACACCTAATTTGTTAAAAGCTCTGGTAGTGTCGGCACTAATAGCACTAGCCGTTTTCGTAACCATTGTGCTGCCAGCCGAATTCGGAGTTGATATTACCGGGGTTGGCTCCATGCTTGGACTAAATGCATTAAGAGTTGAGGACACTAATACGGAGTTCATAACTCGGCCTGCTGAAGGCGATTTGGTATTTCGTCAGGACGAGGTCGAGATACTGGTTCCAGCAAATGACGGTCTGGAGTACAAGTTTTTCCTTTATATACATTCAAATATTAACTATGAATGGAACAGTACCTCGTCTTTGTATTTTGATATGCATGGAGAGCCTGAAGGTGATACCACTGGCTATTTTGAGAGCTATGCGGCTGCTACTGTCGATGAAATGAGCGGTTCAGTCACTCTACCTTTTACAGGGTCCCATGGCTGGTACTGGCGCAACGATACAGACGAAGACATCACCATAAGTTTGAAGACATTAGGCAATTACGATGTTATTGGTTTAAAGTAAGATGACAAGCTCCGCGCTAAGACAAAATAAGAAGGAAGAACCATAATGAAATTATTAATAAAATTAATGGTGATCACGGGCAGTTTATTCTTAACTTCGTTGCTCATGGCCCATGAGGGGCATGAGCATGCTAAGCAACTCGATCAAGCATCAGCTATGGAGGCTGCCTCCAGCAAAATAGCGACATTGATTCAAGAGGGTCAGTTAACCTCGTCGTGGGCGGGCCAGGATGCAGTCCATGCTCAGCTTGCTAGAGTCAATGGGCTTCAAAATTGGATAATTTCCTATCTCGACAGTGGAGCAAGCGAGCGCCTAGAGCTAATCTTTTCCATGACAGGTGAATTTGTTTCCTTTACAAAAAGGTCTATTTCAGACACCGCCGCTAACTGAGGTCATATGGCGTGATAATAGTCACTCCATTTTCAATAAAAAGGGTCGGAGCAAAAGTACCTTCCGGTATTCCTGCTCAAACCCCTCTGTTAGCGTTGCTTGGAATGCCTGATTAGTTCGAAATACTGCCAATCACTTCCGCTCCAGCAACGGAGACCTCTTCATCTTGGGCTGCTCTCACGCCGCTGGTTGAAATAGCGCCGATTCGTTGACCGGAGCGGTAAACAGGAACCCCACCTGCAAATGTGACTCCACCCTCGACTTCTTCCACATCGCCTGCTTCCACTCTACGGCCATACTCCCCAGAGGTGAGACCAGTTGCGTTGACGACCAATGCCTTAGCGGTTGCGAAGTTAAAAGTACGACCACCAGCTCCATCGATACGGCGCAGCATCACCGGATTGTTATTCTGATCTGTGATCAGTATCGTTACGTTCCACCCCTGCTCTCGTGCATAAGCCTCAGCCGCATCCATAGCGCTTGTGGCCAGATCATAAGTCATCAGGCTCTCTTCATCCTGGGCCATTGCCGTCGCCGCTGACAGAAAAAATAGAACTGAAATTACATAACTGTAAAATTTACTTTTCATTAGTTACTGCCTCATTTTTAAGAGTTATCGAAGTAAACGTATTAAAGTAAACTTAAGAATAATGGGACTTGATCTTATCGTATCAATGTAGCTCTCGTCATACAAAAACCGTCCAACTAAATTTTTGATTGTCCTAATTCTTTTAATAAGGTAACGTGCGCTGCTTCGGCAAACCTGCAGGGCGGCTAAAACAAGAAGTTAAGGCGAAGCATTTTATGCCAATCATCGAAATCGAGAATTTTACGAAGACCTACCCACTTCCCGACAACAAAAACGAAACCTTTCGCGCCGTTGACGGCGTCTCTCTGCGCATCGAAACGGGCGAGATATTTGGCATTCTCGGTCCAAATGGCGCCGGCAAGACAACCACGCTGGAAATGCTCGAAGGGCTTAATGACATTGATGGAGGGCATGCGACTATTGATGGCATCGATGTGCAATCGGACCCCTTCAAGATAAAGGAAATCATAGGCGTTCAATTGCAGGCCAGTGAGTACTTCGATAATTTATCTCTTGTCGAACTACTAACTCTCTTCGGAGCCCTTTATAGCCGCGACGTCGATCCCACGGCGTTGTTAGAGAAAGTACAATTACTAGACAAGGCGAAGGCTAAACCTGCAAATTTATCCGGCGGTCAAAAACAACGCTTTTCGATTGCATGTACTCTGGTAAATGAACCAAAGGTGCTGTTTCTGGATGAACCGACAACTGGTCTCGATCCTCAGGCGAAACGAAATATCTGGGATTTAGTTCAGGATCTAAATAACAACGGCATGACCATTGTGCTAACAACGCACAATATGGAAGAAGCGGAGTCCCTCTGTCACCGCATTGCGATCATGGACCATGGCAAAATCGTCGCGGAAGGCACACCAAAGAAGTTGATACTGCTACATGCGCCTGAACCGCCGGCCGCGCCACTGCATGGAAATCTTGAAGATGTCTTTCTTGTACTAACCGGACACGCTCTCAGAGATTGAAAAAAGTGATATTAAGTAAACTACAACTGCAGTTATCCAAAGCATTCCTGATGATCTTTCTACGGGATCGACAGTCAATTTTCTTCAGCCTGTTTTTCCCGATTATCTTCATGACTGTCTTCGGTGTGATGAACAATGGTCAACAAGAACCTCTTAATATCGGCGTTGTCAATGAATCGGACTCGGCAGTCGCCGCGGATTTTGTCCAACAGCTCAAAGACAGTCTAGTCTTTAATGTAACCATAGGCACAGAAGATCTTTTACGTTCTGATCTAGAGGAAGGCGATCAAACTATAGTACTGGTGATTCCGGAAATTTTTAATACCGCTAATCTGGATCGGGAGAGCGTAGACCTAAGAATATTAGTTGACGCGGCGCAGCTGGCGCAGTTGAGCCTCGTCATGCCGTTACTTGAGCAAACCCTAATTGAAATTGAGCGAGAATTTCGCGAAACCGAGCCAATGTTCAGCCTTGTCATCGAAGACGTTCAAGCCCGTTCTCAGAGCTACCTAGATTTTCTACTCCCCGGACTGATGGCGTTTACATTAATGCAGCTAAGTATCGCCGGCAGCGGCTATAACATAATTGAATTTCGGCGTAAGGGAATTCTGAAACGTTTATTCGCCACTCCTATTCAACCAAAAGATTTCATTACAGCAATAGTACTAGCAAGAACGACTATCGTGTTAACCCAACTAGTCGTGCTTATTACCTTTGCGGTTTTAGTATTTGATGTGCAGATTATTGGTAGCTTTGCTGCGTTCTTTTTCGTCGTGATCCTCGGTACATTTATTTTCCTTAACCTCGGCTTTTGTCTCGGCAGTATCGCCAAAACTCAACAAGCCGCGATAATGATAGGAAATATCTTCATCTTCCCTCAGGTCTTTCTTTCAGGGATTTTCTTTCCAATAGAATCAATGCCTGAATTCGTGCAACCCATAGCTTACGTATTGCCTCTCAGCTTTGTGTCTACCGGTATGCGGGACATTGCCAACGAAGGTGCTTCACTGCTGGCAATTATGCCCAGTCTGATTGGTATTGCCGTCTGGCTAGTTGTCAGTTACCTGTTAGCTACCCGCCTATTTGTTTGGAAAGAAGTAGCAAATTAGACGCTCTTAACTAACGCAGCATTACTCTCAAGCCGACGCCGTCGCTGCACAGCTACGTGCCTAAAGTTCAGCCGCTTCCCGTTTTTCACGTTCCCGGCCGGCACTGAGTATATTGCGAATGGCTTGATTGCCCTCGTGACAGGCGTATTCATATATCACGTAATCCGGATCGTGGTTCAGCGGCATGGAAATCGTGAAAGGCTGAATATAAATATCCGGGTCGGTAATCGTCACTTCCCAGATAATAGTACCCTCATCAATTCGCGTGAAACGCTCCACCAAGTGGAGATCTTCGGTAACTGACACGCCCCTGAGCCGACCGCCTGCGCCGCTATTTGCGATCATTCCTCTGCCGTGAAAATTAGTTGTCTCTACGACCAGTGTGTTTCCTTCCCAACGCGCCACTGAGTCCCCCATCCACAACTTAATTCGCTCATCGTTATGATCAGATTTATCCAGAGGAATAATGCGTACTTCATGAATCATTTCATGCATGATTGCGACATGGTCCGGTGTCTGAATTATGCGATAGGCATTGTTGTAGGCGGCTGGCAGCATTGCACCGGGCACGCCGCGGGTAATGCAGCGATCCCATGGCGTGAAATTTAGATAATCATCCTCCAGATGCTGCAAGCGGTATTCGCGAGCTTGCCATGCCGAATCCCTAAGCGGCGCGCGACCGTTTGGCGGATCGACTATCAGAGACGTCTGACGCGTTGACAGCAAAGCCTCACCCTGATCAAGCCAAATTGCACTATGGGCTCCAACATTCCCCCCCACAACAGGAACCGATACTTCCTCAACTATAGCCTCGACCGGCGCTGGCTCTGCGGCCGCTCGCATAGCCTGAACATCCTCCTCTGTAAAAAAGGCCTTGTTTCCCAGCTCCACAGGCCGTTCCATCGGCGTGCGAGTTTCATTAGTCCAAAGGCCCTGCAGGTCCGGATCGCCCCAGGCAGTAGTCCCATCATAGCTTGTGTCGCCTGCGCCCTGCGCGTGCAAAGGGGCGATAGGAAGCAACGCAGAAAACAGTGTAATCACTAGTGTGCTAGCCGCTCGTCGTATGCCGAGCTCCGACACTTTAATCATTAAGGTTCTCATATAATCTCTTGTTTACATTTAGGCTATTAATTTTATTGCGGTAATGCGAAGGTAAAAATTTTCGCATCATTGAAACGGCCACCGGATATGGAGATGTGCTGTCTGCCATCAGCTAGGTAACTCATTACCGGGCCGTGCAAGCGAACATCCACGAGTACTTCCCCGACTTTTTCACCTGTCTCCTTGTTAAATGCAACCAAGATCGATCCATCTGCATCCGGATCAATCTCGTCTTTCTGCGCCAGATGAGTAATCAACAGAGTCTTGGTGACTAGGATGCCGCCCTCGGCTGAGTAGTCGCTAAACGAGCTACCGAGATCCGGTAAGTTGAGGTGCGCTAGCGCAGGATGGTTCGCTGGCCCTCTACCGAGAGGAGTTTTCCATACGTGTTCACCAGTGTTGAGGTCAATCGCGGTAATGCGCCTATAGGGTGGTTTTACCAGGGGCAATCCCATAGGACCAACGTTACGCTGTACACGGATAACATAGGGCCAGTCCGCTTCAGTGTCATTTGGTGGCACCAATGACATTGCATAAGGACGCGTTTGAGAGGGCACATAGAGAATATTAGTCTCGGGGTCGATGTTGGCGCCAGGGAAGCTAGCACCGCCACCTGCGCCTGGCATGAAGATAGTCGCCTCCTTGCCATCGGTGCCTTCCACAATCGGTGGCGTGAATATCGGACCCATCACATATTTCTTTGCCAGCTCTTTCGCTGCGGCGGCTATTTCCGGCGTGAAATCGATCAGATCTGCTTCACTCATCCCCTGCTTCTCAAATGGCAGTGGCCAAGTTGGATGTGGCTGAGTCGGATGGGCGCGCTCACCAGGCACATTGCTCGGCGGCACGGGAAGTTCCTCTATTGGCCACACAGGCTCACCGGTAATGCGGTCGAACACATAGGTGAAACCGGTCTTGGACACCTGAGCTACCGCCTTGATGGGACGGCCATCAACCACGATGTCGACCAGATTGGGAGCCGAGGCAATGTCGTAATCCCAAAGGCCATGGTGCACCGTCTGAAAATGCCAGATGCGCTCACCCGTCTCTGCATCCACGGCGACCAGTGATTCAGCAAACAGGTTTTCACCGAGGCGGGTGCCGCCCCAGTAATCATTAGTAGGGGTAGCAATAGGTAGATAAACAATGCCCGCCTCATCATCAGCCGACATGAAGGTCCACACGTTGGTGTTCCCCATCTTGCGCCAGGAATCATTTTCCCACGTCTCGGTGAAATCATCGCCCTGCTGGGGAATCGTGTTGAAACGCCATTTGAATTGGCCGGTGTAGGCGTCATACGCACGGACATGACCGGGAGGATTGCGATTGAACTCCGTATAGTCGAATAGAGAGGAGCCAACGATAACTGAGCTGCCCACAGCGATCGGAGGTGAGCCATGGGTGATATTATCTAAATTAAATTCGTCTGTGCTCTTGCCGAAATCACCGCGCAAGTCCGCAAAGCCATTATCACCGAAATTCTTATCCGGCAGACCGGTTTTGATATCGATGCTAACCAGTTGCTTACCGCGCGTCGCAATAAATATGCGTTCAATCTCGCCGTCAGTCCAGTATTCGATGCCTCGAGTTGAACTAGCACCCCTCCCTACGGTTAGTTGATAACTTTCAGGGTCGAAAACCCATAATTCTCTGCCACTTACTGGATCCAGTGCCGCTACTTGCCCAAGACTCGTATTGGTATACATGACCCCATTCACGAGAAGAGGGGTCGCGCGGTAGGGGCTAGTGTTAGAGGCCAACGAGCGAGGAATTCTGGCATCTGCCGACTGCCAATCCCACGCGACTTCCAAATCTGCGAAGTTGCTCGAATCAATTTGGTCTAAGGGTGAATATTTGGCAGAGAAATGATTGCCACCAGCATGATGCCACTCACCGAACGGAGCACTCGTCTGCTCAGGCTGCGGTGCACAGGCACCTGATAAAAGTGCAACTGCGAGTAGGACAGAATAAGAGCGAATCATAAGCCTGTCCTCCATAGATCGTTTATTATGACCAGCGCAGCGCCTTACTGCCTTGACCAAACGCATCCACCTCAAGGCCCATCGATTGCAATAGAGTGACGAAGAGATCAGACAATGGCGCATCTTGCTCTTGCGTATTCGCAATGTGCTTGCCGTGCGCAAAACCGCCGCCTGCAACAAGAATAGGGAGCTGCTTGGAGGAATGGGAGGCTGCATTACCAAGATTACTGCCAAACAAGACTGCCGTCTCGTCAAGAATCGAACCCCCAGCGAGGCTGGGCTGCTGAAGTTCTGTTAGCAGATTACCAAAACGGTTAATGATCTCTGTTTCGATAATCTTAAGCTGGGCTATATTAGTCGCATCCTGACCGTGATGGGAAAGCCCGTGCTGGTCTTTGGATACACCCGCAATTTGCGGCACTACACCATGGTCGTGAATCATCAGACTGACAACGCGAGAAGAATCGGTCTGGAGAATAAGCGGAATAAGGTTGAGCATGAGCTCGATACGGCCGATGAGGTCAGTATTGTCCGGAATGTCAACTGGAGACTCCTGACCAACCTCTGGCTTGGGACGATTCGTCCAAGCTTGTACCTCGGTAAGTTGATTCTCTGCCGCGCGCACCGCCTCGAAATGAGCGTTGAGCTTGTGCTTATCAGAAGCGCTGACTTGCTTACCAAGTCGTCGCCCCTCCTCCAGCAAATGGTCGAGGATACTTCCGCCGTCATTCAAACTCTGAGTTTCGCGCCTGATTTCCTCTGCGCTACCTCGCAGAAATAGTTTTTTGAACACTCCCGCTGGGCTTGATTCGGCCGGGACCATTACACCGTTCGCAGTGTAGGACTGGCTTTGCGGACTCGTTGTGCCGAGCACAATTGACGGGAATCGAGTCTCATAACCAATATGATTGGCAGCCGCCTGGTCCATGGAAATGGTATTTTGGAAACCATCCAAACCCGGATGCCTTGCCGAGGTCAGCCAGGTAATCTCTGAGTTGTGTGCTTGCCGGCCATTTTGCGCCTCGTGTGAGAGTCCAGAAAAGACCGTATACTGACTGCGGTGATGATCGATCAGCTTAAGATATTCTGTCGCTTCATAGTCTGCCCCATCATTTTTCGGCAACCACGAGGGCGTGTATAAACCCAGCGTGCAACCGATGTTCACCATCCGCCTGATTTGCGCCGCGCCGTAAGCGGGCATCACCTCGAGATATGGTAGAGCGAGCGCCACACCGGATGCTCGCAACAGAGTGCGTCGACTTATCTTATTGCCTTTTTTCATATTAGACTACCTCGTCCTAAACAGATCGCTTGCCACGACCTCGTGAATCATTGTACGCAATGCGTAATTTTGGTCCTTGGTCGAGCTGAGGATCTCGTTCACCGCATCCCGGTCGGAAAACTCGACCTGCGCCCCGGTGCTGAATGTTATGAGTTGGTCCGCGAGATTGTAAGAGATCGCATCCATCTCATTGTCCAACAACACTTGTTGGTAATCGGCGAATCCGCGGAAAGACGCCCCGTCAGATGTAATGCCACTGGCATCCACCGGCAGCCCCAACTGATAAGGCGCATATTGCAGAATCTCAGAAAAAGCCCCGACAGCCCGGTACTGGTCGCGAAATCCTCCGATAGGATCGAACGATTCGAGCGCAAAGCCCGGTGGGTCGATGGTTTTATGACAACCCGCGCAGATGGTGCTGTCTCGATGCGCCGCCAGCTGTTCGCGAATCGTAGTCGTCCCGCGCGTGTCGGGCTCCACACCACCCACGTTCGGCGGCGGTGGCGGTGCTGGGCGGCCAAGCAAATTCGCAAGCACAAAATTGCCGCGCGGTATGGGCGACGTGGTCGTCCCGTTCGCCGTGATCTTATGGATACTGCCCTGACCCAACAAACCGCCTCGCACGCTGCCCTCTGGCAGCATCACTTTGCGCATCTGCTGTCCTTCGATACCCGGCACGTTGTAATGCTCAGCTAGACGACGGTTCAGGAACGTAAAGTCCGCACGGACGAGGTTCGTCAAACTCAAGTTCTCGCGGATCAGCTCCTCATAAAAAAGCTCAGACTCCGCTATCATGGCCTGACCAAGGAGGTCGTTAAATTCGGGATACAGCCCCGTATCAGGCGAAGTTGAGTTGATCTCATAGAGTCGATAAGCCTGCCCCACGAAGTCCTTGACGAAGCGCTTACTTTTCGGATCATCGAGCATGCGCTCCACCTGACGTGCCAGCTCTGCAGGCTCGGACAAACGACCGGCTTCAGCGACGGCGAGAAGCGCATCGTCGGGCATACTGCGCCACAGAAAATACGACAGGCGCGAGGCCAGGCTGTAATCATCCAGAGCGCCGCTAGCACCGTCTTGGTAGAGAAATGACGGCGCATTCAAGACCGTTCTAAGTGGCACGCGCAGTGCCTCAAGAAAAGGTCTGCCGTCTTCTAGCAACGGTATCGCCATATCGGCGTACAACTTGGCTTCACCTTCGGTGAGCGGTCGACGGAAGGCACGCTGCGCGAACGTCTCGACAATCTCGTTGATGTGATCCATGGCCGGCTTGGAAAGTTTAATCTGGCCCGACTCGTCAAAATCGATGCCGGTCAAGAGCTCGCGAGTACTCGCTGGCGGCCACACGTCATTCAAAGGGCCTTCGATAACTAGCGACTTCATCGCGATGCCCTCGCCCCTGTAATCAGTGACGAAGTTTTCAGGGAGATAATATATGCCGGGATTTTCCCCCCGGTAATCGACATCCGCCAGCGAGGGGGCCACTAACATACCGGGCTCCAGATAAGTGATCTCCTCGACAACACGACCTTCCGGCTCAACTAAATCGTAACTACCGATGAGATTATCAAGCGATGCGACAATGCCTTGCTTTTTACCGCTATACAAAGTCAAGATTACCGGTGAATCCGCCTGGTAGGGATAAGCATCGAGGGTGACCCGGTAGCGTCCTGGCGACGGCACGTTGTAGCCCTCCGACTCAGTATAAAAGGCGTAGGTCGATACGGTATCAAAAAACGTAGCAACCCCGTCGTCGAGCAACTTGGTAACGCCGAGGCCGAAAACCTCCTGAGTACTCAGAGTATAAAGAAACGGCGACTTCCGATACTCAATTTCGAAACGCTCCGACTCAGGACGTGGACCGAGCTGGATTGCTGCATCCAGCGCTCTGTCAGCCGCGCGCAAGTAGCCACGCACGTGCAAGGACGAGATGTCCTGATTTTTAGCCACGGTATCGAAACCGCCTGTATCGGCGGCGGCGGGTAATTCCGAAGCCATAGCCGTCGCCGTCTCTGCATCGAGATGCAGAAGGTCTTGTAAGGAATAAGCATACTCAAGCTGAGTCAGCCTACGCAGCTCCGCTCGTGAGCCACCACGCGCGGCTATATTGGCATCAACTAAGGCAGGCTTGAGAGCGGCAAGCGCATTCTCAATCAGCGACTGAACCGTGTCTGTCACCTCCATCGGGGGCATCTGACCACGCTCAATACGATTATAGATATGCTGCCAAGTGCGATAAACCTCGGCATCGCCAAGGTCATAGCTGAGTTCTTGCATATTAAGGGGAGTCACCGTGCCCTCGCCATGGCACAAAAGGCAAGATGCCTCCAGCATTGGCTCCACTTCAGCTTCGAAGGAATCGGCACTGGCGTGTCCGACGACAAACATGGTGCAAACGAGCAAAGTTGTTAATTTATACATGTATCTAAGCTCCCTGTCTAAAGCTGCGACTAACCTATTATATCGAATTATTGCTAATAATTTCCAGACGCCCGTTAAAGAAAAAAAACCCCTGAGATTTAAATATTCAAATAATATCAATTACTTAAAAGAAATTCCGAGGACAGAAATGTGATAGTTTGTGACTGACAATAATCAATCAGAACTAGGCGCCCTTCTGGCCTTTTAGACTCTTTTTTTTAAATTAAAGATTATTTCTTTAAATATATACGTTAATTATTTACAAAAGGTTGCAAAATCTTTGGCTTTCCTACTTTGCAGCCTGATAAAGCTCGATCTCGTAGACGTTCAGATCGTTGAAGAAGAGGTTTACCAGCACGTTGTCGCCTTCCAGCTTTATTCTTATTCCTAGCTATGACCAGCGCAGCGTCTTGCTGCCTTGACCAAACGCATCCACCTCGAGGCCCATCGATTGCAACAGGGTGCGTCGACTTATCTTATTGCCTTTTTTCATATTAGACTACCTCGTCCTAAACAGATCGCTTGCCACGACCTCGTGAATCATTGTACGCAATGCGTAATTTTGGTCCTTGGTCGAGCTGAGGATCTCGTTCACCGCATCCCGGTCGGAAAACTCGACCTGCGCCCCGGTGCTGAATGTTATGAGTTGGTCCGCGAGATTGTAAGAGATCGCATCCATCTCATTGTCCAACAACACTTGTTGGTAATCGGCGAATCCGCGGAAAGACGCCCCGTCAGATGTAATGCCACTGGCATCCACCGGCAGCCCCAACTGATAAGGCGCATATTGCAGAATCTCAGAAAAAGCCCCGACAGCCCGGTACTGGTCGCGAAATCCTCCGATAGGATCGAACGATTCGAGCGCAAAGCCCGGTGGGTCGATGGTTTTATGACAACCCGCGCAGATGGTGCTGTCTCGATGCGCCGCCAGCTGTTCGCGAATCGTAGTCGTCCCGCGCGTGTCGGGCTCCACACCACCCACGTTCGGCGGCGGTGGCGGTGCTGGGCGGCCAAGCAAATTCGCAAGCACAAAATTGCCGCGCGGTATGGGCGACGTGGTCGTCCCGTTCGCCGTGATCTTATGGATACTGCCCTGACCCAACAAACCGCCTCGCACGCTGCCCTCTGGCAGCATCACTTTGCGCATCTGCTGTCCTTCGATACCCGGCACGTTGTAATGCTCAGCTAGACGACGGTTCAGGAACGTAAAGTCCGCACGGACGAGGTTCGTCAAACTCAAGTTCTCGCGGATCAGCTCCTCATAAAAAAGCTCAGACTCCGCTATCATGGCCTGACCAAGGAGGTCGTTAAATTCGGGATACAGCCCCGTATCAGGCGAAGTTGAGTTGATCTCATAGAGTCGATAAGCCTGCCCCACGAAGTCTTTGACGAAGCGCTTACTTTTCGGATCATCGAGCATGCGCTCCACCTGACGTGCCAGCTCTGCAGGCTCGGACAAACGACCGGCTTCAGCGACGGCGAGAAGCGCATCGTCGGGCATACTGCGCCACAGAAAATACGACAGGCGCGAGGCCAGGCTGTAATCATCCAGAGCGCCGCTAGCACCGTCTTGGTAGAGAAATGACGGCGCATTCAAGACCGTTCTAAGTGGCACGCGCAGTGCCTCAAGAAAAGGTCTACCGTCTTCTAGCAACGGTATCGCCATATCGGCGTACAACTTGGCTTCACCTTCGGTGAGCGGTCGACGGAAGGCACGCTGCGCGAACGTCTCGACAATCTCGTTGATGTGATCCATGGCCGGCTTAGAAAGTTTAATCTGGCCCGACTCGTCAAAATCAATGCCGGTCAAGAGCTCGCGAGTACTCGCTGGCGGCCACACGTCATGCAAGGGCCCTTCGATGGTCATCGACTTGACCGCGATGCCCTCACCCGGGTAATCACGGGCGTTGTTTTCAGGGAGGGCATAATAAGAAAGCATCCCCCCTTCATCATGATCTGCCAGTGAGGGGCTCAATAACATGCCGGGTGTCAAGTAGGTGATCACTTCTACGACACGCGCTTCCGGCTCAACTAGATCGAAACTGCCAATGAGATTATCAAGCGATGCGACAAGGCCCGACTGTTTGACACCGCTGTACAACGTCAAAATCACTGGCGACTCTGCCTGGTAGGGATAAGCCTCCAGCGTGACTCGATAGCGTCCTGGCGCCGGCACGCGGTAAGTTTCCGGATGGTAGTTCATGGAATGCATGAGAAAGGTCGATCCGATATCGAAGAACATAACAGCGGCGTCGTCGAGCATCACGGTAATGCCGGCACCGGAATTGTCCGATTCATTAAAAATGGAAAGAAACTGCGACTTCGCATATTCGATTTCGTGACGTAGCAACTCAGGACGGGGACCGAGCTGGATTGCTGCATCCAGCGCACTGTCGGCCGCGCTCAAGTAGCCGCGCACGTGCAAGGACGAGATGTCCTGATTTTTAGCCACGGTATCGAAACCGCCTGTGTCGGCGGCGGCGGGTAATTCCGAAGCCATAGCCGTCGCCGTCTCTGCATCGAGATGCAGAAGGTCTTGTAAGGAATAAGCATACTCAAGCTGAGTCAGCCTACGCAGCTCCGCTCGTGAGCCACCACGCGCGGCTATATTGGCATCAACTAAGGCAGGCTTGAGAGCGGCAAGCGCATTCTCAATCAGCGACTGAACCGTGTCTGTCACCTCCATCGGGGGCATCTGACCACGCTCAATACGATTATAGATATGCTGCCAAGTGCGATAAACCTCGGCATCGCCAAGGTCATAGCTGAGTTCTTGCATATTAAGGGGAGTCACCGTGCCCTCGCCATGGCACAAAAGGCAAGATGCCTCCAGCATTGGCTCCACTTCAGCTTCGAAGGAATCGGCACTGGCGTGTCCGACGACAAACATGGTGCAAACGAGCAGTGCTGTTAATTTATTCATGAATCCAAGTTCCTATTTACAAAATCCTATTTAATTGCTGCTATTGATCTACTATCTAGGTTCTACATTAGACGCAGCAATTCTCTTTCTTTGACTTTTCAACTTCGCCGCCTGATAAAGCTCGATCTCGTAGCCGTTCAGATCTTGGAAGAAGAGGATTACCGGCACAATGAGAATCCCTCCATTGGGGTGTTTTATTTTTTGCGGTCAATGTCGCCAGCATTGTATAGGCGGCAACCGCCAATAAAATAATGGCTTTAGTTTTTCTACCGCCGTGAGGCTCACGATCAATCATATCTTTTCTTTTAATTAGTAACCATGTGTGCAGATTAACCTCTCAGTGAGGAACCATCCTCCGCTATTCCGTGAATGCCGACTAATTCTCAGTTTTTGACTTCAAAAAAGAAAGCTCGTTATAGAATAATTCCCGCCAGGATTCCTAAAATTAGAATTAGTAACTCAGAATTAAGCACACCTTTCTCAGCGCTTATTGCCTGAAAACCATTAAATCGTAATGCGCAAGTTTAGCCAATCAGAAGTGGTCCATTTGGCGGCGAAAGAAACGATCACCCACGCTCAATAACTTCGCTAACTGTGACCCCTGACCCCAACCTAACTAGACAAGTCCCAACCACAGAGATACTATCTTCGCCCACTTAAATATGCTCGTGGAGCATAATCCAATAGAGGAAGAGACATGATAAAGCTGGGGATGGGATCTAGCAAAAAAAGAAAGATGATGAAGAAGGGAATGCGCGCTGATGGATTCCGAGGACTCCTCAGTTTTTCCTTGATGGCGTCTTGTCTCTGCGGCATATCTGCCTCGGCACAAGATTTATCCCTGGTCGAGCAGAAGGTCCACAAGCTCAGCGACACGGTTTGGTGGATAGAGCCCGTTCCAGCTTACGGTGGCAACATAGCCGTATCCGCCGGTGAAGATGGGATACTCATGGTTGACGATCAGCTAATGCCGCTGACAGACGATATCAAAGAGGCGGTCGCTGGCATTCAGGAAGGAAAGGTCGACTTCCTCGTTAACAGCCACTACCACTACGATCATGCCGGCGGTAACGCTGCGTTCGGTGAGGAGTCTTTAATCATCGCGCACCACAGTGTGCGAACGCGTCTCTTGGAAGGACGGGAGGCAGGATCAAATTTCCGCGAAGAACCGCACCCAGCTGAGGCAATACCTGTGCTGACCTTCAAGGAAAACGTCACCTTCCATTGGAACGGAGAGGATATCGACGTCATCTACCTCGGCAATGCCTCGCACACCGATGGCGATGCAGTAATCGTTTTTCGGGAATCGAACGTTATCCACACCGGTGACCAGTACGTCAACCTCAACGGTTACCCATTCATCGATCTCCCCGTGGGCGGCTCGGCTACCGGACTGCGGGATAACATCGCCGCAATGTTGGCGATGATAGACGATGATACCAAAGTCATCCCTGGCCACGGCCCTATGACGACAAAGACCGAACTGCAGGCCTACCACGACCGAATCGCGGCAACGATCGACCTCGTGGAGAAGCAAAAGTCAGCAGGGAAATCACTAGATGAAATCCAGGAAACCGGACTACCAGACGAATACTCCAAGTTCACCGGCTTCATGACTATCCCCACTTGGATCCAACAGGTATTCAGCAGTCTCAACGACTGATCGAACGCGTACCGTTGAGGAGCGGCACGAGGACTCGCTAACTGCATTAAACCAGGGAGGATGTTAGCCAGCACTCTCGGCGCTGGCTAATCACTGCGTCTAATTGGTCGGCAATAATCGCGTACGGTCTACCCATTCGCCCAGCCGCATCACCCGGTCGATCTTCTGCGTATTGCGGATATCGACCAGTGGATCGGCATCGAGAACGACTAGATCTGCCACCTTACCGGGCACTAGGGTTCCGAAATCAGCTTCGCCTAAGGGAGGTATCTGTGCAGCCCCCGTGGCCGTTGCCGCAACAATAGCCTGCATCGGCGTCAGGCCAGCCTCGACATATATCGCCATCTCACGATGAAGGCCCCACCCGAACGGTACATTAGCGGTGCCCGCGTCAGTGCCAATGGCGACCTGAATACCGGCATCGTGGATCGTCTTGAGGAAGTCCTGAAGCTGTCGAAATGCCGCCTTGCTGTTCTCAAAGTTGTCCGCATCGACCACTTCCGCCCGGCGTTCAGGACTATCCCATCGAGCCAAGGCATCAGGATTGAATACCGCCCGTAAAATAGGGTCATCCAGCAACTCCGGATGCGCGGCGAAATACCAGCCAAGCTGACGAATAGACAAGGTAGGAGTGAACACAACATCGTTCTCGACCGCCAATTGCAGGAATTCCGACGACGGCGCGGGGTTGTCGACGGGAGCGCCGCCCCCTGGGCCGAAGGTCAACACGGTGCTGTGGAGGAAGTCCCGCAAACCAGCCCCAATCAACTGAATAGCATCAGCTTCGCCATCGATGTGGGCAACCGGCACGACCCCATTACGGATCGCCTCATCGATAATCGCCGCCCGAATCTCAGGCCTGATCTTCAAGCCAGGCTGCGCCACGTCATTGACCCACATCTTGATAAACTGCACACCAAGTGCAATCTGCTTCCGGACCAGCATCCGCGCCTCGTCTTCCGTCACCGGCGCATTCCGTCCGCCCGCGTTAAAACCTCCGGGGTGCGAGAATCCAAGACCTGCGGTGTACGCGCGCGGGAAGTCCGGCCGACCGGCGTTGGCTTCGAGCAAGAACTCGACAGTTTCCGGCGAGTCGCTGCCGATACTTCGTGCGGTTGTCACGCCATAGTAGAGCTGCGCATTGAACTGACTCTTAATGTCGGCGCTCTCGCCACGATAGTGCACATGCATGTTAACCAGACCGGGAATAATCGACTTGCCGCTAACATCAATCACTTCCGCACCGGCGGGAACAGGGGTAGTCTCCCGTGAACCGGCCGCAGTGATCCGCCCATCACGAATCACTATGACCGAATCTACCGTGGCTGCCGCGCCGGTTCCGTCAATCAACTGCGCCCCGACGAGGGCTAAATCTCCAGCCTCTACTATCGGTGCCACATTCTCTCCACAGCCAGTCAAGGCCAGGACCAGTCCAAATACCGCAAGCTGAAGTCGTTTCATAAAAACCTCTGAGAAAATTGGCGATCAGCTCAATAATTACCACTGAAAGCGAGTCTAACAATGGCTTGTGCAGGCTGGGATTATAAAGTATCTCCGAATCCAAGTATTGCCGAGTGAGGCAATGAAAGTACGGAGCGATTGAGGGCATTTAACCGGGGCAAAGTTTCCCGGAAGAAATACTAATTATCTGTAAATTAATAGATTTGAAAATAGACTTTGCTACACCTTTTAGAAACTAAATCAAGATCGATCACAATGGACGCCCCTGTTTATTACCTGAAATAGCGACGCCGCTTAGGAACGTCCATTCTTTAAATAATTTAGTTTCACAAACCGTTCTTTTCTCGGTATTCCATTTCCTGCCGACGCGCGCCCGCAAGAATCCCAGCCATAGCGTGGTTGCCTTCGTGGCAGGCAAACTCATAGGGCTCCTTGTCAGTTAATCTCCAACTCACTTCAGCGCTATAGGAATCGGTATAATCAGCGTCTTCAACTGTATAACCGTACACTATGCCACCATCATCGTTGCGACTGAATCGTTCGACTATGCGACGGTCAGCAACTTCGCGAGGAGCCTCGTTAAGAATATTAACTGTTTCAACCACAAGGGTGTCTCCGTCCCACCATGCAATAGAATCTCCATCGTATGAGGCATGACTAACATGCTTGTGCTCTTCATCATTGATGCGGATTATCCGAGCCCAGTGATTCCACTCGATATAAATCATCAAATAGTCTTCAGTTTGTACGACTTTTTTTATGTTGTTGTAGGGTAACGAAGTGACAGGAAGCGACGCAACGCCAGTGTAGATGCAGCGAGTCCCTAGAGATAGATTCTCAGGGCCGTCGAAGGGGTGAACGTCGGGCTCTTCCAGCCACCATGCACCACCCTTTGAGTATTCCTGTGGCCATTCAAAGGGAATCCTCATGGCTGCTTTTTCCTTACCTTCCTCAGTAAGCCCAGGCCTGCGCCCATTTTCAGGGTAAGTAATAATGGAAGTTCGGTACTTTCCGTTAATGGCAGAAGCACTGTCCCCAAAATTCATCCAGAAACCATCGTAGGCGCCTACATTAGCGCCAGCCTCCGGTGCAGCACGATCGGGATCAAGCGCTTTGTCCCCGTTAGCGAGACTATTTGCTGCGCGATCACTAATTGCCTTAACTTCTTCCGCAGTGTAATACTCCCGATCACCAAATTCTGCCGGGCGGTTCATCGGAGTCAAGGTTGACGTATCGTAATTTCCACTGAAGTCCGGTTTCCCCGATGGCGTGCGCGGAAAACTTTCCCCAGCGATTAACAGAGATTGAACAAATGCAAAAGGTAGAGCGACTAGAATACTTAACAGTACTTTTTTCATGGTTTGTACCTCTGATCTTCTTATTCTAAAGTTTTCTATCTACGCCCCGCTTAGGGGTGTTAGTGAACTTACCTAGGCTACTCCAATCCCGCATAAAAGTGCAAATCAAGGCACAAACTGTAACACTCCTCTTTGGTTATGCAGAGAGATGGGCAGCACCATACTTATGTATTAGTGCCTGTGAGTGCCGCAATAAAAATTGAACAGCGTGACACTAAGATCGTCGTATTTCAGGCACCGCAAAATACTGTTGGTAAGGAAGATGATCCCTATGCGAATTTTCAAATCCCGGATGATCCAACTTAGTAAGTTCAAGAGTCTTTGAATCCTAGGGAATTTAAAGTATGAAGAATTAATGCAACGCAGCAGTATTTTTTCATAACTGTTATTATCTGGTTTAGTCGTGCATCTTAAATGATATAGGGCGGCATGCAGTAAATTAATTTACCAATGGGGCGTAGCCAAACATCCGGCTCGGTCTCAGCTCCTTTTGTTTAAGTTTTAGACAACCCTGCTGCGGTGATCATATTCTTAGACCCGACAATTCAATAACGGCCATTAGATGAACTAAAGAAGTGCTTGTAAATGATGATGTCTACATTAAGACGCGAGTGAACAAGTTGATTCGCTTTTAGGTGGCCCATCACGACCTTCACGAGCGAGGGTAATAGCCAGGCTTAGGTATTGAAGGGGTACTTTTCAGATCGTCGAGGGTACCAAGAGCGCCCTTTCGAGCGCCTACAAAATTGGTATTAGGATTGTTGCATCACAGCAGCTCTGAGGGGACTGCGAGGCTCTCAATCAGCGAGCCGTCTGGCGAACGACCTCGACAACGTTCCCTGAGGGATCACGGGCAAACAACAATCCGTCGCCGCGCTCCCGAACGTACAGGCCGAGAGCCTTGATCCGCTCAAGAACACCGTCGTAGTCAGTCGAGTAGATAGCTACCACCGGAAAATTACTCTTGGGCAAGGGGGGCTCGTCCTTTGGCTCGTAGAGTGCGAAGAATAAACCCCCACCCATTTTAAGGAATACTTCATCGAAGTTGTCAGTAACAATACGATTGTCCGGCTCCACGTCGAAGACTTCAAGAAACCACTCTTCGGCCGCCGCACGGTCCTCGACTATGAGCCGAGCCCCCATCACTGCCGGTAGTCCCTCGACCTCGACTATCTCGATGGCGTTACCGCTCGGATCATTGACGATGGAGAGTCGCGTTCCTCCGCCGAGGTCGTATATCGGAAACTGCTTTCCTGCACTTTCGAACCGAGCTGCCAATTCTTCCAAGTCAGGCACGGAAATGGCCGAGACCGGGGCTGAGCTCTTCTTTAGCGTCTCCTTCTCACTGTAGTCGAGCAGCCCTATCCGGCCATCCTCGACCCACCCCATGAACGGCTCCACCAGTCGCCCCTCATCCACATAGCGACGTAACTCCGGGATGCCAAGTAAGTCCTCATAGAACGCCTTACTGACCTCGGCGTCCTCCACCGTAAACTTAGTGGTGGTAACAGTGTGAATCGGCACCGTGTCAGCCAACGTTCCTGAAGATGTGATCAGAGTGAGTGCGACTATTGGCAGCAGCTGCCTGAGTGCTGATGGTGTCATTTGTATATTCTCCTTGTTATGAAGTTTCAAAGATATCGCCGAGGCCGGTGATTGTCCATGTTTGTATCTGCCGGCGAAAATTGCTTTGAAGGTATCTCATAAAAAAATCCCGCATCGATCGATGCGGCTGTTTTGTCACTCTTGAGACTGTTTTTACGCGGGCCTGAACTGCTTCTCTTCGCCTGGCCTACGCGATCTATTGAGTCAATTCATCGTATATGGATTCAATGCGGCCCGGCGGCATGGGCCAGTTCAAATCGGCGATATCCAACTCCGCGGCTATGCGATCACGCCCTACTCCATTATCTATCAGCACCTTTATCCGAGTCATGAACTGATCCAGTTTACTGCGAAATATACGGATATCGACCTTTCTTAGGATTGGTCCATGACCAGGAATAGCGGTATCGAAATCCAGCGTCAACAGACCATCCAGCGTCGCTGTCCAATCAGCCGCACTGCCGCCGTTGTCATAGTCAAAGAACGGTGACATTGTGCTGCCATCCAGACGATTGCCCCAGAGAACCAGGTCGCCGGTGTGTACCGTGCGTAGCGCAGGGAAATGAATCACCGAATCACCACTAGTATGGCCACGGCCGAAATAATGGGCGTTAACTTCGTGCCCACCCAACACCACAGTGGCGCTTTTCTCGTAGAGAATAACCGGCGCTCCCTCCGGGGCATTACGCTCATCACGCAACGCATTGGTGCGTACATTGCGGTGAGCCAGAATCGGTATACCATCCTCGAGGAAGTCCGCGTTACTGCCCGCGTGATCGTAGTGGTGGTGGGTGTTGAGCATATAACGGATATCTTTATCCGTCACTTTCCTCAACTGCTCCATGATCTCCGGATAGCTGTAGAAAAACTTATTATCTACAACGAGCACGCCCTCATCAGTGACCAAAAATATCACGTTGCCCCCACTATTGCCGCCGAAGCCGGGGACAAGATACAGATTATCCTTGCCAGGCACAGCATGCACCTGCACCCGTGCCAGCTCCGCCGCTGTCATCGTAGGGATGTCCTGAGCACTAACTGAAGGTCCGAACAGCAGTAAACAAAGTAAAGTGAAACAGCCTACATCAACACCAATTTTCATTTAAGCACCTCTATTACAATTATGTTCGGGTTTATCTTTCGAGCATTGCAGATAATTATTCTAACTCTTCTCATATGGGTAATTTGCCAGCAGTATACTTATCTACAAATATTTTACAAAAAAATAAAGGAAACTGCCTCCGCCATCCGCAACTCGCTCTGAGAATACAGGGGTCTATACCGAACGGTAGCAAACCTGCCTTTAAACTACTTCGGAAACACTAATAGTCTATGGCATCAGAAATTTCTCTTACTTATGCTAGACTGCTGGCGCTGCATTTTATGGGCTGACAATCATAACCATATTTATAGCCTATGGGCGCGTGCTACGATCTTAGAAACGAAAATAAAAACAAAAGAGCAAATCATGACAACAGAATCATCACCAAATTTGACCCCTATTCAAAAACTCGGAGAAGCAATCGCGGACCGAGTGGAACGATGGATGCCGAATCCGTTCGTCTTCGCCATTCTCTTAACCTACACAGCTGCACTCGCCGCATTCATTTTGGAAGGGGCTGGGCCGCAGACCATCGCGATCGCATGGTACGATGGCTTTTGGGGGCTGCTGCAGTTCGCAATGCAGATGGTGCTGATTCTCGTCACCGCGACAGTGGTGGCCCACCATCCCTACGTCAAGGCCTTCATCTACCGTTTGGTGAGCATGCCCAAGAACGGTAAGCAGGCAGTCGTCCTAGTGGGATTGGTAAGCATGCTCACCGGCTGGATCTCCTGGGGGCTGGGATTAATAGTAGGAGCGATCGTCGCTCGGGAAATGGGAGTCATGGCCAAACGAACAGGTGTGGTCGTGCACTATCCTCTGCTAGCCGTCGCCGGCTACATGGGAATGAGTCTGACCTGGGGCTGGGGCTTGTCCAGTTCCGCCGGTCTTCTGCAAGCTACTCCGGGAAATATCTTCATGGAGATGGGGATCGTCGACCGCATCGTTGAATCGACAGAATGGGTATTCCACCCCTACCCCCTCATGCTGACTGGGATGGCGCTCGTCTACGCCTCAGTGATGCTGTGGCTGCTCACTCCTCCCAACCAAAACTCCAAAGGGATAGAGCAATACGTCGATCTCTCCATGGAAGAGGCCCCTGAAGAAGCAGCTACGGAAGAAACGGAAGAGAAGTCACTCACCGCTGCCCGCACTTTTGCCGACAGGGTCGACAACAGCCGAATACTGGGAGGCATCATCGCCCTCACCGGGGTCATTCTTACTCTCAAGGCTTTCTATACCGACGGGCTTGGAGCGCTGAACCTAAACGTTTTCAACTTCGGTTTCCTGACGATCGGAATGCTCCTATTCTTGAGTCCTTCCCACTACCAAGCGGAATTCAATCGGGCGGTACAAGGATCTGCGGGAGTTATCCTTCAGTTTCCTTTCTATGCAGGGATCATTGGGATCATGACGGGAACCGGCCTCGTAGACACTTTGACTGCGGCTCTTCTCTCCATTGCAACCCCTGAGAACTTTCCTGTGGTGGCGTGGATGACAGCAGGGGTGTTGAACCTCTTCGTTCCTTCTGCCGGAGGGGAATGGGCCATCATTGGCGGCCCCATACTCATGGCAGCGCAGGAGCTGGGCATACCTTTGGGTCAGGCCATCGTGGCATACTCCGTGGGCGATGCGCATACGAATCTCTTGAATCCCTTTTGGGCCATTCCTCTTCTGGCCATTACCGGGCTCCGAGCCCGGGTGATGTTCGGATACGCTATCACTATGATGATCCTCCTCGTTCCGTTTATCTGGCTAGCCCTTTACTTCCTTCCCTACTAACACGAAGGCCCGACCGCGCAATCTCTCTTCATGAGTTTTGCGCGGTCCACGGCCGCAGTGCAGTTGCTCAACTGCATAAAGCTCGCATGCAGTCAGCCTTGCGGATGCTTTGATCTGGTAGGAATAGTACTCTTCATAACAAGCCGCCTATGTGTCAGCTGGTTTCAGGGTGGGACAAATTTTCAGTAAAGGACTAGGAAAAAAAAAGCCGGGCTACAAAGCTCGGCTTTTTTGTTCAGGAAGGTTTTACACCTTCCACGTTATTTGGCTGCTTGTCACGCATGTTACGCGCGACCTCAGCCCTTGCCCTGGCTATCAGAAGCGTAAACGGACAGAAGCAATTGCTGACCGCTCCGCAATAAACCAGGATTTTCCAGCCCGAGTACCCCCGTTATCCAGGACATAGCTGAGGTTGGACTCAGTATCCAATAAATTGTTGGCCTGTATCGACAAGGTCACGTTATCGGTTACATCCCAGATCACAGACGCATCCACAACGCCGTTGTCGTCTTGCCATACCGGAAGGTTGGTAATTCCATCGCGGTAGCTCACCAAGTACTGGGAACGCCAGTTGTAAGCGAGTCGGGCCTGCCAGTCGTACTTCTGGTACATCAGCACCAAGTTGGCCGTGTGCTCAGATTGACCTACTAAGGGTACGGTATCCAAGTTGACCACTTCAGCATAGTTCCAAGCATATTGACTCATCGACGAGCCGTCGACGTGAGGCGGCACACCGCTCGCTTCAATCCATGTGTAGTTGGCCTGCATTCCGAGACCGTTCCAGAAACTAGGTAGCATGTCGAAGAACTGCGTATAAGCCAGTTCGTAACCGTACATTTTACCTTCTTCACCATTAACCTGAGATTCCACTAATACCGTCTGGGTCTGACCAGTGGACCCATTAGTAATCTGTTGAGGATTGGAACCGTAGATGAAAAAATTGCTCAGATCCTTGTAAAACACCCCACCTGTCAACGAGCTGGCGTCGGCGAAGTACCACTCCAGCGAGGCATCCCACTGTACAGATTCCATCGGCTCTAAGAATGGATTGCCACCGACACCTTCCCAGCGAATTACTGAGGCGCTTTGTGTCGCAGTCTCCCAGCGTGCGGCATTTTCCGGATCGGCGGGTATGCCTTGCACTACGTCAAGCTCTGCACTGGTACCGATTTTATTCTGTATACGGTTCATGGTTGGCTGGGCCATTGCCTTACTGACTGCAAAACGGCCAAGCAATCTGTCGCTCAACTCAACTTTCACATTCAGGCTAGGCAGCCAATCAGTGTACTTACTGCTGGCGCTCTGAGCCATGGAGCTCTCTGTGCCGAAAGCACGTTCTGCGTCACTGAGGTACCAGTAAGCGCTTCTGGCCCAAAGAGTATCGTTGGAATTGTAGAAATCATCCAGCTGAGCGTAGTTGCCCGCATCTACTTGGCCCTGTGCATAGGCCAATACACCAGGGCCGGTCAACGGCGCGGTCTGGCCAGCAGGGAGCTCGTAGGCGGTCCCCGCAAAGAACTGATCCATACCAGGAGAGCGGATGAAACCAGTGGCCTTACGGTCTAGCTCGACGTAGCGCAAACCGAAATTACCGGCCACGCGCCTGGGCAGGTTATCAAGCTCCCAGTCCAGACGCACATAGGCAGCTGTATTGGTTTCAACAGTACTGCTTATCCCATCCTCGTAGAACATGCCGTACCTGCTATCAACATCCTCGCGGCAGCGGTTTCCTCCATCCCAAGTGCCAGCCGACGACGTTTGAACAAAGGCTGGATCGCCCGAGCAGATGGCGCCGTCAAGCATCCTTTGAACGTAATCACGACTAAAGCCCAGCAACTGATTACCTCCGGCGATATCCAGCACACCTCCGCGATGGAAGTTGGACCAGCTAGTCGCTTCGAACATATTGTACGCTGCACCTTGATCAGCCACATGGTCCATGTACAGAGCGCCAGAGGCCCAGCTCGGTGAGATAGCGCCCCATCTAACCGGGGCATCGCGAAGCGTCTGTTCACGCTCGCCCCGACGGGCACCAAACTTGATATTGGTAAGCCAGGAAGAATCGTTCACGGCGTAGTCTGCATCCACCCGGAACGCGTCGGAATCACCCTGGTCGCGACCGAATATATCCCAAGCGCTACTCATCGAATAGCTGGTTGGATCCTGAAAGTAATTGGAATCACCCAGCGGATCACCGGTCCAGCCTGCACGATTGACACCGTTATTGTAGGCAGCCGGGTTGTTGTCACGCTCGCCGTTCCAAGGACTGATCAATTCCAGGCTAGGCTTGTTACCGCTCACATTCAATCGCTGCATTGCGGGCACAGTAGCGCTCATCAAATTGATATCTTGCTTTTGGGTGGCATCGATGTTCTGGTAATCGAACTCCACGGTCCAACTCTCATTCGGTGTCCAGACAAAGTTCAAGGAAATATCGTCCAGCTTCCTGCTTGTCTCATTCCGCTCCGTTTGCGTAGTGAAATTATGACCGAACTGGGCCATACCCCCTACATCACCGTAATACCAGGGTCGAGGTATATAAGGATTGACGTAACGGGTATTCTTCTCAGTGCCACCCGGACCAATCATCCCGTTGGCTCGCCAGCCCCAGTTGGCATGAGCCAGAGTACCGGACTGGAACACACCTTTATCATCAAACTGGAGTTGGGTGTCCCCGTAGGCACGCGTGTTTCTTGAGGAGATGCTAGTCCCCCCATCATACCGGAGCCAATTTTGCCAAAAATTGTATGTCGAAGCCGAGCGTATGTACTCCGCCGTCAACAGGTACTTGTTGTCAATATCGCGCCACTGGAAAGAGATAACCCCGCCGTCTGTGGTGTTTTCATCTTCTTTCTGGGTAAAGTTTGCACCTGAGGGCACCATGACTTGGCCGCCACTAAAGCTTTCCGCACCGGCAAGGGCCCAAGCATCGTAAGGTATGTAAGGGTTGATATGAACGGCATTGGAAATGGCCTCCCTCTCGGAACTCTGGGCTTGGATCAACAAGCCGAACTCGCCAGAACTGGTCTCCCAGCGGTTGCTGTACAAGCCAGACGTCTCAGGGGTCCAATCCATATTAAGATCACCCCATCGCCCCCCTGCGTTAAACGCGATCATCTGCCCTTCTTGATCAAAAGGCTTACGGGTAATTAGGCTCACAGTCCCGCCAATACCACCTTCAATCATGTCCGCGGTCTGGTTCTTATAAATGTTCACACCAGCCAACAACTCGGGAGCAACATCACCAAAAGAAAGACCACGCCCGCTGGCGTGGAAGGCATCGCGTCCGTTGAATTCGGAACGGGTGGCCGACATACCTCGGATCGCCACCCCTCTACCTTCGACCGAAAAGTAGTCCGGCCAACCCTCACCTACACGCTCAATGGAGACACCTGGAATGCGCTGCATGGCCTCTAGTACAGAACGATCGGGCAAGGCACCGATGTCGAGCGCACTTATCGCGTCAACAAAGGTGTCTGCATCTCTCTTGATCTCCTGGGCATTACGCAGACTCGCACGCGCACCCCTAACTACTACCTCTTCTATTACCTGCTCTGTCTCTTGCGCCTGCACCACAACCGGCGCACCCGCAGCTACAACGCAAGTAGCAAGTAGCGATCGACAAATCTTCGACATTGGGAACGGAGGGGTTGAATACTTTGGGTGAAATCTACTCATCTATCTGTATCTCCCTTGTTATTATTGCAACCTTTTTCAAATAATTAAGGTACATATGCTGGTACTTAATATCTTTTTCTTCACACTATCTAAAGTGAGTCATAGGCGTCAACCATCCAGTTGTGACTGTTTGTAATGTAGAGTTGCAAATAATGGGGCTATAGTTAAACGGCGAGTCTAATATTGCATGGCACAAAGGCTTTAGGCACCTTTCAAAGTACTGGCAATGTTGTTCGCAGATGCGCAATATAACTTACGTTATATAGTAGCTTGCCTATGGGCCAGCCGTGCAGCTTGAGGATTAGAGAGCTAAGGATTCGGCACAAGCTAACCCCTGCACAATGCCACGAAAGCCAAATTAGTAGTCTCCATATTGCAAATAATTGCCAATGTTCTGCCCCTAATTTCTCCCTTAGGGAAAAAATACCGAGATGTTATTCAAAATAAATCTAGGGCTTAGAACTAAGAGGTCCCGGGTATCTTTGTTTATTCAACCCATATCATACCTGCTCGAGGTGTCCCCATGGATCCCCTCTGTGCAACCTATATAGAATTTGATGAGCCCGGGTTAGCGGCTAGAAGCAAACAACTCTAGCAGCCTTAATCGGTAACTGAACCTTATGTACTTCCTCATGGTGGCGCGAACTGTCGGCGAATACTTCGGTAGGAGGCAGTGGAAATATGGCTACCGCAGGTGATCTGGTTTTTCAGGGAACTGAAGGTAGCGGCTTCGATGCCTTACATGCAGAAAATGGAGAAACGCTCTTCCGCTATGAAGCCCTGAGAACCATTCATGCCAGCTCCTTAACTTATGAGGTCGATGGCAAGCAGTACGTGACTGTGGTGGCGACCAGCACTTTAATTACTCTAGCACTGCCGTAGCGGAACCTGCAGGTTCTCGACCACTAGTCTTATCGACGAACTACCTCGACGACGTTGCCGGACGGGTCATTTGCTAGGAACATACCGGAACCATACTCTTTAAGACCAAGGCCGCCAGCTTTTACCCGTTCAAGCACTACGTCGAACGCTGACGAATATATCGCGACCACGGGGTTCTCGCTCTTGGGGAGTGGCGCTTCGCCCTTAGGCTCGTATAGTGCGACGAACTTGCCATCACCAAAATCAAAGAAGACCTCATCGAAGCTCTCCGTCACGATGCGCCGTCCTGGCGTCACGTCGAAAACACGCACGAAGAATTCTTCCGCCGCCGCTCGGTCCGCGACTATCAGGCGGGCACCAGCCACCTTCGGGGGACCATCAACCTCAACGAGTTCAATCGTGTTGCCGCTCGGGTCGGTGGTGATTCCAATACGCACGCTATTGCCATCGCCGACGTCGACCGACATGATATTCAATGAGTGGTTTGCACTTTCCATTCGCGCAGCCACAGCGTCAATGTCGGGAATCATCACTACTGAAACTGGATGCGGGGTCTTCTCGATGTCTTCTATCTTGGCGTAGCCCAGCAGCCCGACACGCATGATCCCGTCGCCAAATCCCATAAACGGCTCGGTGAGGCTGCCGGGGGCCTCAAATCGACCGACTTCTTCCATCCCCACTAGATCCTGATAGAACGCGACAGCAGCGTCGACATCGCTGACCGTGAACTTTGTCGTACGCAATTCGTGCGGCTGTGCCGAGGCGCTGAGGGTCAAGGTGACTGTCGCGATGCTACATAGAATTATTGCTAGTGCTTTTTTCATGGCTTTTACTTTTAGTTTTTCTTAGCTAACTGGCTTAGCAGTGATCATGAGTTTGTCCAAGGCTTTCTCATCCGATTCCAACTCGGCGTCCCCTGCTGGAAACTCATTGGACTTCAGGATGAACGCTAAGATGTCCTCGTATGACCCTTTCGTTAGACTGCGCGGCTGATCCAAGGGCATGTCGTTACGTATTTTTGAGTACAGTTCACCCAGAGATTTTCCTTCCCAAAGAAACATGAACCCCATACCCACCAAACCGGCTGCATGACTGTCCCCCCTGAGATTGGCCCCATGACAGCCCGCGCAGCTCACGCGATAGTCCTCGGCCCCTCGTTCAGCCTGAGCCTCGGTATAGGAACCGCTCCAGATCGACTCTGCTACCTGGGCATGAAGAGTCCATGGAACGAACAATGCAGCGACCGCAGCTAAATAGCTCAAGGCAATGACCATGTATCGTGATGAATGTTTCGTCATAATTTTTCTCCTGCTTCTATAATTCTAAAAGGCTCCCAGATTCTAGAGGCGACCCTGTCACATATTAACTCTGCGATCGCGACCATAACAAATCGGTTATGATCTGCTTTTCAGCCGTCACAGAATAGCCGAACGAAGCCTCAAGCTGTTGAGGAGTATACCTCCTTCTGTTCAGCGTCCAAGCTTGGCTATGTCGTTGCACCAACATTGAAACTGTCTTAGCGCAACTATAGTCAATCCTAGATAAGAAATAGTGAGGATGATTTCTTGATGCTTTGTTATGAGGCAGCTTTAACTGGCCTCTATTTGAGCTCGCTTTCGATCTGCGTAGGATCTACATCCCGAGGCGAGATCAGGAGCATCAGCGAACCAAGGAGAGCTGCAACGGTAAAAGCCATTCCAAAAATAACCTCGCTTACTACATTTGACCAAAGCGTTGGCCCCTCAGGTGTTACATAAATCTCACTCCATATCACCACGCCAAACAGCATTAGAATATCAAGAATTCGGGCGCCGATGGTTATGACGGCCCATGCGCAGATCCAAGAATTATTTTTCCGAAAGTCGACACTCTTGCTGTTGGAAGACAGCCCGCACTGAATCGCGAAATAGAACGCCGCGATGAACCCCATAATGTCCAAAATCCACGCATTAATCCCCCAGTTAAAACCATCCACGACGCAGGTGACAACCACAGTTACCAAATGTGTCACCACGAAACAGACCCCCAACAGAGCCGCAACGCCCAAAAATCGATGACCCGCAGTGAGCACAGGGGCTTGAAACAACCCGCTTATGCCAAAAATTTTAAAATTAGTCATGCAATATTTCCTAACTCATTAACTAATAATCTCGGTCGTGTAACGCCGAGCCCTTTTGATTTGTTTGTTATGTGCTTTTACAAAAAAAGAACAAAGGCTTCCGGTAGTTTGACGGGATTATCGTTTACAAGGATGTTGTGCAATCTCACTTAGAGTTGACCTGACGAGATTAACAACCCAGGAGACCCTCTACAGGAGGGTCCCCAGAAGACATAGATTCCGTCAGTGCCGCCTCAGCTAGGGTAATGCAAATACGAACAGGTTGGTTCCGCGGCTAGGCCTTAACTCGGGTGTCCCAATGCTACCTAACCAGGGCCCGGTATTTACCGCAACATACTGCTTCCCATCCACTGCATAAGTTATCGGGAAGCCGACTACCGGGGAGCCCAGGTTTATTTCCCAAAGGGCCTCACCGGTCTCATGATCGTGGGCCCGAAAGCGGCCGTTGGCATCTCCGCCGAATACCAGCCCGCCGCCTGTGGACATCAGCGATGTAGTGCCGGCCCGTTGCTCATAAAGCCATTCGGTGCGGCCTGTTTCGGCATTGATTGCTCTTACGGTGCCCAAGTTGTCCGTGCCGGGTGCAATCCGATGCCTGCCCGCCAGTGAGTACAGAGCCAGGCCACCTCTGACAATCTCACGCTCGAGGTCGGTAGCCCTTTGCGTTTCGAAGTCAGCGGTGGCCATCATGTCGGCACAGGTGTTGCGCAACGGATAGTACATGGTATTGGTGAGTGGGCTGTAGGTACCCGTTTCCCAATTCTTGCCCCCAAGCCAGGTCGGACAGACAAACACAATTTGTTCTGTCTCACGAAAAACCACCTCCGGATTTTCCGTCACCTCGCCAGTCACGCCGTCAATGTTCTGTATTATGTTCTGGAATACGGTAGGAGTTGCCCACAGGAACTCGCCGGTCTCTCGGTCCAGCGTGTACACCACGCCGGTCTTGCCGGGAATACCGGTGATGACCTTGCGAACTTCGCCAACCTTCAGATCAGGGTTAATCCACTCAACTTCGTCTGGATCGGGTGTCACTGAGGTGTCCACGAGCAGGCGCTCAAAAGGATGGTCCATATCCCAGTGATCATTGAGATGCTGGTAGTACCAGCGTATCTCACCGGTATCTACCTCCAGCGCCAGGGTACTGTTGTGATACAAATACTTCTTATCAACGCCATCTAGAAAGATTTTCGGTGCCGGCGAGGTGACAGAAGTACCGAAGATAATCAGCTTCAGCTCCGGGTCGTAACTCGAAGGCGTCCAGGATCCTACTTGTTGACGCAGCTCGTAAGGCACGTCGCCCCAGGTCTCGTAACCCGGCTCTCCAGGGGCTGGAATCAATTGGCGGCGCCACAGCTCGGCGCCGGTACGGGCATCATGGGCGGCGACAAAGCAGGCATCGGGCCCACCTCCCGGATAACCAAGTGTCGACTTACAACTGCGACCAGAAATTACTCGACCATCGGCAATAATCGGCCCCGAACTATGGGTGCCGGTATTGATCTTGTAGTCGGAAACCTGGGTTTCCCATACGATTTCGCCGGTTTGAGCATTCAGTGCGAACACAAAGCCTTCAGCGCTAGAGTCGATGATTAGGTTTTCGTAAATGGCTAGGTTGCGATTATTGCTACCATGAGGCCCAATCCACTGAGACAGATCATCAGGCAGGTCCCGTCGATATGCCCAGATCAAGTCGCCACTGACGGCATCGATGGCCTCGATCACATCATTGGCCTGCGGAACGTAGAGGAGGCCGTTATAGGCCAGCGGTGTAATTTCATCAGTAGCGGCGGCCAGGTTGCGAGTCCACACCATCCTCATCTGACCCACATTGTCACGGTTGACTTCAGCCAAGGGGCTGTAGCCCCAGCTATCAAGCGTGCGACGCCACATGAGCCAGTCGCTGGGAGCGGGGTCCTGTAACATGGCATCGGTAACGGGTGGAAAACTACCAGGTCCTTGGCCGTAACTGACCGGGCTGAGTAAAACCAGACTTGCCAGCAAGACAGCCAGAGTCGTTTGTACAGTCCGGACAAAAACACCGAGTGTGGTATGGGAGATAGCGGGGTAGGTAGATATCACGTTTTTCATGGCTATGTCGTTATCGAAATTTGGATTGCAGCATTAGGGTGGTCCGCTTTGAACCGCCATGGGACGGAGCCCTAGTCGGGCTCCACTCTATGTACATCTTCGCTTCAGTTAGGGTAATGCAAAGATGAACAGGTTAGCGTTGCCGCTGGGCCTTATCTCGGGTGTGGCAACACCACCCAGTCCACGTCCGGTATTTACCGCAACATACTGTTTTCCATCCACGGCATAGCTTATCGGGTAGCCGACTACTTCGGCGCCCAGATTTATTTCCCAGAGTATCTCACCGGTCTCATCATCAAAGGCTCTAAAACGGCCGTTGATATCGCCACCGAATACCAGCCTTCCGCCGGTGGCTACCATAGGATACCGTGCCAGCGCGCTGTTCATATAGCCACTCAGTGCGACCAGTCTCGGCATTGATCGCTCTTACCGTGCCCGAGTTGGTCTCGCCGGGGGTCATTCGAGCTCTGGCCGCCAGTGAGTAGATGGACTGGGCGCCGTCGATAATGTCACGCGCGAGTTCGGTATCATTGGTCGTCTTGAGGTCAGCGGTGGCCATCATGTCGGCACAGGTGTTGCGCACCCCATAATACATGTTATTGGTGAGTGGGCTGTAGGCGCCTGCTTCCCAATCCCTGCCCCCGAGCAAGTGCGGACAGACCATCACAATCTGTTCGTTTTCGCGAAAGATCACTTCCTCGTTGAGTACCACCTCGCCAGTGGCGCCGTCAATATTCGAGATAACGTTTTGAAATGTGGTAGGGGTTGCCCACAGGAACTCACCGGTCTCTCGGTCCAGTGTGTAAACTATGCCGGTCTTGCCGGGAATGCCGGTGATAACCTTGCGAACTTCGCCAGCCTCCAAATTTGGATTTATCCACTCAACTTCGTCTGGATCGGGAGCCACTGCAGTGTCCACCAACAGCCGCTCAAAAGGATGATCCAAATCCCAGTGGTCATTGAGGTGCTGGTAGTACCAGCGTATCTCACCGGTTTCAAGCTCCAGTGCCAGAGTGCTGTTGTGATAAAGATGATCGTTCTCGACGCCACCTAAAAAGAATTTCGGTGCGGGAGAAGTCACAGAGGTGCCTATGATAATCAGCTCCAGCTCCGGATCGTAGCTGGCAGGCATCCACGAACCCACGTGTTGGCGCTGCTCGTAAGGCACGTCGCCCCAGGTCTCGTAACCCGGCTCTCCAGGCTTTGGAATCAACTGGCGGCGCCAAAGCTCAACGCCGGTAAGGGCATCATGGGCGGCGACAAAGCAGGCTTCGGGTCCACCTCCTGGATAAGTAGGTTTCGATCGACAACTGCGACCGGAAATAACCCGACCGTCGGCAATAATCGGCCCCGCACTATGGGTGCCGGTATTGACCTTGTAATCGAAAACTTGGGTTTCCCAAACGGTTTCGCCGGTTTGGGCATCCAGCGCAAACACGAAGCCGTCATCGCTGGTGTTGATGATCAGATTCCCAAAGATTGCTAGGTTGCGATTGTTGCGGGCATTAACACCCACGTAGTCATAAAGGCCTTCCGGATGGTCGCGGCCGTATTCCCAGATCTGGTCGCCAGTGCGGGCATCGATGGCCTCGATAACATCATTATGCTGCGGAACGTAGAGCACGCCATCATAGGCCAGCGGCGTAATTTCTCCAGTACCGGTGCCCAAGCCGTGGGTCCATACCATCCTCAACTGATCCACATTGTCGCGGTTGACTTCAGCCAAGGGGCTATAGCCCCAGCTATCAAGCGTACGACGCCACATCAGCCAGTCGCTGGGAGCAGGGTCCTGTAGCATGGCATCAGTAACCGGTGGAAAGCTGTCGCTACCCTGACCGTAAGTGAATGGGCTAATTAACACTGTGCTTACCAGCAAGACAGCAAATATGGTTTGGACAGTCCGGGAAAAAATACCGACTGTGGTTTGACGGATAGCAGAGTAAACAGATGTCATGGTTTTATTCTTCTCACAATTTGATTGACAGGTATTATTAACGACTCAGGAACTTACAATTATTCTAATGAAATTTAAATAACACTTGACGAATTTGGATAACATCGCGTCAATTATAAAGCGTTATATGGTAATAAATTGTAACGAAGCACATGCAATTTTTTCTCCGATGAGCAATACCCCAGGGGGGAGCCAAGCAGTTATAACCTATCATGTTATTCAACTAGTTAGAATTTTCCCCTACTTTCAAATTCCATTGCACACCCATCACACACTTTTGGTATTTTTCTGAGCCTGATGCTCGTGCGCAAAGAACTGAATTTGAAATGGCAAAACGAGTATTTTTTAGCTTTCACTCCAAACACGTATGAAAAGTGAACCAAATTCGAAGGGTGCCACATATTACAGACACAACAGCCGCTGGCTTTCAAGATGCCTCTCTTTTGGAAGCTGCAAAAAAGAGAAGCGATAGAGAAATTAAAAATATGGTCGATAGGGAACTCGAAAACACGAGTGTTACTGTTGTATTTAAGGGTGTAGCAATACTTCGTTGGACGAAAATAAACGCTAATTAAAGATATATATTATCAATTAGTTATAAAACTCTATCGGACTTTGCTGGACACTACTAGACTTGAGTTTGGCACGCCCGGAGAGATTCGAACTCCCGACCAACTGGTTCGAAGCCAGTTACTCTATCCAGCTGAGCTACGGGCGCATAATGAGGAAATATTATATACGCTTAAGATTGCGGGGTCACTGCAATTGGACATCACAATCATAATACTGAAAACCAGTAAATTTAATTAAAAATATCTAAAATTCGGCTGTACTTAATGATGAATTGCTGAGCATTTCTCCTGGGCCCGCCTAATCCACTATCATCTACCTCGTTATAAACCAGATACAAACCTGAGTTGGCTGATTGTAACCAAGCGAAACGTAAATTAGTTGCTAACACATTATCTCTTTTGTTGTACTGCACCAATGTCTGAATCGATATTCTTGGCGTAAAAGAATACGACAATCTTAAGCGTGCCAGATCTACCTCAAAGTCACCTCCCGGGATAGGTAAATCAATATCACTATGGCTCCAAGATAATTCTGTGCTGAATTTCTCTCCAGCTCTATAACGAAGCGTAGGCTCTAAATTCACCCGATCGCCACCAAAAAATCCACCTACAATACCCCTTAAACCGAGACTAAGAGGAGCGCCAGGGTCTGACGAAAACCTGAAAGACATTTCTTCGTGCTCGTACTCGTCAACGGGGACTGTTACACCTCTAACGATGTCAAAAGGTTCTTTAACTCCCTCTTGGGTAAAGTTTATTGCGGTAGAAAGTTGGGTTCCTGATTCCCATTCCAAAGCACTGTCTACGTGCAAGCGTCCAGATTCCTGGAAACCATCAAAGTCCCAATAGCCTCGATAATCTATATGTGGGTGAAGCTCAAGAATGCCAAAAAGGTTGTCTGGTCTAATTGTGCGAGCAACGTAGCCTTCAATTTTGCGGAATCCCTTACGTTGCAAAAAACCTACCTCGGGATTAAAGTTTTCACCTACCTGTGAGTATCCCGCGCGAAATTCCCACTCTGGAGATTGATAGGCCCCTCGCAAGCCTCCCGCGGAATCCCTTCCAGAAACCCCCGGCGTATCAGTTCTTGCAGCCCAGCTTGTTACTAGAGTTTCATCTCCAATCCCCCAGCGTCCATCTACTGCAAAGGTGCGATTATAGTCTTCACCTTTATTATTTAGCACAGAGCCATCACCATCGCGCTCTACAAACATAAAGCCAATAGAAGAACGATTGGGAAGATCTTGACTGACTCGAGCAACTGAAAAGTCATTACCAGATGCTACCCCTTCAAGCCCTTCTGTACGCATACCGATAAAGCCAATATTAGTGTTGCTACCTACTTTCCCTGTAAGACGCGCGCCGGCCTCAATAGGAAGCTGAGCCCCCCCGGCACCAACGCCGATGCGACGACTAAAAAAGAGTTCCACTTCACGAGGGACCCCGATAGCAAATTGCCCTGCATTTTCAAGAAAAAATGGCCGCTTCTCTGGGAAAAATAAGCTGAACCTATCGAGGTTGACTTGTAAATCATCCGCCTCGACTTGCGCAAAATCAGTATTATAAGTGACATCAAGGGTCAGAGACGGTGTTACCGAATACTTAACATCAAAACCATACTCTTCATTGTTTTCGGTGCCCGACACGATACTACCGCCGCGAGACGAAGAACTTAATGCATAAGGTGTAAATTGAAGATTGCGCTGCCTGGGAGCACGAATCCCCTCAAGAAAACCTGCTTCTGAAACTCGATACAAATTGTACTGTCTATCCAATGGGGCCCAATAGACTTCTTCATTATTACGTCTTATGTTTCGCTGAAAGTTGATCCCCCAAGTCTGGACATCGTCACTGCCATAACGCAAGGCCGTAAATGGAATTTCCATTTCAGCACTCCATCCAATACTAGAGATTGTCGTCGCAACCTCCCAGGTCGTATCCCAGTTAACATTTACAGCACCATTCGAACCTCGAAATCTTGGCCCGGTCGCCTCATTGACTACCTGCGCGTCATATTCCAATCCAGACGGTGTAGTTCCAAAAATGTAACCATTTTGTCTATCAAGAAGTCCATCAATAATGACCTGAAAACTATCAGTCTCATCCAAACGAGAGTCCCGGCGACTGTCCGCGAAAATAATACCCTCTGGATCATCATCATACGCAACGACGCCGATATAAAGAGAATCGTCGGTATAACCAATAAAGACTTCAGTTTTTTGTGTTGCCGGCTGCCCTTCGTCGGGTCTTACTTGAGAGAACCCGCTTGTTGGAGTGACGCCACCCCAGGCAGTGTCTGCCAATACTTCGCCGTCAATTACAGGACTGCTATCTAAAGAAAAAGCTGTAGTAGATGGCGTAACAGATTGAGTAGTTAGTTCTTGCGCCCATAACAAACCAGGAAACAACAATGTCGCGGCCACAAACTCGAGTTTAAATCTTTTACTACTGAAGTAGCCCATATCGATCCTGCAATTGGCATCATAGAGCTGTGGAACAGCCCCGAAAAGCCGCGTACATTAGTTGAAACATAGAATAATATCAACCGCTTAGCGACAAGCCCGAGAGTCGAGATGTAATAGTTTGTTACTGACGACAATCAGACAAAGTTGACATGCCAAATCCATCTGGAATCAGTTACCTTTAGTTAGTTGACGGCAATGCCTTGCATTTCAAAGCGCGCATCAAATAGCAACGTTCCCGCACCGATGAAAGCACGTGCAGGATAAACGCCGCTGAAGTAAGTACGATAGACACTATTAAAGGCATCGTAATGCGCAACATCTGAACAATAGATAGTGACACTTACCAGATCATCCATAGTCATGCTGGCTTCTTCCAGTGTGGCTTTGAATTGCTCCATCAGCAGCCTCGCTTCTTCTTCTGCGGTTTCTGGAACCTCTCCATTATCAAGCCCAATCATGCCAGATAAATAGAGAGTATCGTCTACCAAAACCGCGCCGCTGAATACTGGGCCGTCACCATCGACCGAACTTGGATTAATGTAAGACTTATCCTGCGCACTTAGGATTGACGTGAATGCAAGCAATAAGCCTGCGATTACGTATTGGTAGCGAGTAAGTGTAATCATTGTAATTCCTTAGACTAAATAGTTAACTGTAGCGATTCTTGCTCAATTTAATCACAAAAGAAACTCAGCAATACATTTAATGAGGATTCTGTATTAGTGAACATAGGCTATTTTCAGTATTAGCAAGTGTAAGCAAAGACCAGAATCGATGTATTTTAATTTCATCTTAAGAAGAGCAAAACAGAAGGAATCGTGATGCCAGAACGCTGTTGGTGGTCAGGGAAAGATATGGACTATATCGCGTACCATGATGAAGAATGGGGAGTTCCGATTAGAGATGATCAATTGCTCTTCGAGTTTATATGCCTTGAAGGTCAACAGGCAGGTTTAAGTTGGATTACAGTACTGAAGAAACGTGAGCGGTACCGAAAGTGTTTCAAAAACTTCGACATTAGTAAGTGTGCCAACCTAACAGATCGAACCATAGAGAAACTATTACTGGATACAGGATTGATCCGTAATCGTTTAAAGCTTTATTCTATTCGAACAAATGCAAAGGCTTTCCAAGTAGTACAAAAAGAATTCGGCAGTTTTGAAAAGTACATCTGGTCTTTCGTTGATGGAAAGGTGTTAGATGGAAAACGCAAAAATTACAAACAAGTACCATCAACAACTAGGGAAAGTGATGCCATGTCTAAAGATTTAAAAAAACGGGGCTTTAAGTTCATTGGCAGCACTATCTGTTATGCTTTTATGCAAGCCGCTGGCTTAGTTAATGATCACACAAGTAATTGCTTTCGCTATAAACAAATAAAAAAAATAATCTAATACTGAAAAATTACTAAACTAAAATGACGGATCTGGAAACGACCGTTTCTAGATTTATACAACCAGCTATCAGTCAGTGTGACGCTCCTGCTGCAATTGAGCGTAAGCTATGGAATTCATCTCATTCGCACGATTACCAAATACGACTTTATGTAATGTGTCGGCTATGCATTCTTCAGCCTCATCAGAATGCAAATAAGCCGCCACATTGCCATCCATTGGGTCTAAAGCGAGCTGCCGAAGATCTATATGATGATCTTCTGTAAGAATGATAACCGGAGTTGGGCTGCGCATCGGGCTTCTTCTTTCCTCATCACGAATCGTAAATAGAAACTGATCCCTAGGTTTCTTATATCTGTTCCACCCAGTAATCACACAGGACAGTTTATTAGTTAACAAACCAAAGCCACGATTGTATTGCTGCATCGCCTCAATGGCATTGATTTCGTTATAAGTATTTATAGCTGTGTAGAGCCCAGTTTTACCAATGATATGCGCACACTCATCGACGAGTGCATTATCAAGATCGAAAAGCAGGACGACTGGTTTAGGACTCATCATTCATAACTAGCTTGACCGAAAAGTCACATTCGCTGAAATATCTTCTCGCGCAGTCCTGGTTTTATTGGCTGGAATAGAGTTGTCCTCGTACCCGAAGCTTATTCCGAACAATATCTTAGTATCATCTTGGATATCGAAGGATTCTCTGACTAGGTCAGGATAGTTTCGCATAGTTGCCATAGGGCAACTATGCAACCCAAAGCTAACCATAGTAAGCATTAATGTCTGCGCCCACATTCCCACATCCACCGCCACGGTCGTCCCAAAGGCCGGATCCATACCTATAAACGCGATATACGGAGCATCAAAAAATTCAAAGTTCCGCAACGAAGCCCTCATGCGCCCTTCTCTATCATCTCGACCTATTTCCATTGTGGAATACAGGGCTACTGCACAATCTACTTGACGCTTGCGATACTCATTTTCAAAGGTACTGTTGTAAAAGTAATCAGGATTAGCTTCTACGCCAGAAGTAACGTTTTCTACCATTTGCTTTTTAAGGCGCTTTTTTAATTCACCAGATGCCACATAAACCTTCCACGGTTGCACATTGCAATTCGAAGGAGCATTCTGCGCAACCTCAAAAATACGATTAAGTAAATTCTGTGGCACTTCCTGATCCAAGAAGCCTCTAACTGAACGACGGGACGCAACAGCATCTACTAAACTCATTTCCGGGTCTACAACAACTGATTCAGCAGTTTTTGATTCTGTATTCATAGCACTCATTAAAACTTCGTTCCTTTGATTTTTCCAAGCAGTATTATTCTATCGTTAGCAAAACGGTTCTAGGTATATTTACAGTAGAAATCGCACCTTTAACTGAGAATTCTTCCTCCATCCACGTCCACAGTAGTCCCAGTCACGAATCTATTATTCATAGCGAATATTAGACCTTCTGCCACCTCTTCGGACGTTCCTCCGCGTTCAATCAAATGGCCAGATGTCATCGCAGCCAGTCTTTCTCCTCGCTCATCCCCAAACTGGTCAAACATGGCCGTATCTATAGTGCCAGGTGACACTGTATTCACTCGAATAGGCGCTAATTCGACTGCCAGACAACGAACAAGGTTCTCGACTGAGCCTCCAACACAGCTTAAAGCTGAAGTAGATGGTGTGATTTTCCGCGCAGGCGAACCGCTCACCAAGGTGACAGAGCCATTTTGAGCTACATAGGGTACACCAAGTCGAACTACTTTCGCGTACCCCCATAGTTTTCCATAGGCTGCTTTAAATTGTTCCTCTGTCTGTTCAATAAAAGGCTTGATGGTACGCTCCCCACCAATTGCTGCAGAAACCAAATGATCTATGGTTCCAGCTTCTTTAAATATGGCTTCTAATTCTTCTGCATTATGTGTATCAGCCTGGCGCACTTCAAACTTCCCGTTGCTAACTGCTCTAGCTTTTTCGATATGCGCTTCAGTGCGCCCCGCAGCCCATACGTTGGCGCCAAGTTCACTCGCAGCTACTGCCGTTGCTAGCCCAATACCAGCTGTGCCACCTATTATGACGACATTTTTCCCAGACAAGTTGTTATCAGTCATACCTTACTCCTAAAAAATACGCCCAGGGCTAAGAATGCCATGAGGGTCCATTGTTTGTTTAAGTGTTTTCATTAATTGAATTTCAGGGTCGCTCTTACTGTATTCCAAAAATTGTTTCTTCATTATGCCAATTCCGTGTTCCGCTGAAATAGAACCATTCAACTCCTGAATTAGCCGATAAACTATCTCATCAATTTCTAAATGTACGTCACGAGTCTCGGGGCCTATATTTACGATGATATGCACATTGCCATCGCCAATATGCCCAAATAGCCCAATCGTAGTTTGTTCCCATTTCGCCCGAATCCGTTTTTCGACTTCGTCACCGAAATATCCCATATCATCAATATTTAGTGAGACATCATAAGCATGCATGTAACCTGCACCAATAACCTCTGCTGCGCCGTCGCGCACTGCCCAAATACTGCGAATTTTCGTATCAGAGTCTGCAACCACGACATCTTCAATCAAACCGCTTTCACTAGCCTGATTCAACGTATTTAAAAATAAATCTAGATCTTGTTCAGCATTAGACCCCATAGTTTCTATAAGTACATAGAAGCCAAAGTTTTGCGACAAGGGTGAGTCCACATGAGGCACATATTCGTCAATCAGCTTATAGGTATTGTTCCAGAGCACTTCAAAAGCGCTTAAGTTGGACCCTAAACTCGATTGCGCAAGCACCAGAAAATCTGCGACCTCTGAAAAACTCTTTAAGCCACACAATGCAACCGCTTGGCTATTAGGCTTCGGTGCAAGTTTTATAACTGCCTGAGTAATAAGGCCCAAGGTACCTTCACTACCTATAAATAATTGCTTTAAGTCATACCCTGTATTGTTCTTCCTCAACTTGTGTAGCCCATCGATAATCGTGCCATCGGCGAGAACAGCCTCAACACCGACCACTAAATCGCGGGTCATGCCATAACGAATCACACGATTTCCGCCTGCATTAGTAGCCAAATTACCTCCAATAGTGCAGCTACCCCTGGCGCCTAAATCTAAAGGAAAAAGTAAATTGGATTCTTCTGCCTTTTCTTGAATAGTTTGTAATTCAACCCCTGCTTGCACAGTCATGGTCGAAGTAAATTTATCAACTTCCACGACTTTTTTCATACGCTCAAAGCTCAGTACTATTTCTCCATCCAAAGGGGCAGCACCAGAGACCAGGCCAGTCATCCCTCCTTGGGGTGCGATTGGTTGCTTAACGCTATGACAAGCTTTGAGTATCTGTGAAACTTGTTCAGTAGTTTCTGGGCGCAGTAATAGAGGGGGGTGAACAGAGCGGGCTCCCATCAAATCTTTATAATTCTTTGAGTCGATATCTTCGCCCTCACGATAACCGCCAGGACCGACTATAGCTTTTAGCTGCTCGATTAGTTCTGAGCTTTCTACAATGGCCATATCTTTTACTCAATCAAACCCCAAATACTGCGAGCATAGATTATCCAAATCCGAAAACCGTCGGATATTACCATACTGGTCTGCCGTTTTTGGGATAGATTCGCTTGATCGCATAACAACTACAAGAGTAACTAAAACTGATAAACTTGGATTTGTTCAGATATCCATTTCTTCGGAGACAGCCATGAGACGAATTTTCCTTCTTTCTACATTTATTGTTTTCATTAGTGGATGCAATAGTTGGGTGCAAGTTACTAATGAAGGAGAGTCAGTGCGCCTGAGCACAAGCCGCGATGTTGCCAACTGCCAGCGGATTGGTCGTGCCCAAGCCCAAACTCTTAGCCGTTTTGTGGTAGTTGAACGCGGCGGCGAGCGCTTACAGGAAGAACTAACACGCATAGCCCGCAACGAAGCAGGTGATATGGGTGGCAATGTCATCATCCCAGAATCCATAATAGAAGAAGGGCGACAAAGCTTTGGAGTTTATCGATGCCCCTAACCTATTAACAAGATCTCCATAATAAATCTTACTTCGACACTTTGACCATATGACCAAATATGTTATTTTGGTCATATGGTGAGTAGAATAGCAGAATTATTTGGCAAAGCAGCAGCACTGCCGGGACGCGGCAAACTCCAGGAAAGTGTCGATAACCCGAACATCGAGGTTCAGCGCAAGATAATCCGAGTAGCAACGAGGTTTTTCGCGGATGTCGGATATCGTCGAACTAATATTGCAGATATTGCAATAGAGTCAGGAATTGGGAAAGGTTCTATATACCTGCATTTTAAAAGCAAGAAGGACCTGTTCCTTAGCTGTCAACTTGCCGAAGAGCTGGCAATTTTGCCGCAGTTAGAAGCTATTGAAAAATTACCAAAAAAGTCCAAGCTCTCAGCCTATCTTGAAATTAGCCTAACCTTCGCGACTAAGGCACCGCTAACCAGGGCTCTTATGTCCAGGCCACAAGATTTTGCCACAATACTCGAAGATACTCGTGTTAAGAGTCTTGTTATGGAAGGTCATAGATACATAGCAGAAGAATATATTAATCCAGTAGCAAAGAATTTAGACGTAACTGAACAGGAAACTCTTGCAGCAGTTATTAGCATGGTAGTTACAGCCATTCACTATGTACCCCAATCGATATTTGATACTTCTGGACTAAAAACTCAAGATTTAGTTCGAGTTCTTACTAAAATAATTGATCAAGGCACACAAAATACCAGCAGTATCTAATACAGGGAAAACGAGATGGAAAAGGTTCTTTTAAAGCTCACAGAATTATTTGGGAAAACGCCCAACGTCATTCTTAACTATAAGAAACAAGTACTGACCGGCTTGGTGATCATCTCAGTATTTTTGTTTTATGGGATTTTTAGTCTTACCGTTTTCGATATGTCTACTGACAGTTTTTTAGAGGAGGAAAATCCAGCACAAGTTGCGCTTGATGAATTTCGTAGACAATTTGGCGGCGATGATTCTGTCTTCATAATTTATTCTCCAGAAGACGGGGATGTCTTTTCTCGTGAATCTTTAACTGCAGTCCAACAACTAACCGATGACCTTGTTAACTGGAGAGACTTAGACAGAAGTGAATATCCTGAAATTCCATGGGAAGAGCTATCCCATGTTCGCAGAATCCAATCCCTTGCAAACATCCGCGTTCAAGAAAGTATAGGCGATACATTAAGATCAGATAGGCTGATTCCTAGACAGATACCTACCAGTGAGGCTGACCTCGAAGAACTCAGAACTGAGGCTTTAAGTAAGCAAGACTATGTAGGCGCCTTTTACTCCGAAGACGGAGAGTACGGCGCAATACTCGTCCAGACAGACTTCGGAACAATCCCGGTAGAAGGATATGAATCTGTTGTAGATATTGCTGGCATTGAGCTGGATGATAGCTTTGCAAACTTTGATCTCACTTTTGATGACAATGCTGTTGTGCAAGAAGTTGAATTTCAAGACACCGACCAGCTTGCTTACTTCTCTTTTGATGAGGCCTTAACTGCGGTTTATCAAAAATATTCAAGTGAACTAAGCTTTTATCCAGTTGGCACTCCGTCCATGATGGGACAAATGCAAGGCATACTCAATCAGATGGCAGTGCTGGGCACCCTGATGGTATTAATTTTTTCTCTGCTCCTATGGGTTTTGTTCCGTTCCGGAAGCGCACTAGTCTGGCCGATGGTCACCATAGCACTTAGCGTAGCTTGGTGCTGGGGAATAACAGTTTGGATGGGCATTACTGTGTCTACAATGGTCGCGTTAACAGTTCTGCTTATTTTTGCAGTAGGGATTGCTGACTGCGTCCATGTGATGAGCGCTTATTTTAGTTTCAGGCGCGACGGACAAGAACATTATGTCGCTCTTTCGCACGCTTATGAAAAAGTAAGCTTGGCGATCTTGCTTACGACACTCACTACATCCGCAGGGGTGTCAGTCCTCGCGACCTCAAATTTAGAGCCAATCAAAGTTTTTGCCCTTATGTCAGCTCTCGGGGTCATTCTGGCTTTCTTCTTTACCATGGTTCTCTTGCCAGTTCTTTTAGATCTCTGGCATCCAGCTGCAGTTGGAAGTAAAGAAAACCCTAGCCTGGCTGATAGATTAGGCGCCAAGTGGACCTCTATAAAATCTAAGAAAAAATTGGTCATCGCAGCTAGTATCGGCGCTTCTTATTTTTGTTTCGCTGGGTTTACTGTTGGGAGCGTTTATTAATTTCGTGATCGCCCTAACTTATTGGATAATTAACTCTCAACGAGAAATACTTGCTCGAGTTCCTGCAATTGTTCAGCGATCACCCTACCTAATATTAGCTATCTTTGGGTCCGGCTTTATCCTCTGCGCATATGGCGCAACTAAAATCTTAATCGATACAAACATCGCCGAGATGTTTAGGGCGGACCACCCATTGTCTATCGCTGTAGAAGTGGTTGACCAGAACATGTCTGGCGCTCAAAACATGGAAATAATGATCGATACCGGGATAACTGACGGTATGCTTGATTCTGAATTACTTACCGCAGTTGATAATCTGCAGACCCGGGTCGAGAGCCGCTACCCTGATATTATTGGGCGGACTAATTCCCTCGCTAATATTGTTAAAGATACAAACCAAGCCATGAACGAGGATAACCCAGAATTTTATAGAATTCCGGATTCAAACCAAGCGATTTCACAATTACTTTTTATGTTCAACAGTGCGAACCCAGAAGACCGCAGAAATCTTGTGTCAGATGATTACAGCCGATCACATATTAGCGTCACCGCACGAAATTTAGGCTCTTATGAATACAAGGAACTCTTTGAAGATATTTCATTAGATGTCCAGGAAACTTTTGCGGAAATTGAAACCGACTTTCCGGGTCTAGATGTGAATTTAACAGGAACTATGGCAACTCTAATGGTAATGGCCGATGAAGTAGCAACTTCTCAATTTAATAGCTTCGCCTTAGCTCTGCTCATAGTTAGCATAATTATGATTATTTCACTGGGATCTTTTAGCGGCGGCATGATGGGTATGGTGCCCAATGCCATACCAGCTTTTCTAGCCTTTGGCTTAATGGGCCTTTTTGGTATCCCCTTGGACACGGACACCCTATTAATAGCACCTATAATTTTAGGTATAGCTGTAGATGATACTATTCATTTTATGACCCACTACAGAGTAGAATTAAGCAAAACAGGGAGCATGGCTGCGGCACTAGAGAGCGCAATAAAGGAAGTAGGACAAGCCGTGATGTTTACTACAATGGTCATAGGGCTTGGATTTGCCGTACTAAGCTTTTCAGATTATCTAGGGATGGCAAAGGTTGGCTTTTTTGGCTCAATGGCAATATTTGTTGCTCTGCTTTGTGACCTATTTCTTATTCCCGCAATGATTATAATTTTTAAACCAAAATTCGGCGTGAAAAATGTAGACACCAAGATTGATTTCCAGGGAGTGACTGTATGATTGCAACAAGCTTACGATTATTGATTGGCTCGATATTTTTGGGAGTTTGCTTTAGCAGTGTTCTTGCTCAAGATCTCACCGGCTTTGATATCATGAAATTGGCAGATGATGCTCAGCGCCAAAGTAATGACTCATCATTTAATAGAATGCAGCTTTCGAGCTGTAAATTTGGTGTTACCGATGGGCGCATAACCTGCGCAGATAGACCTCGAGTTAAATCTCTGGAATCTGTGGCAAAAAACTACGGGCCAGAGCTAAAAGATACCAAGAGTGTCACAGTCACATTGGAACCGGCTGCAGAACGTGGTATCGGTATGCTCAGCTATACCTATGATGAAACTGACCGCGACAACGAAACCTGGCTCTATCTTTCCGCTCTTGGAAGAGTAAAACGCCTAGCGAGTGGAGATTCAGATGAAGACACCGAGCCCGCATCGCTATTTGGCTCCGAATTTACTACTGAAGATACTGAAACAGGAAAACTCGAAGAGTATACTTTCAATATTCTAGAAGAAACGACAACAGCCGGTCGAGAAGTTTGGAAAGTGGAAATGATTCCAAATGAAGAGAGGGCGAAGAAGACGCGTTATTCCCGACAAGTGCATTACGTGGACAAAGAAAGACATGTCGTTTTGCGATCGGAAATGTATGACCAGTACGAGAAAGAAGTTAAAAGACTCATGGCTTCAAGAGTTGAACTTGTGAATGATATATGGATGTCGCGCTCATTAACCATGATGAATCTCATTACCAACCGTTTGTCTAATATGGCATTTGTGGAAATTTATACTGATTTAGACATTGAAGACGAATTTCTAAGTCAACGCACGCTTACCGATGCAGCCTATCGAGAGACAGAATTAGAGAAACTTCGGGCTCAACTTAATTAACCTGGAATTACTAACTTAATATGTCGCGCTTCTGCAAAAGAGCCGGGGTAATTCTGATGTTTGTCGCTCCGATAGCGTACTCTCAACAGAATGAGCAGTCGAACCCCGAAGACGAAGCTGTATTAAGCGACGAGATCATCTTCGATGATAATCTGTTTGATAGCGTTTTTGACGAACAACCCAATGACGGTCCAGATTCTTGGTTAGAAGGTTTTACCTTCAGCGTCAGCCAGCAGTTCTATGGGCAGGTTAATAACCACTCCGTAGAACCACTGCCAGGTTTCTCCTTTCCGCGTGAAGCAGAAATGGAAAACAATCGATTAGGCATAAATATTCGGTATCAAAATGGCTTTGCGCCAGGGTGGTTAATTCAAGCAAGCGGGCAAACGCGGACATACTGGAAACATGACTATGAGCACGAGGCTAATAACAAAAATATTGACGCTGAGTACCGTATAAATGAATTTTTTCTGCAGCGAAGTTTCGATCAACACAGTATTAAGTTTGGGCGACAGACAGTTGTTTGGGGGGAGACTGTAGGCAACTCTGTTCTCGATGTGATTAATCATTTTGAATTCAGAGACCTCACTATCATCGACATAGAAGATGCCCGTCTCAATCAGTGGATGGTCGTGTGGGATTATTTTGGAGAAGGGAGTAATTGGTCCAGCTTTGTAAATCTTTATCCAGAATTTAATCCAGCATCTGTCCGCGGTAGCCCTTTTTTCTTTGAACCTGAATTTAATCTCACAGACTACAAAAGAGATGGAGAAGCTCTTGCAGAAGTCGGCACCCAGTGGAGAAAATCATTCGACCGGAGCGACATCAGCTTTATGGCGGCGTATCTTTATGAAAACCAATTACGCTATGAAGACCCAGTTTCTGGAATCGGTGATGCAGTGGCAAAGAAGAACGATTTTTTGTTGTTGGGGTTTAGTGCCAATCGCGCAATCGGCCGCCTACTCCTCAACTTCGATTTAGCCTTTAGTCACAATGTCCTGGCAGACAGCTTCAATTTTCCCGGAACAACTGCCCTCTCCTCGCCACTCGATTTAAAGAAAGATCAAATTGGCACTTCGTTTGGCTTTGAATGGGCGGTAGATAATGAGCAAAGTTTGAGTTTGGGTATTCAGGCACAGAAGATGCTGGACGAGGACGAAGGTTTGTTGCCGGGGCAGAAACTCTTCAACCAAGGAGTGTTCGGTAGCTGGCTAGTGCGGTACAGCAATATTCTGCTTAATAGCGACCTTACGCTTTCATCTACGTTGCAAGGTGATCTTAATGGGGATTCACTATTAGCGCTACTTGGTGTCAACTACACAATCAATGATAATTGGGCAGTAGATGCACAGATCATTAGCATTAATGCAACTAGCGATTCCCCTTTGGTTTTCTTTGATGAAGACCTGAGGGTCGGTATGACAATAACTTATTCGTATTGAGCTAGTTCTTTAAAGGCCGATCGAATACATCCTTTTCAAATTCCCCTTCCCAAATTGCCACTGCTGTAGATACTGAGAGATCACCACCAACATTAACGCTGGTACGCAACATATCTAGAGGTCTGTCGAATGCTAGAATAAAGCCTACTACAGCCGCATTCTGCTCTGGCGACATACCGATAGTATCCATTACGGCCGCAATCAAAAAGAGGGAGGCACCGGGAACTGCTGCAGTTCCAATTGAAACCAAAGTTGTTGATCCTGCAATTAGCGCATAGTCGGCGACAGTAAGATCGATACCAAAAGCCTGAGCCGCGAACACCGAAACAATACCAACATAAAGCGCGGTACCATCCATATTAATGGTGGCGCCTAAAGGTAATACAGTTGAAGCAACTACAGGCTTAATGCCTAAATTTTCTTCAGCACAAGACATGGAAATAGGTAGTGTCGCAGAGCTAGAAGAAGTAGAAAACGCCATTAACATAGCGTCACGTGCCCCACGAAAAAATGTTAATGGAGATAAATGAAGCATAGTTCTCATAATGATTACGCCGTGCATTAACACCATGTGCGCAAAACATCCAATAACTACAGCTAGCGCCAGTGTTAACACATCGAGCAACGCACCTACTCCAGCGGTGCCAGCTAATTGAGCAATTAACGCAAAGGCTCCAAAGGGCGCAACTTCCATAATCCAATGAGTAATGCGCAACATAGCTTCTGCCGCTGCTCCCATAAAATCAGCAACTGGCTTTCCAGTCTCACCAATAGTAAGCAAGCTGACACCTATCAGGAGGGCGAAAAAAATAATCGCAAGAATATTGCCTTCTGCAAAAGCTGCAAAAGGATTATCAGGCACGATATTCATTAATCGCTCACCAAGGGGCACCGTTTCCTGCACCGCACTGGGAGCTACTGCAGTAAGATCTACACCAACACCTGGCTGCAATAGCGCCGCAAGAGTTAAACCAATAGTGATTGCAACCAGGGTGGTCACTAGATAGATAGCCAGCGTCCTTACTCCTAACGAGCCAAGCTTACTCGGATCGCCCATGGAAATAACACCGGACACCAAAGTCACAAATACAAGCGGCACGACAACCATTCGAATCAGTCGAATGAATAACTCACCGATCCAAGCGATGGCAGTTACCCCATTCCCCCAGACTACACCAAGTATTACGCCAAGAATCATGGCGCCTAGAATTCTTTTCCAGAGTGCTATCTCAAACCACATAGCCATAAAGCTGTACCTGTTTAAGTATTTTAACTTCTCTTAATAGGCCACAAAGTGGCATCCTGACCATTTTGTGCTTGCTAGGAGACTATAGAAATTCATACCATAGTGCCAGTAATTAGCGGTGTAGCAGCGGATTGAATAAATGACACAGTGGATTGAAGGTAAAGTCTCAGAAAATATTCATTGGACTGAAAATCTATTCACATTGAAGATCGATGCCGACGTAGATACGTTTACCGCCGGGCAATTTACTAGTCTCGCCCTAGATATTGATGGAGAACGCATTGCGCGTCCTTATTCTTATTTGAGCTCACCTCAACAAAGACCTCTTGAGTTTTTCTTTTACACAGCTACTGATGGCATGCTTTCGAATGCCCTGGTTAAATTAGAAAGTGGCGACAGTATTTGGGTAAAACAACAATCAAATGGATTTTTTGTACTGGACGAAATCCCTGAATGCGCGGATTTATGGCTGCTTGGAACGGGGACAGGCGTGGCTCCCTTTTTCTCAATCCTTAATACTGATGAGCCATGGCAGCGTTTTGAAAAAATTGTACTCATTCATGGAGTAAGGACTTTAGCTGACTTACGTTATCAGGAAGTCATTCAATCACTGCAAGAAAAATACAGAGGACGCTTTTATTTCCATGCATTCGTTAGCCGAGAAATTGTGGAAGGGACGATTAACGGACGAATTCCAATCACGTTAGAAGATGGTTCCCTCGAAAATGCTTTGGGATTAATGCTCGATGTTGAGAAGTCTCACATTATGCTGTGCGGGAACCCTGACATGATCAAGGATTCTGTAGAAATTCTGAAAATCAGAAAATTTACTAAAAACCGCCGTCGTTCACCAGGGCACATCACTATAGAAAATTATTGGTAAGCTATGGTTAACTTACATCCACACTTTTTCCAACTTCCGCAATACTAGTTAACATCTTTGCACTACTGATATTTTGAGGGGATTCTGCGGGCCTGGGTAAGTTTTTCGAATTGTGCACCGATATCAATAAGCAGCTGTTCTTGAAAGGGAGGGGCAATCAAAGTCAGTCCAATAGGACGACCATTCTCCTCATAACCCATAGGAATGGTCAAGGCAGGATAATTTGCCAAGGCCGCGATTCCAGCTTGATGATTATTAACACCGACTAGCACATCTAAATTTGATTCTATAAACGTACGATCCAATATTTCTCTTCCCCAAGCTTGAAGCTCAGCCCGTAATTCTTCTAGCTCAGTTTCGTTGTAATTGAGCTCAGTCATCATATCAATCAACCCCTGACCATAAGGTGCCCGAACTTCAAGCTCAACATTATTGAATGCTTGTAATTCGGTAATTGAATGAATCTCAACCTGATCCGCAGCATTTTTACTCAAATAAAGCGCCAGATCTCTCACCATTTCAGCACCCAGGAATTCAGTAAATTGAGGTTGTCTTGAAGGATTAAAACTAAGATCGATAAGCTCCGCATTATTTGCAGATAAAACACTAAGGGCATTGTTGTAAAAGGCATTATCAGCATACCGATCTATGACACCTAAGCGTTTCTCAGCCAGACTCGTTTCCCGATAAATTAACTGCAGATCATCACTGATCAAAGGCATCGCCAAATCATCTTGATCATATCCCGCCATCGAGTTAAACAGCACCACAACATCTGCAACTGAGCGGGTCATTGGTCCTGTTGTATCTAAACTCGCTGAAATTGGCACCACTCCCGTTCTACTTAGAGACCCAGTCGTAGGTTTTAATCCCACCAAAGAATTTGCACTTGCGGGGGACAAGATCGAACCAGAAGTTTCTGAACCAACGGCGACTGTTGCATAGTTAGCCGCCGTCGAAGCCCCGCTGCCCGCGCTGGAACCACCAGTCCCGAATTCAAATCGACCATAGGGGTTTAATGTTTGGCCGCCCATTGCGCTGTAACCTGACGGGCAATCATTGCAGAAAAAATAAGCCCACTCACTCAAGTTAGCTTTGCCAATAATTATTGCACCCTTCTCTAACAAACGCTCAGCAATGAATGCGTTATCAGTATAATTTTCCTGCAGCGCCACTGCACCTGCTGTAGTGGCCATACCCTCCACACCAATATTGTCCTTAAGTAAAACTGGAATCCCGAATATTGAATCTGAAGGAGTTCCATCACCGGCCTGATGTATCTCATCCAGCTGGCGCGCTCGATTTATAGCATCAGGATTTAGCGCTATAACACCATTAATAGCCCGCTGATTATCTGATTCAATTTCCCTAATCCTAAATATGTAAAACGTCACTAATTGCTCATAGGACAAATCTCCTGCGTTCACAGAATTCTGAATCTCACTGATGGACCTATCAAGAATCAGCGGTTTTAACGCCACATAATCTCGCTCAGAGAAATTTGCCAGCGAATCTTGAAAAGGAGACCAAAGTGAATTCTTATCCAATACCTTTGAATTCAGCAGCTTGAAATGCATGCTGTTATTCTCATGCAGCGCTAATTGCGCCAGGTCCTCTGTTTCATCATAAGCTGCCCAGCGCATCTGATCTTCCGCCGCAACAGTTAGCGCAGAAGAGAAACTCAAGACAACTAGCAACAGATAGCTCAGGACAAATATGTATTTTTTCATGCGTGTCAGATTAAAGTTCCAAAGAAGGTTTTCCCAATAGCGCTTCTTGCGGATCGCAGCAAACCACTATGGTTGATTGAGTATTTCCGCCATTACTCTTTATTACGAGCTTCTGAATTAACGTTTTCCTCAGCTTGAGTAGAGGACTTTATTATAAGAAGCGACTCAGCACCACTGACATTACTTGTTTGATTCACTTCTTATAATTTTGCGCGAGCGACTAATTTCTGCGTTCTTATCGGCAACTATTAAATTTTAAGTTGGTTATTCTCATTTTCTTTATGCGCTTTCAATCGGCAAGTCAAACTAGCAATCTCACACGAAATTTTTCAAAGGAGTCGCTTAATTTAGCTAGAAAATAGGGTAATCACAGAGTCCCTGGCTACGAAGTATTCCCTAACAGTTAGAGTGGATACCGGCCAGTAATCACCAGATTACTCATGTCGCAGAGCCTCAACAGGATCCATGTCCGCGGCCCGCATGCTGGGATAGATTCCAAAGATCACGCCAATCATGGCAGATATTGAAAAGGCGAGAATTGGCGCTATTGGGGTAACAATTGTGGTCATACCCCAAAAGGTAGAAATGATGAAGGGAATGAGGATGCCCAACACGACCCCGATTAATCCGCCGACGCCGGAAAGAATTACGGCCTCAATAAGAAATTGCGCAATGATATCTTTCCTCTTAGCGCCTAAGGCTCTTCGAATCCCTATCTCTCGAGTCCGTTCAGTGACGCTAGCTAACATAATATTCATGATGCCTATACCACCCACCAGCAGGGAAATACCCGCGATAGCACCAGCAACTATTTGATCCCTTAATGCACTGGCTTCCGCTTGCCGCAGCAAGGCAAGTGGCACCTCAATCGAGTAATCCACATCCTTGTGCCTACGCTGAAGAATCTGGTCGATAATCTCACCCACTTCAATCACCGTTTCCTGATTGTCCACCTGAATAATCGCCTCATGCAATTCGACAGTTTCAGACTCCATCCCTCCGGCAGTTTGCCGGGTAGTGGTTTCACCAAAACGACTCTTTGAAGCAGTAAAAGGTATAAAAACTCTACTCGGCGCGGAATTTGAGCTTCCAGCTTGATTTTGACCTAGATTTGAAAAGCCTTCGGCTTCCATGATACCGACTACATTGTAATAGTCGCTGTCTATTTTGATGGATTTTGCTATTGGGTTATCTATCGGGAAAAGTAGATTAGCAACTTCATCGCTAAGTACTACAACATTAGCATGGTCTCGTAACTCTGTTTCACTAAAAAACCTCCCAGCACGAAGATTATAATTTCGCGAAGAGGGATAATCGACCGCTGTACCAACCACATCAGTATTCATCGATATACCTAGGTTCCAAATATTCTTCTTAACAATTCGTGAAGCGATCACATTGGAGATGCCTGGTATCGTATCCCGAATTGTTGCAATGTCGGCTTGAGTCAATCCATATACAATCGCCTGTGGAGGACCAAAACCACGATTGGTGCTCTCTTCCACTTCTGCCGGCTTGACACTCTTTAACAGAATATTTGTCGCACCAAGATCACGAAACTGCTTTTGCGCTTCAAAACTGGCACCTTCACTTACAGCAAGCATTGCGATTACCGCTGCAACACCTATGACAATACCTAAAACTGTTAGCAAGGAACGCAAACCATGAGAGAAAATACTTTTAATCCCTACTTGAGTAATTTTCTTAAGACGAGCAGTGGTGAATTTCGATCTGGAATTAGATCGAGAAGAAGAAGCTAACGGCTGGCTTATCGGATCAAGTGTGAATTCGCTCATCACTCTCTACTCGTCCGTCCTTCAGTTTAATTTCACGCTTGGAATGCTCTGCTAATTCGTCTGAGTGAGTAACTAAAATCAGCGTTTTCCCCTGATCATGAAGCTCGTCAAACAAGGTTAGAATTTCTGCCCCAGATTTCGAATCCAGGTTACCTGTTGGTTCATCGGCCAGAATAATTAGCGGGTCAACTGCCAAGGCCCGAGCAATAGCTACTCGTTGTTGCTGCCCTCCGGACAGTTCAAACGGTTTATGGTCAACTCGGTCTTCAAGACCCACTCGTGCCGCGAGACCCATGGCAATCTCATGACTCTCAGCTTCAGTGTACCCCTGATAAAACAACGGCATCTCAATATTTTCCAACACATCTAATTGTTGAATGAGATTATAAGACTGAAAAATAAATCCTAAACGCGCTCCACGTATAGTTGAGAGGTCATCGTCTTCCATTTTAGAGGTGTCTTCATCGCCTAAAAAATATTTACCCTGCGTTGGCTGATCCAGGCAACCTAAAATATTCATCAACGTGGACTTACCACAACCCGAAGGACCCATTATCGATATGTAATCACCAGCATAAAAATCAAGAGTAATGCCGTGCAAGACTTCAACCGACAAAGCACCCATATAATAAGTTTTTTTGATCTCTTGCAAACTAGCAACTAATTCGCCCGCAAAAACGTCGTGCGGGTTAACTGGAGAACCATGATCAGAATTAGTTTCGATAGCAGTCATGTGTTGATTAAAGCTAAGAGAGCAATCCCTTAAGCGCCTATATCCCCAAGACTTTGTCGTGGTGGAAGCAAGAGCACTTTCTCACCTTCGCGCAAACCAGAAGTGATTTCGATAAAAGACTCAGAAAATGTGCCTGTTTTTACTTCTCGTCGCACGGGACTGCCACCTGCATCAACATAGACAACTCGCTGTTCATCCCAATAAGTTACTGCCTGCACTGGCACATACACCACATCCGCAAGATTATTCACAAGAATTTCAACCTCAGAACTCATGCCAGGGCGCAACCAATCATGAACCCCATCTATCTTAATCGTGGTTGGATAAACTTTTAGGTCAGGGTTCATGAATGAATTTGCAGAATCGGCAACCACTGCTACTTTAGTGACTACACCTATTAAGTTTGTATCCGGAAAGGCGTCAATTGACACTCTGACTTTCTGACCTACCGCTACTCGTTGTACGGCCGATTCATGAATATTTGTTTTTACTGCCATTTCCCGCATATCAGGAATAGTAAGAATGGCTTGCCGTTCTCTTACTGTTGCACCTTCTTGAATCGCTTCTTGTGAACTGCCGCCATAGCGCATTTTATTCTGGTCTGCAGCCCCATAAACCACTAGACCAGGGCGTTGAGCCACAATAGTTGCCAACTCAATCTGCTCTTCTATATCTGCCAGCTTTACCCGTTCAAGATTGTATTTGCGTTCAGCAGAACTGAACCTAGCTTCTTCTTGGGCTTTTTCCGCGATATTTTCTTTAAGCTGACGCTGATAGGCCATAATGGCGTTCTCAAAATCAGATAATCTCTGTTCTGCGTCTTTTGGGAACGTGTATTGAATATAAAGTTTAAGCGCCGTTTCTTTTTCAGCTTCCTTATTGCGGGCCTTACTCAAATTAAGCTCTTCCGCTTCTAGTTCAGTCGGAGTAATAAAACCTCTCGATTCCAAGCGCCGCTGACCCTCAATACGATCCTGCGCGAGTAAGTACTCTTCCTGTGACACCTGTAACTCATCTTGCAATCCACGCAACTGCTGTTTGGCTTCACCATCTTCCAATTTGTCCATGTCAGCGTATTGCGTAAAGTCCAGCTCATAGCGAATCGCCATATAGCTTTCATCCATTAATAGGGTCACCTCAGTATTAAGCGGCGTATCTGTAATAGGTTGTAGTCGCAACTCAGTGGTATCGGCAACAACAGGTCCATCTTCTAGTGGAAAGCCTGATGCTGACCTGTCAATACCAGGAACTCGGGCGCCATCAAAATCATCTCGACCTCTCCCTCTACCGTCTTGATTGCGACCGCCGCCAGGAAAGCCATCTTGGGAAAAGCTCTGCATGCGCTCCAACATTTCTGCTGGTAACTCACCACCGTTTTCCAACATCATTTGCTGAATACGCTCGCGCACAGCAGGAGGCAAAGCCTCCAGATCATTAGGGTCGAATGCAGCTCGGCGCGACCGCTCTTCGACAATTACTGAAGTTCTTGTGTTAATGGAGGGAAGTGCTGTGGCAACTGCCACCAAATCTGCAGCTTCAGCTTTGGCCAAGCGATCCTCAATATCGAGTTGCTGAATAATTTCTGCAACAAGATCTCCACCAAGAAATTTTTCAAATTCTAATCGAGCAAAACGCATTTCTTGACGGGCATCGTTTAATTCCGTCATGTTTTCATTTAGCTGAATTTCAAATTGAGCTCTACGCTCAATGTAGGTTGCTTCAGCAGTTTCAACCGCGATTTCTTGGTTAAGTTGTTGATCAATTAAGGCAGCTTTATCCAACTCAACCAGAACCAGTCCCGCATCAACATCCTCAGGTGTTACCTGATAACCTTCTTCGACGATGTTTAAAATCTTAACCCCTTCTCTACCTTTGATACGGGAACGTATTTCTTGAGACTGCAAAGCCTCTAGAGAACCGCCTTCGAGTACAGTAATCTCAAGGTCGCCACGACGGGCCTCGAAAGTAATTACGGTTCCTTGATCTGAGCTCTCTCCCCCCGACATGAACCAAAAGACAAGGGCAAGAAATATCGCACCAGCAATTCCGTATTGGGTAGATTTTTCCGCAGCAAAGAATTTATCGCGCAGTTCCCTACCTATTTCTTTTAGAGCGCCGGGAGTTCTCGCTTTTAGTTGCCCAGTAATCGTTTTGTTATTGTGGCTCATTAATGCCCTCCTCCCACTGCCCCGAATCGTCGACATAGAGCAAACCTACATCTCGCCAGAATTCTAACTTCGCAATATTATGCTCCACTATAGAGCTCACTAATTCAGTCCGAGCAGCAGTTAAATCATTCTGTGAATCTACAGTATCCTGAATGTCGCCCAAACCTAACTCAGCCCTCAATTGGGCCTCTTCAACCCGTCGTTCGTTAATCTGCACACTCGTTACACTTATATCGTAACTTTTCCGTGCTTCATTCATTCTGCGCCAAGTGTCCACCACGTCCAACTTTACGCTATCTAATATGAGCAGATAGTTGCGGGACGAGGAGTCGTAATCAATTAAAGCTCGTCGATAGCTGTTGCGCTCAAATTTGGTATCAATCGGCAAATCTATATCGAGCCCTGCAGTGTAGATTGCATTCTCGAAATCAAGTTCACCAATATTGCCATTATTTGCATCTGGTACAGCAGCAACCAAACTTAAATTTAACCCAGGGTTCAGCTGATTAGCCGCCACCTCAATTCTTCGAGCGCTATCTTGCACACGGTCTAAAGAGCTGTATAGATCTAGGCGCGTTTGAATCGCCATTTCAGTTGCCTGCTCAAGACTAAGGTCTGGGCTATCCATTCCTGTCTCGGTAATTAATTCCATCTCATTATCATCAAGAACAATATTCTCATCTGCAGTAAGCCCAATAAGTATTTTGAGATTATCCAAGCTGCGCTTGTATCGGGTTATGGAAGAAGTCCAACGTAGGTCTGCCTGCAATGCTGACTGCTCTAATCGACCAACCTCTAATAACGTGGTTAAACCTTCCACTTGGAATGCTTGCTCTCTCTCTAGTGATAGATTCGTGGCATTAAGCCCAGCGAAATTATTGCGGGCCGTTTCCCTATTTAACAATACGGAGTAATAATCGGATGCGACTCGCACCGTGAACAATTTTCTGAACCGAGTAAAATCACGTAACCGATAAAGCAAATCACGTTCGGCTTGCATTAATACTTCTGTCTCAATATCTGCGCCGAAGTCACGAAGCAATGGCTGGGTTATAGAACCGATTAAAGCGCTGGTTCCAAATTCACTGATATCACCACTTAAGAATCTTGTAAAATTATTCGTAAGGTTCACAGCAATGGAGCCGCCACTTTTTAAAAAGTATTGCGCCCCTAAGCTGGTGTTGGAAAAAGTAGACTCAGAGTAATTAGTTCGATCCATGCCAGTAAGCGATTGCATATCTTGCACAAACTGGTCTTCAGCATCCCACTGATAGTCACCAGAGCCTCTTGCAGAGAAAGTAGGCGTGTAACGATAGCGATCAAAGGTCAGGGCCAACGCTTCGAGATACAATAATTCTTTTTGATTTTGATAATCCTTGCTGTGCGAAAAAGCCAAGCCTAGAGCAGCATCGAGACTTAAAATACTCGCACCAATTTCACTATTGGCCTCATTGTCGAGAAATTCAAAACTAGTCACTATTAACCTCAAAACTGTCAAGATTAATTTCGCGAACTTCATCGACAACCACCTGCGAAGTCATCCCAGGCACCATGTCGGACTTATCCGCGATGGCATAATAGCTCTCATCGTCGGCGCTGGTCTTTTGCTTAGACACAGAGCAGCCAAGCATTAGACTAGTAATACCCAACAATATCAGAGGTTTATGATTTTTCAGTTCGAGCAAATGCTTAATTCTCTGTTTTTTATAAAAGTTGTAGGATTATACGCTTGATTCTTCGCAGACAGTTTATTATTAGCGTCTAGTTTCTGCTGTGAGTAGATAGATAACCATATGCTTTTCGCTTTTTTCCCCTTAACATCATAGCGGATTTCGAGGTTTTAGGCTGATACTTCTAAAACCTGAAAGCATTATTTAAAATGACCGTTACAAGATAGATATGAGATTTAATTACACGATCTCAACTTTTTAGTGAATTTTTTATAACTCCAAAAAATAAAATCTTCACATCATTGAGGGAAAAAAGCGGACCAAAGCCAAAATGAAACTGAAATCCATATTGATAGTTGCTTTATCTCTAATTATTAGCGGGCTTAGTTACGCAACTTTTTTATTACAGTCAACAAACTCTCGCTTACAAGACCAACTAGAAACAGCACTTGGATATCGCAAGCAACTGCAAAAGCAGTCTGAACTAAATATCCGAAATCGCTTAGATTTTGAATCGCAACTGGAAAGTTTAGAAGGGGAATTATTAGCATCCTCCTCACAGCTCAGCAGTCTGTCAAATGAGCTCGCTGAAGCAAAGCTACAAGCCAATCCAGATTACGAAGCGCTGATGGAACAAGCCCGCAGAGAAGTGATTACCGAAAATGGCCGACTAGTGGAGCGCGGTCGCCCGAACGGAGGGTTTTCAGTGTTTTCTGATCCTGCCAGTACCCGCAAAATGGCGGAAGACAAAGTTGCTGGGCAGTATCTTAGCTATTTCGAAACCTTAGCGTTAAGTTCAACCGAGATGGATAGCATGTATGAAGCCTTTGTAGATTTCAGCGACGAGCGCTATCAAATGCTAGGCCAACTTATAGCTGGGAATTTAACAGCTGATCAAGCAGCCGTCATGTTTGGGCCAAACGCATTGGTTGATAACCTGAAAGATAATTTAACCTCCAAACAAGCTGCTGAATTAGGCGCTTACGATTTAATGATGAATCAGGATGCCTTTCGCCAAGTCTATACCGGTATATTCGGGCAAGTTGGCGATACCATTTCTGGGCAAATCCAAGACTATGTCATGGACGTAGTCATTGATGAGGTATTTTCTGAAGAAAATAACTACGGCGCACTAGTGGCAGACAATGGCAGTATGACTTCTGCTTATATCGACAAACTCGATTCTTTTGGTCGAGCACGCGAGCGTTTGGAGCCTAATTTGACCGCTGAGCAACTGTTCCAATTTGATCGCTTCGCAGAGGGTCAGTTCGGTACTGTAGATGTGGTGCTCGAAGCAAATACTGATGGCGAAGGCAAAGTTCAAATGAGAAACATGCGCCTAAGCGCTGAGAGTCTGCCAAACTAAGTCGAATTAGACTGTTGTAAATCGTCCTAAACAAAATAGAAAGCAAAGCCATATCATCGTAATATACCCAGTCGCAGCAAACTCAAGGGGTTTCATAATGATTAAACGCATTTTCCCAAACGAATGGACTCGATGGATTCTCGCAATAGTGGCGTTGATCGGGCTAATAGCCTGCAGCGAAGCCCCTGAGATCACCTCAACGGAAGCACCGAATTCTGCAGGCTACAGCAGAATCAATGCCCCCAACGAAGATGACCCTCTGAATACCCACATTTATGAACTAGATAATGGTTTACAAGTTTATCTGACAGAGAATCACGAAGAGCCCCGGTTCTATGCGGAAATTGCCGTACGAGCAGGCAGCAAACATGACCCCGCTGATGGCACAGGTTTAGCTCACTACCTTGAACATTTATTATTTAAGGGTAATCAAAACTTGGGAACTCTTGACTACGAAGCTGAAAAACCCTTTCTTGATGAAATTGTCGATCTATATGAACAGCATTTCGCGGAAACCAATGAGGTCCGTCGCGCTGAAATCTACAGCGAAATTAATCGTGCCGCTCAACAAGCGGCAGAATACTCCATCCCTAATGAAATCGACAAGATCTACAATTCTATGGGTGGAAGCGGACTAAATGCTCACACATGGTACGAAGAAACAGTATACAAAATAGGCCTACCTTCGAATCGCATGCACCAGTGGGCAGAATTAGAATCCGATCGATTCGTAAATCCTGTATTCAGGCTCTTTCACACTGAACTCGAAACTGTCTACGAAGAAAAGAACAGATCGCTCGATAATGCCGATCGTATTATCGGTACAGCAATCGATGAATTACTCTATAAAGTCCACCCCTATGGGCAACAACCTACAATAGGAACCGTTGATCATTTAAAGAACCCTTCTCTGATTTATATTCAAAATTATTTCGACACTTATTATGTACCCAACAATATGGGCATCTTTATTAGTGGTGATATAAATATCGAAGAAACAATTACCCTAATAAACGAAAAATTTGGCGACTGGGAAGCGAAACCGGTTCCAGAAGTGGGTCCTTGGATCGAACCTCCACTGCAAGGCGCTGAGCGCCGCACCGTGCAATACCCCGGTGAAGAGCAAGTATCTATAGCTTTCCGTACAGCTGAGAACGGCCATGAGGATAAAGAGGCACTAATCCTGGTAGACATGATCTTAGATAATCGTACCGCAGGATTAATCAATCTTAATCTTAACCAACAACAATTAGTATCAAACGCAGGGTCGTCTCCACTTTTCTTGAATGACTTTGGTTCGCAAAATTTGTACGGAGTCCCCAAACAGGATCAAACCCTGGAAGAAGTAGAGCAGCTTTTACTCGCACAAATAGAGAATATTAAAGCTGGTGAATTTGAAGACTGGATTATTTCAGCCATTATTAATGACTTCAAAAAGAACGAAAAAGCGAGCCTAGAATTTAATACGGCCCGTGTAACTATGATGCGACAATCGTTTATCGAAGACTCCGATTGGGATTACCACATTGCTGAAATCGACCGCATGGAGCAACTCGGTAAACAAGACGTAGTCGACGTGGCCAATAAGTATTTTGGCGATCACTATATCTCAGTTTATCGAATCGATGACCAACACGTTCTTCCTCCAGTCGAAAAGCCACAAATCGAACCAGTAAACATCGATCCGACCCGGCAATCAGATTTTGCGGCCAGCATATTGGCAATGGAATATGAAGAAATAGAGCCTTCCTTCGTCGAGGTAGATACTGATTATCGAGTAGTCGAATTTGCCGATGGTGTTGAACTCTACTATGCGCCCAATCCACTAAATGACCTTTTCTCATTCTCTATCAATGTCGAAGTCGGTACTGAAGAAAACGAAAAGCTTGGATTGTCAGCCGCACTTATGGATGTCGCTGGCACACAAAACCTAAGCAACGAAGAGCTGCAGAAAGAGTGGTATCGCAAAGGGTCAGAATTCCGTTTTGGCTCAGGAGAAAATTCTTCAACTTTCTCAGTCTCTGGATTAGACGAACAATTCGAAGATTCCTTAGCACTAATGATGGAACTTATAAAAACTCCTTCAGCTGATGAACAAACGCTAGAACAATTAAAAGGCATTTTGCTGAAGTCGCGAGAAGATCGCAAAAGCTCACCACCAGCTATCGCCCAAGCACTTTACCTGTATAACCGCTATGGCGAAGAATCCCCCATGCTAGAAGCCTTGACTGAACAGGAGATTGTCGATACTGGACTAGATGAATTGATGTCTCTGCCATCGAATTTACTCAACTACAAACAGACTATTGCTTACACAGGCTCCCTGCCACTGGAAGATTTAGTGGAAGTTCTGCGCAGGCACCATGAAATCGAAAGCGAATTGCAAGACACACCAGATTTCAGATTCAGAACGGCACGCCAGATAGATGAAACCGAACTTATGGTTGTCGATCAACAAACCGCTCAAGCTCAGGTCCGTATCGAATTTGCCGATGGCGAATACACGCCTGATGACTCTGTTATGTCTTCTATCTACACAAATTATTTTGGCAGTGGCATGTCCAGTGTCGTCTTTCAAGAGTTAAGAGAATCTCGCGCACTAGCCTACTCTGCTCAAGCTCGTTATGCACAAGGCGGCCGCCTGAATGCCGAAAATCTGATGCTGGGAGCGATAGGAACTCAGACTGACAAGACTGTCGACGCGTTAGATTCTTTTATCGATCTCATCGACAATATGCCTTCTTCCTCAGAACGATTCGAAGAATCCGTCAATTCATTATTGAATCGTTATCGCACATCGAAGCTTAACTTTAGGGAAGTTATCGGCGCGGTCAGAAGCTGGGAGCGTTTGGGTTTTGAAACTGATCCTCGCCGCGAGCGTTACCAACAACTGCAGACCGCTAGCATTGATGAGTTAATTTCTTTCCAAGAAGAACATGTTAAAGATCGACCCAAACTGATTTCAATTGTAGGTGATCTCTCGATCATTAGTACTGAAGAACTTGAGCAATTTGGAACAGTAGAAGAAGTTCAAGTAGAACAGCTATTCGTGGAATAGCGAGCGCTGAGTGGTATTGCTATGGCAATACCACTTTTATCAAAACCAACAAATAAACATCAATAGTAATGAGTGCAAACATCAGTGCCCTGGCATTATCCGTCAACGGACTCAACAAAAGTTACGGATCATTCGAAGTCTTAAAAAATCTTGACCTAGAACTCAAACAAGGCTCTATCCTCGGCCTTGTAGGACTCAACGGCTCAGGAAAAACTACGACCATTGAGTGCATTCTTGGCTTACAAGAAGCGAACAGTGGCTCAGTCTCTATTCTCAATCACACCCCACAAAGACTGCATGAGACTAGAGGGAAAATTGTTAGTATCTTCGACACTCCCAGCCTTCACCCGAATTTAACCGTTCGTCAAAGTTTAGAACATGCCGAATTATTGAGTGAAAATCTTGTGCGCACCCCTCAGCAAGTTGAAGAACTGCTCGGTATTGAAAAATATTCAACGTTTAAAATTAAGAACTTGTCGTTAGGCAATAAGCGCAGGGCGTCCCTCGCCCAAGCCTTACTAGGCAATCCCGAATTAATCATACTCGACGAACCGTTTAATGGTCTCGATGCGGAAGGTGTCGACGATGTACTAGCCTTGATTCGACGCTTAAATAAAGATAAAGGAACCACTTTTCTCCTTTCAAGCCATCAACTTCCCTACCTCGAGAGCATTTGCAGTCATATCGCCATTCTCCATCAAGGGAAAATTTTGGTTAGTGACAACATCGATGACTTACTCGCCAACACAAACAATAGCGTTTTGTTAAAAACAGAAACCGAAGCTACTGCAATAAAATTTTTGGAAGCCCGGAATGACATTACAATTATTAATAAAAATTCTGATGGCTACTTGGAACTCTCTACAAAAGATGTGCGATCTTCTGACTTAACCCGCCAGTTAGTCGAAAACCAGATTGCTGTCAGCGAATTGGTCCTAAAGCAAGCATCGCTCGGTAATTTATTTCGAGCAATTACTAGCGAGGAATCAGCATGAATGGTTTTTTCGCAGCATTAAAATCAGAAATGTTCATCGCTCGGCATACCCTTTCTAGCAAGCTTATCGTTATAGCCCCTGCCCTGATCATAATTTTACAGAACCTCTTATTATGGGTCACCACAACCGGGCAAGAAGCTCGTGACAATTTATTGGGCAATACGAGCTTCGACGAAGTAGTAAGTACCAATGCTTATGGTTATTTCGTCGACAGCATGAGTACGGGGCTAACCATACTTGGCCTATTATTGACTGCCCAAGCGGCCTATAGCTTCAGTTACGAGAGAGATACCGGCTTAGTTAGACATCTGCTCATCCGCCGTGTCAGCAGAGCTGCTCTAATGCTAGCGAAATTGGCATACTTGCATTTGTTGGCGCTTATTTCATTTGTCGGGTCATTAATCGCGGCGTATATATTCAGCGGCATGTTTTGGGAGTTTGGGCCTATTGTGGAAGATGGGTTCGAGCTGATTAGTGAAGCCGATATTCTTGCTGAGATAAATACCGGCTTGCAGTTAGCGATGGCTCCTTTCCCCGCGGCAATCGCATTTGGCCTCCTTGTCTCTGTCTGCAGTCAATCCGCCACACAGGCGGTTACTACGGCGCTAGGTATCACACTTGCAGTAGATATTTTCAAATCCATGCTGGGAGACTATGCCAATTTCCTTTATGCCCGCTTCCAACCATCCTTAATAGATGCTTCATATTTACAGGACGTCAGTCGCATTGTTCGCGGATACTCTGATGTACTGGTCGATGAGGAAGTGCTACAAATGAATCTTTGGGTACCGATACCCGCAGTAATTATCTTTCTAGTTGTAATTTTTTTCGCTATTCATCGGAAGAATATTTAAGACGGGAGAATACCAGTGAACACTCGCGGTAACTTGGGTTTAATAGTTTTATCTCTAATGGCAATCCAACTACCTGCCTGTGTTAGTTATGAGCCAGCAATCTTGATTCCCGCAATTGCCCTGTCAGCCGAAGAAATTCGCCTTAGCGAAAGTGCAGAATCAGATATACAGCTAGATTTTGGATTGGAACTCGGCATCAATGAAAGCGATTCACTACTCAATGTAGAAGTCTTACCGGGAGTGCGAGTAAGAAACGTCGCTGCTAACGGCGCCGCCGATTCAGCAGGTATCCAGGTAGGTGATATTATTCTTTCTATTAATTCTTTGGAAACGAATCATCCGGATACCGTGCTGGCAATTCAACAGCGCTCTGCGGAAGCAAGTTATGAATTTCAGGTACAAAGAAATACGCTGGTGTTTGCAGCTTCCGTAATCGCTAGATCGATTAATGAGAATATCGGACCCATTGAATTATTCCGCATTGACCCGATCGCTACGCGCGCGGGTTACCGGACGGAGCTAGTTACTATCGGCATAGAGCAAGAACTTGCTGCGGCCAGGGTGGTAGAGTTATTTCCCAACAGCCCACTACCACAAGCGCAGATTGAGCGAAATGACTTAATCCTCGCACTAAACGGTGTTTACTTAAATTCTGCGCAAGATCTGGTCACTCGTTTAGTTAGGGACCATGAACTTGGTGAAGAAGTTATATTGACGATCTATGATGGCAATAATGTGATTGAACAGCCGGTGCGCCTATGGGGTCCCGGCAGGCGCGTGAGTCGTATCAACCTTGGCCCACTCTTACAATACGAATCTGTATTAAACCCCGCTAGCGAATCATTTTCTCTTTTGGATTTGTGGCTGTTTGCAGTTTACAGCTACTCCCGGATGGAGGGTGAGCGGTCACATAGTATTTTAGGTCTTTTTAATATTACTAGTGATTACGGCGAACTTACTGAACTAAATGAGTAAAATTGGGCATAATCAGACGCAACTAGGTATGCAATGCAACTTATCAAAATCTCACAAGACAATGTTGGCAATAAGTAATTTCAAATCTTTAAAACGACTCCTATTATTGTTTAGCGCTGCACTTGCGTCTGCAGGTTTTGCTCAAAATAATTACGTCGCCTTCGAGCTCAACAGAGAGAACAATTGGGACCAACTAATTACTGAAGACGTCAACGGAGATGGTGCCAAAGACATTATTTTCGCTCACTTCGATCCTAACATCGGAAGGGAATTGCGCATTCATCATCAACAAAGTGATGGCAATTTCACGTCTAACCCTCAGCGGATAGAGATAAAAACAGAAATTATCGCAGTCGGTTTTGCCGACCTGAGAACTGATCCTGGCAAGGAGCTTATTCTGTTAGCCAATAGCGGAGTCTTCAGCCTTTCGACTGCAATCGAAGGCTATGCCGGCAATTTAAAGCAACTTTTCCAATGGGATTTAATCGCCGCAATTCCTGATCTTGCGCAGGTGCAGTTTATGCAAAATATTCAGGACATCAACGGCGATGGCCATATCGATCTATTATTACCAGGTGAAACTTCCTATGGCTTATTCTTGGGCACAGGAAACGAGGAGTTTGAGCTGGCGGCCGACTTACAAACAACCAACGATAACCTTACCGCAGTGCAACGTAATTATCAGGAGTCAGCCCTGAATGCGAGCATTGGAATCAATCCAGACAAAGGCGTGGTAGTGGAGCTTAACACTTCAACGACAACACCTTTTTCTGGCTTTATTGAACTCTGGGAACCTAAATCCACAGAATCCAGAGCGCTGCTGCGTACCGAGAATTGGATGCCTACGGCAGTCGTCAGTGAACTAAACGGTGATAATTTACAGGATATCATTTACTTAAATATTGACGATGAAGGCTTAGGGCAACTCAACATTCACTATCAGAATGATGATCAGGGCTATACTTCACAGCCTGACTGGCAAGCATCCATGGAAACCCGCGGTGATATGCGGTTGGTGGATATCGATAAAGATGGTCGACTGGATCTACTCCGCTTAACTGGTGATGGTAGCGATTGGGACGCTCGATTTTTTCTAAACCAAAACGGTGAATTCAACCTACAGCAGCCTAATCAAATTATGCGTTTTTCAGGTTACGATGTCCGCTTGAATTTCATTCAACTCTCTCTAGCGAGCAAACCCGTTCTTAATGTTAGTTTCTACACCATTCCTGTAGTAGATGCGATTCGCAATGCAAGTATCAAGCGCACACAGCTGCTATATAGCGCTGAAGATGCAGAAACTGGACAAGTATTTGCTCGACGACCTAGCTCCAGTCTGGAGGAGAGTTTTTCGGCAACTAATGTTCGCGGATTGTCAGAACAAATGTCTCTGCGCTTCGATGTAGATGGAGATGGAGCCAGCGACGCTATGTACATCACCGAAAACGGGACTCTAGCGGCAAAAAAAATCAATGCGCAACTGCAGATTGCCGAACAACCCTTCTGGGAATACGTTTCACCACGGACTGTATTTGAATTTGAAGTCACATCCTTAAATCAAGATGGAATCCCCGATCTAGTGTTACGACACGGCACTACAACCACCTTATTGGTAGCAACACCGTGAAGGGTGGCAAGCTATTAGCGCAGTTAACGCTGTGGTCATTTTGCTGCAGCACTTTGTTTGCAGCGATCCCTGAATATGATCGCTTCCCATTTACTCTGCCGGCTAACAGCGAACGGCTGGTTGCAGCTGACGTCAATGGTGATTCCCTGAACGAGCTTATTACCGTAGTCGACGATGCTATTCGCATTTATTTCCACCGCGCGAATGGCTTTGATTTTGAAACAGGTTTCGGTGAAATAACTTTCCCAGGCACATCAGTCGGGTGGGATCTAAGCACCAACTACAGCACCGATGATCGCGCCTCAATCATTGCCTTAGTTAATGGTACTGACGCGTATGTCTGGCCCATAGAAAATGAAACTATTCTGGAGCCAAAGCTCATTAAATCGGAGCTGCCAGGATTTTTAAGTAAAGGAGTGAACCGCCTGTTCTTCTCAAGGGATATTAATGCTGATTCTGCAGAGGACCTGGTCATTCCCGGCGCAGGCAATTTGCATGTATTTATCGCAGAGGAAAACGGTACCTATCAACCGGGGTTAGCAATACAGGCGAATACCCGACTCCGCACCAGCCTTGAGCCTAATGAACTAGAACGCCGCACGGGACAGGCAGTTCGAATCCCTTTCTTACGTCTGCGCGATCTGAATAGCGATGGCTTTGACGACCTCATCTCCCGAACCGACGAGCAACTCGATGTTTTTATTGCTGACGAAACAGGCAGCGTCTATTTCGCTAACACTCCGTCTTATTCTATTGATATTGCGGAAATCGAAGCACGACTAGGTGAATTTGATGTCGATAATTTGGATTTCTCAAACCTCACCGGTATGTTGGCTCTAACCCATGAAGAAATATTAGAAGACGTCGATGGCGACGGTATTGAAGACTTACTCTTGCGCGAAGGCGGGAAAGTCTCACTCTTCACAGGCACAGACAATGGCATGGATTTAGAACAACCGCGCCAGGTGCTGCGTTCAGGGGGCAATGTGCTGAGCACTTTTCTCTACGATGAAGACGACGATGGATTAAAAGATTTATGGCTATGGCGGGTGGAATCGATATCAGTGGGCGACATTTTTGTCTGGCTTGCTCTTTCAGGCAATATCGCAATTGAAGCCTTTATCTATCCCAATGATGGCGAGCGATTTTCTCGTCGACCTACTCGAAAAATTACTGTGCAATTGCGCTTTCCCTCTGTCATTCGTCTCGCAAGCTCCTTCCAGGATATAGCCAAGCAAGCAAGAGACGCTCGAACAGATATAGTTATCCCAGCGATTGCTGGCAATCTAGACGATCAAATTGCAAAGGAAGATCTTCTGGTGCTTATCAACAATCAAGTGGAGCTGTTTCTGAACACAATAGAACCAGAGAGTGATTCAGATGACTTCCTCTCAGCGTTGGACTACACCCGCGACCGAAACGAATATGAAATCAATATCCGCGAAATTATCGACAATATTTCTATAGGGGCAAACCCTCTTCTTGATAATCTCGAAGGCCGCAGCCCTGATCTTGCCATCGACCTCAGCACTACAGTTGAAAATGGCGATATTATTCCAGTAAGACTAAATGCTGATCTGCTCGACGACGTGTTCGTTTTTACTAAGCATGACAGTAGTCAGGTTCAGGGAATACTGCTACTCTCGAAATGACCCTGTTTTCTCACCTGCTAATTAGTCACCCTTAAAAAATGA
>CAXYEH010000022.1:0-53472 GCA_964275945.1 uncultured Pseudomonadales bacterium
GGACAACGAATATGGTCGACAAGAAGAGGAGGTAGAGGCTTTCAGTGTTACCACGACTCTGGTCAGCAATCAGGATTTCTTGAAATTTGTGGAAGCAGGAGGCTATAAGGAGCCTCGTTATTGGACTGGTGAAGGAAAACAATGGCTGGATTACTCCAGAGCAGAATACCCAAAATTTTGGCGGCCTTCATTGAATGGTAACTATTTGCAAAGAAATCTCTTTTCGGAAATGCCTCTACCAATGAACTGGCCGGCTGAGGTGAACTACCTGGAAGCAAAGGCGTATTGCAATTGGATGCGGGAGAATTGTGATAAACCTGTAAGATTGCCGACCGAGGCAGAGTGGGTTCTCCTCCGCAAGGCTGCGCTGGATAGTGCAGGATGCGGCAGGTAATATTAATCTAGAACAATACGCCTCATCCTGTCCAGTGACGACTAATCAGCAGGGAAATTTGTATGATGTAACGGGTAATGTTTGGCAATGGACTGAATCGGCCATCGATGGATTTCCCGGTTTTGAAGTGCATCCTTGGTATGATGATTTTTCTACGCCAACCTTTGATGGCAAACATAATTTGATCAAGGGTGGTTCATGGATCTCTACCGGTAATGAAACCTTGGCTTCATCTCGCTATGCGTTTCGTCGACACTTTTTTCAACATGCGGGATTTAGAATGGTTATCTCTGAACAGGAACTGGATACTCAGGTGCAAGACAATGTCTATGAAACTGATGCGTTAATTGCGCAGTACTGTGAGTTTCACTACGGCAATGAGTATTTTTCAGTAACAAATTTTCCAGTCGCTTGTGTGCAAGCGTTGCTACCCCATGTACACGAAAACGAAATTAACACTGACAGGGTACTTGATCTTGGCTGTGCTGTAGGTCGTTCTTCGTTTGAGTTGGCCAAATATTTTAAGCATGTCGATGCAATAGATTTTTCAGCACGTTTTGTGCGGCAAGGAGCACAACTTCAAACCAAGAACCGCTTACGCTTCACAGTGCCAGTCGAAGGCGACATCGTTGAGTACCGCGAGGTGTTGCTGGATAAATTGGGCTATGACGAAGTAAAAGATAGAATACATTTTTTACAGGGAGATGCCTGTAATTTGAAATCAAAGTTTGTTGATTACAATGTTGTCTTTGCAGGTAACTTGATCGATCGGCTGTACGACCCGGCAAAGTTTCTTGCCGACATCCAGCAGCGGCTTCTCCCTGGAGGCCTTCTGGTACTGACCTCTCCTTATACCTGGTTGGAAGAATACACGGATAAAAACAATTGGTTGGGAGGTGTCAAAGTTAATGGTGAAAATCTCAGTAGCCTTGAGGCGCTGAAGCAAGTTCTGACAAGTAACTTTGATTTTAAAGAAGCACTAGATGTTCCTTTTGTAATACGTGAGACGGCTCGAAAATTTCAGCACTCCGTGGCACAAATGACGATATGGCGCAAGCAATAGGGAATTCAGTATGAAATTTCGCGAGATGAAACATCACGAGTTCTATCAACGATTGCCAAGAAGAGCTCGATATAATCTCAGCGACGCCTGCGGAGCGACCGCAACGTTAAGCGACATCTTGAATGAAGATGAAATAGCGGCAGTTGCATCAGTGCCGCTAGTCTACGGCAGTGTAGAAGGAAGAGCAGACTTGCGGGCTGGTATCTATGAGTTGTATCGGTCTCTTTATCCAGACTTGGGTGCAGACAATATAACGGTTCTAAGTGGAACGGAAGAAGGCTTGTTCTCGATTATGGCCTCTATTGTGAATCCCGGTGATGAAGTTATCGGTGCGTTGCCTTGTTATCCATCTTTGTCTGACCTCCCCGCATGTTTTGGTGGTAGCTTCAAGCCGGTTACACTGAAGGCAGAAAATCAATGGCTTCCATGCATCGATGATTTTGCTGCCCAAATTAGTGAACATACAAAAGCTATTGTTATCAACTCGCCACATAATCCAACTGGCATGCTTTTGGATGAGAACTTTATCGATAGTCTAATTGCTTTGTGCGAACGACATGGTTTGTATTTAATTTCTGATGATGTGTTTTCTTTTTCAGAATTTTCTGGCGTTAGCTGCCACTTTAATGTTTTAAAATATGAAAAAGCTATCTTGACTAATGTTCTCTCCAAGACATTCGGTTTGCCTGGAATTCGCATTGGTTGGGTTATGTCTAGCAACAGAGAATTAACTGAATCGATACGTCGGCTTAAGACTTATAATAGCATTTGCCAGTCACAACTGGATGAGCAGGTGGCGTGTTTTGTCATGCAAAAGGCTGATGGAATTATCAAACACAATAACAAAGTTGTATTTGAAAATATCGAATTATTTGATGACTTTGTTGCTACTAATGATTTATTGAGTTGGCACAAACCGAAGGCTGGCATTCTGGGATTGGTCCATACAACCATGCCTGTAATACCTTTACTTGATTCCTGGTTTGAAAAAGATGTACTGGTATTGCCCGGAGAGTTGTTCGGCATCGAAGGAGACTATTTTCGGGTAGGGTTTGGTAAAAAAGATTTTCCAGAAGCCCTTGCATGCATAACCTAGATCGGCTAGGGGTGCTAATAAAATCTATTTTATGAACGGAAACAAAGGTGTCACTATTTTGAAATGTCACAAGTAAAAGTTTATGGCGGTAATCACTCTCCATGGGTTCAGGCTGTGCTGCTAGGCTTACATGATAAGAATATTGACTACTCTTTAAGATCTATTCCTACCTTGTCGTCCTTTGTTAAGTCAGGTGTAACAATGCCTGCTGTGCAAATTAATGATGGGTCATGGCAGCTAGACTCTGCGAAAATTTTAGAGGGCCTCGGGTATGAAGCGATTTCAAGAGCAGACTTAACATCAGTAACTCACACCTGGCAAGGTGTGCTCCATCGACCAGATAACCCTTGGAATTTCTTTCGAGGTTTCAGTCTAAATCATGACAGCCACCCATCATTATTGACCAGAACAATTCGGCACCTGCTGAGGCCCTTTCTGAGTATCTATTTTTTTATGCTTATTAAGGTGCTAGTGCTGAGCGGCAAACATAAAGACCCTGACAACTATGCAGATCAGTTTCTTTATTGGGAGGATAGGCTGGAATCAAATCCCGCAGGTTATTTTGGTGGAAAGAGCCCCAATATTATTGATTTTCAATTGTTTGGGATTATTCAGTGCCACTGCAGCATTCCCTATGCGCCATTAATAGAAACGCTGCAGTTCGACCCTGCACTAAAAAAATACAGGGATTGGATAGCGCGTATGCAATTAAGGTTTGCCGAATACCCGCATCTTTTTTCTGGCGGATACTTTCAGCCTTATTCATCACAGCCCATTGAGGCAAGCTTTTCTGAAAAAATAGCATTCTGGTTTGGCACCTTGACGATGGTTGTTTTTTTTTCCAATCACCATTCTACTGATCATGATTCTTCGCCTGCGCTGAATTTTGAAGCGTGCATAAGATATCTGGACCGAATCTATGGGCGAGACTATGAGATCTAATTGTAGGTAGCTTGAAATGATAGAGTTATAGACAATAAGAAGCTTACTATACAGGTTTCTCATTTGAAGTAGGATTTGTATATTAAGAAGGTGGACCCATAAACAGCTAATGGGCAAGGTGAGAGCTAAAGTTGTTAAAGATGAACTCGTGTGTCCAATTATGTACAGTCTTCTTTGTCTAATCCTTTTTTATTTAGTAACTTTATTTAATCATGACGAGTATTAAGCAATTTAAAACATATATCGCATTCGTGTTGACGGTCTTGCAAATCCTTTGGGTGGGCAAAGTATTGCACTTCCCAGCTCGTCGACAAATAAGAACAACAAGTTTCTGGGTAAATTACTTAAGCTTTAATTCGCCTATCGTTTTTCGTTGGGCGATAGTGTGGTGTGCGTTGCTCGCTTTTGTAGGATGTACATCAGAGCAACAAATTAAGACAATTAGACCGGGCGTGCTCACTGTTGCGGTGACATCCGACGCCCCTGCGAGCCAGTATGATCCGCAGCTCTGGATCAGAAAGTATGTAGAGCAGTTTGCTCGCGAGCGAGAGCTGCAAATTTCCTGGGTCGTCGTTCCATTCAATGAATCGTGGTTGCTAGCCAGTAGAGATGAAGTCGACCTGGTCGCTACGAATGTTGCAAATTTTGCTGATCGCGTGCATCTGGGAGGATCGTTTTCCACACCGTTTCTTTTCGAGCGGCGAGCATTGCGAATTAATCCTGAAGATGAGGAGTACTACCAACATATCGATGACTTCATTGGTAAGACCGTCGGTGTCGTTTCAGGTATGGCGGCGGAACGCGATGTTAAGCGACGCGCGCCGGATGGCGTTATCATAAGAACTACGGATACATTCGCTCAGCTTTATGCGGAGTTCGATCTTGGGCAGCTTGATGCTGTTGCTGAAGCGGAGTATTACGCGCTCGATGGCCAAGTGATTCCATCACACGGTGATGAGGTTGTCTTGATTGACCATCACGATCTTACGCCGGGAGCTCGGGAAGAATCAGTTTTCGTGATTTCTGACAACAGCAAAAACCTACTCTCCGCTGTAAATGAATTTATTGTTCGATCGAAATTTCCACTCTGACATCTAAGATAATTTGTATCACTAGTCAGAAATATTGTCTTATTTGCTCACTTGGTTTCGAGTCCCATCCCCCAATCAGCCCTCTGAACGGTTCCTGTGTAAATTAATCGACTAAACGCTTCAGGGATTGCAGAATTTCCGCTCGGTTGTTGCTTGCTTGGTTGGTTAAAATCACAAACGGATAAAGGCCGTCAGGTCCAACTATATAGCCTGCGAAATTATATACGCCGGTCAAGGTTCCGCTTTTACGCAAGACACCATTTACCTCCGGCAGTAGATCAGCATAGTGCTCAAAGACTTTGAGCACATGCATCATGCCAGTGGCAGTGCTGCGTTGTTCACGCGACAGGCCGGAGCCTTCTGTCATTAGGAGTAACTGTGGATCAATTCCGAAATTATCACCATACAGTTCACTTAGTTGCTGTTGGAGCATAGCGCGCGCCATATCGACGCTTGTGGGATAAGACTTTTCTTGAGCTCCAAGGGTGAAAAAAAGTTGATTAGCTATAAAATTGTTGGAGTAACGCAACATGCCATTAAGGTTGTCCTGCAGAGAGCGAGAACTCCGATGCCTGTAAGAAAGTGACCATTCATCAGTTAGGCTTTCACGGTAAAAGTTTGTATCTGCTAGTGTGATCCCAGACGATACTAAAAAGTGGTTAAACAATTGTTGGGCTTGTTCTAACCCGACAAGTGGATCATCTCCCAGGTTGATGCGCTGTGGTTCTCCAGAGGGTAGCTGGGCACCGAGTTTGCGCGCGACCTCAGTCAATGGAGTTTGGGGTTCGGCGGAAGTAAGAGTGCCGATTCTTGTCCATGCTAAATTCACTGTATTAAAATTTACAGCCAGCGCACTATTGCGAGCTGCATAAGGATCGGTGCCCTGCTCTTGAGGTAATCTAGGTTCCGGTTCGAAGGCAGAGTCGTCCATAACTAAGCGATTGATCTGTTGAATTCCCCGCTGCGCTAAAATGTCTGTGATTCTGGCGATCTCTTCGGACACAAGAAACGGATCACCCAAGCCGCGGATCATTAAGTCGCCACTACTATTTTGATAAAAAAGTGTCTCAAAGCGAAAGCTTTCACCGAGTGTGGTTAAGGCTACCTGTGCCAGCGGGATCTTAATTAGCGAAGCGGGCACTAGTTCTCGCTCAGGGTTGATGCTCACTAAAACCTCACCATTGGGTGAGTGCAGCAATACGCCACCATCACCAACCAGGGTTTCCAGTCGACTTTGCGCGGATACTGGCAAGGCTGCCGCGTAGCTTAGTAGTAGAAGAAATGAAAACCTGAATAGATGAGTAGAATTGGATTTCAACATAATCTGTTTACGATCGGCTAAAAAAAGCAGATAAAAGAAATAGACTAAAAGGTCAGGATAATTTGATCTATGGGGTTTGGCAATGCCATCGCAAAAGTTAAAACTGCTGTAATTTCGTTCTAACCCCTTTATCATTCCATCATGCTTAAAAAGTCCCAAAAATACCTGCAGATCGCACTATTTGCGCATTTAACACTAATAATTAATAGTGCTGTAGCAGACGAAGCAAATTGGCGAATAGTTAATTATTGGTCTGAATGGTGTGCTCCTTGTCGCATTGAGATTCCTATGTTCAATGCATTGTTCAATGATTTGAAAGCAAGTAATGTAAGTATTGTTGGTATCAATTTTGATGAAGACCCACGGGATATCACTCTAGATATTGCAAAAGAGCTAGGTGTCGAATTTCCTACCCTAACAATAGAAGAGGTTGAGGAGCTAGCGCTTCGCCCGCCCGATGTCATGCCAACTACTTATTTGCTTTCGCCAACTAATGAAGTCGTCGCCAAGTTAGTCGGCATGCAATCGAGAGAAGATATTTTAAATCAACTCGCTGCGCTGGGCATCGCGGTTCAGATTAATTAAGCTTTGGTAGTCACTTATGCAAAAATTAATTAGTAATTTCAAAGCAGGCTTTCTCCTTGGGATATTATTCTCTAGCGTTTTTTGCAGCGCGGTAATTGCTGCGTCTGCAAATTCAATTAGCGTTTCTCTTGAATTGCTCGAATCACCGGCACCTTCTAATAGTAGGTTGTCACGTCTAGTGAGCGATGAAGCAGGGCAGGTGTATTTATCCTGGGTTAATCAGGATAATGAATTAGCACAGTTGGTCTACTCAAAACTGATGGATACTGGATGGAGCAATCCCATAGTGATAAGTGAGGGCGCTGATTGGTTTATTAACTGGGCTGATTTCCCAATGCTGTCTGTAAGCAATGGCAACATGGCGGCACACTGGCTTCGGATGAGTGCTGATGGCACTTATGATTATGACATCGAAGCTAGGTTCTATGATGAGAACAACCGCAGATGGAGTGAGAAGCGAGTTATTCATACTGACGGTGTCAGCGCTGAACATGGCTTTGTTTCAATGTTGCCGATTAGTGAGCAGGGTGCGACAAATACCCTGATCACCTGGCTAGATGGTCGCAATACGAAGGCTGGTGAAGAATACGGTGAGATGACCTTGCGCGCAGGTATTTTCGATAGTTTAGGAGAAACACTCAGCGAATGGGAAATAGACCACAGAGTTTGTGATTGTTGCCAAACTAGCGCTGCTATGACAGCAAAAGGCCCATTAGTGGTTTATCGCGACCGCTCAAGCAATGAGATTCGCGACATCTCCATGGTTCGTTATTCCTCTGGCGAGTGGACAAAACCGCGCACAATTCACGATGATAAGTGGCAGATAAATGGTTGCCCTGTAAATGGACCTGCGGTTTCTGCCAGAGATGATCAGGTAGCCGTTGCCTGGTTTACTGCAAAAGAAGACACGCCTACGGTGCAGTTAGCGCTGTCCTCAGACAGCGGTGATAGTTTTTCCGAACCAATAGTTGTCGCAAGCCCTGAAACCAATGGCCGAGTTGGTACAGCCATATTGAATGCCGGTGCTGTTGCCGTCAGTTGGATAGATATAACTGAAGTGCACGCTAAGATTATGCTTTCACTATTTAGCCCCCAAGGGAGGTTATTGCACACCAGCGTGGTTGCAAAAACTAGTTCATCGCGGCGCAGTGGATTCCCTATTATTGAGAGCGTGGGTGATTCAGTGTTTGTCACTTGGACAGATGTCGGTGAAACACCCCAAGTAAAAGTTGCGCGATTAGAGTTCGAATTAAATTGATACGATAGACCTAGTAGAATAATAATCTATGGATCCATTTTCTCAAGCTGCGCTAGGAGCGGTCGTCGCTCAGGCTAGTGCGCAACACAAGTTAGGATTTAGAGTTGTAGTTGCTGGGGCTTTTGCAGGCGCAATGCCCGATATCGATGTTTTTTTTGCTGAAGACTATTTTCATAATTTACAAATACATCGTGGCATAACCCATTCATTGTTCTTTGCGCCAGTAATGGGTCCTCTATTGGGCTTTTTGCTTTACAAATATGAGTGCTGGCAGTTTAGTGAGTTACTAGATCGAGCGCGCTTAAAGTATTGGATGTTGGCAATGTTCCTGGCAATTTTGTCCCATCCTCTGCTTGATGTATTAACACCCTACGGCACACAGTTGTTATTGCCTTTCTCCGATAAGCGGTTCGCATTATTTGCCATGCCAATTATAGACCCGCTTTATACCTTGCCATTGTTTGTGGCTGTTTATCTCGCATGGCGTTACCGATATAAAGCAAAGATTTTTCTCATAGGTGTTACTTGCTTGTTAGTGACTACTTCTTATTTAATCTACGGTTGGTATTTAGGTAGCACAGCAAAAGAGGAAGCTAAGCAGCAGTTGGCAAGCTTGGGAATACAAGAGGTTGTGGTAGAGTCCTTTCCCACCTTTCTCCAAGTTCACTATCGCCGAATCGTAGCGCGCACACCAACGGCAGACTGGGTTGGTTACATTTCTATGTGGCGTCCCTGCACTATCGAATGGGGCAGAGCAGAACAATCTCCGTTATCAGCTTTCAATGCAGTGAGTGATTTACGGGAAGTAGAAATATTTGAATGGTTTGCAATGGGCTGGTTACATAAAACAGTGGCAGAAGAGGAAGGTAATACAGTTTATCAATATGCAGATCTTCGCTATGGGTTAGTGCCGGACCCCAAAGACAGTTTTTTTTCACTCAATGTGACAGATACGAATAAGGGTTTTGAGTTGAATACACAAAATCCAATAAGTAATTCAGGCGAGATTGGTGCGCGAATAGATAATTTATTTCAATCTGCTTACCCAAGTTCCTGCGAACAACCCTCAGTTGGCTTGCGGTAGCACATTTTCCGTTCGTCGGGTAATTTCAATCGGTAGTGATAGTTTTCAGTACTTCAATACGATTCAGGAACTCACTAATTTCACATATAACTGCGTTTTGCGCATTGAGTTTGAATCTTGAGATTGTCATTTTTGCCAGATCTCATAATGAGCCGTCGCCATACTCCGGAATATTTCGCTGGAATACGCGCCAATAATGCCTCACCCCGGTTATCCGTTCTTGTCCATTTTCATCAATGCTTGTGGTGACAGGATTCCTCCCAATTAGCTGGGACACTTCGTTTCTATCTTGCACTAAGGCCACCGTCGCCTCATAAACCTTCCCGTCGATCTTCATGCGTATTCGCGGATCCCGTTCGATGTTTGCCCACCATGCTTTATTATTTGGGAACCCCGCTTCCAGCCTGTCACCCTGGGCGCTGCCACTAAGGTACAGTTCATCTCCACGAGGAACGGCATTTACCGTGACAGAGTGGGGGATTCCGTACCAAGTTTGGGTTTCCAGCATAATGGAGTTGCCGCGGATTGGATGATTTACTTGATTGATAAAGTCCCAATTAGCTACAGCTTCATTCATTACTTCGCCAGTGAGCCACAATCCAGGGCCAGCCGTTCGATTGCTCTCCGCAAACGCAGGAGTTCGGGGGTCAATGTATCGAGGCTCAAGTCCAGTCACCCTGAGTGTGACGAGACTTGCGAGCAAGAGTGCGATCACAATAAGTAAACCAATTTTGACTTGCTTCATTTTTACACTCCTCTTCGATAATAATTATTAATCAGATATTAGGCACGACCCCGAAATTAAAGCAAACTAACTTAGTGCTATTCGAAATATCCTATGCTAATTTCAGATTTAGAAAAGGGAACCCTTCGGGTAAATAACCCAGTTACCCGAGGGTCAATTCAAATGGGTGCTTTGCTTGAGGATTTCCGAAGTCAAAAGCTTTACTGCGTAGCTGCTATCTACTGATAGTGGCACTGTGAAAGTTAAGATTTCTAATGTAGTACTTTCCTGAATTTCAAGCCAGTTTATTTCTTGACTATTTGTTGAGATTTAAACAAGCCAGATATTCCATTTTATCGATGTTCTTCCCGTTTTCGGCTGATTAGCGCGCTAATCAGTGCGGAGTCGAGTGCTCTGAATTTGTCGTATAAATACAGAAATTAGGAGATAGCTACAATGAAATACATACATACGGGAGCTTTGCGCTTGCTTGGTGCATCCGCTCTTTTTTGCTCAGCATACACACCTGCGCTTGTCTTCGGACAGGAGACCAATAGTGAGGAAACTAATATAAGGCGGATTGAAGAGGTCACCGTAACAGCTGAACGAAGAGAAGCATCGATACAAGATACTTCCATTTCTATCACAGCACTGACCGCTGAAAATCTAGAAGACTTTGGAATTCGAAATCAGGAAGACCTGCAGAATTTCGTACCAGGAACTACCATTCAACCTTACGATGCTACAGTGCGAGGTGTTGGGCGGAATTTTCGCGCATTAGGAGGTGATCCTGGTGTCGCAACTTATATGAACGGCATTTATTCTGAGGATCTACTTACAGCAACTGCAGCGACCTTCTGGGACGTGGAGCGAGTCGAGGTTTTGCGCGGTCCGCAGGGCACCTTATATGGAAGAAATGCCGTCGGTGGTGCCATTAATATTCTTTATAATGAACCTTCGCATGAATTTGATTCATCTCTCAAATCCATAATAGGTAATTACGGAACAAACGAATATTACGGCATGTTAAATGGTTCGCTTATTGAAGACCAATTGGCTGGCCGAATTAACTTTAGCGTTCGCGATCGTGATGGTGTTGTAGATGATCTGGGAGGTGGTGACCTCGATGGTCTTGGCACCGAGAATGTTGCTGCCCAATTCAAATGGACACCGCGAGACGACATAGAAGTTAATTTCCGGCAGAATTTTATGGATATCGACCGGTCTTTTGGGGGTGCTAATGGTGGTGGTTTGGTGGTGTTGAACGAAGAAGGGCTTGGATCACGTAATACCTGGCTTACACCCGGCTATCGCTTTGTCGACACTGCCAATATTGATCCCGCCAACTATGACCAGAATAGTTTTTATGATCAGAACCAACCTATTATTAATTTTACTAATCCAGTTACTGGCGCAATTGACCAGACGCAACGGGTGCGACCAGGTATCGATTTCGGTGATTTCGATGGGACTCAAAATGCGGCTGCTTCATTGGATGGGTTTAACAATACCTCAGCTGCAAGTGCTTCTCGATATAATGAGTGTGTATTTCCTGGCGACATCAAAGGAGATGATGTCTGTGCAGCAACCAACGGTTTAAACCGGGAGGAATTTCGTCAACAAGGTACTCAGTTTAATATTAGCTGGGATGTAAATGACCGTGTTGAATTAGCGTATCTATATGGGTATAACCGCTTAACCTATGAACGCACAACTGATGATGACAGCACTGCAAGTCAGTTTCACGACCGTCAGTTTTATGTAAATCATGAAGCCGAGTATAGCTCACATGAGCTGCAAGCGTTCTACGATGTGAGCGACACTGTGTCATTTACATCAGGGCTTTTTTGGTACGATGCTACCATCGATCAGCGTGGCGATTTTTATTCCTCTGTAGGAGAGAGGCGGTTCATCGACCCTTATGTAGACAATACCGCGCTAAGCGCGGGCATGTCAGCTGCAACTGGTATTCCTGCAGGTACTCCAGCATCGTACCTTTTAGGATTCAATCCAATGGCTACACTCTATAGTGCTAGGCAGTCTTGCAATGTTGCCTCTCCAGCAGCTTCCTGCCAGACAAACAATGGTGGCAACAATTTGTACCTATCTCAGTGGTATGGGGATAACGGTACTAATCCCGATTTAAATGTAACTCACGGACCTTCTACCATGGGTAGTGATTTACTCTATGGGACCCAAACAAAACGAACTGCATTTGCAGCCTATACACAAGGCGTCTGGGATATTAGTGATGTTTTTACCCTGACCTTTGGTCTTCGTTATGCTTGGGATGACGTGGATGCTGAGGAAAACTTATACCGCTATTCCGAAACTGGTGGTGATAGTTTCGTTGCGCTCTATGGTGGTTTAGCAGCGCTAAACAGAGCCAATGGGGGCCTAGTAGATGACGGTACCGGTAGAATCATTAAACCAACAGAAAAAGTCACCAATGGTGGCGTGCCTTTCGCTTTGAGCGTTTATAGACCCTTCCAACGAAAAGATGAAAAAGTTACTGGGCGTATAAATCTAGACTGGGATATTACTGACAATGCCATGATGTACTTCTCGGCAACTTCTGGTTACCGTTCCGGTGGGTTTAATCTTGTGTTCTTTAGCCAGACCAGCACCTATGATCCGGAGGAATTGTTGGCCTATGAAATTGGCTATAAGACTCAGTGGCTCGACAATACTTTGCAACTTAATGGTTCGTTCTATATGTACGATTACGACACTATTCATACAGTGGGCCGAGAAGTATCGCTCCTGGGCGGTACGTCTACCTCGGTGCTTGAAGCGCCTGGCGCAGAAGTTCTGGGTGTGGAAGCGGAACTGGTTTATTACCCCACTGCCTCCCTAGCCCTTGGTGGAAACTTTAGTTTTAATCCCAGCGAATATACGGAAACTCTGCGGTTCTCTGATACGTCTGATCGCAATATTCCGGGATCTCTGTACCCTGATTTTGAGCAATTAACCCAGGACATTAAGGGCAACCAACTTATCCAGGTACCTGAAGGAAAGGCCACAGCTTGGGCAAGTTATAACATTCCTCTAAATGCCGGAGCACAACTGGAATTTTTTGGGCTGTATAGCTGGATTGATGAAGTCTTTTACTCACCCTTTGAGTCCGACGATGAAAAAGCTGATGGGTATGATCGCCTTGACCTACGAGGTACTTACACTTCATCAAATGGCAATTGGGTAATCAGTGCTTTTGTTAACAACGTATTTGATGATGTTGGTAATCTTCAGGTTCTTCGTGCTGGGGAAGCTGAATTTTTTAGGCACAGTTCAGGAAATACGGTGCCCCGCCTCTTCGGGATGGAGTTCACGTATCAATACTAGAAGTTAAACGAGTATGATAAGTATGAAAGTTGTAAGCAGCTGGGATCTGCAGGGCAGATCCCAGCTGCAGCTCTAATAATAAAACTTGAGGCTCAAATGATTCTTGGAAAAACGGTACTTTGGATTTCTATACTCACCTTTACTACCTATGGTCTGGTTGGTTTTTTCTTCCCACAAATACCCGCAGATTTTGGGAGTCTTGGAATGCTGAATGGTGATGGTATTGCTGAAATTGCTGCAACGTATGGAGGTTTGCAGATAGGCATTGGATTATTCTGCCTGTTAGCCGCACTAAATGCAGACTTTTACCGTTCTGGTTTGGCATTGCTTGCTATTGCAATTGGCTTTTTGGGGCTGGCTCGTTTCTATACGTTCATAGTGATACCAGATCCAGTGACTGGCTATACTTACGGAGCGATCATTTATGAGCTAGCTATTGCTGCAGCTGCAGTAATAGCATTGAAGAAATAGATAGCTGCATTAGATAGCAGGACTTAAGAATAAAAACTTATACTCTGTGACAATAAATGCTTAGTCAAAAAGAACTTGAATTGGTGCTCCCATAGCAGGATTGTAATCTCGATAGTCTTCGCCTAAAAATTCCATTAATGTGGCGGCAATTCTGTTAGAAGTTATGCAGCCCGCATCAGTCTGAATTTGCCCATTCCTGGCGACGCCGGGGCCCATAACTGCGAACCAGGTTGCCTCCGAGCCAACAATGCCTTCGGTATACTGCGCCAATCCACTATTCGCCCTTGTAGTTGCTTGAAGGCTTGAATGGTGCATCCATGATTGGAGAGGCTCTTCTCCACGACCATGATCAACTGTTATGAATAGCACAGTGTTGTCGCGATATTGATCGATAGATTGCAATGTTGACCATATTTCCTTTATAAAACCATCTGTCCTGTTGGCAGCGAAAATGTATTCATCGTACTTGCCGTCGTGGGCAAAATCGTCGGTTTCACCGTAACTAATGAAGAGCACTTTTGGTTTTTCCCGGCGTAAATAAGATAGAGCATATTGATGCGTAAAAGCATCATTGCGCACAGTCGACCAGGGTGGAGGTATATCATTCTGTAGTTTATTCAAAAATATTTCGTGATTGTCAGCCGGATTGGCTTCAGTTGAGAAAGCATTGACGTGCACAGCACTTCTTTCCACATTGAAAATGAATGGAAATACATCCCAAGAAGCAAAGGCAGCTGTCTGCTCGCTGTATATACTATTGCTTTCTAGTAATTCAAGAAAGGTGGCTTCAGTGTTTGGAACTTTACTGTTCGAATCAATAGAAGGATTAACGACACCAGTAAGAATTTCAGAGTAGCCAGGATAAGAAAAATACCAATCATTGCTGACGGCCGCGCAAGAGTTATCTCGCCGATTGCCGGCATAACTGCCTTGGGCAAAAACCGTTTGATGAATGAATGGCAATAGTGCTTCGGCACGAGCATTGGCGCTTCCGTTCCAGAAGCGCTGCATCAATCGGTCGGACTGCGGAGAGTAATCTTGGTGCGTGGCCAAATTCTCATCGATTCCCCTAAATACCTCCTGCCAGCGCAGTCCATCAAAAGTGATCAGCACTGCGTTATCAGCGCCATAGATACTTGCAGGCAGTAGGCTGAACAACAAGAAAAAGGAGGGTAAAGATTGTTTCAAGACATTATTCCGAAAATTTATTAAAGTGTATTTGACTAAAAGTAACGCAGTTAAGGCTTAAAGGGACAGAGATATCTTAGTGATTACTACTGCAGCGCATTTAAGTTGACAGGATAATTGGAGAGTGCGGCCAAGAGCAAGTACGTGATGATTAGAAGTTCAAACAGCGTAATGATTTTCTTCCCGAGCCGAACCTAGAAGTGATATCTATCATCTATTGCTATTTTTGTGCATAAGTTGATGGCTATAGCCGGGTGCGAGTGGAGTAAATTGGAGTAAGAGATTATCAATTTGCAGTATTTTTACTCAGACCTTTCTGTTTTCCTGATTGATTAATAAAGACAGCAATCGTATTGTTGCCCGATGTCTGCCACCTTCAAAGCTCCAACCCCAGCCTCTGTCAGTGAAGCACTTACGCACGAGTTCTATCGCCTTATTTGGTGGGGTGTAGTTTTGCTCGCAACCATGAGTATTTTACTGGGCGTGATCTGGCATTGGCAGGCAGCACTGCAATGGCTGCTCCAGGCCGGGCCGATCTGGGCGTTTATTTGCTATCAGACGGGACGGCGGCTGCCACTGAACCGTTTGGACCTAGAGGCGCCGCTTTATAATGAGCTAGGCTTGGCCAATCGGCTTACCTTGCTGCGGGCCTTGTTGATTGCTAGCGTAGCGGGCTTCTTGTTTCAGTCCTGGCCCGAAGGATCCGTATTGGCTTGGTTGCCAGGCATGTTGTATTTCTGCGCCGCTATACTTGATCGCGTTGACGGTTATGTGGCGCGGCGAACAAAACACGGGAGCATACTTGGTAGCGAACTGGATACCGTATCTGATGCACTTGGTTTGGCGGTCGCTTCTCTATTAGCATTTAACTATGGACAGGTGCATTGGACCTACCTGTTGCTCGGTATTGCCTATTATTTTTTTCACGGAGGGATACTTTGGCGCAAGAGACACGGCAAGCCGGTTCACCCTTTGCCGCCGTCTATTCATCGACGTGCTTGGGCTGGTTTTCAGATGGGCTTTTTGGTCGTAGCTCTGTGGCCCGTCTTCTATCCGCCAATAACTATAATTGCCGGATTTGCCTTCATGTTGCCTGCATTAATAGGATTTTTCCTCGATTGGCTGATCGTCAGCGGGCGCGTTAACCGGGAGGCGGAAGCGGCAAGTAACCTGCTCCAGCGACTTACTGTCTTCAGCCAGGTAGTGCTGCAGCCAACCTTGCGGGTTGTCGTCGTGGTTACGCTGATAATGTCTTTGTTGCAATCTGGGCTGCCACCTCTGAGGGCTGTTCCTTGGATGAACAACGTGATGATCGGTGGATTTATCCTGACATCGTCCATGGTGTTGCTGGGGGTTGCTGGGCGTTATTTTAGCCTGCTCTTGATCGGTCTGCTTGGTTGGTACTACATTACTAATCCGCTGTTGGCGGTGGACTATGTACTATTCTGTAGTTTGGTTTGGTTACTTCTTTTAGGTACTGGGAGATTTAGCCTGTGGCAAGAAGATGATTATTGGATCAATCGGTACGATGGCACTTGAAATACTCTACTAATATTTACCGTTACTTGATCTGGCTAGCATCGATAGGATTAGTGGTCTGGATTCTGACGCGACTGCCAATTGAGGCTATGCTACAAGCGATTTCGTCGCTAGATATTTTTCAATGGCTAGCCTGGATTGTTATTAATATTTTTATTATAACAGTTCTCGTATGGCGTTGGCTGATACTGACACAAGCCATGGAACTGTCGTGTAATTTTTCTCAGTTGTTCCGTGTTCGTCAGGCTGGACAGTTAATTAGTTTTGTGACACCTGGCCCGCAGTTCGGTGGTGAGCCGCTACAAGTATATTGGTTGTGGCAGAGATATTCAGTGCCCGGCCCTGCCGCTATCCTAGCTGTCGGTCTAGATCGCTACTATGAGCTGAGTATTAATTTTTCTGTGTTGTTATTAGCAGTGCTTGTTCTGCTGACGTCTGTCTCGGTAGCATTTGTAAACTGGCATATCCTCGCAATTATTCTGTTGAGCTTGATTGTGGCTATGGTTTTGGGCGTCGGGCTTCTATTGCGGAAACCGGACCACATCCGAATCTGGGCAGGGCGTCTTACTAGCCGATGGCAAAATCATCCACGCTTGAGCCGATTGAAAACCCACTGGTGGCAACTAAACGAATCGCTGCAGCAGGTTGTTACGCACAAACGTGCGGGATTGGGAATTGCCTTGGTGCTATCAGTCTTAGCCTGGGCAGCTATGATTGTCGAGTTCTGGTTGTTGCTGACCTTTATCGATGTACCCCTGAACTCGACTACGTTCATTTTTTTGTTTACCGTGGTCCGACTGGCGTTCCTGCTTCCTTTGCCCGGTGGGCTCGGCAGTGTTGAAGCTGGTCTGTTTTGGGCATTTCAGGTTCTGGCTTTGCCGCTGGCAGCGGCTGCTGGTCTTATACTGATGATGCGACTGCGCGATCTGGTTATCCTTTTAACTGGCGCGCTGGTTTTGCCGAGTCTGCAGTCAGCATCTTGTGATGCTAGAGAAACAAAGACACAGTATTAGAAACCATCAAGAAACTGTTGACGTTTTCATTCCCGGCCGAGGTTTTTCTCCTTAATTTATTGCAATAAATGGAGAGGTTTATTTTTCCTCGACCTATGTTTGTGTCACTGCTCAAGCGCCTCGAATTCGAACCGTAGTATCACCTCGTCGCCCACCAGATTGTCGGCCACACCATAATCCATACCCCAACGACTTCGGATGATTGTGGTTTGAGCGGAGATGCCGAGTGTTTTTCGTCGATGCCCAAAAGGGTAGTTGGCTCGTTTGTTAATGACAAGGTTCAGCACGACGGGATGGGTTTCGCCCAGTAGGGTCAAACTTCCCATCAGTGTATTGTTGCCTGCACCATCATTGCTGGGGATAAATTCAGTGGCCTCAAAGACGATGAGAGGATTTCTTCGAGCATTAAGGAAATCTCTACCGCGCAGGTGGTTGTCACGGGCATCATGATTAGTAAAGATACTACCAGCCTGCACCTCAACGCGACCAGTGCTAAGACTGTGCGTTTCAGGATCATAGCGAAAACTGCCGGATGCCTCGAGAAATAAGCCGAGTTGATGTTGGTACCCAACATGTTCTGTTGCGAAAGCGATTGAGAAGTGGTCAGGATCGATTTCCCAGTCTGACGGCTCAGCGTCGACAACACCCACTTTCAGCGCAAGAAACATTAATAGGGTCGAGGTTAACCGATAGGCAAAGTTGTCGATCTTTCCCATAAGATGTTCTCTCAGTTTCTGGATAAAGGTTTTGCAAGTTCTTTTCATATCAGAGGAGCTTAGTGGAGCGCCAGCAATGGGTCAACGTTCATCGATCTGCACGATCACGCGGTAATGCCAGTAGATCTGTGTGTCCAACCAAACAGGTGCCTGTAAACAACTGAGACTTTCTGAATTCGAGCCAGTCTTGCAGTGATGCCGCTTCTAACAGGGAATGCTGAGCTACGGCCTCGCCTATACCATTGATTAATGCGTCCACAAGCTGATTGTCGACTCTGTCTAATATCCAAGGGCTTTTGGCAGAGAAGACTTGGAAGCTTGACTGATTGAATAATTGTTCCATGTATAAACCAGAACCCGGCCCCAATGCCATTCCAAAGCCTTTGTCCTGTTGTTGATCTTTATTAAAAACACTAAGTACAGCGTCGTCGAGAGGATGACCGGGTGTCCATCGTATCGTGCCATCATAGTTTAATGCGGCATAGAGGCCAACTGGGTGCTGCTTACAGGACCGCTTCAATGCGTCAGCTAGCTCGTCGAGAAAGTTGGCAGAAACCAAATCAAAGAGTGCCGAAGCGGTTACGAGGCGCGCCCCTTTTAAAGGCAAGGAGTCAATATCGGTGAGGTCAAGCGCATAAGTTTGCAGCCGCAGTGAACTTTTATGGCGCAGCCTTGCTTCTGCAAGCAAGCTTGTATCTAGATCAACTAATCGCCAGCTCAAAAACTGTGAGCTACTGTTTTCTGCAATGGTTGCAAAGGCCCTCAGCGTAGAGCCGGTGCCAGCACCTAGATCCACTAAGGTAACCTCTGGCTCTATTGGGTTGTTAGTTGCTACCCAATCACCAGCTTGTTGCAGTAATTTATTATCGCGGGCACGCTGATCAGCCGCTTCGCGCAGGTCGAGCCAGTCGACACTGAAACCGGTCATGGGGTTGCTACTTCTTTGAGTTTGTTGGCGACGAGAGTTGCACAGTCGGCCCATGATGGCAGTTTGGCGGCTGCTTGTCTGGCACCAGTCTGCAGTCGGTGGCGTAATGAGCCACTGGTTAGAACTTGCTGCAGCGCCTCGGTTAGAGCCTCGGTATTATCAGGGCTTACCAGCAAGCCTGCTGCTTTTGGCACAACCTCCGGCACGGCTCCGGCTCGTGCTGCGATTATTGGTAATCCGGCTGCAAGCGCTTCAGCGAATACCATGCCATAACCTTCGAAGCGTGAAGGTAAAACAAACACATCGGCCTGCTGATATTCTCGCTGTGGATTCTCGACAGTACCTGCGAAACAGATACGTTGTGACAATCCTAGCGAATTTACTCTGGTCTGCAGGTTGCTGGCCCAAGCAGGCTCGAAATCGCTGGAACCGACGAAGCGGGCTTGCCAGGGCAGAGCTTCCAATTGGGCAAGTGAGTCGATAAGGATGTCGTGGGCCTTGCGCTGGGTTAGTGACCCAATGGTTAACAAGCGAACCGGATTGCCATCGCAAGTTGCGAAAGCAGTGCTGTCGGTTCCTGGAAGTGCTACTAAAATTTTGCTGGCCGACACTCCGTACTGATCAATGAGGATCTGGCGGGTATGGGCGCTGGTCACGACAGTGGCACAGGCGCAAGCCAGCGCACGCCGCTCTGAGATCATCAATGCCTTCCTCTGACTTGCATCAATGCCCGTTTCCAAGGCTAGGGGATGGTGGCACAAAGCAACTAACCGAAGACGCTGCGCATGTTTTACGGCTAGTTCATCCAGTGTGCCAAAGGCTAGCCCATCTATCATGACGACGGACTGTTCCGGTAACTCAGCTAATAGCTGATGAATGGTATTGTGGGCTGATTGATTCGCTTCATCCTGCAAAGTCGAATGAAATGGTAGGGACAGCGTATTCACCTCGACGCCTGATTTGCGTAGCTCGCCAATTAAGCGGCGATCATAATGATAACCACCGCTGAGGGTTGCGAGATCACCTGGGTAAGCGAAATAGATCGGTAGGTCAGTCATGGGTTATCTAGTTAATTTTGGACACGCTGCTAGATAGATGAATGCTTCAATAATCCATCGAGTAAGCCGCCCAACAAGAGTCATTCTCCCAGATTCTTGCTGTAAACTGGCCAGAACCCGGAGGCGCAATGGCAGTAAGCAGCTTGCTGCAGATAATTTGGCTGAAATGTTCGATGCTGGGATTCAGCCCCTCGAATTCCGGTAGATCATTAAGCATACTCTCACCAAAATAGTCGATGATTGCCTGCAATTCGGCCTCGATTTTTACGATGTCTACTAGGTAGCCGTGCTGATCTAGCTCCGCAGATTTAAGCCGTACTTCAATTATATAATGATGAGAATGGGGGTTATTCTCGGCGCCCCAGTCTCCACCGATGAGATAATGTCTGGCAATCAGGTCACGCCTTACTGCAACTGTGTACATTGTTAAGCCTCTAGTAATCTACTGTTTTTTTGCTACTGTTGATAGTCAAAAATCACCTGCAATGCATCTTGTGGTGAATCGTCAAGCAGCTGGTAAGCTTTTTCTGCCTGCGTGAATGGAATGCAATGACTAATAAATTGTGCGGGGTGGCACTTTTTGATCATTTCCCATGTAACAGAAAATCGTCTCTCTTTATCCCAGCGGCCACTCAGTTCAGGGGCAATTGTACTGACCTGACTACTCATGATGTTTATACGATTACGATGAAATCGTGTGCCTAGATTTAGGTGTGCACTTTTTGTTCCGTACCAGCTACCCACCACTATGCGACCTGCATAGGCACAAAAGTCTATAGCCATATTCAATGCGGCTGGTGATCCGGTCAATTCAAAAACAACATCGGCGCCGCCGCTGGAATCGTTGGAATTTGGTTGTGTTCTTAGCTTCAGCTTATCCTTTAACGCGGTAATATCTTCATTGGAAGCAGGACTGAAAGTCTCTTGAGTGCCAGCCTGTACTGACAAGGTTCTCCGCTTGGCAAGGGTCTCCACCGTATCTAAGCTAGCAAGTGGAAACTTAGCCAAAATGGTGGATACAAGCAGTCCAACGACGCCCTGACCCATCACTACCACCCGGTCACCGAGGTGCGGATTAGCATCCTGTACCAAATTTACCGCAGTTTCCATGTTCGCCAGAAACACAGCTTCTTTTGGATCTATTCCGTGGGGTAAGTTAATGACCGAATCCATCTCACATATGTGGTGACTTGCATGAGGTTGAAACGAGAAGACCTTGTTTCCGATGCAGGTAGCATCTCCGTCCTCACCGATCTCTTCTATCTCGCCGACGCAAGCGTATCCATATTGTAAGGGGTAGCTATTTTTCTGTTGATTAAATGCAACTAGGTTTTCATCGAGAGCCATGTTGTCAGGAAGTTGTCCGCGGTAAACCAGCATCTCAGTACCAGCACTAACGGCTGAATAAAGGTTTTTTACTAAGACTTGATTTGGTTTTAATTCTGGTAGTTTCTGTTCGTGAATTTCAACCTTTTTATTTTTGATGAAGAATAATTGATTGGCGTTCACGAAATGTTTCCGTTGTATTGTAGATCACCCCAAAGAATATGATCCTTGCCTAAAGCTGCGGAGTGTAGTGGGTCAATAATTAGCTGATTCTTATAGCCCTCTGTTTGTAAATCTCCGACTGCCTTGTAGCCACCCACGAGTCGTGGCGCGACGGTCAGAACTAAGGAGTCAGCTAGTCTCGCTCTCAGGAAGGCAGTTATCACTGTCGCTCCACCTTCCACCATAAGGCTCTTGATGCCACGCTCTCGCAGCAGGCGCATGGCGGCTTTCAGCGATACTCGTTGCGTATTTCTAGTGCAGCTATCAACCGTTAGGATATCAACCTGCTCTCCCAGCATTTTTGTCTCAGATGAGACTGTCATGAGCCAGCACTTTTTATCGGGGTGATGACAAATTTTTGCTGAAGGAGGCGTGCGTAATTGACTATCCAATACAACAGGTTGGGGATTTGCTCCTGTCCATTGCCTGACTGTCAATTGCGGATCATCGCTTAGTACCGTGCCGATACCCACTAGAATTCCATCATGGAGACTGCGCAATTGGTGAGTCAGGCGCATTGATTCCTCCCCGCTGAAATTTATGGCGGCCCCACAATGAGTCGTAATGCTGCCGTCCCAGCTTTGTGCATAGGATAGCGTTATAAAGGGTCTATAGTCTGTTTGAAAAGACGCGGTTCGAGCACGCAACCACTTTTCAATCTGTTGGTTGAGGTTTATGGGAGTCACTATTTGGAGTCTGCGTTTTTGTATTAGTCAAAGGCAGCATATGATTCATCCGCTGAGCCTTGGTTAGCAAGTAGCGAGAGTTTTCTGAATTAACAAAATTATCAAGCTTAACCCTATTATTGACCTTGATCCCCGCTTCTTCTAGTGCATTGATCTTGACCGGGTTGTTCGTAATGAGTTGGACTGACTTGATGCCCAGATCCTCAAGAATATGGACGGCAACCGTATAGTCGCGCTCGTCTGCCTGGTGCCCCAATAACAGGTTGGCATCGACTGTATCATGGCCGGCATCTTGTAGGTTATAGGCGCGAATTTTTTCCAGTAATCCAATACCTCTGCCTTCTTGGCGAAGATAAACCAACAGGCCCTGACCGGCTTCAGCGATGCGCTGTAGTGAGCGATCTAACTGCTCCCCACAGTCGCAGCGGCGTGAACCAAAAATATCACCAGTCAGACATTCTGAGTGTAGGCGGACAATGATGTCCTCTCCTGTGCTGAGTTCTCCCATATAAAAGGCTAGATGCGCCTTATCATCGAGCGTATTATCGTAATAGACGAGCTGAAACTCACCATATTCCGTGGGAATGCGGGCGCTACCAGCGCGGGATACTGAGGTATTAGACATAGGACATTATCTTACGTTTTTCAACTTAATATAAATAGGACTAAAAAGGTTAACGCAAAAATACAGTAGTTTGCGGCGATATGGAATTCCTCAGCAACTCTGAGTCTTCGCCAGCCAAGCCGGGTACCCCAAAAATATAGAAGGCAGACCTGGCTTGATTTGACAAGGCGCTTAACTGCTGTGTGTATAGCGTTAATTCTTTCTCTCTCAACCTTTTCTGGACGTGTGTCCTTCAGTTAATCAATCGCCCTTGATGATTCTTTGCTATATGTTACAACATCTGTGTAGAATTAAAGTTGCTAAGTTTTATTGATCTTTTGGACGAAGCCATCATCTCTCGAGTTACCGATTTCTTTGTTGCGAACATTTTTCTCAATTAGTTTTATGATTCCCGATTAACTGGCATCGGAAATAGCTATTCGGTATGAAATTGGTTCTTGTAAAAGTAATTTTTAGAAAAGTGATGACTTTATAATACGATACTTGGCACCTATTTAAATCTTTAATTAAGATAGTGATTATAGTTGGGTATGAGTAAGACTCCACCTTTGACAGCTTCCTCAAATACTGAGTTCGCTAAGCTGATTGTTCATTCTTCTCGGGCGGTGATTTTCACTGGAGCAGGTATTTCCACAGAAAGTGGCATACCAGATTTTCGCTCGCCGGGTGGTGTTTGGTCCAAAATGAAACCTATTCAGTTTCAGGATTTTGTTGCTGATCCAAAAATACGACATGAAAGTTGGCGTAGGAAATTTGATCGCTTGGATGGGTTGGCTAATGCGTTACCAAACAGCGGGCATTTCGCAGTAGCGAAGTTGGTCAATAACAAGAAAGTCAGTCATGTGATCACTCAGAACGTTGATAACCTGCATCAAAACTCTGGTGTGCCCGATAACCAGGTTATAGAGTTACATGGCAATGCAACTTACGCCAAGTGCTTGGATTGTGGCCAAGTGTATGAGCTTTCTCTTTTAGAATTTGCTTTTCGGAAGTATGGAGAGGTCCCTGACTGTGAACACTGTGATGGCTTGCTTAAAACCGCGACTATTTCTTTCGGACAATCGATGCCCGAACGAGAAATGTTGTTGGCAGAGCAAGCGACGATTGATTGTGATTTATTTATTGTTATTGGATCATCTTTATTAGTTTATCCGGCTGCGGGTTTTCCCCTACAGGCAAAACAGCAAGGAGCAAAATTGGTTATTTTAAATCGTGAACCAACAGAAATGGATTGTTATGCTGACCTGGTGATTCATGATGAAATTGGTTCTGTACTGTCAAAGAGCATTTTAAAATCGGGGACAGCCTGCAATTAATTAGAACAGATAGCGGCCAAGTTTGGCGGCCCAGGGAGTGTTCTCATGGCTATTTCAGTCACGGCGGGTGTTATAAAGATCATGAATCCTACCCTTTGTTTTCCTTATTTAAAAAATTACTCTTATCTTTTTATTTTCTTTGTTAATGTTATTTAATTTAATGCTGCATGCAGTCTTCAGGACCACTCTATTAAGCATTCTGCTGTTGATTCCAATGCATTCTTGGTCTCAGTTCGATGCAGATGTTCGCGGACAAGGAGTTGTCTATCTGCCTTCTAGTTATACAGATTCAAATTTTTATCCGCTTGTTATTCTTTTGCACGGTTACGGAACAGACACAAATAAAGCTGAACTGATATGGGGATTTTCTGAATCTGTAGACAAGTATGATTTTGTCTATGCTGTCCCCTCCGGCACTGTAGATCAGAGTGGTAGCTATTTTTGGAATTCAAACTCAGCGTGTTGTAATTTTTATAATAGCACTGTCGATGATGGTTCTTATCTGTATGAATATATTGAGAATTTAAAAGATTTTTTAAATATTGATGCTAACCGTATTTATGTGGTCGGTGATTCTAATGGTGGATTTATGGCCCTAGAACTTGCTTACCGATTTCCAGAACTAATTGCCGCCAGTGTAAGCAGTGCCGGCGCATCGCATTTTGACGCTAGAAATACTCCTAATTCCGGCGTACACATCTTACAGATTCAGGGTACTGATGACACTTCGATACTCTATGACGGCGGATCTATTGAAGGGGTTCCTTATCCTGGTGCTGAGGCTACGGCATTGCAATGGGCTGGTTATAACAAGTGTTTTTTGTCGAGCTCTTATGAAGAGCCTAGGGACCTAGACATAGCGATTCTAGGTTTGGAAACGGAAGTGATTGTGTATAACCAAGGCTGCAGGAAAGAGGGTTCAGTTGAATTGTGGACTATCCTAAAAGGTGGACACGGGCTAGGGCGGCCAGTTCCAGAATCTAGTAGATTGCAGCTACTCGAATGGTTATTCAGGAAGGCGAAAACTGGATGGCCATCAGAGTTTAATGGAGTAGTTCCACCGATGGAATTAGATCTCAATGTGAATAATATTGGAGCTTATAACACCTTAGATGAAATCATTTATTCATGCTTCGAATTACGTACTCAGGGTGAGGCTTCGTTTTTTGAAGGCGCTAGTCGTTTCGATGTCGGTTTGGCAATAACTGACGCAATAGTAGGAAAAATTAAATTGATCAAGTATCGACCATTTAATGCTGCTAATGTTTTAAATAAAAATTCTGAGCTGCCGAATTGTAGCGGGACTTTGGAACTTAGTACGGGAATTTACTCTGATATCGTGCAAGTAGAAACCACTTACTATAAATTAATTTTTCGGTTGTTAAGCTCAGAAACCAGTGAGTTTGAGTTGCTTTCTTTGGAAGAGATTTGAGAAAAAGCTAGGTTAGAATGCTTAGAAAGAAATCTTATACAGACCCTGAATGCTTCTTCTTGAAATCTCAGATTTCTCAATGAAGATTGCTGTTATTGGTGCCGGAATTGCAGGAATTACCTTTGCTAGACAATTGGCTGAGAAAGCTAATGTAACTGTATTCGAGAAATCACGTGGGTATGGAGGGCGCATGTCAGTGCGTCGCAACGGACGTTTGCAATTTGATCATGGTGCCCAATTTTTTACCGCACGGTCTTTACAATTCCGTCAGCTTATCGAAGAGCTTGCCAGGCAAGACATTGTTGCCCAATGGCATCCAAAAATCATAACCATACAGCCGGGAAAGAAACCGTTTAGGCGTGAGTGGTTCGAGCCTCACTATGTTGCAAAGCCATCGATGAATGCATTAGTAAAATTTATGGCGACTCAATTAGATGTCAGGCTGCAAACTCCAGTCATAGAGATTGCTCAGCAGGGCTCTGGGTGGTTACTAAAAGATGTCAATGGGAAAGGATTGGGAAATTATGATTTTGTGGTTTGTGCTCAACCTGCTCCTCAGTGTTATGAATTATTGAAGGATCATTTTGCGGAAGCCACTAGATTGTTAAAGCCAAATTATTCGCCATGTTTCGCTCTTATGCTCGGTTTTTCAAAGCCATTACATTTGAATTTCGATGCGGCTGTTGTGCGCGAGTCGCCGCTGGGATGGCTGGGACTAAGCACCAGTCGGCCGGGGCGGATTGATTCTAATGCAATAGTTGCGCACAGCAGCAATGAATGGGCTAAAGAATCGTTTGAGCAATCATTAGAATGGGTACAGAAGGAGTTGCTCAATGCGACTCAGGAAGTGTTAGGGGAACATGCTGCCACGCTAGTTCATGTTGAACTGCATCGCTGGCGTTACGCACGCGTAGAACAAGCTTCGGAAATAGAATTTCTTATTGATCAGGAAAAAGGATTAGCGGCTTGCGGCGACTGGTGTCTTGGAAACCGCGTGGAAGACGCTTTTCTTAGTGGTCTGGCTCTGGGAAAGCAATTAGAGGGTTAGAGTAAACCTACTGTATTTTTATTCTGACTTCTTTTCATTCCGACCTTATTTATTCGATTGGCCTATAAAACCAATTAATGTAAGAATCACATTTATTCTCGCCTTTATACTATTTTGTGTATTTGAAACTTAAAAATTACCGCACATTAATCGTCTTAACCTTCGCTCAATGCTTTGGCCAAACCGCAGCACTCATTCTTGTTTTGCTCGGTGGTATTGTTGGGGCAAGTATTGCACCTTCGATGGACTGGGCGACGTTACCCATTGCTCTCCACATTGTTGGTCTTGCGTCTGCCACTATTCCAGCTTCCTATCTAATGTCGCAGCTAGGCAGGAAGGCAGGTTTTCTTATTGCCTCAGCCCTGTCAATCATGGCTTCACTCCTGGCGGCCCTGTCCGTCTATATAGAGTCCTTCGTGCTTTTTTGTGTTGCCGCTTTTTTGATTGGCAACTACATAGCTTTTTTGAAGCAGTACCGTTTTGCTGTAGCCGAATCGGTGCCAAAAGAACAAGTACCAAAATGTCTGTCGATATTGATGTTGGCGGGTATTGGCGCAGCGTTTCTCGGCCCGGAGGTAGGTCGTCGCTTCAGCGTCGTTTCAGGGCTGCCCAACTACGTTGGTTCATTTTTGGGTTTGGCCGCGATGTTGTTAGTCTCGTTTATTATATTGCTTCTCTTTTATCGAAATACGGAAGTCAAAATAACAGCACATGAAAGTGTGGTGAGGCCACTGAGTGAGATATTCAGACAGCCTGCACTCATTCTGGCAATCGCGTCCGCTGCTGTGGCTTACAGCGTTATGAGTTTGGTAATGACAGCTACCCCACTCAGCATGCACGAAATTGATCTGCATTCTCTAGAAAATACAACCAGGGTGATCCAGAGCCATATTCTAGCTATGTATGTACCCTCATTCTTCAGCGGACTATTAATTTCCCGATTTGGTGTCATGCGTGTCATCCAGGTAGGTTTATTCTTCATGGTCGTTTGCGTGATCATAGGTTGGGGTCAGCCAGAATTCATACACTATTGGAGTTCGTTGATATTTCTTGGCATAGGGTGGAATTTTTTGTTTCTTGGCGGAACTACACTTTTGACTCAGAGTTATCGTAGTTCGGAACGCTTTAAGGCGCAGGCAGTAAATGATTTTCTGGTATTCGGCATGCAGGCAGTGGGGTCGCTCAGTGCTGGGGTACTATTAGCTAATATTGGTTGGAATGGTGTCATGGGTTTTGCATTGCCGATGTTGGTTTTGCTTGCTGTAGTACTGATTTTTAGTGCAGCTGGAAAGAAGAGGGCAAGTTTGAATTGATTCAAAATTATTTTGATCAGAGTTAAAAACAGAACTAATAGGATATTAAGCCCAGTTTTCGGATCGAAAACCTTTTTTAATTAGATACTTACAATCAATTAGAGCATCTACTTGCTATCCAGCCGGCTAATCAAATCAAAACTGAGGAGCTGTTGATAACGAGCAGGGCTGCGATAATCCTTTTCATTTCTCTCGACCCCATAGATCGCGAGTCATGATGCCGGCAGAATTCTCAATAGCTTCCATAGCGTCAAGAATAAGATCTTCGCGCCATTTTTGACCGATCAATTGCACACCTGACGGCATATTTTCCACAAGATCAACGGGCACATGACCTGCAGGCATCCCCAGGTAATTCACTCCATAGCTATAAATAGAAGCATCAAAAATATCTTTAACGCCTTCGAAAGTTTCATCATAGTCATAGGGATAACCTGGTCGCATCAGATATGGAGTCAGTATCAATGGATATTCTGCTAGCAAAAGATTCCATTCGCGGACTAAGCGTGTGCGTTCGGCAATGCCGAATAAATATCCTTCGGCGTTCACCATGTCTTCGAGTTGGTAGTAATCATTAAAAATTTGGTTGATGATTTCGCTGCCATGCTCGGCAAACACGGGCTCGATAGTTTTTTTCATTTCGAAGTTCATTACTGAGAGCCATGCTTTCGCCGCTTCTGCAATGGGAGGTATTTCAATCTCTTCGATCTGGTAGCCTGCTGCATCGAGAATTGATGCTGCCTTGTCCAGGTTGGCAACAACACCTTTGTGAATGGAGTAACCATGGCTTTCTCTGCAATAAGCTATTTTTGGTAAGCCCGTGCCTCCCAGTTTGAAAGGCATAGGCACATGCCAAGGGTCGCGCGGATCATGCCCGATCAATACTTTGGTTGCGAGTCTTACATCTTTTACTTCGCGGCAAATCACACCCTGCACAGACAGAAGTTGTGCCAGCATGCCACGCTCAGCTTTTGCAGAAGGAAGATAAGCTGGCACCCTCCCGAGCCCTGGCTTAACTGTACTCAACCCGCAAGCGGTAGCAGGGTAGCGCAGTGAACCAGCAATGTCGTTGCCATGATGAATTGCACCGAAACCAGCTGCAGCTGCTGAGGCAGCTCCCCCGGAAGAGCCGCCCGGCGACATGGATAAATCCCAGGGATTGCGAGTTAGGCCATAAAGCGGATTATTTGTGGTCAAGCGCATAGACATTTCAGGTGTATTTGTACGACCAATAATGATGGCTCCTGCGTTCAACAGATTTTGCACAATAGGTGAATTGTCTGGCGCGATGACATCTCTGAAGATCTGCATTCCATTGGTAGTTGGTCTGCCTGCGGTATCGACATTCACTTTGACGGTAACTGGCACTCCATGTAATGACCCTAATGATTTATTATTTGCGACAGCAGCATCGGCTTTTTCAGCCGCCAGTAATGCTTGTTCGTTTAATGGATCAACAATGGCATTTAATTCAGGATTCTTTTGAGCAACGCGTTCGAGTACAGATTCAACAACTGACTTTGAAGAAAAATCGCCAATACGAATCCCTGCTGCCTGATCGACAGCGCTAAGTTGCCAGAGTGGTGTCATAGATTTTTTGCCTATTGCGCAGATAGAAAAGTCTCAGATCTAAAGCGAGCATTCTCATGTATGTTCATGTAAAACATACTGTAATCGAAAAGATGATAGGACGCGCCTGCAAATCCTGATTCTCCAAATGCAGGATCTTCCAATCTTTCTACAAACAAAGTTCCATCGCGACATTGAGCGCCAGTTAAACCCACAATTGGTGCGGCCAGAGAATCAAATATTTTGCCTTGCGCGGCGTCTTCCGAACCACTAAAAAACAAGTTGTATGAATGCTGCGGGATAACGATACCTGCATGTTGCTCAACACTGGCAGCTTCTTCACCTAGACTCCATAGCAGAGGATTAGTACAAACAGAAGGTGCAGGTCTTTCTAGAACCGAGCCACCATCAGGTATGGTATCCCAATGTATAACGCAACCTAGATCCGACGCGTTATTACAGGGTTCAATATTTTCCATCTCCGCAAACCATTCGGGCGATAGCGGAATATTTACCGCGCCTATAAGATAAGCGGCAACCATACGTTCATGTAAATCACTGTTATCGATAATATCGCTGAGCAGATGCATGCTGTGATGGGTGCCCTGGCTGTGGCTGGCGAGGATAAATGGCCGCCCGTTATTGTTGTTGTTTAGGTAATACTCGAAAGCACTTTTTACATCCTGGTAGGCAAAGCCAAGGATTCTCTCCCTTTCTTCTTCGCTACCGAGATAGGCAAAAATGTTAGCTTGTCGATAACGTGGTGCGTAGACATTACAACAGCCATTAAATACACTGGCCTGGTTTGCCATTACCCATTCGATGTTCTCTTCCGTGCCAGAATCAAGATCCATTGGCGAAATCCAACTAATTGGCGTGAGATAGCCAGTGGGATGAACAAAAAACACGTCTATAGGCAGCTCTCCCTGAACTGGAACGGTAACACCTTCAGGTGCAAGATCAGCAGGATCACTTGTTTCCGGGTGAGCCGCCCAGTTTTCTATCAGGCTGTAGTCCGGAGCAGGGGTGACTACATTGGTAGGGTCAAAATCCCCCGGAGGTCCGGCGATTGCGCCAATCCCTGACATTAATAATCTACCGCCAAGCCCAGTGACGTAGAGACCTATCCCAATGGCGGTTAGCGCAACAAATGAATATGCGAAAATTTTACGTTTTTTCATGCTATGCCTGATTCCCTTCCATCAAGTAACGGGCTTAGCTTACAACTCGATTTAGTCGATTGATAGTTACCAGGGAATTAAAGACGGCATCATTTTCTGGTTACAATGAGCCTATACTTGCGAGAAAAAGGCAGCGCTAAATTACAGCATGGCATTTTTACGCTGGCCCTTTTGCTCTTAATGCTTCAATCTCTAATATATTAGTCAAAAATAACAGAACAACAACAAGGGGAGAGCAGATGATGCTGATTCCAGAATTCACCTTAAATCTAAAAGCTGGTCTCCGGTTATTGGCCTCACTTGCTGCACTATTAGTTTGTTCAGCAGCCTTTGCGCAACAACAACAACAACAACCGCCGCCGCCGGGCGCTTATGACGCTGCTCCCTACCTGGGGGAAATACGGAATACCTATGTCTACGCCGACATCTGGGAACGTCCCGGCTTGTCACCCCGGGATCGGAGCATGATTACTGTTGCTGTGAATCAGGCGCTTTATGCCACTAACGAGTTGCGTTTGCATATGGGGCGAGCTCTTGACAATGGCGTCACTCAAGCTGAGATATCAGAAATCATTGGACACGTCCTTTGGTATTCGGGTTTTCCGACCGGCGTGAATGCAGCTCGGGTGGCAGCAGAGGTTTTTGAAGAACGAGGCCTGCCTACTCAGCCACCTGGGGCCTCTTCACGCCAGCCACCGGTAGACCCCGAATTGGAGTTCCCGAGTGCGTATCCGCAAACCCCCTACCTGCGGGATCTACTTAACCAGGTCCTCTATGCTGAAACCTGGGAGCGCAATGAGTTGTCGCCTCGTGATCGCAGCATGATTACTGTGGCTGTAGGTACGGCTCTTTATGCCTCTAGTGAAGTACGCTATCACGTGGGGCGGGCATTGGATAATGGTGTTACGCAGGAAGAGATTAGCGAAATAATCACCCATGTGACTTTTTATTCCGGCTTTCCCACCGGCGTGAATGCGGCTCGAGTTACTGCCGAAGTGTTCGAGGCCAGGGGCTTGCCTATGGGAGATGACCGTTTCCCCGCAGCTCCCTATCTCGACGTATTGATAGATGGTTTGGTCTACGGAGAAACCTGGACCCGCGAACAATTGTCAGTTCGAGACCGCAGTCTGGCCACCATCGCTGTAACCCTCGCCAATTACCAAACTGATCAATTACGGGTGCATCTGCGTCGTGGTTTGGATAATGGCCTGACGACACAAGAAATCGCAGAGTTAATCGCCCAGGTGACACTGTATTCGGGTTTTCCGTCTGGGGTTAATGCTTCTCGGGTTTTTGCGGGGGTGTTGCAGGAACGGGGCATGCCACTGCCTGATTAAAGTTAGAAATGGCTCAAAGGAACCGAGATTAGCTCAAGCTAAATGCTGCTGAGATTAAATAAAGAGTAATAACCATGAAAAAATTAAAGTCCACCTTTATGGTTGGGTTGTTGTTAGCGGTTTATTTTAGTAACGCAATCGCGGCAGAATTTTCACAGGTGCGGCCCACTGCTGAAACCCTTTTGGAGTTGCCAGTCACTGATTGGCTTTCCAATGGTGGAGATCTATACAATCGAAATTTTTCTCCTCTGACCCAAATTAATACAACTAATGTCGATCAGCTGGGTCCGGTGTGGCGTACACATCTTGAAGGGTCAGGTGTTGGTGCAAAGTATTCAGGCGAGGCACAGCCTCTTATTTATGAAGGAGTCATGTATATCATTACTGGAGCCGACGACGTATTTGCTCTAAGCATTGAAACGGGTGACCTACTGTGGAGTAATCAGGCGAACCTCACAGAAGAGATTTCAACCGTGTGCTGTGGCTGGACTAGTCGAGGAGTGGGATTTGGTGAAGACAAGATTTTTGTAGGACAGTTGGACGGAGTTTTAAAAGCCCTGGATAAAGACAGCGGAGAAGAAATTTGGTCCATCCAGGCCGAAGCCTGGGAAGAAGGATACACTATCACGAGTGCACCACTGTATTTCAATGGCATGGTGATCAGCGGCTTTGCTGGTGCTGAATTCGCTGCCAGAGGTCGGGTAAAAGCTTATAGTGCGGATGACGGTAGGTTATTGTGGACGTTCTATACGGTGCCAGGGCCTGGCGAGTTTGGTTATGATTCTTGGCCCGCCGACAACGATGCATGGAAAACTGGAGGTGGCACAGTTTGGCACACACCAGCGGTCGATCCTGAGCTAGGCATGCTCTATTTTTCTACAGGTAATCCAGGGCCTGACTATAATGGTGCGATTCGAGCTGGAGATAACTTATTTACCGCTTCGATCGTCGCATTAGATGCTTACACAGGCGAGTATCGTTGGCATTTCCAACAGGTCCATCATGACATCTGGGACTTCGATGCACCTAATCCAGTCGTTCTCTTTGATCTGGACTATGAAGGGGTAATGCGCAAGGGTCTAGCCCAGGCAGGTAAGACAGGTTGGGTGTATATTCTTGATCGAACTAATGGGCAGCCCCTAGTCGGTATCGAAGAACGGGCTGTGCCCCAAGAACCTCGTCAGGCCACAGCTGCCACTCAGCCTTACCCGTTGGGAGATGCTTTCGTTACTCAGACTCTGGACATACCGCCAGAAGGATTTAACTTAGTTAACGACGGAGATATCTTCACTCCCTTTTGGGAAGATCCGGTTTTGCTGCGACGCAGCGAGGCTAATTGGCCTCCAAGCACTGTGGACCCAAGGAAAGGTGTTATGTATGTTTGTGCTGGTGAGCGCCAGGCCGCATATTCTACTCGAGCTGATGTTGAGCAGGTGGAAAACGGGGACCGTTATACTGGTGGCAGCATGCGCTTTGCTCCAATTACAACTACTGGTGTTGTGGCCGCCATGGACCTGCGGACAAACCGCAGGTTATGGTCTCAGCGTTGGTCCAGTCGCTGTTACAGCGGGCTCGTTGCCACTGCTGGAGATCTTTTGTTTGCGGGTCGCAACGACGGCCGATTTACCGCAATGGATTCTCGTGACGGGACCAAACTATGGGAATTTATGACTGATGCTGGAGTCAATGCACCTCCCTCTGTATTCGAACACGATGGTAAACAATATATTGCCGTGTTTTCTGCTGGCAATTTGCTGGCTGCATCTAATAGGGGAGACAGCATGTGGTTGTTTAGATTGCTGGAGGAGGAGGAAGAAACTTCCATCGTACTCGAACAAATCACCCCGCCCCTGGCAAATTCGGAGGGTATGGCCTTATTTCAAAATTCTTGCGTATTTTGTCATGGGCGTCGCGGCGAGGGAGGTCACAATGGCATGCCGCTGGAGGGTTTGGCGGCGTTTGGTACCGGTTATGTAGCGGATATTATCAGCAGGGGACAAGGCAATATGCCGCCTTTTTCAAGTAGCTTGACCGATAGTGAGATCAGGTCGATTGCTGAGCATGTCAGAACCTTGAATCCGGAAATCCCTAATCGTAATACCCGATAAAAGATCAACGCAAAAATTGAGTAGTTTCTGGTTATATGGAATTCTTTGGCCCGGCGGAGCCTTGGTCCGTCAGATAGACTGCTCGAGGAAGAGTTTAGGCTCTGAAGATCATGCTTGTGCCCTCCGGGTCTAGCTCGTTTTCCTTAATCGAATAGTAGCTAAAATAAGTATTACTCTGGTCACCTGTATTCGTTATGCTTCCCTCTGAATTAACTTTTAGGAACTAGGTCATGAGTAAAATCACACGCCGCAATTTTATTCAGCAGGCAGGTTTATTTGGCGCCAGTGGTGCTGCGCTTGGTGCTATCTTGCCCGGGTATAGTTCGAAATCGGCAAACGCCCAAGTCATGCCGGGCTGGCTTGAATTAACCCAGGAAGTTGCGCTTGAGCCTGACCTTCCAATCATCGATCCGCATCATCACTTTTGGGATCGGCCAAACAATCGCTACATGCTTGAAGATTTGCTTGAAGACACGGCCGCTCATAATGTTCGACAGACAGTTTTTGTTGAATGCACGTCCATGTATCGAGCAGATGGTCCGGAAGAATTGAAAGTTGTTGGTGAGACGGAGTTTGTGCAAGGTATTGCCGCAAAAAGTGCCAGTGGTGGTTATGGTGACATGCGAGTTGCCACTGGGATTGTTGGTTCTGCAGATCTCAGACTTGGAGACGGTATTGCACCCGTGCTCGAAGCGCATATTGCAGCAAGTCCGCAACGGTTTCGGGGAATAAGGCATCGCGCAGCTTGGGCTGATCGGTCAGTGCTGCCTAACCTGCCTGCGGATGCTCCACAGCATATACTTTTAGATTCCGACTTTCGCAAGGGTTACGCACATCTGCGAACTTATGGTCTATCATTCGAGGGTTGGCTCTATCACACGCACATCGCTGACTTAACCGATCTGGCGAAATCTTTTCCAGATACAACTATTATTTTCAACCACCTCGGCGGACCGATTGGAGTGGGTTCTTATTCGGACCGTCGCGATGAAGTATTTCAATCCTGGAAGACTGCTGTTGCTAAATTGGCGGAATGCCCCAACGTGGTAGCTAAAGTTGGCGGGATTCAAATGGTTGTTAACGGCTATGGATGGCACGAGATGAGCAAGCCTCCCACATCTGATGAATTGCTCGACGCCAACAGAGATTGGTACAACTACATTATCGATCAGTTCGGGCCTGACCGCTGCATGTTCGAAAGTAATTTTCCTGTGGATAAGCTGTCCTGTTCCTACACAGTCCTCTGGAATCAATTTAAAAAACTGACCGCAGGATTCTCAAATGACGAACGCGCAGCCATGTTTCATGACAATGCAATGCGCGTTTATCGATTGCCGCGGGTCTGAGAAAGAGGGGAGTCCACTCTGCTTCGATTATTGCCAAGTCAAAGAAACCCCGTCTCCTCATGGGGCGGGGTTTTTACAGAGCTAGCTATATATTTTTGGCTTTACCAGCAATAATTACGCGCTTATTGCCCGCTTAACCAGGTTCTGTAGTAATGGCACCTTAAAGCCATTGTGTGCCAGAGTTCGTGCGCCATCAGTAGCCATATTCATCACAGACTCACCAGTCTCTTGATTTTTAGGCTGCCCCTGAACGGCACTTTCCACATTAGTGAGACGACGTGGTGTAGTCTGCACCGCACCTGCGACGATTCTCGAATCAGTAATATTCCCGCCGCTCAATTTAAAAGCCGCTGCAATATTCACTAATGAAAAATCCCATACATTGCGATCTGCCACTTTTTCCCAATAGAAAGAAGCATTTGCCCAGGTACTTGGAATTCTCACCGCAGTGAGAATGTCTCCGGGACGAAGGATAGTAGTGTTTTCGATATCGTTAGCCGGTCCAACAAAGAAATCTTCGGCAGACACGACTCGCTCACCACCACTATTCTCAATAACCATGGAGGCGTCTAGTGCAACTAACGCAGAAGAAGTATCCGATGCGCCAGCAGCAACGCAGCGGCTTGCATCGAAAAGGGCATGTTCGCGGTTCATCCCTTCAGGGGTGTCGGCATAGCACAAGTTGCCGCCAGCACGATAGCAAGAAAGGCCGCGGCGGTAATACCAGCAGCGAACATCTTGCGACACGTTACCACCGAGGGTGCCGATATTTCGGATTTGTGGGCTTGCTACTACACCAGCCGCATCAGTTAACAATGCATAGCTGTTCTTGAGAACATCACTGTTTATGATTTCGGTCAAAGTAGTAAGGGCGCCGATTTCGACCCCGTCTGCAGTTTCACGAACTCCCCTGAGGGATTCGATAGCACTCAAGTCGATGAGGGCGTCGACATCTTTGGCGCGGTCTTTTAACCACCCATAAGTGTCTTGTCCACCACCTACTAACCAACCCCTATCTGCAAGGCGATCAGCAATCTCAAGGGCATCTTCGACCTGTACTGGCTGGTACAGTTCCATATTTGGCATTACGTCATGTGATGGCATGGGTTCTGCTACCTCTAGAAAGTATTGGTTTTAAGGGACTTGGTGCTGTAGTCGTTACCAGCCAAGTGATCAATGATCATATCCGTGGTGGTTGGCGCCGTATTAAATAGATGGCCTTCCAATGCATCGGTTATGGCGCTTGCCAGAGCTGCCGCCATGGCACCCTGGGTCGGCTCCCCTATTCCGCGTGCACCCACTGGGTTTTGTGGGTCAGGAATATTCACTGCCTGTTGCACTGTGTCTACCGGTACATCCATATTCGTTGGGGGCTTGTTCTGGTAGAGGCCAGTGTTGGCAGGTAGCCCATTCTGAGGATCGTAGACATGGCGCTCGAGGTTGGTTAAACCAACACCCCAGACCATGCCGCCGCGCATAGCATTTTCGAAGTTCTTTGGGTGCACAACGGTGCCGCAATCGGCCACTGCTGTGTAATCTGTGATTTCGATTTTGCCGGTGTCTGTATCAAGCTCAATTTCACAGAAGCCAACTATGCTACCTGGGGGTTGACCTTGACCAGGAATATTGTCTTTAGCTACACCGACCAAACCAGTGCCGGCAACACCTTGCGTTGCTAAAACAGTGATTGGGTTAATGTCTTCTGGATAAACAGAACCATCGTACTTATCACCCAATGCCATGGCACGTTGGGCAGTCTGGGCATAGGTGAGACCTTGAGATGGGTCGGCAGAGTTAAACACCCGTTGATCAGCGATTTCGTAATCATCCGCTTCGCCACCGAGATCCATTGCCGCGATTTCTTTCATTTTAGTAATGAGATCCTGTCCAGCTACCCACATCGTTCGGCTGTGAGTGAAGATGGTATTACTCCCACCTTGGCCCGAGCTATGAGGTAAATGGCGGTCAGTGCGGCCTCGGTGAATTTCGCAATTCTCCCAAGGCATTTTCATCACTTCGGCAGCAACTCGGCAGTTTCCTGCATAAGAGTACGTGCCTAAATTTCCCACACCAGTATGGATGTGCAGTGTGCCATCAGGTGTGATGCGCAATAAGCCATCGTAGCCACGCCCTCCGGCACCGTGGTAACCGATACCAACACCGATGCCTCGTTTCTTACTGCCACCAAGTTCTCTAGAGCTGGCTTCGCGTGTCTGCCAATCGAATTCTCGTGCGCCTTGATCCAATGCTTCGGCAATAAACGAGCTAGTTACTGGCCCCTGGCTGCCACCTTGGAACCCGTCGCTTCTTAACGCATTTAGGCGACGGAAGGCTACGCGATCGATATCTACTTGTGCGGCAATTTTGTCAGTCATTGGCGCCAGGACTGCTGCTATTTCATTCTGGCCTGGGCCGCGCTGGGCCCCACGAGGTGTTGTGTTAGTGTAAACGGAAATGCCACGATAACGCATGGCTTCTGGCTGCAAACAAACGGTGACATGCTGAGCAGAGGAGTTACCACTCCCGCCACCAGTTGCACCGCCATCATTTACTATAGCCAGATCAACCGCACAGACTTTGCCGTTTTCCCTTACACCGATTTTGAGCCAACCCTGAATACCAGAGCGGGCAGACCCGATGTAATACTCTTGCTCGCGGGTAATTCTTAGTTGCACGGGGCGATTAAGTACGCGGGAGAAGTTTCCGGCAACAGCCATGATGGGGTAGGGCCCAATCTTGGAACCGAAACCACCACCGGTTGCTTCATTGATGAACACAAGATCAGCAAGATCAATGTTTAACATACGGGCAAGGCCAGCGTTGTTGGCACTTTGCGATTGTGAAGAACCGTGGAAATAGACTTTGCCATTTTCCCAATAGGCCATCGAGGTGCGTGCTTCTAATGAATGGTGGGCGTATCCCATGGTGACGAATGGCTCTTCGATAATGGCAGCCGCTTCAGCAAAGCCAGCGTCGATATCGCCGAATGCCCAATTGGTGGTGAACTCGCCACCTTCTGGATTACGGCCATCACGAATGGCGTCGATATCAGCTTGATTCCATTTAATGTCTTTGATTTCAGCATTTAGAATTGGTGTGCCTTCGGGTCCTTCTTCGCGGGTGCGAACTAGAACGTTGCCTTCTGGGTAGGCATTGCTGCCCCCGGGCTTCAGGCTTTCAAGTGGATCAACCACGAAATCTCTGCGTTCGAAATCGATACGGATAGCATCGATGGCTGATTCGGCGATCTCTTCAGAAGTTGCTGCGACAGCCAAAATGGGTTGGCCGACGTAGGTGACGTATTCAGAAGCTAAGGAGGGATTACCCGGAGGAGCAATCGGTGCGAGATCGTCGGCGGTTAATATGCCAACGACGCCATCCATTCTTAGAGCTGCTGAAGCATCGATGTTTACCACTCTGCCGCTGGGCAGTGGGCTTGTCAGTAAGCGGGCGAAGACCATTCCTTCCCTCTTATAGTCTTCCGCATACTTGATCTCACCAGTGACCTTTCCAGGCACATCTGGTGGCACGAAATCGCGTCCTATATGAGTAGTCATGCTATTTGCCCCGAGGCGCGTAAGACGCCATTAATATAATGTTCATAGGCACCGCATCGGCACAGATTACCTGATAGGCCGGCGCGAACTTCTTCACGGGTAGGGCGAGGATTCTCGTTAAGTAATGCTACTGCTGACATCACCTGGCCCGGTGTGCAGAAACCACATTGGGGTGAGTTTTCTGCTACAAAGGCTTCCTGGACGGCGTGCAATGTGCCATCTGCTGCTTTGACCCCCTCGATGGAAATCACTGCTTTATCTTTGACGTTATGGGTCAGTACTGAGCAGGAATAATTCGGGACACCATCGATCAACACCGTACAAGCACCACATTCGCCGCGATTACAACCGATTTTGGTGCCGGTTAAATCAAGCTTGTAGCGCAGGGTGTAGGCAAGTGTCTCAGAAGGCATGACATCAACAGGTCGCGAACGCCCATTAATGTTCAGATTTACCAAGCGCTCTGCGGCGCCGCCACCAGATTGGGCGGTTGCGAGGTAATAACCAGCACCGGTTGAAGCGGCAGCGCCGGAGAAAATTACCCCCTTGATAAAACGTCTGCGAGTTAGTTTGGAATTCACTGACATAGCTCCGTTTTTTATTGTAAGAATTCACTCAAATCGAATTGCTGTTTGGGTGGCTAATTTGTGCATTTTTGTGCGTGTTTGTTACGCAACTGACTTAAGAATATATAGCTGTTTTAAAAGGTATAATTTTTAAGGGTGAAAAGCAACAAATTCAGAAGCCTAGAAATCTCTGAATGTCACGAAATACGGTGCTTTAAGCGCAAATTGCTTGGGCAAGTCACATACTGTAGCAAATGGCTGTAAATGGAACTGGTGAAATCACAAAGTAGGAATTGTTATTCGAGCAACTTGCCTGCTTTAATTTATACTTAACAGGTAGAAAAGAATTCTTAGAAAAGGGGTTCGTATTTATGAATCGATTAACTATGGCACTGGGTTTATTGATGCTGTTGCGTGGGGCATTTGCTGCGGAAAACTACAGCGTTTTCTCCGAAGCGATGGTGACAGTTGCTGAGAGGACAAATTATGAACGTACTTCCACATTAAAAGATGTGGTTGATGTGCTCGATGCCTTGGATGCACAAACTGAATTAATGCATCGCGAAACGCTGCTATTAACTGAACAGGGTAGAGAAGTACCATTGGTTGTATTGGCTGACCCTCCTGTAAAAACACCTGAACAAGCTTTTCAATCAGACAGTTTAGTGGTTTATATTCAAGCCAATATTCATGGCGGTGAAGTTGAAGGGAAGGAAGCTTCTCTTATCGCGATGCGCGATATTTTATTTGGCGATAAGCAACATTTGTTAGAAAACCAGATCCTCATTTTTGTACCTGTGTATAACGCCGATGGCAACGATACTATGGATTTAAACACGCGGCCGAATCAAGACTTGAGCCCTCCAGTTACTGGTATTCGAACTGCCAATGGTTACGATTTAAATCGAGATGGCATGATCGTGGAAGCATTGGAAACCAAGGCGCTGTTCGAGAAAGTTGTAAACCGCTGGGATCCGGATTTGTTGGTCGATCTTCATACCACTAATGGCACCTGGCATGGCTATTCACTGACTTATGCTCCTGCCTACCACACTGCTGGCGAGGCGCCGCCGACCGATTACACAGCCTCTGAAATGTTGCCAAAAATCCAGGCGGCTGTAAGAGAGAAGTTCGATTTAGAATTCAGTTGGTACGGAGGTTTCGATTATCGTGATTGGCCACCCAAAGAGTTGCGCACTTATAGTCATGCGCCACGATATTTAACGAACAATATGGGGCTACGGAATCGTATGGCCATTCTGAGTGAAACATTTTCTCATGACCCTTTTTACAAGCGAGTACATGCGGCCAACGTATTCATCGAAGAGATTCTGGAATACACCTATATGTTTGGCCCTGATATGCGGGCGATTAATTTAAGTGCCGATGAGGCTGTTAGAAATTCTGCAATTGGACAAGAGAAGGGTGTGCAATTTGATATGGTGCCTCTGCCTGAACCACTAGATTTGCTAAGTTACAAATATATCCCCTTTGAGAAAGAAGACGGCGATATTGATTTCGTTCGAAGTTCTGAATTAGTTGTTACAGAAGGAGTGCAGAATTACAACGCGTTTATACCTTCCTTAACTTCTAGAGTGCCTGCGTCTTATATTTTTAATGGTGACTTTACGTTTTTAAAAGACAAGCTGGAAGAACATGGGATTAAAGTGAATATTCTTCAAGCGGACGTCACCTATACTGGTGAAGTATTTGTAGTTAGAGGCATGGACAAAAGTAACGTTCAATTAAATGGCCACGAAAACACTTTGCTTGATGGCGAGTTTCAGTCTGCGAAACGCACATTCTCACGCGGTGATTTTATTGTTTCCCTCAACAATCGCCTTGCTTACCTTATTTTCTATTTGCTTGAGCCCCAGGCTGATGATGGGCTTGTGTTCTGGAATCTCTTCGATGAGTATTTCGTGGGAGCGTTGGCGGCGGATAACCCGGTTGAATATCCAGTGTTCAAAGTTCATTGATCGTATAACAATTTGCTTTAGCTATTAACAATAGACGTGATTAAAAGCATTTTTTATTGCAAGAATATTTCGCTAAGATAATCATATATATTTTGCACCACTTTAATCAAATAGTGAGTTTTCTTTTGAAATTAAAATCGAGTATTAAGGAAGTTCTGCTTCTATTGTGTTTTTTTATTTTTATGTCGCAAGACAATTTAACACGTGCTCAGCCGGAAGGTGCCGTGCGTAAAGTGTTGGATATTGAATTTGCGGCCATTAATGAGCAAAGTGGTTTGGCAAAATCACAGACATATGACGATGTGCTTTGGGTGCATAACGATAGCGGCGATGTGCCGCGATTATTTGCGCTAGATAGTCAGGGTAAGATAATTATCCCTGCTTTTCTGGAAGGGCGATTTCATGGAGAGGAAGTTGAAGCTGGTAAGCAGGCTTATCCAGGTTTGACTATCGAATTGGCTGCTAATATAGATTGGGAAGATATCGCCATCACTAAAGGTGCTATTTATATTGCAGACATGGGTAATAATGGTAATGCGCGTCGTGATCTCGGTATTTATGTCATCAATGAGCCGAACCCCAGTGCAGTTTCTCGAACCAGGCCATATCAGTTTATTCCGGTCAGCTACCCTGATCAATCACATTATCCTCCGGAGCGCTGGACTTTTGATAGCGAAGCGCTTTTTGTTCATGATGACGCGATCTATGTGCTAACAAAACATCGTGGAGAAGGGTTTTTTCAATTGGCGCCAGGAGCGAATCTTTACCGTTTGACCGATTGGAAATCAGACCAAATCAACGTTTTAGAAAAGGTTGATAGCCATGCTGATCTGTTTTTTATTACTGCGGCTGATCTATCACAAAATGGGGAATGGCTTGCCGTGACAGGTTACACGGAAGTTTGGTTGTTTCCAGTCCCGGGAGTTGAGGGAAAATGGCTCTCTGGAGAAGCGCGCAGATTATCGCTGGATCCTGCTGTGAGCGGTATCGTTGAGGCTCTAACTTGGATGGATGATTCTACTCTGCTGTTGGGTAGCGAAGGCGGATCTTGGTTCAGCGTCGATATCAACAATATTCCTATCTATGATGGTGAGCCGAAATGGGAAGAAGGTAGGGCGCAGATACGGCGAAGGTTACCCATCTACCGTTAATTCGGCTATTCTTTTTTTCAAAATCGTCCCTGGTTTTCTATTTTGCCATTCTAAATCTAAGTACGAGATCAGCCTAAAAATATAACTATAACTAGAGCACTTTCTTTAGATAGCATCCCGTATGGGATGCCTTAACTTTCGTCAGTTGCTCCGGTGAGCCTTCGGCAATAATTTTCCCACCACCACTTCCGCCCTCTGGGCCAAGATCTACAATCCAATCGGCTGTTTTGATTACGTCAAGATTGTGTTCGATGACGATAATGGTATTGCCGTGGTCTCTTAAGCGATGGAGTACTGAAAGCAATTGTCGAATGTCTTGAAAATGTAATCCGGTGGTTGGTTCATCGAGGATATAGAGGGTCTTGCCCGTATCGCGTTTGGATAATTCACGTGAAAGTTTGACCCGTTGTGCTTCGCCGCCAGATAAAGTTGTTGCTGCCTGACCTAAGCGAATATAAGAAAGCCCGACGTCCATTAATGTTTGTAGTTTGCGTGCAATCGCGGGAATCGCATCGAAAAATTCTCTGGCGTCTTCGACGGTTAACTCCAATACCTCGTTGATATTTAACCCTTTGTATTTTACTTCCAGAGTTTCGCGATTATAACGACGGCTTTTGCAAACATCGCAGGCAACATACACATCGGGTAAGAAATGCATCTCTACTTTTACGACACCGTCACCCTGGCAAGCTTCGCAGCGGCCACCTTTAACATTAAAGCTGAAGCGTCCTGGCCTATAGCCCCGGGTTCGTGCTTCCTGGGTGCCGGCGAATAATTCTCTGACCGGCGTGAAGATGCCGGTGTACGTTGCTGGGTTTGAGCGGGGAGTGCGGCCAATAGGGCTTTGATCAATATCGACTACTTTGTCTAACAACTCCAAGCCTTCGATCTCTTCATAGGCCGCTGGATTCAAGGTAGATGCATTGTTCAATTTAGTGGCGGCAATGGGATAGAGTGTGTTGTTTATCAGTGTGGATTTACCAGATCCCGAGACGCCTGTAATGCAAGTAAATAAGCCAATGGGAATAATAAGATCTACATTTTTCAAATTGTTACCTGAGGCACCTTTTAGTATCATCAAATTATTCTTATTGTAATTGGAGCGCTTGGTAGGGACAGATATTTTTTCTTTACCACTTAGAAATTTGCCAGTTAATGATTCTTTTGATTGTTCTATTGCCTTTATATTGCCTTCAGCAACGATAGTGCCGCCATGCACCCCGGCGCCAGGCCCTATATCAATGATGTGGTCAGCACTACGGATCGCCTCTTCATCATGTTCAACTACAATTACCGTATTGCCAAGGTCTCGTAGATGAAAAAGTGTCTTAAGGAGGCGATTGTTGTCTCGTTGATGTAAACCGATGGAAGGTTCATCCAGTATGTACATGACCCCAACGAGTCCAGCACCAATTTGACTGGCCAGACGGATACGTTGTGCTTCACCGCCAGAAAGAGTGTCTGCTGAACGACTTAAGGAAAGATAATTCAGGCCAACATCTTCAAGAAATTTGAGACGATCTTGAAGTTCTTTTAGTACTTTTTCTGCAATCTTGGCGCTTTTGCCAGTGAATTTCAGTTTATGAAAATAGTTCGATGCCCCTGTGACTGTCATCTCAGTGATTTGTGGCAGATTAGTACCTTTGATTAATACGAAGCGTGCATCGCGGCGCAGACGAGTGCCTTCGCATTCAGGGCAGAATTGGGAGCTTAAATATTTAGCAAGTTCTTCTCGCACCATATTCGATTCGGTCTCGCGGTAGCGGCGCTCCATGTTTGGTAAAATGCCCTCGAAGGGCCAGCTGCGTGTGTAGGTACTGCCTTTATCATTCACGTATTTGAAACCGATAACTTCCTTGCCGCTGCCATGGAGAATAATGCTTCTATGCTTTTTGCTGAGCTTATTAAACGGGGTATCGATCTTGAAGCCAAAATGGTCAGCAAGCGATGTCAGCATCTGAAAGTAAAAAATATTGCGTCGGTCCCAGCCACGAATCGCTCCTTCCGCAAGAGAAAGCGCTTCATCAGTAATGATCCGGGATTCATCGAAAAATTGCTTGAGGCCGAGCCCATCGCAACTAGTGCAGGCACCAGCGGGACTGTTAAATGAAAAGAGTTTGGGCTCTAATTCCGAAATACTGTGTCCGCATTTTGGACAAGCAAACAGAGCGGAGAAAATCAGGTTAGCTTCTTTATCCTCATTCTTGTCTTTAGAGGCAGAGAGGCTTACTGTGGCTAAGCCATCAGCCAGTTGGATCGCTGTCTCGAAGCTTTCCGCTAATCGCTGCTCAATGCCTTCTTTGATTTTTAGACGATCAATGACGACATCGATGGAGTGTTTCTTCTTTTTCTCTAGGTCTGGCGGGTAGTCGATTTCGCAAACAATGCCGTCAACGCGTGCGCGGATAAAACCGCTGGTTTTAAGCTCATTAAATACGTGAATATGTTCGCCTTTGCGTTCCCGAACTACGGGCGCCAAGACCATGATGCGAGTGTCCTTTGGCAGCCCCATCACTTTGTCAACCATTTGGCTGACAGTTTGTGCTTCTAGCTTGATATTGTGGTCTGGACAATGAGGTTCGCCAACTCGTGCGAACAAAAGTCTGAGATAGTCGTAGATCTCTGTGATCGTGCCCACTGTTGAGCGCGGATTATGAGAGGTGGATTTTTGTTCAATTGAAATTGCAGGTGATAGACCTTCGATGTGATCGATATCTGGCTTCTCCATCATGGAGAGGAATTGTCGTGCATAGGTGGAGAGAGATTCAACGTAACGGCGCTGTCCTTCTGCGTATAGTGTATCAAAAGCGAGGGACGATTTGCCTGATCCCGACAACCCAGTTATTACCACTAGTTTGTCGCGGGGGATTGTAAGGTTTATATTTTTTAGATTATGGGTGCGAGCACCGCGTACAACAATCTGATCCATGAATTACTCAATACCGCGTGGCGAAACCGACCATTATCATTAATTATTGATACGCGAGTAAAGCGCCGTTTGGATTAAAGGACTTAATCGTTGAAATTAGTTGGTTTGCTTTTACAAAAAGCGAACAAAAAGCAAAAATTCTGCAATAGATAGCTGTCAGTAGAGCGCTTAATCGCGAGCTTTTTTAGGACTCCGAAATTTCAAAACCAATTTCACTAGAAATATCCTAATTCTGACGGCAATGGTATAAACTCAATCTTCTCTGTATCCGAATTCTGAAAGGGAGATAAGCGTGGCGAGTCGAGGTGTAAATAAAGTTATTCTGGTGGGTAACGTGGGAAACGACCCAGAAGTCAGGTATATGCCAAATGGCAATGCCGTCGCAAATATCTCAATAGCGACTAGTGATACCTGGAAAGATAAGACTAGTGGTGATCAGCAAGAAAAAACTGAATGGCATCGCGTAGTGTTCTTCAACCGTTTAGCTGAAATTGTCGAGCAATATGTAAAGAAGGGGTCTAAGCTTTATGTAGAAGGAAGATTGCAGACTCGCTCCTGGGAACAGGATGGCGTGAAGCGCTATTCCACCGAAATTGTGTCGAATGAAATGCAGATGTTAGACAGTCGTGGTGGTGCAGGTGCAGGCCAGGATTTTGGCAATCAGCCAGCGGCGGCACCGGCGCAGCAGGCTCAACCGCAGGCTGCTGCTCAACCGCAGTCGGCGCCGGCTAACTTTGATAACTTCGATGACGACATCCCTTTTTAAGCAAACTACGGCGCAATGTGCTGGTGCCGTCAAAATTCGTCTTTCCTAGTCACTTGCTAAAGTCAGCTCCCATGCCAGAACTGAGTTGTTGTGCTTGCGGTTTCTTTGGCCAAATGCTATTCGAAAATTCTCATGTGCTTGTTTTACATCTTTCTACCGAATGGCTTTTTGCGTTGAATTTGCGGCGCACACTGTGCTCTTCGAGACCTGAGACGGACTGCTCGTTATGCTTTTTAATATTTGAGTAAAGTATTTCTGGGGCCCTAGATTACGCATAGCTCCGCTTGTTCAAATTCGAGAATTTTGCGGAAACCCGCGTCAGGCTTGACTTCCGGCAATGATTGTCTGAGATTTAAGTCGTGAGTTGTTGATTGGTTTCTAAAATAGACGGGTATTAGCTTTGAAGCTCTTTATTGTTGGTGGCAATAGCCCTACAGCCAAGGATTTGATTGAGATCTTGCGCATGCACAAGATCCGTTTTCAGGCGCCTGCGGATAAGTATTTTGATCCGGACGACCCGGTAAGTATTGCCAAATTAGTAACCGACTCCGCACCTACTCAGTTAATCAACTTGGCTGATTTTATTTCTGGTAACCACAGTGCCCTTCGGCGCGCGGAAACTTCCGAAGAGCGTTGTTATCAGATTAATTCTCGCTTGCCAGCGGCTTTGTCAGAGATTTGTGATCATCTGAATATCCCCATATTGCATCTATCCAATGCTTATGTATTCGACGGTACCAAAAAGCTAGGTTATAACGAGACAGATGAAACTAATCCCCAGGGGGTTTATGGTTTGGCTTCGTTGCAGGGGGAGAGAGCAGTAAGAAGGCACACCTCTCATATAGTGATTCGCTCGGGCTGGCTGTTTGGTAAGAAAAAAAGGGGGCTCATCAAGTCATGGATTCGAGCTGCAGCGCGTGATCAAGGGCAGCTTCCAGTATCTCGGCGGCGCTTTAGTCCAACCCATACAGGTGATTTGGCGGCAGCGATTTTAGCGATTTGTCAGCAAATTGATTGTGAAGCTAATGTTTGGGGTACGTATCATTACTCCAGCTTAGAGACTAAGCGCGAAAATGAATTTGTCGAGCAGGTAATGAAATATGCGGCGAATAACGATCAATTAATTTATCAGCTCCTAGACTCCATAAAAATCACTGAACAGGATGTGAGAGCGCCAGAAATTCTTAATTCAACTTTGTCGAGTAAGAAAATCTTTGACACTTTTGGGATCAAGCAAAGATCCTGGCATGGAGATTTGCAAGATGTCATCAAGCTTCTCTATGGCGGAACTGCTTTATCGAAGCTACAGATTAAATCCAGCGAATCTTCGGAGCCTGATGCTGCATAAACGCAGTCAATTGTAAATTCTATGTCATCACTTACTCCAATAAACGAAGCATTTGATACATTACTCAGTACATTAGCGTCTATCGATGAGAGTGAGTCCGTTCCACTACTAGAAAGTACTGGTCGAGTGTTGGCTACAGATGTTGTTTCCAATGTGGACGTCCCGCCACTCACCAATAGTGCTATGGATGGTTATGCGGTCCGTAGTGCTGATCTAAATAATGAACCAAATGGTGAATTTGCGACCTTAAAGATTACGCAACGAATTGCCGCGGGTGAAATCGGTAGTTTTTTGGCCGAGGGTGAAGCTGCGCGCATTTTTACGGGAGCACCTATTCCTCTCGGGGCTGATGCGGTTGTTATGCAAGAGAACTGCCAAGCTACGGGCGATCATGTAAAAGTCTTGCAGACTGTTGTGGGAGGCGAAAACTTGAGACGAGCGGGTGATGACATTAGGGCTGGGGTTACTTTGTTAACAAAAGGCCATCGCTTATTGCCTCAAGATCTTGGTTTAGTGGCATCTACTGGGGCATCTTCTCTTGTTGTCAAACGCAAGCTTTGTGTTGCGGTGATGACTACCGGCGATGAGCTTGTGCTTCCAGGCAATGAGCTTAAACCAGGGCAGATATATAATTCGAATTACTATTCTCTCGCCGCTTTATTGCAGGAATTGAAGTGCGAAGTGAAAGAGCTAGGAGTGGTAGTCGATGATCTCGAAACTACTAAGCAAGTGTTGGCTGATACTGCGGCGAAAGTTGATTGCATTATTAGCACGGGCGGGGTGTCTGTTGGAGAAGAAGATCATGTAAAGGCGGCGGTTGAGGCAAATGGCCATCTCGATTTGTGGAAGTTAGCAATTAAACCGGGGAAACCCTTCGCCAGTGGTAAAGTTGGGAAAGCTCAGTTCTTTGGTCTTCCTGGGAATCCTGTTTCGGCTTTTGTTACATTTGTCCTCTTGGTCAGGCCTTCTTTGTTGGCGATGTTGGGTTGCGACAGTTCCCTGCCTAGTGGTTATCCTGTCACTGCTGGTTTTACTAAAGGGCAATCGGGAGAACGCCAGCAATACATAAGAGCTAATTTGTATTCTCACGGTGAAAACGGGCTTCAGGTCAAGCCGCTCGTAGACCAAAGTTCTGGTGTTGGTGCATCCTTGAGCAACGCTCAGGGTCTTGTAATAATCCCGCCCTACACTGCAATTGCCTCTGGTGACATTCTTGAATTCATTCCATTTACTGAGGTACTGGGATAAGCCCTGGGGATTTTTTTATCAGTTATGTTTATTAGTTTCAGAAAGGCACGGCTATTGGCAGTAGCATTATTCCTGCTGCTCGCGGCCTGCGAAGCACAGGAAACTATTCCTGTGCCGGTGGCGCCTGCAGAAAGCGCTGTGGTTATTCCTGAAATCCGACCATTAAGTGAACCTCGAGTCGTAATTGCGAGTCAGCAAACGGCAAGAGAAAGATTTATAGCAGATACGCTGTATGAAGCACTTCAGGCGCTTGATGATGATCGCTTGTTAAAGCCGGCTGACGATAGTGCTCACGGCCGGTTTAAGCGGATCTTGGCTATGGACCCTGAAAATGAAATTGCAACTGATGGTCTGGAACGCATCGTCTTGCGCTATGTGGAACTGTCTTTAGAAGCAAGTCGGAGAGGTTTGTTCGTTAATGCAGAGGAGCTGTTAGAAAATGCAAAATTTGTGGATGAGGATCATCCTGCCTTGCCACAGGCTTGGTTGTCTTTGCAATCTGAACAAAATTCCGGTGATTTATTTTTTAATTTAGACAATCAAGAGTTTTCCACCCGTAGCGAATCTGCCCAAGCGCAATTAGCAGATATTGCTAACCAGGCGAAACAGCATGAAGCTTTTATTTTAATAACAGCGCCGAATGATGCGCTTGCGCGCTGGATGTTTCTTGAAATGCGGAGCGCTGTTGAAGGATATCGACTGCGGGGTAATATTGAATTAGCGTCACAGATAAGTATTCGACTGAGAATATCTGAGGATTAAGACCCGTTTATGAAGTTTTGGGAACCCATTAAGCAAAAACTTTTTGGTCTTATTGCAGGGCTGCAGTTGAGCGGAGATGGCACCATCTTTCGAAAAATAGCTTTTTGTGTTCTTGGCATTCTTATTATCTTCATCTTGATCGTGGGTGTGTATTGGAGCAGAGAACCTGCCGAATTTTCCATTAGCCAAAACACCGCAGCCAAACTTGCTGTTGATGGTAATCAGTATGTTGTAGGTGCCGCCACTACCAGTGCTTTAATTCAAGTTGCAGAAACTCTACTTGGTAAACCGGGAGGTTACTTAACTAACGATGTTATGCCACCTGGTGTGTATCTGGATAATATTCCTAATTGGGAGTTTGGTGCGCTAGTGCAAATGAGGGATTTGTCTCGTGCATTTAGAGAAAGCTTTAGTCGTTCTCAATCCCAATCGGTAGAAGATCCTGATCTAATCATCAGTGAGCCGCGATTTCATTTTGATAATGATAGCTGGCTCTTTCCGCCGACAGAAGCTGAGTATAACGAAGCGGTGGAAAGTCTCTACTCTTATTTAGGAAGAATTACAGATCCGCGAGACGTTGATGCGCAGTTTTTTGCCCGAGCAGATAATCTTGCTAATTGGTTGCTGGATGTTGAATCACGCCTTGGCAGTTTGTCTCAACGATTGAGCGCCAGCGTTGGCCAGGAACGCATTCACACTGACCTGATGGGCGAGTCTGGTGCCGAACGATCTACCCTGGCGAGCTCTAAAGCAGCCATTCGCACGCCATGGTTACAGATCGACGATGTATTCTACGAGGCCCGAGGTGCTTCTTGGGCGCTTATGCATTTTTTGGTTGCAGTGCGTAAAGACTTCGAGCAAGTATTGAAAGACAAGAATGCGATGACGAGCCTGGATCAGATTATTCGCGAGCTGGAAGCGAGCCTGCGTACTGTGTTTTTTCCCATTATTCTAAATGGATCAGGCTTTGGTATTTTTGCTAATCATTCTTTAACAATGGCGAATTACATATCCCGCGCCAATGCGGCCATTATTGATCTGCGTAATTTGTTGCAACAAGGATGAACTAATTAGTGACTTTTCTAGTCAAAGAATGAACTAAGGTATAGTTCATAGTGATCCCTCTACTAAACTTTCTCTTTCATGTTTATTATTAATCTACTTAAAGCTTACATTCGCTTTGCAATCTTTGCGACCGGAATACTCATTGGTATTCAGGTACCTAGTTTTGTCGATCAATATGCCAAGCGCATTGATGCACACTATCAAGAGGTAAGTTTTAATATTAGTGGCTTTCAGAAGACGGCGAATAGTTTATTTGGCGGAGACCTGGAAGCTCTAATCGCCTACTATGATGGCAGCAATGACACTGTCTTTCGAAGTGATTCTGAGAGTATTCGGTTAATTACGGATCGTTATTATAGATTAGAAAACGAAAGGTTGGCGTTGGGACATAATGCGCTTGTTGTCGCTATGCATGTCCTGTTTGCAGCGGATCAAGAATTCTTTCAGGAGACATTAGAGCAATACACTTATACAGTGCCTTTGAATTCGATCGCGATAGAATGGGGACTAGCTATCGCGATTTTCTCTATATTGATAATCGACTTGTTATATTTTGGTTGCACGAGATTTTATAAGTTAGTCAGCCGTAGGAAAGCTGGAATGTCTGTTAATTAGATAAGGGTATTGTTTTGAATAAAGTATTTTCACTGAAACGTTATTTTCCAATTTTCGTTTGGGCTCCCAACTATACAAATTCAAAATTTGTTGATGACACAATTGCCGCTTTGATTGTAGCTATAATGTTAATCCCGCAAGCGCTCGCCTATGCTTTGTTGGCAGGACTCCCTGCTGAAACTGGTCTTTATGCAAGTATGGTCGGCTTAACGGTTTATGCTCTGTTTGGGACCAGCAATACCTTGTCAGTCGCTCCAGTTGCTGTTATTTCACTGATGACCGCTGCAGCCTTGGCGAAATTATCTTTGGCTACCCCAGAGGAAACGCTCGCTGCAGCCCTGGCTCTCACCTTTCTGTCGGGCTTATTTTTGTTGTTGCTTGGACTGTTGCGCTTGGGATTTATGGCGAATTTTTTATCCCACCCAGTAATTAGTGCTTTTGTAACTGCGTCTGCTTTGATTATTGGTCTTAGTCAAATGCAACACGTATTCGGCGTGTCTGCCAGCGGCCAGAACTTCTTGGGCATACTTGGTTCTCTGCTTGGTCAGTTAGGAAGTATCAATTTCATAACCTTCTCCATGGGCGCAGGTTCAATCGCGTTTATTATTTTTAGTAAGCCAGTCATTAAAAATTTGTTCTTAAAAATTGGTGTTGATGCTCATATTGCAACTGCTCTTTCACGCTCTGGGCCGCTGCTGGTAGCATTGATAACTGGCTTATTAGCTTATATTTTTCGCCTGGACCAGCAAGGTGTGCAGCTGCTGGGTGAAGTGCCTCGAGGATTGCCCAATTTTGGGTTACCTAGTTTCTCGATAGACTTATTAAATAGCCTTATTGGCTCGGCACTATTAATTTCGATTATTGGTTTTGTTGAATCTATTTCAGTGGCTCAGACCTTGGCAGCTCGGAGAAGGGAAAGAGTCGACCTGAACCAAGAACTAGTTGGGCTGGGAGCTTCTAATCTCGCAACTTCATTAGGTGGCGGATTTCCTGTCAGCGGCGGATTTTCGCGCTCTGTCGTAAATTTTGAAGCAGGTGCAGCAACTCCCGCAGCTGGACTGTTTACCGCTATTTTGATTGCGGTGGTTGCTTTGTTTTTCACGCCAGCTTTGTTTTGGCTACCCAGGGTTTCACTTGCCGCCATAATTATTGTGGCGGTGTACGGCCTAATTGATTTTTCCGTGCTAAAAAAAGCGTGGGTTTATTCCAAGGCAGATTTTGCAGCGGTGTTTATCACGTTAGTACTAACTTTATTAATTGGTGTTGAAGTTGGTATAGGGTCCGGTGTGCTGGCATCGGTATTGATTCACCTATACAAAACCTCCCAGCCCCATGTGGCTGTGATTGGAAGAGTAATGGGTACTGAGCATTTTCGCAGCGTTGACCGGCACACTGTTGAAACGTTTGAGAATCAACTTTCGATACGCATTGATGAGAGTTTATATTTCGCAAATACCCGTTATCTGGAAGAACTCATCTTTAAATTAATTTCCGATAAACCGAAGCTGGAACATGTAATCCTTATGTGTACTGCGGTAAATAAAATAGATATGAGTGCACTGGAAACCCTTGAAAAGATCAATGAGACCTTAAAGGAATTGGAAGTCAAGTTGCACCTGTCCGAAGTAAAAGATCCCATTATGGGTAAACTGGCCAAAACAAACTTCTTTAAGGAGCTCACTGGGAATAATTATTTAAGTCAAAATCAGGCAGTTGAGGATCTACGCTAGCTCCTGGCGAGTTGAAGAGGAATTAAATAATGCCCTCCTCCAACTAACTTATGAATGGGTTTAGAATTTAACAATCATTTTTCCGAAGTTGTCGCCGGTGAATAAAGCCAGAAAAGCATCAACAGCGTTATCCAGTCCTCTAACAATGGTTTCTTTGGTTTTGATCTTGCCTTCACTAACCCAAGGTTCCATGTCTGCTAAAAATTGAGCACGCATATCATTGTGGTCAAATACAATGAAACCATTGATACGGATTTTTTTCCCAACTATTAACATGAGATTGTTGGGGCCAGGAATGGGCTGGGCATTATTATAAGAACTAATCATTCCGCAGGCGGCAATACGTCCATAAGGGTTCATGACATTAATAGCCGCTTGTAAGTGCTCTCCACCAACATTTTCAAAGTAAACGTCTACACCATCCGGAGCAGCTT
>CAXYEH010000023.1:0-9931 GCA_964275945.1 uncultured Pseudomonadales bacterium
TCTAGCATTTACAGTTGGGGAGTTATTGGTAGCGTGAGCACTTAAGTAGGCACGCCAGGTCTTTCCTCGAGATCCCGCGTCTGAAGCAAGCGCTGCACAATGTGCGTCGGCACCTGCTAAACCACCCAAGTTAGCTCCATCACCAGAAACCCAGACTGGTAATAAAGAAACTCATTTCATTGTCTTGTGAATTTACCGCGGTGAATGTCGCTGCAGCTGTAAGCAGGGCAGCAGATGTGAATAGTAAAGTCTTCTTCATCGATTTACTCCTCGATTGTTATTGAGCTTTTAGTTTTTGTTGTGAAAATTGTTTATGTTCAAAAATTTTGTTCTCTATTCTAGATCGCCCATGAACCGGAGACCAGCAGTGTACTTTGTCCCCAGAGGTAATGGAACGAATCTAAATAGATTAATCCGGCAGTGCCATTGCAGTTAAACTGCTACCAGTCTGCAAAATCACATATTGCTTACTATCGTGAACCCAGGAGCTCATGCCATAGCGGGTTGTCGCGGGCACTTCTACACGAGCCAGTTCTGCCCCAGTTTGTTTATCCAACGAAAACAGATGCGGGGTGCCATCGCCTGTAACATTGCTATAAATCAACATGTTCCCAGTCACAACCATCTGGCCTACGGCGCCAGATCCAGTATTGCCTATATCGACTCCACTTAATTCTGGTAGATTCTTAATTCGATCAGGTGTGTAGCCAGCCGGCTGCATCCATAGATGATCGCCGCTGTTTAGATCGATTGCCGTGATTTTGCTATAGGGTGGTTTCCAAAGTGGAAGTCCAGCGGGATGCCGTGGCGACGGACCACCACTGGCTGCAGCGTAGCGCGATAGAGTTACTCCCGTCGGTGCATCATAATAAGTATCTGCTTCTTCTCCAGATACTAATCGTCTTGAGCTACAACCGTAACGAGACATGACGTACATTATGCTTGAATCTGGGTCGGCCACCGGCGGATGAGTGATATTTACCGAACCCGAAGGGCACATTAGAGCAGCCAGCTTACCGGAAGGATGATTGGCTTGAATTGGTGGATTAAATAGCGGACCCATCTGGAATTCAGCAACGGCCTCTAACGCTTGACGTTTTAGTTCTGGTGTGAAATCCACCAGGAGCTCTTCACTGGAGCCAGTGTAATCAAATGGCGCCGGTTTGGTTGGGATAGGTTGCGTAGGTGACAACAGTTCGCCCGGGACAGTCGAAGCGGGCATCGCTACTTCCTCGATGGGCCATATGGGTTCCCCGGTTTCCCGATCAAAGACGTAAACATAGCCCTGCTTCGTCGCCTGTGCAACGATCGGCCCATTAGTTGTTTCTAATAAAATTGGTGCCGTTGGAGTGTCGAAGTTCCAGATATCGTGATGCACCATCTGAAAGTGCCAGGCTCTTTCCCCTGTTCTGGCATTAAGAGAAATCAAGCTAGTTCCATAGAGATTGTCGCCGGGATGATGGCCACCATAATAATCGATGGTTACACCATTGGTTGGGATATAAACAAGACCTAACTCTTGGTCGGCTGAGATAGGTGCCCAGGACGAGATGTCACCAGTGTACTGCCATGCATCATTCGCCCAAGTCTCGTGGCCATACTCTCCAGGCTGCGGAATCACATTAAATTTCCAGAGAAACTCTCCACTTCTAGCATCATAACCAAGAATATCCCCAGGGACATTTTCGATTCGGGATTGGTTGTAACCCTGTTCGGCAGAGTTTCCAACTACCACTACATCATTAACGACTATTGGTGGTGATGAAGAGGTAATGTAGCCCCGTTCCAGTGGAATACCTTCATAAGGATCATAAGGATGGCCAAGATCTTTAAGTAGATCTACGACACCAGTGTCTGGAAAGCCTTCGATGGCTACAGGACCTCCGAAACCCTCCAGAGGCTGACCGGTTTCTGCATCGAGAGCCGTTAGGAAGAATCCCGGTGAAATCATGTAAATTACATCACGGCCATCTATGTTTGCGTGACCAACGCCTTTGCCATAGTCGGCGCGCATTGAATATTCCCACCGACCAGTGTCGGGTTCACGATAAGACCATATAGTTGACCCTGATTGAGGGTCGATTGCTACGACATGACGTCGAGCCCCTGCGACCGTGAATAATTTACCGTTAATATAACTGGGCGTAGAGCGGCCGCTTTGGGCTTCAAAGCTGGCACCATCCCAAGTCCAAGCTACTTCTAATTCAGAAAAATTCTCAGACGTAATCTGTGTCGCAGAAGTTGAACGGGTGTGAGCGAAATCATTCCCTAGCGTAGTCCATTCAACAGTTTCTTGGGCGAAAACGTTGCTATTTAGAATTAAGCAAAGAGATAGTGCGCCGAGGCTATAATTGGATTTCAGAGTGGGAAAAATGAGCTGCCTTATTTTTATCATAATTAGAAGTACCTCGTTAAGGTTCGGCATGCGCGGTTTCAGCAATGTGTTTAGCTAATGGGGTATAGTCTTGAGATTAACGTAGCCGGTGGCTTTTGGGAATAGCGTGATTTAGGAAACAGATTATTGATTTCGGCAATGCTCAATCATCCGTGACACTGCAAATGCAATGGCCAACATTTGCAATGCCTTAAGGTTATAAGCCTAACATCTCTGCTTTACACCTTAAGCTGACCCAATCTTCTTATAAAGATTTTTGTTAAACTTTGTATAAATCATTACTAAATTTCAGCAGAATTTGATGAAAAATAGTTGGCCTCAATTTAGGAGAACTTTATGACCATTAAAACAGCGATTCTATTGGTTCTTGTCTTACTCAATAACTCAGTGCTTGCGCAAGAGCCACTTACCCAGGAAGAGGTCTTTGGTTGGTTTGAAACTTTATCGAACTGGGGTCGATGGGGGGCGAATGATCAGCTTGGAACGGTAAATAATATTACCGAAGAAACAAGAGTAGCCGCTGCAGGATTGGTTGAGACGGGAGTTTCCGTGTCTATGGCTCATGAAATTTTAACGGAAGTAGCCGCTGACAACGGGAATCCCTATGACCATCGTATGACTTCAGTGGGAAGTAGCCCTGGTCCCTGGTCAGGCGATTTTATTGGTGTCAGTTATCATGGTTATGCCCATTCTCACCTCGATGCTTTATGTCATCGCTTTCAGTTCGGCACTATGTACAACGGGTACTCAGAAGATGAAGTAACAGAGGCAGGTTGCGCTCAACTAGCGATTACTTCTTTTGCCAACGGTATTTTTGGAAGGGGTATCGTTATGGATTTTCCCAGGTTGCGTGGAGTGGATTGGTTAGACAATGGCACGGCGATTACACCTGAATGGTTAGAAGAATGGGAACAGGAACATGGGATTACGATTGGACAAGGCGATATTGTTCTGATCAGAACTGGTCGGTGGCCGCGGAGGGAAGCTTTAGGCCCTTGGGATCTTTCACAAAATTCTGCAGGCCTTCATGCAACTTCTGTAAAATGGTTTAAAGAAAGAAACATTGCCATCATTGGCAGTGACAGTGCCTTAGATGTTAAGCCCTCAGGTGTTGAAAATTTCCCGCAACCAGTTCATGCCTTGGTATTGGTAGCGTTAGGTATGCCTATCTTTGACAACTTGGATCTAGAAGCCGTTGCGGAAGAAGCTGCGCAGCATGGACGCCCCGAGTTTTTATTGACCACTGCACCTTTGAGAGTGGGGGGAGGAACGGGTTCACCATTGAACCCTATTGCAACTTTTTAATCGGGATTAATCATGAGTTCATTAATTGACGCTAATTTTTCTTCTCGAAGCCCCTATCCCTGTGGGTCTAATCTTGGCATTTCATATTTGGGAAAAGACTTCGGAGCTGAGGTTATTGCGGCGTCTATTACCTATTGCAGCAAAGAAGCTAGCTTTCTTCAGCTGTGAAAATCCCAAGTGCGGTAATAACTTCCCTAAAGATTGGATACGCATGCTTGACGTTAAAGTGAGTTCGATTAGCGGTAAACTCTATCTGAATATAAAGCCTAAAATTGGTAGGATTTGAAAACAGAACGCGCAAGATGAGGCTGTTTTTTTCAAGCACAAGAGAATGAAGATGTTTTACAGGCAGCACATAGCAAGGGGATTATTGATTGCAGGATGCCTGCAATTCACTGCTGTAGTGTCCGGACAATGTCTAGTTCAGGATATCGAACAAGAGGCCGCAAAAGTTGGTGAGGCTATTGATACTGAAGCGCGTGCTCTGGAAATTACCCAAGAGCTTGCTGCTCGCCAGTTAGCGATCGAAAATACCCAAAGTGATTTAGGAGTTTACGATCAATCTTTAGTTGAAATGTATAATGATCTTGCGAATTTCTACGTTGAGCTGGAAGATTATGACAATGCTGTTCGGTATCATTCCGATGCTTTGCAGATCACTCGAATCAACACTGGTCTTTATAGCCATGAACAAATTCCAATTCTGGATTCGCTTATTCAAAATAATGAGCGAGGAGAGCGTTGGGAGGAAGTAGATAATCTGCAAGAACTGTATTATTTCGTAAATTCTCGCTTATTCAATTATGAGAACCTGCGATATCTTGAAGCTGCTGAAATTTACGGCAATTGGAAATTACGTGTCGTTAGAGAGAACTTGCTTGCCCAATCAGGAAGAGAATTACTCAACACTGCAGGGGAATTGAGCCTATTTTATGAAAGAGTGATTGAAGGCGTCGAATTGCAGCAAGCAGTGAGCAGAGAAGATTTGCTTACAGTTATCTATGGAAAATCTCAAATCGATTTAACGTTAGCCCGGTCTGTGGCTAGGACGCCCTATACCGCATTTGAAGGTACCGAAAACCCTTACATTAACCAAACCCGCTGCAGCAACGTGCGTAACTCCCAAGGCCAGGCAGTTCGCCAATGTTTCACCGTTCAAGTAGAAAACCCCCGTTACCGCCTATCTCAGCGAGAGGCGAAACAATTTGCTCTGGTTCGACATACCAGACAGATCTCACGGTCAATAGCGAAGTTGGAAGGAATTAAAAACACTAGTACAAAGCTAAGCAACGCAGAAAAACAACAGATCGAAGTTCAAATTGCTGAGCTTGTCACTGAATCAGAACAACTGGTGCAGGCCTCCCGTCGGTTATTTTAGAGAAGGCTAGGGAGAATTTGTTACATCCGACGTCAAATCGAACTCAAATACCAGCTTTTTGGGTAATTTTGCTGGAAATTTAGCCCCACAAAAGGTACAAAAGAGGGGTTTGGTTCAGGCGTTTTTTGAATCAGGCTCTATTAATAACTGGAGGAGATTATGTCTCAATTTGCCTATCGGCTAACCCGAGTCATGCTATCTGCATTTTTGGCAGTGATGGCGCTTGGGAGTCAGTTAGCGGCAGCTCTGGAAGTCGGTGATAAAGCACCTGATTTCTCATTGCAAGCCTCAGATGGTAAAACCTACTCGCTTTCCGAATTTAGCGGAGACAAGCCCGTAGTCATTGCTTTCTTTCCCAAAGCCTTCACCGGTGGCTGAACTATGCAATGTAAAGCGCTGCGTGACAGTGCTAGAGAAATTCAAAGTTTTGACGTTGCATACTTCATGGCTAGTGTAGATACGCTGGAAGATAACACGGCTTTTGCGGCAGAGCACGAAGCTGGTTTTCCAATCCTTGCAGATCCTACTAAGGAAATGACTGGTGACTACGACGTTCTTATGGAAGTTGGGTTCGCCAACCGCTGGACTTATTACATAGATAAGGACGGCATGATCTTGAAGATCGACAAAGAAACTAACCCAGCAACGGCGGGACGGGATTTGACCCAAACAATGGACGAATTGGGCTTTCCTAAAATTTAGTTTATTAGATTAAGAAGAAAAATCAGAACCCGACCACACAGTTACTGAGTGGTCGGGTTTTTTTGATTAATAAGAAATTGAAACTAAGTTGATTCTACGCACTCTAACAAAGGGTTTTTAGTAAATAGTGTTGTAAGTCAGTAATACTTTTTCTAGACATGTGCGTTTGAAGGAACACAACCCAATTGTCTAAAACAATTGTCATGATCCCAGTGTTTCAGAAATATGTCTTTAGCATTATGTAAAGTGGCTATATTGTTATGATTTGGAGTGGTTGTTGTCGCGTTATAATTGCTGTGCCAGAATACTTCTAGTGTTTTAGTAGAAGCTGAAGCTGATGCATAGAATATTTTAAGCTCGGATCAAGTAGAGCAGAGGAACACATGTCTAAATCAGGTTTATATGCAATTGCGGCAGTTGCGATTCTAACTCTGCTGTCCTTGGTTTACTTTGCCTTTACCTTTGAAGCGCCTCAAGGCACAACTACTGTCCTCATCGAACCCCCTGCACCGACAATAGAACCTCCTGAATCTGCTGAAAGGCCATCGCAAGGTCAACGATCTCCCACTGCACTTCCTCAAATACGCATTCAGCCTGAGGCAGATTCACCTCCTATCGTAGCAGCTGTAGCGGAGGAGGTCGAAATTGCGCCGTCACCCAGAGAAGTAGAAGTGGTAGCAGAGGAATCTATTGTTGAAGATGAGCCGAATGTGGTTCAGCTTCCTACACTTAATAATTCAGACACATTCGTTTTTGAAGGTCTAGAAGCTATGCAAAACGGTGCATCAGTTTTGCGACTACTTGCGCAAGATCAGATTGTAAGAAAGTTCGTAGTTTTTGTTGAGAATATTAGTCGTGGTGAATTCCCTCAGACTGGCCTGCCATACAGAGCATTGGGAGAGGAGATGCCGGTAAGGAATATTGATGAAAATTTTTTCGTTATGGAGGATTCTGCGCACGCAAGATTCGATGAAATAGTGCAAACTTTTGTTTCTCTCGATACTGATGCAGCGGTCACTTTATACCGAGCACTGTCTCCCTTGTTTCAGCAAGCCTATGCAGAGATAGGATTTAGAAATGTGAGTTTCGATGAAACTCTCCGCTTATCAATTAATAACATTGTACGAACCACGAACATGGCAGGCCCCTATCAATTGGTAAAGCCTTCAGTAATGTATCTCTATGCTGATGCTAGCATCGAGAATTTACAAGAAGTGCACAAGCAACTACTGCGCATTGGTCCAGACAACACCATAATTCTAAAAGCAAAGCTCCGTGAGTTTGCTTCTCAGCTTTAGTGGATAGTTGTTCCTAATTATTGTGAGGTTCAAGGTTGCGCTGCTGTTCTCAATTTCACCTGTACATCAAATTTAATGACCAAATACACTTATGCTCAAAATAGATTCAGTTCTGGTTGATACCGATTGGTTAGCCACGAATATAGAAAATGAAGCTCTTGTTATGCTGGATGCTTCTGTTCCGCCTGCAGTGCCTGGCTACACTTCCATAAATGATGATGTTGAGTTTTCTGCGATTCCTGGCGCGCGACGGTTTGATTACGATGGTGTGTTTTGTAAACCGGACAGTATTTTGCCTCATATGATGCCCGCTCAAGAATTGTTTCAGCAAGAAGCAAGAAAGCTAGGAATAAATGCCGATAGTGTTGTGATTGTTTATGACGATGTTGGTCTTTATGCTAGTCCAAGAGCTTGGTGGATGTTTCGCGCGATGGGGCACGCTCAGGTTGCGGTACTTGATGGTGGCTTGCCAAAATGGATAAAAGAAGAAAGAGGAATTATTAAACAGTATGATAATTCTCGAGAGGGTAATTTTCTTGCCAATCTAGATACCGGTTTGTTCTGTGACTTTGAAGTTGTGTTGAAAGAACTCTATGAACCAGGCTGCCAAATTTTAGATGCTCGTTCTGCTGGCAGATTTAAAGGAATCGACGCTGAACCGCGGCCAAGAGTTCGCCCGGGTCACATGCCTAACGCCAAGAATTTACCGTTTCCAGAAGTATTGTCAGGGGGGGAATTGAAGTCAGCTGAGGAGCTGAGCGATCTATTTTCTCAACTGATAGAAAAGGATCAGAAAATAATTACGAGTTGTGGTTCTGGAATCACAGCTTGTATTTTAACTCTGGCTGCCACCGTCGCGGGATATGAAAACCTCGCCGTATACGATGGCAGTTGGGCAGAATGGGGGCTTCCTTCGAAGCTTCCCGTCGTAACTGGCTAGTTACCTGGCTGTGGAATCTGCGTAGTGATAACAGGGCCCATTCCCATAATCTGAACAATCACTTCTTCATCCTTTGCCATGTCATAGTGATGACCTTCTGGCGGTTGGTAAATGAATGTGCCCTCCGCGACAGGCATCATGTCATCTGGATTGTAGATATCAGACTTGGGTCCCCAAGAGGTGTGCCAAGTACCTTGGATAACAGTAATGTAACGGGCGGTGCTGTGAAAGTGTGGTCGGCTTCCGGAGCCGGGCTGGAAAGTAATGCGCATAACATAGAGCCCAGGCTTTGATGGATCACCGTAAATAAGTTCACTGCGAGCACCATCAGTGAATAGGTCTTCGGGCTGGGCAATAATAAACCCTAATTCATCAGGCTCTACGCTCAATGCTGCGGGGATTTGCAGCGTAATCAGCGCCATCGCGCAAAGAGTAAAAATGCTGTTCTTAAGTGATTTCATTCTTTCTTTCCTCTTTTTATTATCTGTATTCTCAGATTGGCGAAATTTTGCGCCTTCTTGAGCTTCATTAGTAGTGAAAAGCATTCGGGAATTCAACTTCGATTATTTTTCTAATCATTCGAGTAATCCAGAGACTACTATTTTCGAGGCTTTCGGGCAATGCTGGTATACGCTAGGATAAGGGTTTAGCAATTAAGATTACATTATTCTATTGAGTGACTTTACTGCGAATTTTGATGAAAGCGCTCGAGCTCCGGTGCAGGAACATGAAACTGTCTCCGGCTGGTCTGTCGGGCTTGTCCTTTTTGGCATCTGTCTTACACTTCCTAGCCTTTATACTGGTGCCATAACTGCGCAAAACCTTGGATTTATTGGAACTGCACAAGCAGTTGGTCTTGCCAGTTTAGTGCTGGCTATGATGTCAGTTCCAGCCGCTATAGTTGGTGCCGAAACTCGCCTCAGCAGTTATTTAATAATCGAATTCGTATTTGGGGGAAAAGGCTCGAAGTTTGTTAATGCTTTGCTCGGTTTAACCTTGCTCGGTTGGTTTGCGGTAACTGCCGGATTCTTTGGTGAGACACTTTCAATTGTATTCAATGAGTTTTTCAACGTCTCACCCCCAATATGGTTGCTGACATTTATCTCCAGTGCTCTCATTATCATCACTACGATTTTCGGTTTTAACGCAATTGATCGTTTGGCCTTGTTTGCGGTCCCATTGCTGATTCTATTTTTAATCTACGTAAGCAATCTTTCACTAGGCGAAGTTGGTTTTGCCGACATACTGGCAATTGATGGTGAAGATCCGGACTACTTCAGTACTGCTGTTTCAACCATGATCGGAAGTTTGATAGTCGGGGTGGTTTTGATGCCTGATTTGTCTCGATACGCGAGATCGATAAAAGATTGCATTATTGCTTCAGTACTGGGCAATGGAATTGGTAATAGCTTTTCTATGCTAATCGGAGTTATTCCTGCAATGGTTACAGGTTTGCTAGATCCGATGGCTTACATGATTGCTTTGGGATTGGCTATTAGTGCCTTTATTATTCTTGTATTTGCAACATGGACCACCAACAGCATAAATCTCTATAGCGCGACTCTTGCTATCGCCATCATTAAAACCAAAACTCCAGAATGGAAATTAGCAATTATCTGTGGGCTTGCGGGCACAGCTTTGGCTGTGATTGGTATAACTGAATATTTCATTGGTTTTCTTGAATGGTTAGGAGTGATCGTACCCCCAGTGGCAGGTATCTATTTAACTGACTATTTCATTCTTAAACAAAAAAACTATTCAATGACATTGCGAAAAAAATTGCCTGACTACGACCATGCAGCATTGCTTGCATGGATAGTGGCAACATCATTGTCGGCTGGAGCATTCGTGGCTGATTTTTCCTTTTCTATGATTCCAAGTTTTGATGCGCTAATCTTAACGGTGCCTATTTA
>CAXYEH010000024.1:0-63760 GCA_964275945.1 uncultured Pseudomonadales bacterium
ACTTTCAGTATCCTGAGCTGATGTATTTTGGAGCAATAAGCTAGCAGCAAAAAGTCCTATCGAGAAAGAAAATAAAGCGAAATAGGTTTTCATTAGACCGCCTGGACTGCAATTCGATGACAGGCATTATTCAAATACCCTCTTGGGTTCCAGCCTGGAACCACCATCGGTTGCGACTGACCCAAATTATCCATTGCGCGAACCCATACTTCGTAATAGCCTGGCTCAGGAAACTGTGCCCAGGATTGGAAACTCTGCCAAGCTAGCCTATTGGCAGCTGGGTTTAGCGCTGTTGGCAACCATGTTGCACCAAAATCGATAGATAAAAATACGCCACTGATCTGGCTATCGCCTGCCCAGGCATGGCCGCGCACGGTTAGTCGTTGTCTGGCGTCATGACTAATCCCTGATTGAGGAAAAGTAATCAATGATTTAACCGGCATTGATTCAATAATACGCATCTCTTCATTGGGGACGCGACTACCCGGTGCTACTGAGGCAGCAGGAACCGTGTATGAGGGTGCCGCCATTTTTTCGCCATCATGGACACGATCTCTTACCACTATCCGGTTTAGCCATTTGCCAGAGACTGAACCTGGCCATCCTGCGCAAACCATACGCAAGGGATAGCCATTTTGTATTGGAATGTCCTCGCCGTTCATTGCCCAGGCAATTAAGGACTCCCTCTCCATTGCTTTATTTATGGGAACTCCGCGAGAGATAGGGTCTAGCTCAGGGTTCCCGCTGATATGTGTGTCAGCCCCATAATAACCAACATAAACAGCGTCTCGGGCAACGCCACAGAAATTTAGTACATCGCGCAACCTTACGCCGGTGAATGTAGGGCAGCCGATGGCGCCAGTAGTCCACTGATTGCCACTGGCAGCGGGCACAAATTCGGCGCGGCCATTACCGCCGCATTCAAGCTGCAACTGTAAGGTCACTTCTTCAAAGCGAGTTTTTAAATCAGCTATAGAAAAAGTAGTTGGAGTAACACAAGATTCTCCTCCGATTTCCAATTGCCAATTTTCAGGGTCAACATTCTCTGGAGGGATCCCATTATTACGAATAAACATGTAGCGATTTGGGGTAACTTCATCATCAAGCAAATGCGCCGGAGTTTCAGCGTTCACCGGGCGATCATTTAATAGGATTAGACCTTCCTTGCCTTCAATAGTTGTACCTGCATTATCTGCGGCGAATGCTGCTGGAACTAGCCCTGCTGGCATAAAACGAGAAAAAGGAATGGTCATCCCTAGCGCAGTCGACAAGGTTAACAGTCCAGATTTCTTCAAAAAACCGCGTCTAGAAACTGCCTCGGATTTTCTACCCCAAGCTATTTTATCCGCCGCAATTGGATCTTGCTGGTAGAGCTCATTGATAGAAATTAGTTTTTTGCTAGTCATGCTTTAGCCTTGTTGAGTAAGGAGGTAGTTTTGCCTGAGGTTATCAAAATAGGCGGTAGAGGTCCAAAGCCTGACTAGCCAAATTAGAACTAAGGTTTAGTTAGTTTTAGTAAAAACCTGTCAGTATTGCGCGCTAAACGTGGGTCGAAGATGCTGCGTCGATGATCATCATCAAGGTTCCGCAGCAGATCACTGGATTCCACACTAAAGCCAGCCTGCTCAGCGACATCAATTGCTTGTGAGATTTCCATTCGGTGTATTTCTCGGTTATTGCTACCGCTAATACCGATATGATCTGTTACCACAATAAATCCACCAGGTTTTAGTAAGGTTTTTAGTCGCTGCAGTAAGTTTAGCGCTCGATCTGGATTTGAGTTGTATGAGTCATGCAGTGTTTGCGCCAACATCACAGCATCGAGGGATTCTTCTGCAAGACTTAAGCTTCTTATAGGCCCAATAAGTTGAACAACATTTTTTAAATTACCTTCTTCAATTTTTTCCTTTAGCGCCTCGCCTTGTGTTCGATTCTGGCGATCCTCTACGAAGCGAAGACCCCGTTCAGTATTTTGAGCATAGACTGTCCCTGTATCACCCACCGCTTTGGAAAGAATAAACGTGTAGTAACCACCTGCTGCATAGAGATCCAGCACCGACATTCCTTTATCAATTCCAGCGAAAGCTAACACCTCTATTGGCTTGCGCACAGAGTCACGCACAAAGTCAGAAACGTCACGCCCTGAATCAGAAAGTAATAGTCGTAACTCTTCAGTATCTAATGTGGCTGATACTTTCGAGGTTATGGCTGTCGCGCATAGGCCAAGTGTAATAATTTTAAAGAATTTAGTTGCCATTGTTCATCCAATGCGTGATCAGAGGACCATATAAAACTTGTTAAGGAGTAATACCGATACCTTGTGCTGCCATAAAGGCAAGTACTGGAATGACTATCAGCGCAATCAACTCTAGTTTTAGTAAAATTGGAACCATTCGAGGTACTTCGATTGCTTCAGATTCCGAATTACGATGCTTAATAAAAAAACTAGTGGGGTAGGTTGAAAATAAAACAATGACGATGAATAACAGAATCTTTCCCTGAAATACTGAATTGTCTGTGTAAAATTCACTTGGCTTTCCTACTCCCAACCAGAGGACCAGGCCCATCGCGACGACTAGTACGGCACTAATTCCATACGCTGCATCTACTTTTGCAATATTTCGAGCGTCTTCCCCGTTAATTATTGGCTTTATCGCCATATTTTCAATCACAAGCGAACCGGCGAATACGAATATTGCCAGAAAATGAAGGTACCTGAACAAGGTGTAGAGCATAAGTCCGATGATACTGGAAATTCGAGATAAATAGATGAAGATTCTAGCGTATTCTTGTTATGCTTCGAGAGCCTGGATTACAACCCACAATTATCAGGCAATGGGGGAGAGATGTCAGAGATGAACACTAATGACCAATCGGTGAGTAATGAAGCGCATCTAAAATCCAATATGCGTAAAGTATCGCTAACAGCGCTCGCTGGGGCCAGTATTGAGTGGTATGACTTCTTCCTTTATGCGACCGCCGCTGCTTTAGTATTTCCCGCTGCGTTTTTCCCTGAATCAACACCCACAATGGGCTTAATTCTTTCATTTGGTACCTTTGCTTTTGGTTTTATTGCGCGGCCAGTTGGCGGCATTCTTTTCGGACATTTTGGAGATCGTGTTGGGCGTAAGAAGACTTTAGTAATCGCTCTTATGCTAATGGGTGTGGCATCCACATTGATTGGCTTATTGCCAACCTATGCAACTATAGGGATTGCAGCACCAATCCTTTTGTCAGTATTGCGCTTCGCTCAAGGCTTGGCAATCGGTGGGCAGTGGGGTGGTGCTATGTTGTTGGTTACAGAAAGTGCACCTGACGACAAGCGGGGCTATTACGGAGCATTTGCCCAAGCTGGTGCCCCGGTGGGTGTAATTTTGGCGAACCTGGCCTTCATCATTATTAGTGCCTCGGTATCTGAGGAATTTTTCCAAACTTGGGGGTGGCGTATTCCATTCCTTTCCAGTGTGATACTCATTGGAATATCCATGTATGTGCAGTTGAACTTGGAAGACACTGATGCATTTAAGGAATTGGAATCTCTCAAAAAAGAACACCTTGAGGATTCTTCTGATACTCCCATGCCTGCCAGACGTTCTCCTGTACTTGAAGCAATTGTGAAATACCCTAAACGCATCACTTTGGCTGCGGCAGCCTTTCTTTCCGTGCAAGTAAATTTTTACATTCTTATTGGTTTTATAATTGCCTACGGGAGTGATCCTGATGGCGGAGGTATGAGTCGAAATACCATATTATGGGCAGTGCTAGTAGGCTCTGCCATTCAAATTCCTGCTCAATTTTGGGCGTCTTCCTATTCGGATCGACATGGAAGGCGAGGTATTTTTATGCTCGGTGCTGCACTAACCGGTGTGGCTGCTTTTGCTCTCTTTCCTTTGGTAGATACAGGAAATTTTTGGCTGAGTGTGTTGGGAATAAGTGCAGGCCTAAGTGCTCTTGGAATGATGTATGGGCCGCAAGCGGCTTTCTTCACAGAATTGTTTTCCACTGAAGTAAGATATTCAGGTGCTTCGCTTGGCTATCAGCTTGGAGCTATCGTCGGGGGAGCCTTCGCACCAACCATAGCAACTATTTTATGGACCGAGTACTCCATTATCTGGGTTTCTGTATATATGGCTCTTGCGTCGGTAGCGTCAATAATTGCTGTAGCGATGCTTACAGAAACCTACAAAACCAGCCTGTCTGATGCTGTTTAGAATTTAGCGTTTTACTTGCGGACCCATGAGCCGCTGGCATTCTGGAAAAAATGACCAGCTTGTGTTGCCTCAACAGCACGTTCATAGGCCAGCGCAGCAACTTGGTCTACCGATAGACCATTTTGTTGAGCAATTTGTTGGTAGCGTTGACGACGTTGAGAATTCACATCATTGAGTAAAGTCTGTATTTCAGTGGAAGCGCTATTGTTCACTATGCCCACATAGCCGTCTCTCTGTTCTCCAACAAATCCCTCTGATTTGGCTTCTTGCAAAGTAATACCATGAGCAACCGAAACGAGCGTCATGGTAAAAATAAATATAGTTATTAAGTAATTAATTTTTTTCATGTTCGCCTCCATCAAAATAAACCACTATCAGCTGAAAAAATATCATCAAGTTCTTCTTCAACTTGCACCCTGATCTCATGCTCTATGCGGACGTTGAGATTTATAGTAATAGGTTCGTTGGGAACAGCTACTTGCACTGTTGGTGTGCAGGCTACCAGGAAGCCTGCAGTACTTATTAAGCTCAAAATCGGTATTTTTTTCATAGCAGACAAATCTCTTTCTATACTTATGTTATTTCTATCACTAAATTCATTTCAATTAATTGCGAAGATTATTATTTGAAGGGTTAAGATTAATACTCGTTGAGCCTTTACCTTAGTAGACGTTCTTTTAGTGAAAATGTTCCCGCTCTATTTACTATTCCTTCAGTAATTATTCTAAGGATGTTTTCAAAGCGTCAGTGATTACATTACTTGCGCGCAAACTTCTTAACAGCATTGGAATATTATCGGTTATATTTAGATTTAAGTTAATTGGCTGACCGCCATTCATGTCAGGGTTGAAACCTTGTAATTGGACTTCCATTGTTAGATCTCCATTATTATCGTAGTCCACTTCGGTATTCATAGTTTGATACTGATAATTCGAGAGTGCGTCATTGACTAACTGAATGCTAGGATTTCCGCTAGAGAGAGGATTAGTTGGGGTATAGCGGATAGTCCCGCCGGGGTTTATCGCCCCTACCAAACCTTCTTCGATGGTTATGCCATTATCAGAAATTATTAAGGGCAGGTAGCCACTTATTAATCCGTCTACTGCAACCCCGGGGTAATCAGCAAGGTCTAGGATGGACTCCAGATCTAGGCCAGTCATTACAACTGCGAGTTGATTCTCAGCTTTGGCAGCGGTGAAATTAAAATCGGAAATGGTTATATTGCCCCCTAAGACTTCTGAATTTAGATCCTTAAGATAATACTCACCTAGGGCTGTATTGAATCCATAGTTCCAATTGATTTGTTCAATCGCGAGACCAGTATCTAGCTTTGCTATATAGGCGCCCTGTTCATCTAAAGTTCTGAGGCCTAGTGGGTTGGTAATTTCAGCGGTTAATTCCGAAGTCAGTTTGACAAAGAAATTATCTTCAACGAATCCACTGAGCTCCGCAAGATTAAAATTAATCTGACCAGCATAGAGCCTAGTTTTATCTTCTTGTTGCTTCCAAGTTATAGATGCTTTGCTGGAGAGACTCCCCGAAACAACATCTCCTTTTACTAGCCGCTGATTGGTTAAAGAAGATAGAGGGACTAGATCGCTAAACTGAAACTCCCTTAAATCAATCTCTAAAGATCCCTGACTATTTTGCAAATTATGGTTAGCAAGAATAGCTGTATCTACCTGATTATTAGTGCGCAGCGTGAGCGATGTAGAAATAGATTTGTCATAAAATTCAATGTTTCCGAATAGTCTCGGTTCGATTAAAGAAATTTGGTCAAGCTCGATCTCAAGGTTTTGTGAGTTGAGGTAAGCGCTCACTTGAAGGCGGTCATTAAATGAAGCAACAATATTATCGAGAGATGCCTCGATAGAAGTTTGGACTGCTCCATATTCTAAAGAAGGAACTGTAACTCGAAGCTGCGAAGGAGAAAGTCTGATTTCTGAGCCATTCAGAACTGCCTGGAAATTCCCTTTGGCGGTTGCCGAAGCTACCCTTAACTGATCAAAACTTAAGTCCTCTAGTTGAGCTGAAATATCTCCGACGATTTCACAATTCTCAAAACTTTCACACTGAATAGAGACCGCATCTAAACGGCCCTCGAAATGCGCTTCCAGGGGGCTTTGTAATTCTGTCGTAAGTAACACATCTGACAATGCTGCACGGAATCCATTCACAGGTTGTGACTTGACAGCTATTGTCAGTGGCAGATTAATTTTGGTAGTTGAATTAAAGTTATTCGAGAACACAATGGATTGGTCTGCTTCAGAGTCGATAATGGTTTGGATGTCGTCGATCGTGATTGTGCTGTTTAAATTTGAGATTTGCGCGCGAGTTTCCAGCTGCAGTGCTTGATTATTGAAAGAAACACCGGCCAAGGATTCTGCCTCGGTCAAGAAGTGTAAAATTGCATCCGGAACAACAATACTGCTTGCGGTGAACGTTGCGCTATCTTCTTTGATGACTATGTTGATGTCTGACTTAGCGATACTTGTTACAGGTTCAGAGATAGAGGAAAAAATTATTTCTGCGGTGACAACTTCAAAATCGGTTGTATCAATTGAAGACTCAATCAGATAAGAGGGAGATTCTTCAGCCTGAAGGTTGGTATTAAGTTCGATGCCTCCTTGATCAAGCGTTATGTTGCCTGTCGCTAACAAATTCTGAAAATCTAGCTCGTAGGAAAAAACAGTTAGCAGGTCTACGGGTAGGCTCTTTATCTGATTTTGAAGTTGATAAATATCGAAGCTACTTAGGCCATTATTTTCTTCATCGCTGGTTTCATTGAAAGATATTTTCATCGAATCAATGTCTAAAAAGGATAATCTTCCTCTTAATAGTTCGAGTAATGAGAAACTAGAATTCAGCGAATCAATCAAGATGCTGTAGCGAGAGGAATTTATTTCCATAGATTCCAGGCTGACTGAGGTCGGAGAAATACTCAGCCCGGTTACATTGCTTAACCGCATGTCACGATCATTCAAGACACGATTTGATATTGATACAAGGGGTGCTGTTGGTGCGGCGCTTAACAGACCAACAATCAAGATAACAAATAGAAGAAGCCCTATAAGGCTGCGCCTTAGAATTTTCATGTGGAGTTGATGCTTAAGCTCAAAGTTGGCCTATTCGAAAGTGCTTATTAAGTAGACTGAGAGCTTGATCTTAAGTTTCATGGTAATAGTGTACTTAAGTGATCGGCCAAATCATTCTTTCCTTCGCTTAAATTAATAAAGAGTTAGGTTTTTTTCAATGAATCAAAAGATGCGGATCCCAATTTACTCTGCCTTTAGAGATAGTCTGAGAAATTCTTCTATGGGTTCGACCTAGATACGCAAAGCAAAAAAAAAGGCCCACTTTCGTGAGCCTTTTTTTATACTTATTATGGACAGTTTGTTTACAGCCTATAAGTTCCACCTATGAAGATCATACGACCGCGAGGGCTCGTAGGGAACGCATTTTCAGTCATGAACGGGTCTTCTTCGTTCAGATTCCTTATGCCGCCGTAAAGCGTGACTTCATCACTATAGTTGTAACTGGCGCTGATATTGTGAATCCAGGTTTCATCCATAAAAACCTTCTTGCCATATAAGGTTTCAGCGGTTTCTATCTCAATCGTGCCAAGCAGCATTTCACCAAGGTACTGCGACTGGAAGGAAACATTAATGTCACCATAGTCCCAGCTCAGGTAGACATTACCTGCCTCTTCTGGGCGCAGGATTTGCCCGAGCTGTGGGTTTACTTCACTTAAATCTGCAGGGTTTGTATAGAAATCAATTTCATTTACTTTTGTTCCCTGAACAGTTGCCCCGAAGTTGTGAGCACCAATACTGAAATCATAGCTTAGCGCTAGATCGATGCCGCTGGTTTCTAGGGTGGCAAAGTTAATGTCAGTAGAGGTTAGGAAGTTGAAGCCGCCATGTTGCATAGACGTGGAGTCAGCGTTGCGAGTAAACAAATTACAGAAGGCACCATTTAGAGCCTTTTCTTTATAGCAACCATCCACAATATCCTGAGCAGATACTGAAGAAATAGCATCTTCGATTTCAATCTCCCAGTAGTCGACAGTGAAGCTTAGACCTTCCAGAAAATTTGGCTGGTAAACTAACCCGTACGTTATTGTATCTGCTGTTTCTTCTGTTAAGTTGCGGTTACCGCCGGCAACACCGCCGAAGGAAGCGGAAAGCGGGTCGGCAAACGCGTAGTTTCCGCTGCTGTCGTACGGGTCAACGCCAATAGCCTGTAAAGACGTCACGCAGTTACCCTGGTAGTTGGCTGCCAAGCCAGGTTGATCACCTGCCAAAGCTGTGATCTGCGCCGCATCACACGGGTCATTGGGTCGGTAGTTTTGGCCGATTGCCGGGCCAAACAGTTCAGTGATATTCGGTGCGCGAACCGCTTGAGACAGACTGCCGCGGAATGCGAGATCATCGATCGGCGCCCATACCATGCTAGTCTTCCAGGATGTGCTCTCGCCGATAGTGGAGTAATCCGCAAAGCGACCAGCAGCATCCAGTGTTAGCTCTCGAACAAAAGGGAGATCAGAGAGTAATGGCAGGGAAACTTCCAAGAACACGTCAGTAGTATCGAACTTGCCAGTCTCATTCTTGTTACCGAGTTGCGGTCTGAACACCAAGTTAGAGTTATCAGAGTGTTCTTCCAAAAGTGTTCCAGCGGCAAATGGAGAGCCGGCAGGAATTACACCAAGCTGCCACGAATCGTACTTGGCAGTTGCCTTTTCTTCGCGCCACTCGACTCCAGTCGCGAATCCAATAGGCCCTCCGGGTAGACTAATAAAATTCTCGGTATCACCGACTAATGAGGCAGCAAAAACAGTTTGTTCCAACTGCAACTTATTCCAAGTCGGGGTAGTTACCCATGCCGCTGCTTCAGGAGTGATTCCTCCTTGTCCGGCCCAAATATTGATCGGCACACAGTCTCCTGCCCCTGGAGTGAAGGAGAAGTAGCCAGCGTCGTAGGACGGAATTTTAAATGGAGTATTCATTGCAGCTGCAGTTGGATCAACATCTGCGCGGCAAGCTGGTTGGCCAGTTGCAGGATCAGTTACAGCGTCAACTCCCGCAAACCATCTATCGTTGATAACTGATCCAGTGGTATTCCTCTCCTGGTCGAAACGTCCATAATTGGCGCTGGCTTCCCAGCTCCAACCGTTGTCTAACTCACCTTCAAGTCCAACTACTAAGCGATACGTATCTCGCTCTGTTGTCGTATGCGAATCAAAGAAGATAGGGTCAACTGTATTAGCAACGGCTCCAGTTTGATTGGCTACCCCTTGGATAAATGAGGGTAGGTAAGGATTATCTTTAAAACCAACCATTAAATCCCAAAAAGAGTTTGGTCGTGAGTCAGTATCAGTCTCCTGAGTCACGTATTTTAATTCACCGAATAGAGTCGTCTGATCAGTTAGGTCATAGTGTGACAGCATATTAAGTGTAAGCTTCTCATCGGGCAGAAGTATGTCGAAGTTATCGTTCCCATAGACATTCCAAGAGTCACCTCCGAAACCTGCAAAATTGCCTGCTACCAATCCGTCTTGAATCGGCGCATAGGATCCGTCTGGGCCTATATTCCAGCAACCACCAACAACACCAAAGGCGCCTGCTCCAAATGAGGAGTTGTAACCGGTAAAAGAATCTAGACAGTCGGGATTTCCATTACCGTCTAGATCAATTGGCGTTGCCGCATCGAACCCAGAAAAGGTTAAGGGATTACCTGGAATTATGTATCCATAGCCCGAAGTAAACGGGAAGGTTCGTTGGGGCAGGATTGCCCTTTGGGGAGCGTTAGCTGCCCTATTTATCAATGTAGATTCTGCTGCTGTTAGGGATGGGGCAGAGCCAAACTGGCTAGTGTAATCAGAAGTAAAAGCTGCCGCAGTAGGAATTTGTAAACCGAAATTAGTTAGGCCTGTATTGGCATAGTTATAGTACTGCGCGAAATTCGGAGTAGTCGAGCCAATTTCGCCTTGCTGGAAGCGCAAGTCTGGGTTCACCCAATTGTTGGCAGAGCCTATTGAATAATTGGAACGCTCGCCCATTGTTAGGCCATCGTCGTTTCTAATATCTAATGCCACAGTTACATTTCCGCGGCCATTGTCAAAATTTTCTCCAAACACAACAGATAGAGCGCTTTGCTCTCCATCACCACGGTCTGAAAGGCCATAGTTTGCGTTAACTTCAATGCCTTCAAAATCATCTTTAAGTATGAAGTTAACTACACCACTTACAGCATCTGCACCGTATACCGCCGAAGCGCCGCCGCTCAAAACTTCGACTCGCTCAATTAGGGGCATTGGGATGGACCCCACGTCAACGGCGGAAGATCCTTGAAGTCCGCCAACATGGCGTCGGCCATCTACTAGCACCAATGTTCTGTTGGCTCCTAGGCCACGCAAATTCAACGTGTTTTGCCCATCAATTCCGCCATCGATAGATTGTTCTGCAGTTACAGAGGTTAATAAAGCAGGTATGTCATTAACTACATCTGCTATGGAAAATTCACCAGACCTGCGGATATCCTCGGCGTTCACTGATTGAACAGGCAATGCACCGGTTAGGTTAGAATCCCTTGAAATTCTCGAGCCAGTGACGATGACCTCTTCAATCAATTCGTCCTGAGCAACTACTTGACCACTAAAAGGAAGCGCGCTTGCAGCGAAGAGCGCTACAGCACCGCCATTTACTTGGTGGCGGAAGTTTTTCTTCTTCATGTTGAGCCCCATTTTATAAAGTTAATTAGTATTATCACGGTACACCGCGAAGAACCGCGTATTATAGGTGCATGCTAGGGAGATGCAAAGTTACCTTAGTGTTAAATGAACCAAATTTCTCTGTTTTTAGGCTAATTTTAGCCACATAGGCCTTTATTGGAGAGTCTAACTACTGCAGAGCTCTAATTTCAACTAGCATAAGAAGCTTGAATAAATCGGGGGGAGGTGTTCAATTGAACCAAAGTAGTGCAGAAAATTTGAGCATTGATAGCATTATTGCCTCAAGATTCCAGAAAAAAGGAGCATTATTTAATTTTTTACTTAAGGGTTACATAAAGAGCGTTAAGCGCTTCTTCTGAACGCACCGGTCCAGAAGGTTTTAACTAAAATTTAATTTGAAGGTGTCAGCTTGTGAGAATGTTCAATTTCATTTTGTTTGTTAGCGGCTTAATGTTTCAGCCATTAGTTTTAGCTCAACAAAACCCCTTGTCTGAGCTTTCCTCTGTCGCGCCAGAAAATGAACCGATAGTCGTTGGTCAGGCTGGAGATAATCCTGCGGACATAGGTCGATATCTCTTAGCCCGTGGCGCGCGATCTGCTCGTGTATCCCCCAATGGCAACTCAATTGCATTCAGTTATTCGGTGACTGGAGCGCCGCAGCTTTGGACTCTGTCAACTAATAAGGGTCAGATGAAACAATTAACATTTGGTAACGGTATTACCTTTTTCCGGTGGGCTCCAGATAGTACGCGTCTTTTATATGGCGCTGATAACGACGGCAATGAACAAGAATCCTATGCGTTGATAAACGTTGATGGCGATGATGAAAAAATAGTACTGCCTCCTGTCTCTGGTGGATTTAGGTCGTTTGGAGATTTCTCTGCAGATGGGCGGACAATTTATTTTGCTTCTACCGAGAGAAACGGATTAGATTTTGATATTTATAAAGCCGATCTCGAATCTGGAGCGAGTGAATTATTGTTTGAAGGAACTTACGGGTATTACGCTCGCTCGCTTTCTCCTAACGGCAGATATTTGCTTGTTAGTGAAACTGTGGGTGAGGACGGAGACAATCTTTATCTTTTAAATACATCGTCTACTGAATTAACTACGATCTCTGCGCCAGAGTCTAGAGCAAATCATGCCGATGGTGGCTTCGCCTGGTTGCCAGATAGTTCAGGATTTTACTTAACCTCAAATCTTAATCGAGAGTTTAGCTCGGTAGTTAAGTACGATTTAAGTAGTGCTCGATTTTCAACTATCGAATCGACTAGTTATGATGCGGCTAACATTGAGTTATGTGGCGAAACTAGTGGTTTTTTAGCCTGGACAGAGAACATTGACGGTTTCCACGAACTCAAAGTCCGGAATTTATCGACAGGCAGTGATGTTGAAGCGCCGAGGCTTCCAGAAGGTATTTATAACATCAGTTGTTCGGCCAAATCATCCAAACTGGTAATTACTACCAATGGGTGGCGGACGCCTGGCGATATTCACACCTGGGATATTAATAATGGGGAATTGCAACAGAGTTTCGAATCAAACCTGGCGGGATTAGATCCTGAGCGACTGGTCCGCCCCGAAAGTATTCGGATTACGGCGCGAGACGGAGTTGAGTTACAAGGCTTGCTGTATTTGCCAGATACTAGCTCCAGAACTGGTGCAGGAGCGCCTCCAGTTGTATTTGAAGTACATGGCGGGCCTACGGGGCAGTCTGTCGCTAATTTCGACGCCGTTGTTCAGTATCATGTTGACCGTGGAGTGGCAGTATTCGAACCCAATGTCAGAGGTTCTGCAGGGTTTGGACGAACTTATGTCACCCTTGATGACCGCACAAACCGTCTCGATAGTGTTAGGGATTTAATCGATATGTTGCAGTTCTTCGAAAACGACGGAAGAGTAGATTCAGATAGGGCGGCAGTATCTGGAGGGTCTTATGGTGGTTATATGGTGAACGCTGTACTTGCCGCTTACCCTGGATATTTTAAAGCAGGAGTTTCCCGCTATGGTGTTGCAGATTGGGTCACGGCCTTGGAAATTGCATCACCTGCTCTAAAGGCTTCTGACCGCATCGAGTATGGAGACATTAATTTGCCTGAGTGGCGCAGTTTCTATGAAATAAATTCACCTATCGCCCAGGCGGATCGAATCAATGTGCCGGTAATGTACTCCCATGGCGTAATGGATCCACGTATCGATATGGATGAAACAGAAACTATGGTTCGAGCATTGCGTGAAAACGACGTTGAAGCACCCTATATCCTGATACCGGATGAGGGCCACGGTTGGCGAAAAATGTCGAATCGCTTGTTTTACTACCGAAGGCAGGCAGAATTTCTCGAATCGCAGCTTGGTGTTGAATAGTATTTTTTCATATTTTGTTATCGAAAATTTAGACCATTACTCTAAAGTCCCTGCGAATTTTAGTGCAACACCTGTTAGATAAAAGTGGATTCTAGTTTGAAAAACAAGACATTCATTAAGTTAAAAGGTCGTGTGGCTAGAGCAGCTTTCTATGTCTCAATCGGGAGAGGGCGCTGCGTTACCTTTTAGGGTATTCAACTCCACTGCTTCAAAGGCTTTATTCTCTTTCATTACCACGTAGGAATTAATAGTAACCTGGTAGCTACTAGCACTAACCAGCTGATCATTAATCTCTAAGTAACGATTCATGTCAGCACAAATTATGCGAATTAAAAAGTCTGATTCACCGCTAACGGTATAACACTCCACGATTTCAGGAACTGAGGCGATTAGACTTTCAAATGTCTTGAATTCTTGCTGTGTATGATTTTTGAGGGAAACCGTGGCGATGCACATGATGTGTCGAGCGATGCGCGAGAGGTTTATTCGGGCGTGATAAGATTGGATGACTTGTTCTTTTTGGAGTCGACGCACCCGCTGTAAACACGAGCTGGGAGATAAACATACTTTCTCTGCCAGGTCTTGATTAGTAATGCGACCATCTCGCTGCAATGTCTGCAATATCTTCAGGTCGATCTTGTCTATTTTCAGCTCTGTCATGGGGGCAAGTTCTTTAAAATAGTCCGGATTATTGCCAAACCTAGATTTGACCGAATTATATTCGGATAATTCTGCAAATAAAACAGCTTATTTATCAGTTAGAAAAAGATAGATAAGTCCTTTGGTTACGTTCTTGGTACTCTATTGCTAAATATTATTCGCTGGAGGTTAAAGTGTCTGACAATGCCATTGAAACTGGATTTCAAACAGATCCAAGAGCTGCCCTGTGGCCCAACTATAGTCCTCCTGGTGAGCTAGTTTTTAGGCGCGGTAGTGGCAGTGAGTTGTTTACGGAGGAAGGCTTGGCTTATCTCGACTTTCTCTCAGGTATCGCGGTAACGAGTTTTGGTCATTCCCACCCGCATTTAGTGTCTGCGCTTACGAATCAAGCGAACGATCTTTGGCATCTGTCAAATGTGTTTCGCATACCCGCCGCAGAGGAATTGGCGCGACGTTTGGTTGCGGTTAGCTTTGCAGATAGTCTCTTCTTAGCTAACTCGGGCACCGAAGCAGTTGAAGCGGGTATAAAAGCAATTCGGGGTTATCAAGCATCAAAAGGACATCCCCAGCGAACGCGGATAATAGGGTTTAGCGAGAGCTTTCATGGTCGGTCATTGGCTGCGCTAGCCGCCGCTGGCAACCAGGCACATATGAAAAATTTTATTCCGGGTGACTATGGCTTTGATCATGTGCCTTGGGAAGATCTTGCCGCACTAGACAGTGCAATTGATGCTGAAACAGCTGGCATAATACTGGAGCCCATTCAGGGTGAGGGCGGCATACGGCCAATCAACAAAGAGTTTCTGGAATCAGTACGGAAACTCTGTGATGAGCATGGCTTGTTACTTATGTTTGATGAAGTTCAGTGTGGAGTTGGTCGTTCAGGGCATTTATTTGCTCATGAAAATTTCGGCGTATTTCCAGATGTAATGGCACTTGCTAAAGGTTTGGGAGGAGGTTTCCCAATTGGTGTTTGTCTTACCACCAAGGCTGTCGCAGAGCCAATGGTTGTTGGCACTCATGGCAGCACCTTTGGGGGGAACTCGTTAGCAGCAGCCGTGGGGAATGCGGTTCTAGATTTAGTGCTTGAAAACGGTTTGCTGGATGACGTTAAAACAAAGAGTCAGTTCTTTGTTCAGGCATTGGAGCAGCTAATCAATAAGCACCCTAACAAGATTGAATCAGTTCATGGTTTAGGTTTTATGCTTGGCGTCAAATGCGTCGTTCCCAGTGCTGAATTATTAGTGGCATTGCGCGACAAGCAATTACTCGTTGGTAAATCTGGATCAAACATGATCAGACTTTTGCCGCCGTTGAATGTTTCTCGAGAACACCTTGAAAAAGCGATTTCTATCATGGATGAAACTCTAGGAGAAATGTAGAGAAAATGAATTTCAGCGAAGGATGTAGTTGGATCGATTCTCGACAAGAAGATTTGTTGAGTAACCTAATGCAGTTGTCTGAAATTAATTCAGGTACTGGTAATTTGAGTGGTATCAATAAAGTCAGCCAATTCTTCAATACCTATTTTTCTGATACAGCAGATACATTCTCTACAATAAATTCTAACCCTAGAGAGCATGTAGACATTTCAGGAGAATTAGTCCGAGAAGAATTTGGAAATATTTTGACGTTCCAGAAAAGAGTTGAAGCGCCATTGCAGGTTTTGTTAGTTGGCCATATGGATACAGTATTTCCTGAATCACATAGTTTTCAGTCACCAAGTCGAATTGATGAGCAAACGTTGTTAGGGCCTGGTGTGGCAGACATGAAAGGCGGAATATTGGTAATGATGACAGCATTGCAAGCCTTTGAATCCTCAAATCATTCATCCCAGCTAGGTTGGCAAGTAATGCTAAATGCCGATGAAGAAACCGGCTCTCATGGCTCAATGGAATGCTTGGTGCAAGCGGCTAAGAATGCCGATGCTGGACTAATCTATGAGCCAGCCTTGTCTGATGGAACCATGTCAAGGGCACGGAAGGGGTCAGGCAACTACACGGTAGTAGCAAAAGGACAAGCGGCTCACGCCGGAAGAGAGTTTGCTAAAGGTCGCAATGCTATTTCCGCGCTTTGTAATCTGGCAATGAATTTAGAACAGCTTACTGACTTGAAAAATGGTATTACCTTGAATATTGCAAAAGTATCGGGTGGCACTGCGCTAAATGTTGTTCCCGAAAATGCAGTGTTGCAATTTAATGTGCGCTGCGAATCTTCTGAGCAACAGCAAGGTCTAGAAGAATCGTTAGCAGCAATAATTGAAAAAGCTTCACTGGAACATGCTACGGAGCTGAAACTGACGGGAGGTTTCTCTCGTCCGCCAAAGATAATTTCTCGCACTAATCAGTTGTTAATGGATTGGCTATCTGAAGGCGGAAAACAATTAGAAATAGATGTAAGGTTTAAAGATACTGGCGGTTGTTGTGATGGCAACAATCTCGCGGCAGCGGGATTGCCAAATATTGATACGTTAGGAGTTTGTGGAGGGCGTATACACACTGCAGATGAGTTTATGTTGATCAACAGTCTAGCCGAGCGCGCGAAATTGAGCTTGAACTTGTTGCATAAAATATCTGAACAAGGTGAGCAGCTAAAAAAACTAAATGAACAAGAGTCGACTTCGACTAGATTGATCAGCGAGAAGAGCTGAGGATGTTAATTCGTACCGCACGCCCCGATGATCTGCCGAGCTTATTGAAGTTATCTGCAAAGTTGCCAGGTGGTATGACGTCCATGCCTTTTGATAAAAAGACCTGGGAAAAAAAGCTGGCTCTTGTTGTTGAGAGTCTGAGGGGTTTGGAGCGTAAAGACTCAGAGTCAGTCTATCTTTTAGTGCTTGAAGACCCAGAAACTGGAAATATTGTAGGTACCGCAGGCATCGTAGCAGGTGTTGGTCTTACGCGACCATTTTATAACTATAAACTTAGTAAAGAATCAAAGTATTCAGAATCATTGGATATTCGAGTTAATAGTAATTTGCTCAACCTTGTAAACAACTTTACTGGCGAAACAGAACTTATTTCGCTTTTCTTAATGCCGGAGTATCGAAAGAATAATATTGGACAGTTTTTATCACGGTGTCGCTATTTGTTTATGAGCGACTTTCCAGATCGTTTCAGTGATATTGTTTTTGCTGAAATCAGAGGCTGGCTGAATGAAAATGAAAAGTCACCTTTTTGGCAAAATCTAGGAGAAAAATTTTTTAATCTTCCCTTTGCCCGCGCTGATTTCATAAGCGCGGTTAATGGGTCTCAATTTATTTCAGATTTAATGCCTAGATTTCCAGTTTATCTAGAGCTACTGGATCAAGAAGCTGTCGATGTGGTTGGAAAATCTCATAAAGACTCTATTGCGGCGAGGAAGCTGCTAGAACATGAAGGGTTTAGCTACCAAGGAACTGTTGACATATTTGATGCGGGACCGGTCATGGAGTGTGAACGCGCAAATATAGCATCAATCAAAAATGCTAGAACGGCTTCCATTAGTAGCTTGATCTCGCAGCAGAGTGATAATGAAGCAACGTTGTGCATCGTTAGCAATCGCAAATTAACGGACTACCGTTTGATTTTGGCTAAGGTGAGTCACAGTAACGGAGAAGAAGTTTCTATTCTGGAAAAAGATGCATCGGTATTGGGAGTCAGTGTAGGTGCCCAAATACAAATCTTGGAATTACGGTGAAGTTATGAGTCAGGTAACGCAAAAACACTATGTGGGTGGTGAATGGCTACCGGATAACGGCGAGGATTTTTCTTCAGAAAACCCTGCCACAGGCGAACTCCTTTGGAAAGGGAGTGCAGCCAGTAACAACTTTGTCGAGCGAGCAATACAAACAGCCAGGTCAGCTTTTGTCGAGTGGAAATTGCTCACCTTTGAACAAAGATCTTCCTATGTCTCTGCTTTTATCGGCCAAATAGAAAAGCGGTCAGAAGAATTAGCAACGGCAATACATAGAGAAACAGGCAAGCCATTCTGGGAAAGTAAGACGGAAATTGCCACTATGATTGGCAAAGCTGCTATTTCGGTCAAGGCTTATCATGACCGAACGGGAAGTTTTGGCAAAGAGAACAACAATATTTCTGTTCAGTTAGAACATCGAGCAATTGGTGTGTTCACTGTCTTAGGCCCATACAACTTTCCAGGGCATCTTCCTAATGGGCATATTATTCCAGCGCTATTGGCAGGTAACACTGTGGTCTTTAAGCCCTCGGAGTTAACACCATTGGTTGGTGAATTGATGGTTCAATGTTGGGCTGAAACAGGCATTCCTTCAGGGGTTCTAAATCTGGTTCAAGGTGGTGGGGAGACAGGAGAAGCATTAATTAATGCTGAGGGTGTTGATGGAGTATTGTTCACCGGCAGCTCGAAAACGGGTCATGCTATTCATCGGGCTTTGGCCGGTCAGCCTCATAAGATGTTGGCCCTGGAGATGGGTGGAAACAATCCACTGGTTGTAGACGAAGTAAGGGATAGCAGGGCGGCCGTCTATATGATTCTTCAATCAGCTTTTATTTCGGCGGGTCAGCGCTGTACTTGTGCTCGTCGATTAATATTAGTGCGTAACTCAGGAAATGAAGAACTAGTAAAGACTTTAGCGGAAGCTACAAAGAAAATTCGGGTTGGTACAGGGGACGATTGTTTCATGGGTCCAGTAATATCGAATGTAGCAGCCGATAATATCTTGAAATTCGAAACCACGCTTACTGAAAATGGTGCTATTCCTATTGTTGCATTGCATAGACCTGACAAAAACTTCCCCTTTCTTCGGCCGGGCTTAATAGATATTACTACAGCAAAGGATTTGCCGGATGAAGAATGTTTTGGACCGTTGTTGCAAGTTGAATGGGCAGAAAGCCTCGATTCAGCTATCGAAAAATCCAATAACACTTGTTATGGGCTTTCTGCAGGGCTTTTAAGTGATAATCAAGAATCATGGAAAACTTTCTTTAGCCTAATTAGAGCAGGTATTGTTAATTTCAACCGCCCAATTACGGGAGCCAGTGGCGCTGCGCCGTTTGGTGGCGTCGGTGCGAGTGGAAACTATCGACCAGGTGCCTATTATGCCGCCGACTACAGCGCATACCCCATCGCCAGTATGCTCAGTCAATCTGTCGAATTACCTGAGTCGCTTGCTCCTGGCATTTCTTTATGAGCGACGCTACAAGTTGCGAAGTTAACTTTGATGGTATCGTTGGCTTGAGTCACAATTATTCCGGTTTGTCCTATGGGAATGTGGCGTCATCGGCTCATGGCGGCTTAATTTCGTCGCCTCGGGCGGCTGCTTTGCAAGGTCTCGAGAAGATGATGGAATTGCATCGACTTGGCCTTAAACAGGCAGTGTTGCCGCCTCAAGAAAGGCCCCATATTCCAACTTTAAGAAGCTTGGGTTTTTCTGCTGACGATGATATTGGGCTAATAGCTAAGGTTGCTAAAACTGCTCCAGAGATCCTTGCCTCCGTTTGTTCAGCCTCTTCAATGTGGGTGGCGAATGCAGCCACTGTTAGTCCTTCTTTTGATACTAGCGATGGGAAAACTCATATTACTCCCGCTAACTTAACTAGCATGTTCCATCGCTCTATCGAGATTGACACGACTTCCCGAGTTCTGAGATCTATATTCAGTGATCAAAGCTATGTTCATCACAAAGCATTGCCTTCAGGGCCACTCTTTGCCGATGAAGGTGCTGCCAATCATACTCGATTCTGTAATAACTATGGCGACGAAGGCGCAGAACTCTTCGTTTATGGAAGCAGTAGGAAATACAACTCTAGGAAACCATTAAAATTTCCGGCCAGACAAACGTTGGATTCTTGTGAGGCAATAGCGCGAAGCCACTGTCTACTGGAGAATAAAACGGTTTATGCGCAGCAGAATCCAGCAGCGATTGATGCAGGCGTATTTCATAATGATGTTATTGCAGTTGGAAATCAAAGCTTACTATTTTTTCATGAGGAAGCTTTTTTGGATAAAAGTAAACTTAAAGAAGACCTGAATTCTGCTTTTTTCGGTAAAGAATTGTCTTACATCGAAGTTCCAAGTAGCAAGGTTAGTCTGGAAAATGCAGTTTCTTCTTATTTATTTAACTCACAATTAGTAAGTATTCCAGGTTCTCAAGGAACTTCTATTGTTGTGCCAGCAGAGTGTAAAGAGGTAGAGCCAGTTTATAATTATCTAACTGAGCTGGAATCGGCGCATGAGGAAATCGATAGAGTGATCTATTTTGATTTGCGTCAAAGCATGAATAATGGCGGAGGACCCGCTTGTTTGCGCTTGCGCGTGGTAATGAGCGAAGAACAAATTACCAATTGCAAAGCGCGGGTCTTTCTGTCCGATGCGCTCTATCGTGATCTAAAAAAGTGGATTGAAGCTAATTATCGCACGCGGTTGGCGCCGGAAGACTTGGCCGATCCTGCGCTGCTTAATGAATGTAGACAAGCTCTGGATCAGCTTACTACGATTCTGAAGTTAGGTCCGGTTTATGATTTTCAACTCAATTAGCGGGACTCTAACTGAGATGCCTCCATCATGACGTGAAAGATGACGTTCTGCTCCATTACCCCACGGATTAAATCCGCACCTGGTCCAATAGCATAAATTGCCACATCCTCACCGGCGTGAGTTTCATCTCCTAAAGGCACAAGTGCTTCGGAATGAAAACCTTCATGAGTGGTATCAACTTCGCTGAGGTCGTTCCGTCGCTCATCACTAATTGGCATCGTGTAAATAGCATCTGCAGTATTGCGGTCGGGTAACTCGTAATGACCCCGGCCGTTAGCATAACCTAATGTGGTGTAAGGTTTGCCGTCTGCTGCGAGACTGGGCTCGGTTCTAGGTTCGCCTGCGCTATCGAGTCCAACTACTTTTCCAAGAATTGGATTGCCGCGCTTTGGGTATCCCGCAATAGTAAAAACATGACTATGATCTGCCGTCACAATGATCAAAGTTTCTTCGAGATCGACCATTTCTGCGGCAGTTTGAACGGCGTTGGCAAGTTCAATCGTATCGGTTAAGGCACGATAGGGGTTTAAGGCATGATGGGCGTGATCGATACGGCCGGCTTCAACATTTAGGAAGAAACCGTCTTCATTTTTACTGAGCAACTCTATGGCTTTTTCAGTCATTTCACTTAAGCTTGGCTCGCCACCCTGGTCACTGGCTGTGTCATGCGAGTACTGCATATTGGAAGCATTAAAAAGACCTAACAAGTGATCTACGCTACTAACATCTATTGCATCAAATTGTTCTTTATTCCAGACATAGGCACTATTGCTCAGAGTGTTTAACCATTCATCAGTCAAATTTCTTCCATCAAGCCGTTCTCCCTGTCTGTTATTTTCAGGGTCAGCCCCTTCAACACGCGGAATAAAGCTTCGGCGGCCGCCACCCATAGCTACTTCGATGCCATTACTGCCAGGAAAATTATCGACAAACTCAATTAATTGTCTGGCAATATCAGCGCAGTCTCCGACTACGCGCAAGGTTTCGGCATCTCTGTCATCCTCATAGTTTCGTTCCATGGTATGAGCATAGTTAGCCGCAGGTGTGGCATGAGTAAGCCTCGCGGTGCTTACAACACCTGTTGATAAACCTTTTAGCTCGGCGTGTTCCAGAAAAGTTTGAGTGTGATTACCTTGAGTTGAATTGCAATCGCCTCGGGAAACATTCTGATTGACACTTATCACGCCACGATCAGTTTTTATGCCGGTTACCATTGCTGACATAGTGCCCGCTGAATCAGGTACTTGAGCGTCGGTGTTGTAAGTTTTTGAAAGAGCTACATTTGGGAATGTTTCGAAGAAAAGCTCGTTTTCTTCGCCCGGATTACCTTCTAATTGACCTGCCAGTATTCTTGCCGCTGTTACGGTGGAAACACCCATGCCATCCCCAACAAACAAAATGACATTCTTGGCAATTGCGTTTGAAGACGCCAAATTACGGTAGGCGAGGTTGCGCTCTACAACATTGCGCCCATCTTCATACCAGCTATCCGGAGTTTCTTGGGCAAGGCAAGTTAAAGAAAGAGTGCTAAGAGCAAAGACAGTGCTGCGGAACATGATTCTACCTGTAGATGACGTCATAGGGCTGATCCATTTTGAAAGTTTGCTATGAATTTCGCTATGTTACATGAAAATCAGACAGAGGGAATTGTGTAAGCTCAATCAAGAATGGCACCTATCCCCTAGAATAGAATATGATCTCCCATACCGTTACTAAAACACAGAGTTAAGATAAATGAATATCGAAATTACTTATTGCATGGCCTGAAACTATCAACCTGATGCTGACCGTGTGTCGGCTGAAATCAAAGAAGCGACCGGAGAAGATGCCTCTTTAGTTCCCAGCAGTGGTGGTATCTTCGACGTTAAAGTTGACGGTAATCTTGTGTTTTCGAAACACAAAGTAGCCAGATTTCCGCAACCAGGGGAAATAAGCCAATTGTTAGCGGAGTGAGTAAATTTACCACCGCTAATGTTGAGCTCTTCGTTCTCAGTTTTCGATCAGGTGATGCTTCGGATCAACCGGGCGCATTAAGGCATTGCTTACCAGCGCAATTGCTAACAATCCCGCCATAAGAAACATGGTTGAGTTGTAGAGACTGCTAGTTGGGTCATTAGTTCCTATTGGCGCGATTTCCATGAGTCTTGAAATTGTGACTGTATTGGATGCTACCAAAGCTTCTAATTGGTCGATACCTGCTCCGAATTGTGTCTGAAATGCTGCAGGCTCTACAACGGCAACCAGATCATTGATGGCTTTATTTACTGAGTTTTGGCGCAAGGAGGTAATTGCTAGTGGACCGAGCACGCCCGCAGTACTCCATGCTGTTAACAAGCGTCCGTGAATTCCACCTACATACTTCGTACCGAAAATGTCAGCAAGGTATGCTGGGATGGTTGCGAAACCACCTCCATACATCGTAAAAATAATCATGGTAGCGCCGTAGAAATAAATGAGCCAAATCATGGATGGGCTTGCGCTAACTTGTTGCGCAGCAAAAGGCACCGAGAGATAAAGTACTATGCCGAGTAAGAAAAAGATCCAATAAGTATTGCGCCTGCCTATGTAGTCTGATGCGCTAGCCCAGATAAACCGGCCAACCATATTGAATGCGCTAATCATCACAACATAGGTTGCAGCAAAGGCTGTATCAACAATTTGTGGAAGGGAAGAACCAAAAATTTCTGTAATCATAGTGCGTGCAACACCAAGCACGCCGATGCCAGCGGTCACATTGAAGCAAAGCACGATCCATAGTTGATAAAACTGCCGGGTCTTTAATGCCTCATCAATATGAACATTATGCTTGGATACCAGTTTTCCGCGTTCTTCTTCATTAGGTTCTTTCCACCCGGATGGCTTCCATCCTTCCGCAGGGATACGGTAGGAAAACGCGGCTATCAACATCACCACAAGATAAATGAGACCTATAACCAAGAATGTTTCTGCTACACCTGTAGCGCCTGTATCAACTACATAGACACCTTCGGGCCCTGGAATGGCCATGTCTCTGACTTCGCTCGCCCCAACAACAACAACTTCTCTCAGCGCTCCGCCCACTTCAGCAAATCGGCGCCCAGCTTCGGTCACTAGATTGACATCGGCAATTGTGCCTAAATAATCTGGTGCTTGATAAAACATACGCATGAAATATTCTTTCATTGGTGTGCCGATCATTGCGCCGCCACCAAATCCCATGATCGCCATGCCAGTAGCCATGCCTCTTCGGTCTGGAAACCAGCGAATGAGAGTGCTTACTGGGGAAACATATCCCATGCCTAACCCACATCCGCCTATCACGCCATAACCCAGGTACAGCAACCATAGTTGGTGAGTGAAAATACCGATTGCTCCCACCATATAGCCACCGCCCCAGCAGCAGGCAGCAACAACACCTACCTTTCGCGGGCCTGCTTCTTCCAACCACCTACCCGCGAAGGCCGCTGCTAAACCCAATGAAACGATAGCAACTGTGAAGACCCATACCACGGCACTCAAACTCCAATCATCAGCCGCACTGGTAACAACCCCAAATACACGGGTTAGCGGGGGATTGTAGATACTCCAAGCATAAACTGAGCCTATACAAAGGTGTATCGCCACAGATGCAATAGGGACCCGCCATCGGTTGTAGTCAGAGGGCGCGATAATGCGTTCTTTAGATAGGAGTCCAGCCATTTTTGAAGCCCATTCTGTCGATCTCAGTTAAGGAGACAGCCTTTGTTATTTTTCTAACCTATAAAACTAGCGTATTCATTTGATTCTGTAAAAGGTAAGCAAAGTTATTTTTAGCGTTGAAATAGATAGGAGAATTTCACAAAGAACTGATCGCCTTCGCGGCGCAGATCATTAGCTATAATTAATTCTCTTTCACCTTCAATGTCTACAATATCAAAATTACTTTGGTTAGAGTTGTAGCCCACATAGAAAGCTGACCACGGATTAATGACATAGCGAAGTAGAATGTCAAAATTTAAATTTTCATCATCCTTTAGGCGCGTTGCCGGGCCCGCTTCGGTTTTGTCATATTGGGCTATAAACCGTAAAGAAAGCTCTTTCGTAAATTGATAGTTCCAATTTGATCGAACAATCTCATTAGAAAAAACTTTCGTCCCACCTTGAGTTTCAAGCTCAGTAAGAAAATAAGTGTTAGCTATGCTTAATTGGTCCATGGGTCTAACAAGTATGTTTAGATCTATTCTGCTTGTGTCTGCAACAGCTGGCAGATACCCAACTTGCGGAACTAAGTTTAAGGTAGAGCCTTGCTGGTATCTTCCTCGTATCTGAACCGCTTCAAATGTATTATTGTTCAGGCCCACTTGCCAAGTATCATAATCGTAAGATCTGACTGAGTTTAATCCCGGAAAATCAATAGGTCTGAGTATTTCTTCAATATCGCTCCAATTGAAATTCAAGGTCGTCGTCTCAAAACGAAAATCAATTCTTGGCTGAAGTTGTGTATAAATTTTTTCTCCTTGCCTGTCCTCTAGATAGACTCCGAAAACACTTCCACCCCATCTAGTTAAGGCTGAGTTTTCGGGATAGAAATTCAAACCTGAACTCTGGTGAACACCCGAGGTGTTTGGCTTTGACCAGCGGTTCTGGAAACCTAACTCCGTTCTGAAATCTGAAGTTGTTTCTAAAAAGTGAGTGTGGTTTGTATACGTTCGGCCCTCACGGTTTATCATCATGTTGCGCTGGTAGCCGGTAGTTTCAGAACCTCCAGCGGAAGGCTCACTCTCGGTTCCAATCAGTTGCATTTGAGTTGACCAATTTTCGTTTAGTAAGAAGCGGCCATCAAAGCTGAGCACTCTGTTGTAGCCATCTCCCAGCTGACGCTCGGTGGCTAAGAAGCCTATTCGATCTTGATCACCAAGGTCTCTGAATCCGCGAATTATAGCAATGTTGGCTTTTTCGCCTCTAAGCGGGTCATCAGTATCTCTATTCATTCCTGGTGCGGCATCATTGATTAGAATGCTGCCAAAGCCATATTCACCAGACCTTCCGGTCAATCTTATTCCGCCCTCTGGATCGACAATTCTTCTGGTAAATACGAGAGTTGAATCAGTTGCAAAGAAGTCGGCATTCTCAATAAAGAACGGTCGACGTTCTGGGAATTGAACTTCATAACGTTCATTCACGGTGACCTGTGGTTCATCAGATTCAATTTGACTAAAGTCAGGGTTTAGCGTTAGGTCCAGTGCCCAGCTGTCATTGAAAACAAATTTAGCATCCAGTCCAACTTCTTGCTCTGAATATGTATCAAATTTGGGTCCACCAAAAGCCGAACGGTCGAGGGCATCAACTTCTCGAGCAAAGAAGAAAGGTATAACTTGATAATTATTTCCAGGGGAAACATCTTTAATGCCAGTAAGCGGAGCAGCCTGATTTAATCGGCCCTCGACATTCACAGAATATTCAGGCCAATGTGCCTCTTCCCCATATCTGGGGATGCGCCTATTAAACTGAATACGCCATGTTTGCTCATCGGATTCATCAAAACGAAGACTTCTAAGCGGTATCGCAAACGAGACCATATATCCCTGATTGGTTAACTCACCCTCGCTGAACCAAACTGCATCAAAAGTTGAATCAAAGCCTCCTCTCCTGGAAGAGCTTTCCGTCCACCTTGAATCAGATTGGATACCCCGGGAGTTTGAATAGAAAGCAAATGCAGACCGTTGATCGTTAAAGGTATCCACCATAAATCCCACGTGATCATCTTGAAAAATATTCTCCCGGGGAGACAGGTTGGATCTTATAAGTTCCGGATTGGAATCAAATGCCAGAAAAACGACGTGGAGATTATTTTGATCGTAGCCTGCATAAACTTCAGTTCGTTGTGCCGAGGCTTGACCAGGATATGGCTCGCGCTGGATGAAATTCTCAATTTTACTCATTGATCTAGCGAGAGGAGTGTTAGGTTGCATCCCTTCAAAATCTGCTAGTGTTGGTTCTCCTTCAACACGCGGTATCGTCAGGCTGGGTTCCGCGGCGTTATTAGGAATGGCTATGGATATTATTAAAACTGCGAATAGTGAATAAGACAAAAACTTCACTGAGTTCATTCGGTTATCCTTTCTAAATCGTGATGCGAATACTACGGATTATTTAGGACACTTCAAGAAGCGGTTTAAATTAATCGTAGGTCTGGAACTGGGGATAGCTGTGATAGATTCATTTGCCACCAGGCTTCTCTGCCAAAACATTATTTAATTGTGAGGCAGAGGTAACCAAAGCTTTTTTCCTAGCGCTGAAAAAGGTAAGAGAATTTGACAAAAAATTGATCCCCATCACGGCGCAGATCATTAGCTACTATTAACTCTCTTTCTCCTTCCATATCTACAATATCAAAATTACTTTGATTTGAATTGTAACCAACATAAAAAGCTGACCAAGGATTAATTACATAGCGGAGGAGGACGTCGAAATTTAAATTTTCATCATCTTTTAGTCGTGTTGCTGGACCTGCTTCGGTTTTATCGTATTGCGCAATAAGCCGTAAAGAAAGTTCTTTTGTGAACTGATAATTCCAATTAGAGCGAACAATCTCATTAGAGAAGATTTTAGTACCACCTTGAGTTTCGAGCTCAGTTAGAAAATAAGTATTATCTATGCTCAGCTGCTCAATTGGCCTGATCAATACATTGAAATCTATCCGGGTAGTATCAGCGACAGATGGGAGGTAGCCGATTTGTGGAACTAGGTTTAGTGTGGAGCCTTGTCTATAGTTAGCATCGAACTGCAATCTCTCAAGAGTGTTATTATCGAATCCAATTTGCCAAGAATCATAATCGTATGCGCGAGTCGTATTTAGGCCAGGAAATTCTCCTGCCTTAATAACTTCGGCATATTCAGTCCATCGCAAATCTAACCCGGCTGTATCAAACCTAAGGCTGAGGCCGGGCTCAAGTTCTGAATAAATCTTCGCACCTTGTATGTCTTCAAGATAAGCACCATTTGCCATCACACTCCAACGGTTTATCAAAGAATCCTGGGGATAGAAATTTATTGTTGATCTTTGGTGTGCGCCAGAGGTGTTAGGTTTGAACCAGCGGTTCTGAAAACCTAATTCCGTTCTGAAATCTGAAGTCGTCTCTACAAAGTGCGTGTGATTAGTGTAGGTTCGCCCTTGACGATTGAGACTTATATTCCGCTGATATCCGGTAGTTTCAGAACCTTCAGTCGACGGCTCACTCTCGGTTCCAACTAACTGCATTTGAGTTGACCAGTTTTCGTTCAATAAGAAGCGACTATCAAAGCTGAGAACTCTGTTATAGCCATCTCCCAATTGACGCTCAGTCGCCAGGAAACCGATACGATCTTGGTCGCCTATGTCTCTAAACCCTCTAATTATGGCGATATTAGCTTTTTCGCCTCTAAGTGGATCATCGGCACCCCTATTTAGACCTGGCGCAGCGTCATTTATAAGGATGCCGCCAAATCCGTATTCTCCCGATCGTCCCGTCAGTCGGATTCCGCCTTCCGGATCTACTATCCTTCTGGTAAATACGAGGGTTGAATCTGTTGAGAAAAAATCCGCATTCTCGATGAAGAAGGGCCGGCGCTCAGGAAATTGAACTTCGAATCGCTCGTTGACAGTAACTTGCGGTTCATCTGATTCAATTTGACTGAAGTCAGGGTTAAGCGTGAGGTCTGCCGCCCAGCTGTCGTTGAAAACGAATTTCGCGTCGAGCCCAATCTCCTGTTCAGATGAGGTATCAAACTTGGGCCCGCCAGAAGCGTTTCTATTTAGAGCATCAAGTTCTCGTGCGAAGAAGAAGGGAATGATCTGGGAATTATTCCCGGGAGAGACGTCTCGAATTCCTGTTAGGGTTGCTGCTTGGTTTAAGCGACCGTCAATATTTATTGAGTATTCTGGCCAGTAGACGCTTTCTCCATATCTTGGGATATCCCTTCTAAATTGAACACGCCAAATTTGCTCTTCCGATTCGTCAAAGCGCAGACTTCTTAAAGGAATCGTAATTGCTACTATATAGCCTTGTTCATTTATTGCGCCCTCGCTAAACCAAACTGCATCAAACGTGCGATCAAACCCAGAACGCCTTCCCGATCCTTCTGTCCATCTAGCATCCAATTGAATTCCGTTAGGATTAGAGGCAAAGGCGAACGACGATCTTTGATCATTAAAGGTATCGAACATTACGGAAATCCTGTCATCTTCAAAGATGCTTTCCCGCGGAGCTAAATTAGATCTAATTAGTTCTGGGTTAGTATCAAAGGAAAGAAAAATTACGTGAATGTTCTCTTGGTTGTAGCCAATGTAGGCTTCGGTAGATTGAGTAGGCATCTCACCGTCATATGGTTCCCGCTGGATAAAGTCTTCAACCTTAGCCATTGATCTCGCTAGTGGTGTGATGGGTTGCATCCCTTCAAAATCGGAAAGTGCAGGTTCACCATCGATACGCGGTATCATTAACTCGCTTTCAGCGGCATAATTTAGCGTGGCGATTGACATTGTTAATACTGTGAAAAGTGAGTAAGACAAAAACTTCACTGAATTCATTCGATTCTCTCTCCTAAATCTCGGGGCGAATAATATGGATTATTAGGAGTGGTGCAAGACTAGGTTTCAATTTATTGCAGAATCCCGGCTAACAGATATCAACGCATAAAACATGCGCCGTAACTTAGGATTTAGTAGTTATATATTATTGGATATCGCTTCTATCGATAAAGCCATCAGCATTTGGCATTTCTATGCCAGCTAAGTTGGCAGCATTAAGTTCCATGTCCTCAGTGATAATATTATTCATATATAGGACGTAAGCTGTAACTTGATACACTTGCTCATTAGTGAGGGATTTAGGGGCAATTGCGGGCATTGCTCGTCGAATAAAATCAAATAAAGTACTAGCATGAGGCCAATAGCTTCCTACCGTTCTTAACGGGGGGCCCTCCGATTGCATATCGCCGCCTACGATTATGGTATTACCTGAGGTTCCTTCACCATTGGCTCCATGGCAGACTGCGCAATTAACGTCGAACACCTCCTTTCCTTGTCTAGCTGTGCCGCTGCCAGAGGGAAATCCACTCCCATCTGGTCCTGCGATCAAATCAAACTGACTGAGATCTTCTTCGCTTACTGGAATACCTAACCTCACGCCTTCTTGGGAATTTACAACTGCTGTATAGGTGCTGATAGAAAAAAGAACCGCCGATAACAAGAATGTTTTATACATAAACGTTTGTTACCTCACCTTGTGTGTTTACGCCCCAGCTTTGTATACACGGCGTATGATAAAAACTTAGCGTGCCTTTTTGCGCAATTAAAGCCTCACGGGTTGGTTGCACGTTACCTTGGCTATCTGTCGCTCGGCTTTGCAATATTGCTCTGCCTCCATTCCATTCCCAAGGTATAGTAAATCGAGTGAGAGCCCTATCAAGCTGGTGCCCCTGAATCGCCGCTTCAGCCCAGGTTTGACCTCCATCTGCGCTTACCTCTACTCTTCTGATGCTCCCGCCTCCACTCCATGCGATGCCGGTTACTTGATAAATGCCCCTTTGGTCCAAGGTCATTTCCCCTGATGGGGATGTGATAAGGGACTTTGTGCCCATTGGGAAGGTAAATTGGTAACTTGACCTATCAGGCATAGTATCAGTGTATTTGCTTGTCTCATCCCGAAATTGAGCAGGTTCAGCCGTGAGCTTCAATTGAGTCAGCCACTTGACGCTAATATTGCCCTCCCAGCCAGGACAGAATAAGCGCATAGGGTAACCTTGCTCAGGCCTAACAGCTTCTCCATTTTGATATAAAGCTACCATAACGTCATCAAGCGCCTTGGAAATGGGTACAGACCTTCCCATGCTCGCGGCATCGGCACCGACCGCTGCCACCCATTTTGCTTCAGGAAGCACGCCAGCTTCATCTAAAAGAGTAGACAGAGGTATGCCAGTCCATTCGGCGCAGGATACTAACCCGTGCAAGCTTTGAGCAGACCCTCCTACCTCGCCTCGCATCAATGCTCCACTATTACCTGAACATTCGAGGAAATGAATATGGCTTACCATTTGGTACTTTAAGAGATCTTCGTATCGGAACACGAGGGGTTGTCTTACCAGGCCATTTATAACCAAATTATGTTGTGACGGGTCAATATTTGGGATGCCGGCGTGGTGTCTTTCGAAATGCAAGCTATTCGGGGTGATTGTTCCTTGTAAATGTTGTAAAGGTGAGCGTGAGGCGCCCCCGCCAGGATAGGTGGGGTTTGGTGCTCCCGAGAGTCTCTCAAGGTTTTCAGCGTATGAGGAGCGGGCGCCATAAGCGCTCGCTCCGGGGCCGGGTTGACGAGACCAAGAAGGGATTTGAAAGTTTATCCCGGAGTCTGCGCCAAGAGCTGCGCCAGACAAAGCCAGACCGGTGCCAGAAACCCCGAGACCAAGAAGGTGTCTCCGGCTAATCAGTCCATTAGCTGCAACTTTCTCAAAAACTTTGTCGGACATAGTTGCTCCTTCCTATTTCTTAAATGCCGAGAAAACCCTTGGCTTCGGTTACTTCGCTAAGGCTGTCATCCTGCCATAGAGTGTAAAAAGCCTGATAACTTTGTCGGGCATTCTGGGCGTCATCCATGCCGGCGTAACTTCTTGCTGCTCCTAGTAGTGCTCGCGGCCGGTTTGCCATGCGGCCTAGAGAGGCCTCATAAAGTTCTGCTGCTTTTCCGTGATTTCCCATCTCTAGCAACATGTCGCCAGCTAGTTCGTGAACCGGCTTTAGTGGGCTTGCTGCGCCTCTTGGAGGTGATTGATTTTCAGCAATCGATACCGCGTCCATAATCATAGAGATTGCCTCATCTTCCTGCCCTTTCTTAAACTTAGTCAGAGCTCTCACTTCCGTGGCTATAAGGCTAAGAGAAGTATTGTTGGGGCTCTGAGAAGAAAGCTCTTCTAGTCTATCTGAAACCGATTGCGCTAGATCAAGGTTCCCTAGGTTCGCAGCACTCAAGCCAAGCGCTAATAATTCATCAGCATTTAACGAATCTGTCAGCTCGTAAGTATCCCATTTCTCAGTCTCTATTATGTGGCGCGCTTTCATAGTTTTGAGGGTACCTGTTGATCTTGGATCTCCATTCTTCTCCAAAACTTCACTTGCTCTCCCTATCCACATGTTAGATCGGTCAAAATCTCCGCGCTGAAGGTCTCCGTATTGTCCCCAGTCAGATGAATGGTTTTGGTCACCAGCAGCATCACCGGGCTCCCAAAGATCCCAGCCTGCCTGGAAGGCGGAATCATTCCATTCAGATACCCTGTCCCACATGCCATGTTGAATAAAGATATGCGTGGGCATATGGCGCGCGTGAGATACCGCGGGAGCAATACTTGCGTATTTTTCTGCAGCCGTCAGCGCTAAGGGGGCGTAGGTAGGGTGGTCGAACGAGTGGATTATGTAGTGAGCAGCACCCGGATGGTTAGGGTTTTCTCGAAACAAATCCATTGCGATTGCTCCAGCCCTCATGCTGATTTCTGTGCCTGACTCTGTGAGGAAGTTATTTAGCACTCGATCGTCTTCAGAGACAGTTGCGCCACTTAACATAGATACTGCTGTAAAGGCGGCTACTTCTCGGTCTTGAGGAAAATCTTCATAGAGGTCCAGCATGGCATACATCCATGCCAACCTTTTATCGCCCAGAGAACCTTCCGTAAATGCAAATGCCTCTGCCGCTCTTACAAATCCTTTTTCCCTAGCTGTCGGTGCTTTTGACAATCTTTCTTCTGAAGTTGAACCAAGGCGATTCAATGTTTCTTTAGGCGAATCAGGGTCTTGCAGAACCGGTATTAAAGGGTGGTTGTAAGTTAAAGATTCCCCCCAATAAGCAAGAGCAAAATCAGGATCAATTTCCTGGGCTTTACGGAATTCACCCCTAGCTTGCTTCCAGCCAAAACTATGCAGATATCCGACTCCCAGCGTGAAGTGTTGCTGAGCTTCCCCTGAGGCGGAAGTTGGGAAGTCGAAAGTCCCTACTTGTTCGAGTTCCGCACCGAGTGCATTTGCAGAGAATGTCCCGCAAAGCAGAATGGATAAAGCCAAATTGATGCAGTTTTTCATGATCTACCCTCTAGTGTAAATATTCCAATATGTAAGTTAGCTAAGCCTTGCAATCAATGATCTCTGGGTTGCAAAAACAACTCCTAACGCAGGCTAGCCGATACCTTAACCATCATTTTGACAGGAACTATGCTCTATGAGAAGGGTATTGGCGGTTTCAGTAACGTTGTTTTCAGACTTGCACGACTTCCGGCTTAAAATTAGCGCTCAGGATATTCCAGAGAACTATTTATGAATTGGCGGAGATTATTTAAATGCCATGAATTCCGGTAACTTTTTTTACAGATTCTCGCTGCCGCATACGTTTGTGGTGTTTGTGTATTTTTGGAAAATCTTCAATATTAACTTTATCTCCAGCAAGCCAGGTTGAAATACAAAACACATAACAATCACAGACACTAAAGTTTTCACCCAGCACCCAGGGGCCAGAAAACATTTCCTTTTCGATTAAAGTGAAAGATTCGGCCATGGTTTTTGGCACTTTTGCCTTCATTGCTGCTTGGGATACTTTGTCTTCATCTTCCACCCATCTATTACCTCTAATCTTATGCGCATGATTTACATGAACAGTTGAGCTGAGGTAATTGTTAAAGGCCTGCATTTTGGCGAACTGGAAGTGATCATTTAGCGGAGCTAATTTTGCCTTGGGGTATGTTTGCGCGATGTAAACCAAAATCGCAGGTGTTTCGGTGATTATCCCGTGTTTAGTTGCGAGAGCAGGTACGCGGCCCTTGGGATTAACATTTAAATAATCATTTGATTGCTGTTCTGTTGTTGAAAAATCTAATTCATGTAGGTCGTAATCTGCCCCTGCTTCTTCTAGAGCAATTTGAGAAGCCACAGAAACAGTCTTTAATGCATAATAAAAAATCATAGTTTGAGCTACTTTTAGTAAGTTTGAGACCTTCGTTTTATATACAATATCATTATGAGTGAAATTGTCGATTTCGTTTACACTCAAATATGGATGGGGAAATTTTTCCAAGTGTCTCCACTTAGTGTTTTAATTTTCCTTTTTGCTTTTTAAAATAAATTCTGCCCCTTTCTCTGCGATCATTACCGTTGGCGCATTCGTGTTGCCCGAGGTTATGCGCGGCATTACAGAAGCGTCTATTACTCTCAAATTTTTGATACCATGAACCTGCAGTCGATCATTAACCACTGCCATATTATCATTACCCATCTTACAGGTTCCCACTGGATGAAAAATAGTAGTACCTAGATCTCTTGCTGCGCTTAACAGTTGTTCATCCGTTTGAATGTCTGAACCTGGTTTTAATTCTTTTGGTTTGAATTGTTCTAGTGCTTTAGCAGCCATTATTTTTCTGGTGAATTGTAACCCTCTCACTGCTACAGTTTCATCTTCAGAAGTAGAGAGATAATTTAGAGAAATCGCCGGGTAGTCTTCTGCATTGCTGGTTTTTATTCGCACATGCCCGCGACTACTTGGGCGTAAGTTACATACAGAGGGTGTTATCGCATTAAATGTATGTAATGGGTCGCCAAACTTATCCAAAGACAGTGGTTGTACATGCCATTCTATATTTGCAGACGGCTGATCAGGATCACTCTTTGCAAATGCGCCCAACTGTGACGGAGGCATGGTCAGCGGACCAGACTTAAAGAACAGGTATTCGGCACCCATGGCCAGTTTTCCAAATAAGGAGTTTGCCCTTTGGTTCAGAGTCACTGTGTTTTTTACTTCGTAAACGCTGCGGACTTGTAAGTGGTCATGCAGGTTCTCACCCACGCCAGCTAATTCGGCGCGCACTGTTATTTCCTTCTCTTGCAATAGTTTGCCTGAGCCAATTCCTGATAATTGCAGTAGCTGTGGTGATCCAATAGCGCCTGCAGCTAGCAGCACTTCTTGATGAGCATGGAATAAATGCGATGGATTATTTCCAACTCGTGCATGAATACCGGTAGCTTGCAATTGGCCCGTATGGGTCGAAAATTCGATCCGTTCTACGTGTGCATGAGTCAGAACAGTTAGATTGCCGCGATTAGCAGCAGGGCGCAAATAAGCTTTGGTTGCACTCCAGCGCTTACCTCTTCGTTGATTCATTTGAAAATAGGCATTGCCAAAGTTATCACCGCGATTAAATTCAGCAATTTTTGGAATACCACTTTGTTCTGCGGCTTCGCGCCAGGCGTCAAGGATTTCCCAGTTCACTCTTCGTTCTTCTACTCTGAGCTCTCCGCCACTTCCATGAAACGTCCCTGCGCCATGCTGGTAATCTTCAGATTTTTTAAAAATTGGCAAGACTTCGTCCCAGCTCCAGCCCCGGTTTCCCAAATCTGCCCAGTGATCATAATCACTTTTCTGGCCGCGCATATAAATCATCGCGTTAATAGAGGAGCAGCCACCTAACACTTTGCCTCTTGCATAACCTATTGTTCTGCCATTTAACCCTGGATCAGGTTCAGTCTGATAGCACCAGTCAGTTCGCGTATTGCCAATGGTGTACAGATAACCAACTGGGATATCAATCCAGAAATAATTATCCTTGTCGCCTGCTTCTAACAATAGCACTTCGGTCTGAGGGTTTGCTGAAAGTCTGTTAGCAAGCACACACCCTGCCGTGCCAGCCCCAACGATTATATAGTCATATTCTTTTGTCATAGATTGTAATTAATCGTTTGTAATTTCAAAACTAAATGTACCTTGCTGGGTTTGACCGAATTCATCTGTACTCGATACAACGATGTGATGAAGCCCAATATTAAGACCGGCAGGAAGAGGTAGTTCCCAGATATGAGATGAGCGATCTGGAGTAGGGTAAGCGTCATCAGAGTTAAGAAACTCCTCAAAAAGCAACTCAATAAAAGGGTCGGTTCTCACTGTATAAGTCATTAGTTGGTCAGCGGCACCATCAAGTGAGGCCCAAACCATATCTCTTACCCCGCCATCAAATAAATTTACTACGATTTTGGTATCATCTGAGAGAGAGCCGCGGTGAATGCTGCCACCTTCTGCTTGGTCAATAGTCGGATCTAACATAATTCGCATTCTGTTAGTTCCGTCTGGGCCAGAAGGAAAAGGTATAAATTCTGGGGTTAGCTTCGTATTATTAAATTTAAGTACGTAAAACCCATTCGGATTGCCGTCTTCCATCATTGCATCTCGCACACCTCGCAGATCTTTTGGACCCCTAACCCAACCACTGCCTCGAACTTCAGCGAGCGTATGGGCAATCCAGGGAGAGCCAGTCCAGCCATGATTATGATTCACTTCAACCTTAAAGCTGTTACTGGTGTCATGCCCTGCTAAACCATATATATGCTCAAAAGGCTCAAGTATTTGGAGTAATTCAGAGAAATTCTCTGTATTCGGGCCTGTCGTTGGTTCGGAGATGCCATCGTTTGCTTCCGCAATTAAAGGAATGTGGCTCGCGATCACCAGCAATTTTTCTGGTGGAATATGGTTAAGATCACTTTGTAACCATTGCAATTGAATTGGATTGATATAGCCACGGTATTCGCTACGACCGAAATCTTTGCCTTCGCCTGCATACTCAACATTATTGAGCATCACGAAATGCACATTACCGTAATCAAAGGAGTAATAGGTAGGGCCAAAATGTTTTTTGTAAGTTTCATTAGCAAAATATCCATTCGGCGATTCAAAGTTCATGTCATGATTGCCGGGTAAATACCACTGTGGAATATCCATTAAACCCATCATGGCTTTATGGCGCTCGTAAAGATCTAAATTATCGAACACAACATCCCCAACTGTTAGACCAAATTTTACGCCATAAGGGTTCCCAATTAATGGATTCACTAATTCTTCTCGCACCATATCTTGACCAGTCCCGTACTGGGCTTGGGTATCAGCAAAACCATGGGCTAAAAAATTTTCGTTAGCCATGGTAGATGGAAATAGTGGGAAATCTATTGAGTCGGGTAAGATCCCAGTGGGTTCAATTACTGGCCAAAGCCATTCTACTGAAGTTCCAGTAATCTCATTTGGTGTCCCATTAGGGTAATGGCGATAGAAGAATTGTGGGATATTGTTCTCATCAACAGGGGTGGAGTAGTCTGCAGGTTTAGATATAAATAATATTTCAGTCGGGGCAAGACTAATTTGGTAGTCGCCAGCGCTATCCGTAAGTACAGTATTGCAGCCGTTTGATACCACCACTCCAGCGACACCAAATTCAACCGGCTCTTTTAGTAAATTCTGATTTGCGTCAAGAAAGACTGTTCCCCGCGCAATTTCGGCGTCTGCTCGCGTATTATTGCACTGGGCTAACACCACGCTACTTGCAAATATCACAGAACAAGAAGATAGAATCAAAAATGAAAGCTTGATAGACATAATGAATCTCTACCTCGGTTGAGGCTGACGCTTCAACTTAGTTGATAAAAAATGGCATAGGCCGCCAGACTATGACTCAAACGCCCGTTTTAGTTCGGCGGCACACTCATTTGTGGCCTCTTTGGCTTTGTCGAGTGCTCCTGGCATAGTGATGAAGCCATGGATCATGCCTTCGTAATGAGAATGTTTAACAGTTATACCAGCCTGCATTAGTTTTTCCGCATAAGCACGATTTTCATCTTGCAGCGGGTCAAACCCTGCGCTAATAACTAATGCGGGTGGTAGGCCAGAGAGATCGTCGGCATTCAAAGGCGAAGCTTTCCAGTGTTTAATATCATCATCAGCAGAAAAATAGTGGTTATAAAACCAAGTTATAAGCTCATTGGTAAGGCGATAGCCTTTACCAAAGGTTTTATGGGAGTCGAAAGAGCAAGTCATGTCGGTACAGGGATAAATAAGTAATTGAAAAGCAATTTGAGGACTACCTGACTCCTTAGCTAAGAGCGATACAACTGCAGCCAAATTTCCTCCAGCGCTATCCCCGCCGATGGCTATCTTTTTTATATCAACGCCGATTGATTCTGTATTTTGTGAAAGCCATTTTGTTGCTGACCAAGCATCTTCCACAGCCGCCGGGTACTTATTCTCTGGCGCTAAGCGATAGTCAACAGAGGCCACGATACAGCCGGACTTAACACACAAAGCACGACAGACATTATCGTGACTCTTTAATGAGCCTATGGTGTAGCCACCACCATGAAAGTAGATAAGTAAAGGTAGGCTCTCACTATCATTAGGGCGATAAATCCAAATAGGAATATTGCCAGCTAGACCAGGTATGGATAATTCTTCAATACTAAATGGGTTAGGTGGTGTGCCTTTTACTAATTCACTAGCCTGGTCATAAATCGCTCTAGCTTCCGCCGCAGGATAGGCATTAAATGGTGAAGCGCCAGATTGTTCAGCGCTGTCCAGGAGTGCCTTGGCTTGAGGATCTAAGGACATAACGGTATCCAAAATTCACTTCGTTAGAAATTAGCTAATTGATAAACAGAATCTTAGTCTATCATCAGCTGAGTTAGCTATTCTATTGTGGCTTTTGTTAATAATGTACATCAAATAAGAATGTCTAAGTCTTCTTCTGGAAAGCAATCCTGTATATGCTTAAGCTTATTATTTGATGCTTTTGAATGGGTATGATTTCTAGACTTCATAGAGGCTTACTTGCAACCTTTTCTTTGATTGGGGTTCTCTCTAATGGTTTTCATGCATTCGGTGCTGAGCCGGAAGAATTTATCGCAGCGGCTGAATGGTTGGAGACACAACAAAGGCAGAGGTTAGTGCCTACGGATAATATCTGGTGGACTGTCACGGGCCAACAAATGGCCTGGATGCACAAGAATGTCCATCAACTTTTTCCAACAGTCAATGTCTATCGTGGAGGCCAAGTTAGTGAGTTAAAGACGGAACTTGATCCCGCTATTGCTGAAACTTCTGTTGATACCAGAAATGGAATAGTCTCTTTTGATAGGTTTCTCAGTAGTGATGCGACCACTACCTTGGGCATGGTAATTGTGCATAAAGGTAAAATAGTTTTTGAGTCTTATCCCCGCATGAAAGCCTATGAAAAGCCCATCTACTGGTCTGTTGCGAAAGTTATGCCGGCGCTACTAATTAGAATCTTCGAAGAACGGGGATTAGTGGATACGGAAGAAATGATTCAACACTACATTCCCGAGCTCACTGCTTCAGGTTTTGCGGGCATATCCGTACGAAATATTCTCGATATGGCCACAGGTTTGGATTGTCAAGATGAATACACTGATAGGCAATCCTGTTATTACCAATATTCTATGGCGATAGGAGATGGTTATCGCGAGGAAGGCGCTCCTGATAACCCTTATGATTTTCTTGAAAACCTTGAAGTAGCAAAACACGCCGACCAAGGGCAGCAATTTTCATATTCTGGAGTCAATACATTCATATTGGCATGGTTGATAGAGAAAATTAGTGGAGAGTCTTTTCAAGATACTTTTACGCGAGAGGTGTGGAGAAAAATTGGTGCCGAATCCGATGCTTCGTTTCTTGCGTATCGTTATGGTATCCCCCTGTCCCATGGAGGCTTCCTTTCTAATATGAGAGATATGGCTAGGTTTGGTTTGTTATTTACGCCTTCTTATTCTGTTGTCTCTGAAGAACAAATAGTTTCAGAGGAAACTATTGATCAATTGTTAGAAAAGCCAAATCCAAATCTTGTTCGAGACGACGGCAGTCACAATGCTGCTCAGTGGGACTATATAGATGATGATGGGTTTATGATTAAAGGTGGTTGGGGAGGTCAGGGGCTGATCGTGAATCCGAGGCTTGATCTTGTAGCAGTTTATACTAGTTACTTTAAAGAAGATTACAGCCAAGAAAACCTAAGGCAGCCTCTACTGAAAATCTTGCGCGATAACTATTTAAACAATGAGCAAATAAGAAGTTCGACAAACCAATGAGTATAATTCTCATTCTTAATCTCTAATTTTTAAGGAATACGTAGTGGAAGAATCAACTCCTATACTGGTCGGGGGAGGTCAATTTACGGAAAAAGAGTTTTTGCCCGAACAGGCACAGCCTCCTTTGGGCATTGCTGCGGAAGCAGCTAAAGCTGCACTTGTCGACACAGGAATAGGTGAAACTATCGCAGCTGAGATTGATACTGTAGTTTCCATTCGAATTTTTCCTGACTCCACCAATCGGCCTCGATTACAGATTCCTTTTGGCCGTGCAGAAAACCCACCGCGAGCAGTCGCACAGCGTATAGGTGCAAATCCAGTTAATGCAATTTATGGCAATGTTGGTGGGAATACACCTCAAAAATACATTAATGAAATGGCGGAACGCATTGCTGCAGGCGAAGTTAAAACAGTCCTACTTGCCGGTTCAGAAGCAATAAAGACCGCCCAAACGGCTATGCGTAATGACATTATGCTCGACTGGAAAGAAGAGTTTGAAGGGTCCCAGGAGGACAGAGGGCTAGGTGAGAAGTTAATGACACCCCATGAATTCGCTCATGGAGTAGGCATACCTATCCAGACTTACCCTTTGTTTGAGAATGCATTCAGACATCACAAAGGCTTGGATATTGAAGAGCATATGATGCAGATGGGGTCGGTGTTCGAAAATTTTTCTCGGGTAGCCGCGGCCAACCCTTATTCTTTTTATGGCACTGCTCGTACAGCGACACAACTTGCCACAGTTACAAAAGAAAACAGGTTTATCAGTTTTCCCTATCCAAAATGGATGAATGCTATGGACGCAGTGAATCAAGGCGCTGCAGTGATTATGACTTCTGTTGGAAAGGCGAGGGATTTGGGGATAGATCCGGCGAAATGGGTCTTCCTCCATGGTTGCGCGGAGGCTAATGAAAAACTTATGGTGATGGATCGGGTTAATTACTATTCTGCTCCGGCGATTGGAGTTAACTGTAAACATGCCTTTGCCATGGCTGGTATTAGCTTAGATGACATCAATTACTTCGATTTCTATTCCTGTTTTCCTTCAGCAGTAGAGTTGGCATGTGAAGAACTCGGTTTAGCCTATGATGATCCAAGAGGCTTAACGGTGACAGGCGGTTTACCTTTCTTTGGTGGTCCGGGCAACAATTATTCAATGCATGCTATTGCCACGATGCTGCCTAAATTAAGAACTAACCCCAGACATTATGGCTGTGTCACAGCGAACGGTGGTTATCTTTCTAAACATGCGACAGGAATTTATTCCGCGAAACCAGTTGAGGGCAAATGGGAGCGAGAAAAGCCTAGTGCTTATCAAGGCGAAATAGATGCTCTGGCTAGCCCAGAATTCATCGAAACACCGAATGGCGCTGCTACCATAGAAACGTATACTGTGTGTTTTGCCCGTGGTATTCCAGAAAAAGGTATTGTCATTGGGCGTCTCGCAGATACTAATCAGCGATTCATAGCTAATACCCCCACAGATATTGATCTGTTATTAAGTATGACCAAATCAGAACAAATAGGGAGATCTGGCACTGTTAAAAGCGTTGAGGGAATGAATCATTTTATTCCCGCTTAGTCTTTTCTATTTGATCTAAACGTTTTAGTAAAAGAAGGATTGCTGCTTTGAATGAATTTAAAGTCATGGTTCCTGGAGCAAGTGCTGCCGACGTCGTTGAAATTACTTCGCCCTATGATGGTGCGGTTGTCGGATCTGTAGAGAGAATTGATGAGGAGGGCGCCGACCGCGCGTTAAATAATGCTTCTGAACTATTCAATGATCGCTCCCGATGGCTGCCGGTTCATGAGCGAGTAGAAGTCTTGGAGAAGACGGCGGAGTTAATGCAAGCGCAGTTTGATGAGCTTGTGAATCTTGCTTTAAGCGAGGGTGGCAAACCATTTACTGATTCTCAAGTGGAAGTTGCTCGAGCTATAGATGGTATGAAGAATTGTATTGAATGTGTGCGCTCGGAGCATGGCACTGAAATTCCGATGGGCATAAATCCTGCGTCATCGAATCGCTTAGCAATGACAAGCAAGGAGCCGATTGGGCCAGTCATGGCAGTAAGTGCTTTTAATCATCCTTTGAACCTAATCGTTCATCAGGTCGGTCCGGCTGTTGCCAGCGGTTGCCCCGTTATCGTTAAACCAGCTAGCGACACAGCTTTGTCCTGTTTTAAATTTGTTGAATTATTACGAGAAGCAGGATTGCCAGCCGAATACGCACAAGCCGTAGCGGTAACCAGCAATGTCACTGCAACTAACATGGTGACTGACCCCCGCATTGCATTTTTCAGTTTTATTGGCAGTGGCAAAGTCGGTTGGATGTTAAAGAGTAAATTGGCTCCGGGAACACGCTGTGCTTTGGAGCATGGTGGTGCAGCACCTGTGATAGTTGCGGAAGATGCAGATCTTGATGCGATGTTGCCGTTACTTGCCAAAGGCGGTTTCTACCATGCTGGGCAAGTGTGTGTTTCGGTCCAGCGAATTTTTGCCCACCAATCAATTGCCGAAACAATAGCCAAAAAATTAAGTGAAATGGCGGATACTTTAATAGTAGGTAACCCGGCTGATCCTGCTACTGAAGTTGGGCCGATGATTCGTCACGAGGAAACAGATCGTGTAGAAAAGTGGGTTGAAGAGGCAGTCGCAGCGGGTGCGGAGCTTGTTACAGGCGGTGAGAAAATTTCTGCAGCACTTTACAAGCCAACGGTGCTATTAAATCCGCCTACTGATGTAAGTTTGAGTAAGAATGAGGTTTTCGGACCTGTAGTCTCGGTGTTTAGTTGTAAGAACATGGAAGAGGCCATTAATATGGCTAACGATGTACCTTTTTCTTTCCAGGCTTCGGTTATGACGCAAGACATCGATAAGGCAATGTATGCCTATCGACACCTCAATGCCTCGGCAGTTATGGTAAATGACCACACAGCGTTTCGAGTAGATTGGATGCCATTCACTGGGCTAAGGCAATCTGGTTATGGAGTGGGTGGTATTCCCTACACTTATGACGATATGCAAATAGAAAAAATGTTGGTGGTGAAATCTAAAAATCTTTGAGGGTTGGACTGCACTAGTCAATTTAACTCTTTGCTTATGCTTCGAATTTTCTAATTGATAGCACCTAAAGGACTAGTTGGGCAGTTTTTAGTTTCAAGAGTCCAGCTTGAGTTGCTGATAAGCCACTGGTTGTCTTGTTTAATTAATTGAAATGAATCTACGCCGCAATGACTAAATTCTCCATCTATATGGAAATCATAGGGCGTCCATACGATTGCTATAAAACCTTGGATTAAAACAGTTTCATTCCACGAGCGTTCCAGTGCCGGTCGGCCGGGTCGAGTTAGAGTAGCAATAACTTCTTCATAGCTCCTAACATTAAAGCTGGCATCACCATTGTCTAGTTCTCTTACTGAAATATTCAACGAGCCAGGCACTAAAATCGATTCCAGCAAACCTCGGTCGCGGGTCTCTATAGAAGTAAAAAATTTCTGAATAGCCTCGAGTACAGCAGTTCGTTCACCCTCTTGTGCTAAAGCCAGTGATGATGCAAATAATGTTAACAACAGAACGGCAGGTCTAAACATTTTGATTCTCTAAAAATTCTTCTATCTAGCAGTGTGGATAAGCATAGCAGCTCAATTACATAAATGTCATAGGGCTCGCTGATTATAGAGGGAGATTTAAAAGTGCGGGGTTAGCTTTGGCTTCTCTTTTTTATTGCAAAGATTCAATTGATTTGCCCGTAATTGACTCGCCTTTATTGCCAAAGGAATTGCGTACATAGTTAATAATAGATGCCATTTCCTCGCTGGAAATGGCGCCATCAAAGGAGGGCATCTCTCCTCTTCCTATAATTAACACTAGAGCTACGTCCTCACCACTTGCTTGGACGAGTTCGTTTCCAGCTAGAGCTGGATAAATATTGGGAATTCCTTTGCCATCGACCTGATGGCATTCAGCGCAATTTTCCAGAAAGAGCTGTTCGCCGTTATTTTCTGCAAAGCCCGATACTGCTGTCCAATGGAGACTGCAGAATATCCATAAAATTTTGCTTTTATATGGCATCAAGTTTAGCTATCACAATATAGTTATAACCAACTATAGCATCGACCTTTCAGTCATAGTAGCTGGGGAACCCAAGTATAAAAAATGATATAAATACGATTATATGAACTATAAATTAAGTAAATTATGAAGGTCTTCCCTAGTAAACTAGCCTTGGTTTCAAGTTTTTGTTTGGTGTTTATTTGTGCAGCGGCGGCACAAAGTCAATCTTTACAAACAATTCAGGCGCCACTACCGCCGGGCCTTGAAACAGTCGAATTTTTTAGCCCGGCAGTCAATCGGATGATGAAATTCGACATTGTTTTTCCTGCAGACTATTGGGAAAGCGAGAAGCGTTACTCAGTTCTTTATCTATTGCATGGCTATATGCAGAACTATACCGTGTGGGCGCGCAACCTTCCTGGTGCTTTCTACTCCCGCAATCTAGACAATTTAATTCTGGTATTACCCGACGGAGGTAACAGTTGGTTTGTGAATTTTGCACAAAATGAAGTTGGCCAGACTAATAACTGGGAAGACCATATTATTGAGGATGTGATTGGTTATGTTGATAAAAACTTTCGTACCGAGGCGCGTCGAGAAGGACGAGCAATATCCGGCCTGTCTATGGGAGGTTTTGGCGCTTTCGCACTCGGATTGCGACACCCCGAGATGTTTGTTTCAATTGGATCAACCTCTGGTGCCTTGAGCTATGCTCGAAGCAGTGGTTCAGCAATCGCTTTAGGTTTGGCGCCTCAGGCTCAGAATCGGGAGCGAAGCCTCGAAGATGAAGCTCGATTAGCTGAAGCTGATTTGTTTATATCTGGCATTATTAGTATTGATAACTTTTCTACTCAAGACGAACGTACACCCAGGGGGACCGCGTTTGTAACAGAAGATCAGGCTAAGGCCTACGATCCATTTGAAATTATTTATTCAGTCCCAAAGAGTCAGATGCCTCATATTTATATCGATTCAGGTACAGAAGATGGCTTAATTTCTGATGCGAGGGAAATGGCTCAACTTTTAATGATAAACGATGTTCCATTTGATTTTATGCAAAGCAGTGGTCGCCACAATTCTGAATACTGGCGCAGATCTATTGGGCATATGATGGCTATTCAACATGAAGTGATGCAGCGTGCTCTGGGTAATAGACCTTAATCGCGAATATAAACGACACAAGAAAATCTGCTTTCAAGTATTAAGGTTTAATCCTTTCATTAGGAATGAATTATTCCGCGTTGATTTTGGGTTGAGTACTTTTTTGATAGATAAGGCTGTCGGTAAATCCTGCGGCTCTATGATAAAGCATTTTTTCTAATAAGCATTTTGGTGCGCGGATATAATAAAGATGGCAAGACTTCGATGAAATTCAAAAGCTAGCGATGAACGAACTATATCAGCTTTGCTTGGCTACAAAGATTACGGAAACATTTTTTTTAAGTTAAGGAAATTAATTCTTTGAAAAATGACTGAATTGCTTAGAGTTAACAATGCGATCTGCCGCCTGGGTTTACACAAAGTTCTGCGCATCGATGAATTGGTGGTAGAACAAGGTCAGCATTGGTGTTTCTTCGGCCCCAATGGTGCCGGGAAGTCTGTGCTTGCTAGTTTGCTCGCGTCCAAGCGTATTGAGTCGGGCAAATATGTTCAATACGCTGAAGGATTCCAACCCAGTCGTGATATCCATATAGTTTCTTTTGAAGAGCAGCAAAAACTCTGGCAGCGAGATAATCGCTTGGACGTCAGCGAGTACAGCGCAGACGCGGAAGATTCTGGCACACTCGTTTGGGAATTAATACAGAGCTCCAGATCAACACTTCATGCTGATAACGTATTATTTGAGCAGCTTGTCACTGAACTAGATTTAAGCGCCTTAGTAGAGAGAGGTATTCGTTTTCTCTCGTCTGGGCAAATTAGGAAGGCGTTAATTGCTCGCGCTCTTTATGGATACCGCCCTGGGGTGGCGCAGCTGTTAATCCTTGATGATCCTATGGAAAGTATTGATTTAGATTCTCAAGTGAAAATCAAGATTTGTATCGAGAAGTTTCTCCATTCGGGATTTTCCAGTATCCAACTTTGTCGCCGAGCTAGAGATATTCTGTCGGGGGTTAATCATATTGCTCTTCTGGATGGGCTCCGGTTGTTGGAAAAAGGTAAAAGGGAGGTTATTGAGAATGGTGCAGCGTTCGAAAAGGTAAAAAATAAGAAACCAGTCTTGTTGGACAGGCTTCCACAAAATCAATCGCTTTTTGATAAATATCAAACAGACTCGGGCAAACCGCTTATAGAACTCAATTCTGTTAATGCCGCTTATGGTGAGCATTCAGTGTTAGAAAACTTTAGCTGGATAATGCATCCTGGCCAGCATGTATTAATCGAAGGACCTAATGGCTGCGGCAAATCAACGCTCCTTAGTCTAATAGATGGCGACAATCATAAGGCCTATGGTCAGGACGTAATACTATTCGGGCGTAAAAAAGGTAGCGGCGAAACCATCTGGGAAGTTAAGGCGAAATTTGGAATTGTCTCTAATGAATTACATAACAAGTATGCGAAAGGTTGGAAGGTGCTAGATGTTGTAGTTTCTGGATTCTTTGATTCTGTTGGACTCTACGATGATAGTGGCACTCAAGAAACTGATATTGCAAAAAGCTGGTTAAATGCGCTGCAGATCTTGGATTTAGCAAAATATTTTTATCACGAAATTTCCTTTGGGCAACAAAGGTTGGTTCTGTTAGCGCGAGCGATGGTGAAGCAGCCACAAATTCTTATCCTTGATGAGCCCTGTGTTGGTCTCGATGAATTTCATCGTATATTAATACTAGATATATTGGATAAAATTGCTGAACAATTTACGACGAGTATCCTTTATGTTAGCCACATAGAGGATGAAAAACCGCTCTGCATTAATCGCCGGCTAACTTTTAAGCGGAATGCAGCCAGCGGATTCCAAGTGGAAGAGACAGCGGTGGAGGCTGTTAACCCCTGATATAGCTTTCCAATTGTTCAATAGTAGATTGTTGGTCACTAATAATATCTCTGACCAGGTCGCCAATTGACACTACCCCCATTACACGCCCATCATCAACGATCGGCAGGTGGCGAATGTGATTGTCGGTCATTAAAGCTAAAGATGATCTGACACTTTCTGAGGAAGAAACCGTAACTACTTTTGAGCTCATTATTTCGGCTACAGAAGTGTCGTGGGATTTTCTGCCTTTGAGGATGACTTCCCTGGCGTAATCACGTTCCGAGATTATGCCTACTAGTTCTGGCCCTCGAAGAACGATTAAAGCACCTGCGCGTTTGTCCGCCATGGTTTGAATCGCTTCTAATACGCTCGCGTCGGGACCGATTGACCAGATCTCGTTAGTCTGTTTCTGGCTTAAAATCTGATTTACTGTATGCATCTGTCACCTCTTGCGAAGGTGACGGCAATCAGTTTACCCGCGACAGTGTAATATTAGCGTAGCCTACGTTGTTGCCATAAAAACCATGACTGTCGTTAACAAACAGGGTGAGTTCGCCGTCACAAGCTGCGGTAAAATTATAACTTCCATTTTCTCCATTGACGTTTAACTCACTAATCCCACGAAGACTTTCGCGACTGCAGCGAGATTGATACAACATGAGCTCGAACCAGCGATGCTCTTTTGAACGCCGAGTTAAGCCAAGAAACTCATACGGCATAACACTGTTAGCGAAGCCACGTTCATCTAAAGATTCTTGATCCTCATTTTTCTCAATATAACTATCAATCCAGTAGCTTAAGATAGTGATGTCTAATGAGTAGTTAGCGCCAGATTGTAAATTGATTCCAGTATCGTAGTTTGGATCTTTCGTAAAAAAATGGAAATTTCTATGCTCGCCGCCGTTTAGTGGCGTGCCTTGGTCTGAACTTTCATAGAGATAGACGCCCCGAAAGGAACAACTGCTTAGCATGAAAGCAATAGTGCCTAACGAGTAAATGGATCTCATAAATCTTTTGATCCGCGCATTAAGTGCATCTTTTATGAAATTTTTGCTTGTTACCACTCTGACTACTCCATTCAAAAGTGATTTCAACTAATTCTGGAACCCTTTGGAACGCCAGAATCGTTATTAGGGCTAGTCTACTCCTGAGATTGATATAGCTCAAACTAGAAATAATATATAATAATATCAATTATTTAGTAATAAATTTGTTTATTCATCTGCCAGTCCAGACAGGTTTTCTTTTCTCAATATAAGCTTTTCGAGCCTCCTGGCTATCTTCACTATCAAAGGCTGAGGAAAGAGCTTCTACCGCGGCCTCTGGAACCTGCTGGAAATTCATATCTTCCATTTCATAGAGCAACTTTCGAGTGCGCTTCAGGGCTAGAGGCGACATTTCCGCAATCTTGGCAGACATTTTTTCTGCCTCGTACATTAGACTTCCTGCGCTCACGACTTTGGTAATAAGCCCCATCCGTTCAGCTTGTGCAGCCCCTAGAGATTTTCCAGTGAAGATAAGTTCTGCAGCTTTCATGCGCCCGATTAATCGCTGCAGTATCCAGACATGCATGCCAGGAGGAGCGGCTAAGTTTGGTACACCTGGATAGCCGAAGTCAGCATCATCAGCGGCAATGATTATGTCACAAGCAAATGCTAGTGTGCATGCGCCTTCTCTAGCATAGCCGTGTACTGCGGCAATTATTGGTTTGGATAAACCGCGAACAATCGCTATTGTTTCAATGTAGAACAACTCTAGGAACTTTTTCATATCACTCGAGTTAAACCTCTCTACATATTTTAAATCCACCCCTCCGGACAAGCCGTTGCCATTGCCAGCCAACACGATAACTCTAACTTCAGGGTCGGCATCCGCCGTGCTGAGAGCATGGTGATACTCCAGAGTCATGTCGCGATCTATCAAGTTTGCCGGTGGGCGATTAAGGATGATTTCTGCAGTGTGTTCTTTCACTTCATAATGAAGTGTTTGATAGCTTGAGTCAGACATCTTTTTTTGTGCTCTCTATTCCTATAATGTACGCATTAACTTCAAATTAAGTAAGGATCTTGACAGTAGCATGCTATTTGTCAGTGTTATCAGATACTAATTTAGCAAACGGAACCCAATCATGAAATCGACTCTTTCTGTTTTAATCACTGGATTGGCATTAACTCTGCCTTTAATGGCAGCAGAATCGCGGCCAGATCCGCTCGCGGACCCAATACCGGAGCAAATACAGAAAGGCGATATTAGCGTTACGCTCGAAGACTTTGTTCAAGTCCCACGCACTGAAGATTCTGCTATGCCTCGTCAAACTAACGGCGCTTATGCGCGTATACAATATATGATGCCTCTTCCGGATGGATCTGGCCGCTTAGTTATAAATGACCTGCGAGGGCCTATTTACCTCACTGATGAAAATGGCATTAACCCTACAATCTATCTCGATATGCGTAATGAAGACATTGATTTTAGTGACTCAACTTTCCCCAATGAAACGGGAGTAGCTGGAGTCGCTTTTCATCCTGACTTCGCCCAAGCTGGCCGTGCGGGTTTTGGAAAATTTTATACTGCGTCTAGTTCTCCTTCAGATGCGGGTGTCGCAAATTATCTAGATAACGCTGCGGATAATCATGAAAGTGTAATTCTTGAATGGACTAGCAGTGACCCTATATCCAATACATTTTCTGGCACGTCCCGCGAAATTTTTCGAATGGGTCAGTTCGATCAGAACCACAACATTGGGACTATAGCATTTAACCCAGCAGCCAATCCTGGGGACGCTGATTACGGTATGCTCTATGCAAGTTTCGGTGACGGCGGTGGGGCTAACGACCCTTATGAGTATGGCCAGTCTACAACAGAACCTATGTCCAGTATTTTACGGATAGATCCTTTGGGTGGAGTAGGTAATGCGGCTTATGGTATTCCGACAGATAATCCATTTGTGGGAGTTGCTGGCTTTGCCCCAGAAATTTGGGCCTACGGGCTGCGCCACGCACAAGCATTCTCTTTTGATAGAGACGGCACGATGTACATCTGCGACATAGGCCAAACCCAAATAGAAGAAATTAATATTGGTGTAGCTGGAGCTAATTATGGCTGGCGGGTAAGAGAGGGAACTTTTGCGACTGCGTTCGGAATCGGTGATGTTAGGCCCAATCCAGTGTATCCAAGACCTAAGGATGAACAAGAATTTAACTACCCGGTAGCTCAATTTGACCACGACGAAGGTAATGCCATTAGTAGCGGTTTTGTATACCGGGGAACTTCAATACCTGAGCTGCAAGGCAAATTCGTTTTTACTGATATGGTGACTGGCCGTGTTTTTTATATCGATACGACCAACTTGGAAGCAGATAATCCAGCTACGATTCTAGAACTGCGAATAGAATTTTTTGGGGTCGAAAGAAATATCGCAGACGCATTAGGTTTTCCTAATACTTATTCTAGGGGAAACCGTGCTGGCCTTAGACTTGGTATCGATTCGCAGGGAGAACTGTATTTCCTCACCAAAGGCGATGGCAAGATTCGCAAAATGGTACCTATTTCGTAAACGCAAACTCAAAAAATTCAACGATTTCGATTAGGACAATATAAAAGTGCATCAGTTTGCCTGGATATAAATAATATGCTTAGAGAAAACTTATGAAGAATTGGATATTTTTATCGATAGCGATCGTGTCTGAGGTTATTGCTACTTCTGGATTAAAGGCCAGCGAAGGGTTTACAGTGCTAGTGCCATCAATAATTGTAGCACTGGGCTACAGTTCGGCGTTTTTCTTTCTTTCATTAACGTTACGAACCATTCCTGTTGGGATGGCATATGCCATCTGGTCAGGCGTTGGAGTTGCGCTAATCACGATCCTAGGATGGATTATTTTTGATCAAAAACTCGACATGGCTGCAATTATTGGAATTCTCTTGATCATTGCGGGCGTCATAATTATGTACAGTTTCTCAGAATCAGTGGCGTACTGAAATCAATAGAAGCTATAAACAGGTTGGCCATAAGTGAACCTACTTTCTATACAAATTCGTGATTTCAAGGTTAAGTAGTGCGTTGGCTCAAGGGGAAATTAAGGTAACTGAATAAAATCTCACAGATCGAAGATGAGAACCAACAGAAATGTTGAGCTGATCTATGCCTTTCGATTTCTTTCATTAATGATTGACTAGCATTGGATGGACTAATATGAGTCTGATAAAAAAAAATAGATTTTTGCAGAAAATTACTCAATCTTGTTTTGTTGTCACAATGGTGACTGCTTTAGCATTATTTACTTCTCACTCTAACGCGCAAAACAGACTCAGCATTGCGGAGGTAAAAGGTGGCCTACACATGATTACTGGGCCCGGTGGGAATATTGGTGTCAGGATAACTTCGGAGGGTGTAATTCTGATTGATGATAAATTTCCCCAGGACTTTGATGAAATTCAATCTCTTGTTGCTTCCGTGAGCGACTTACCGGTGCGCTATGTCATTAACACACATCATCATGGCGATCATTCGGGAAGCAATGCTGGTTTTTTACCTATTGCTGAAGTCATTGCGCATAAAAACGCACGCGAAAATATGATACGTGGAAATCAGGATGGGTTGCCGCGAATTGTTTACAGCGGTGAGACTTCTGTTTTCCTGGGAGGGGTGGAGGTTCAGGTCTATCACTTGGGTAGAGGTCACACTAATGGTGATTCTGTGGTGTATTTCCCAGATTTAAAAACTGTCCATGGAGGCGATCTCTTGCATGGAACAGCACCATTCATTGATTATGGTAATGGCGGGTCTAGTCATGGGTGGGTGGGAACTATGAATAATATTCTCGCAATCGATTTTGATACTGCAATCCCCGGTCATGGTGCAGTTATGAATAGACGAGACGTGTTGAGTTTTCGAAACCAAATGGAAGCAGTGAGAGAGCGCATGACTAGTTTGATACGAAATGGACTGGAATCCGATGATGCACCTGATGAAATTATTGACGAGGGACTTAGTTGGACACAAGCAGAGAATGGTTTGTTTATGCAAAGAAGTATTCCAGGTTTTTATGAAGAAATTTCTGCAGAAATAGATTAGAAATAAACCAAAGGAAAAAAGGAAGATTGGCGCGTGTCAGGAGAAAAGAATCTCGAAAAGCTTTTGACGTTAATGCAACCGAAATTGCTGGATGGCAATTTTGTGTTTTGTACAATTACTGATGGAGACCTTAGTGACATATTAAAATTAGCTCCCATAGCCAGTTTTCAGGAGGAAGAAGGACTAAGCCTTCTTTCTTCTCAACAAAATGCTGACGAAGCTAACATCAAATATGATTCTGTATTAAAAGGAATTACATTGTCGGTCCACTCTAGTATTGATGCGGTTGGATTTACTGCAGCAGTAGCAAATAAACTGGCAAGCAATGGTATTCCAGCTAACGTTGTAGCGGCCTACTACCATGATCATGTTTTTGTACCAGAAGACAAAGCGCAATTTGCATTGCAACTCTTAACGGAATTAGCAGAGTAGGCATTTTGCTTCGTATGCGCTTCTTGCTACTAAAGATTTTCCATTTTTGGGGTAGCCCTGTTTCTTGATTGGTCCCGGCTATCGGGGCTTCAGCCATAGCTCGGATCGACTTTTCTAGGGTATAGTTGGGAACTTTCCAGAGCCATCGAAAGTAGTGAATAAGAAAAAGGACCGCACAATGACCGCTGCCATACGCAAGATTCTAGTCTCTATCCTTACTCTAATCGCCTGCAATGTGACTTTAGCCCAAACCACGTCCAGAATTTCCCTAGAGGGACTCGAACAATCCGTGGAGATACTTAAGGATCGGTGGGGTATTTCTCATATTTATGCTCAAACGGAGCATGATTTGTTTTTTGCCCAAGGGTACAGTGCTGCCCGTGACAGGCTATTTCAATTTGAAATTTGGCGGGCACAGGCAACCGGCACTGCCGCGGAGATTTTGGGCCCGCGGGCTATCGACAGAGATCATGGTACGCGTTTATTTAAGTTTCGTGGCGACATGACCCAGGAGATGAATCACTACCACCCCAACGGCGTGGAAATCATCACTGCCTTCGTCGCTGGTGTTAATGCCTATATCAAAGAAGCTTTGACAGCTCCAGACGATTTACCTTTGCCATTTCGCTTGTTGGGTATTGAACCGAAGCTCTGGACGCCAGAGGTTGTGATTTCCCGACATCAGGGATTACTCGGAAATATTGGACTTGAGCTAAACACTGGTCGGGCGGTTTGCACAATCGGCGAGGAGAAAGTTCGTGAGCTTCGTTATTTTCATCCGCATGACCCGATTCTCACTTTAGACCCATTAGTTAATTGTGACTCATTAGTTAGCAATGATGTTCTGCATTTGTACACCAGCTATCGGCGGCCGATCCGATTTGAGCCTGATGATATTGTTTTGGCAGAGTTTCGTAATTCAGAAATAGCTTTCGAAAGCATTGCCTCAGTTATGAATGAGGAAGAGAAAGAACTTCAAAAACGCAGCATCGATGATATTGGTAGTAACAACTGGGTAGTCAGTGGCGAATTAACGCAAGATGGTTGGCCCATGATGATTAACGACCCGCATCGTAGCCAGGCTATACCGTCACTGCGTTATTGGTCGCATTTAGTGGGTCCAGGCTGGAATGTCATCGGAGGTGGTGAGCCTGAAATTCCTGGCATTTCGATTGGCCATAACGAATTCGGCGCCTGGGGTCTAACCGTATTTAATACCGATGGGGAAGATCTTTATGTTTATGAAACTAACCCCTTGAACTCAAATCAATATCGTTACAACGGCTACTGGGAAGAAATGCGCGTTATTTCTGAAACAATTAACGTTAAAGGTTCAGAGCCTGTGGAGCTCGAACTGAAATACACTCGTCATGGTCCAGTAAGTTTTGAAGATGCGGAAAATAATTTAGCTTATGCAGTTCGGCCCGCTTGGATGGAGATAGGTGGCGCACCTTATCTAGCCTCATTACGGATGGATCAAGCTCAAACTTGGGAAGAGTTTCGTGAAGCGTCGAACTATAGCAATATCCCTGGGGAGAATATGATCTGGGCGGATCGTGAAGGCAATATTGGTTGGCAGGCGGTAGGCATCGCTCCTATTCGCCGTAATTTCAGCGGCATGGTGCCCGTTCCAGGCGATGGCCGATATGAGTGGGATGGTTATCTCCCTATAAAAGCTAAGCCCAATGAATATAATCCAGCGCGAGGTTTCATCGAAACATCCAATAGTAACTACACGCCGCCTAATTATCCTTACCTTGATGCTATCGGTTTTACCTGGACTGATCCGTTTCGCTGGGCGCGCGGTAGTGAAGTGTTAGGGTCTGGTCGAAAATTTAACATGACCGACATGATTGAATTGCAACATGACTACCTGTCTATACCAGCGCGTTCGCTTATGCCTTTCTTTAAAAGCCTGGAAGCGCAAGATCCGCAGGTAGAGCAAGCAAGACAGATGCTGCTTAATTGGGATTTCGTATTGAATAAGGATTCCATTGAGGCAGGTATCTATGTCGCTTTCGAACGCCAATTGTTAGATAACATCGAAGCATTAAAGGTACCGGAAATTGCCCAGAGTTATTTGAGCGTTGGTATGAAAACCACAATCGATATGCTGCTGGCGCCAGATGGGGATTTTGGTGTGGATCCGATTCAGGGGCGTGACGAGTTCTTGATTCACACCTTAAGCCAAGGTATTGCAACCTTAAGAGAAAAACTTGGACCGAATATTGAGAATTGGGTGTATGGACAGGAGGATTATAAACATGCACTTATTCGTCACCCCCTTAGTCCGGCGCTAAACGATGAGCTTCAGCAACGATTAAACGTCGGTCCTCTACCACGAGGAGGTAATGGATTTACATTAGGGAATACTGGCAGTGGCGATAATCAAACGTCAGGTGCATCCTTTCGAATCTTTATAGATACTCGTGACTGGGATAATACGTTAGGAATGAATACTCCAGGACAGGTTGGGGATCCAGACAGTCCTTTGTATGAGAATTTATTTGAACTTTGGGCAAACGATAAAGTTTTTCCTGCGTTTTATTCGCGCAACAAGATAGAAAGTGTTCTTTATGAAAAGCTTGAGCTAAGCCCATCGAATTAGTAGAACAGAAATTATTGGTGTGAGGCATGTAAGTTCAAAAGAAAAAAATCTCAGGGGCAATGTAAATGACAATAAAAGATTTATTAGATAAAGACGGCCTTAGGCTACCTATTAAAATCGATAGTACTTCAAATGGAGAGTACGAACCTATACCCATTTCAGAACGTAGTCAGCAGGGTAACAAACGAGCTCTGGAACTGGCGACGGATTATTCCAAGCGCAAAGGTCAGTCTCGTCGACAATTTTTAGTGTCGAGCTGCGGAGCAGCAAGCACTTTATTGGCAATAAATCAGGCAAATGCATATCACGGTCACACTGGCAGCTTTTACGATGTCCGTGATGAAAGTGCTTTGGACAATGATTCCGCAAACGCGGAAGTTAGTGGAGGTGAATTTATTTTTGATGTTCAGGGGCACTATGTAAACCCGGAAGGAGATTGGCTGGGTCGCATCCCGCCCAGTTCCAGACCCTATGCTGGCATGGACAAAGCCAGTTGTGAAGCTGGAGCAACAGGTGATGATCGCGGCTACCTTAATTGCCTTTCTGAGAGTGAATTCATAAAAGATATTTTTCTCGACAGTGATACGGACATAATGGTGTTGTCCTTTGTTCCCTCTACCCGGGAAAATGAACCAGTAACCATTGAAGATGCGGACAAAACTCGTCAGATCGTTGCTGAACTGGGCGGAAGTAAGCGATTGATGATTCATGGCCGGGTAAATCCAAATCAAGAAGGTGATTTAGAAGGTATGGATGAGCTGGCAGAAAACTGGGATATTTCTGCCTTTAAAACCTATACCCAATATGGCCCCGGCGGTATTGGTTTTTTTCTGCACGATGATCCTGGTGTTGCAATGATTGAACGTGCTCAGAGATTAGGTGTAAAAAATATATGTGTTCACAAAGGTTTGCCTTTCGGACCTCAATCCTATGAGCATAGCCAGTCTAGTGATATTGGAATTGTTGCTAAAATGTTTCCGGACATGAATTTCCTGGTTTATCACTCAAGTTTCGTTGGTGGTAATCAAGAGCAAGAATTTGTAGATGGTTCTGGTCGTGATGGAATTGATACCCTGATTCAGTCACTTGTAGATAACGAAGTTAGGCCAAATGCTAATGTCTTTGCGGAATTAGGAAGTACTTGGCGCTTCTTAATGCGTGACCCAGATAATGCGGCTCACGCACTTGGCAAGCTTTTAAAATACTGCGGCGAAGATAATGTACTTTGGGGAACAGACTCTATCTGGTATGGATCTCCTCAAGATCAGATTCAAGCGTTTAGAACCTTTCAGATTTCTGAAGAGTTTAGGGATCGCTATGGCTACACCGAGATAACCTCAGAACTTAGGCGCAAGGTATTTGGATTAAATGCTTCGGTTCCTTACGGTATTGATGAAGTAGAAATTCGGGCTTTAACGTCCACAGATTTAGTAACCAAGGAGAAATTAGCCTATCAGGAAGATCCGCAACCTAACTTTCTCACCTATGGTCCAAAGAACCGTCGAGAATTTTTGAACTTTCTGAAATGGGGAGGTTAGATCGGGGTTTGGCGTTTTGAATCGTTTGGGAAGATAAGGCATACGCATTAACTTCTTTGGAAAACGAGCTGTTCTGTGAATTCTACTTAATTCAATTCGCTGTAACGCATGATTTAAGTGAGATGCAAGTGACCCGGCTGCATTGAATTAAGTTGCCAAAGGGTGAGCGCTCCGTGCCCAGTCAAAAAAAATTTTGAGGGATATTCGAGTCTTGCAAACACGTATAGCCAAAATGAAATTGATTTCCTACTTGATCTTGGCGTAAATCTAATTCAGAAACCTTAGTGTCGGGCGGCATTCTTAAATAGAGTGAGAAACTTCCTAGACTCATAATAAATTAATCAAGACATGAACGCTGCTCATCATAAGCATTCACTTCGACGCTAACATGCTGCAACTCAATAAGTTCTGCGATTCTGGATTTGTAGTAGGCTGGTTGTTGTGGATTGTTGGAAACGATTGAAATCACCGCTGAATAGATGTCAGGACCGATAGTCCAAACATGAAGGTCAACAATTCTACTGCTTTCTTCAGATTCGATAGCAAGCTGAATGCTATTACATGTGTCTGCTGATGCCTGTTCGTCAAGAATTATTGTGCTGGTTGTTTTCAATAAACCGAAAGACCATCTCGCTACCAGAATTGCACCGACAATCCCCATTAATGGGTCCATCCAGATTGCACCAAAATACTTTCCTATCAGAAGCGCGAATATGGCTAAAAATGACGTGAGCGCATCGGCTAAGACATGCAGGTAGGCTGATTTCAAATTATGATCATGATCATGATCATGATGATGGTGATCATGATGGCCATGATCCATACCTAGAATCAATACCGATGCGCCATTAACAACCAGGCCAACTACAGCTACAAAAATAGCTTGATTAAAAGCAATTTCTACAGGTTCAATCAAGCGCGTAATGCTTTCAAAAGCCATCATAGTGGCGAATACTGCTAGCAAGATTGCGCCGGTATACCCTCCTAGTGTATTTACTTTTCCAGTGCCAAAACTGTAACGTTCATTGTGAGCATGGCTACGGGCATAAACGTAGGCAAATGCATTGATACTCAGGGCAACGGCATGGCTCCCCATATGTAATCCATCTGCTAAAAGAGCCATTGAGCCAAAGGCGATCCCAGCGGCAATCTCAACTATCATCATGCTTGCGGTTATGGTGATTACTAGCAAGGTTCTGAATTCACCAGGGCGTTTCTGGTCCTGACCAAAAGAGTGTTGGTGCCGCCAGCGCTTTAGTATTTCTTCTTCCATGCCTGTGGAGTGCCTCATTTTTGGGTTATTACTCAGCCATTTGATATAGTATCTGCTGTTATCGGATTTATATAATCCAGCTACCCAATTCTGATTTTGCTTAATATGGAGTAATAATGAAAAAGCTACTAGTTGGGGTTATATCCCTCTCATTTTTTTCGTCAGTATCCTTAGCTATTGAAGATCCAGACCCGGCGCTGACTGAGATCATTAACTTCCGCCAGTACAGTGAAAGATTTGCCAGCGCTGGTCAGCCAACTCGAGAACAATTTCAAACTATTGCTGAGCAGGGGTTTGAGCGAATCGTCTACATTGCATTTACCAACAATCCTAATGCCTTGCCCGATGCAGATATAGTTATTAAAGATTTGGGAATGGAATATATGCAAGTTCCTGTAGATTTCGCTAACCCATTGCCAGATGAATTCTATGCCTTTGCTGATTCTATGGAGCGCAATCGGGGAAAGAAAACTTTGCTCCATTGTCAAGTTAATGCTCGCGCAACTGCCTTTAGTTTTCTTTACCGCGTAATTTATAACAATACTTCTGTGGAAGTAGCTAAAGCCGATATGAATACAGTATGGCAGCCAAATGAAGTGTGGCGAGATTTTATTTTTGAGGTAATGGATCAGAATAATGTGGACCCAAATTGCCCAGGCTGCGATTGGACACTTCCGCCCCCGAGGGGTCAATGATGTCACCGCATGTGCATAGCATCAGCGTATTTAAGTGCTGAACCTGAGCCCCTGTAAGGTAAGTATTGCAGAAAAATAGAGTTCTCAAGTTCAAACTCATTGAATGCAATAAGCGTGTGAGAAAAGTGCTATTGATCAAGGCCTTTAATAGCTGCGCAGAAAGAGGACATCAAAAGCTTGGATGCTCTCTTTGTAAACTCAGTTAACTAAGATTATTCAAAGTAATTATCAATAAATTTCAGGCCTAAAAAAGGCGAGGTAGCCCTCGCCTTTTTGCGGTTAGTAGCGGACCAAGAGTCTAGTCTTCACCACCTTGGTCAACATTCTTCCATGTATAGAAACCCATGAACATCTCTTCCCAGCTTTGTTCGCCCCAGTTTACTTCGAGAGAAGGATCAGGATTTGCTGGATTTTGGGCTGAGTTATCGAAAGCACCTTCTGCAATGATTTGAGTGCCTGCAGGAATTCTGTAAGGCTCCTCAAATTCGTGTGCCAATTGCCAGTTGAAATCATAATCTGGCACTGAGAGCAGTAATTCTTCGCTGCCGTCAGGGTACTTAGCAGTAAACTTCATACGCTTACCGCGAAAATGCATGTGAGGCATTAAGCTATAGAGATCAGCTTCTTCTTTTACATAGGTAACTAATTGCATTTCATGATCTTTAGTTTGGGGGGGAATTGCGATTGTGAACGCATTGCCGACCCCACCAGACATGCGCTGTTCTGGCACTTCTCCTTCAGGATAGAACCAAATACCGATTTCAGTTTCGTCGGTGACTTCTTTTCCCGACGTAGTGTAATGCAGTTGGAGGCTTAAGTTAGTACCAGCTTTTAGCAATCCTCCTACTCCTTCTTCGTTCAAGCTAAAGCTGTTCCCTGGTGCATACCCTGCTACTGTGCCAAGGTCAGGGTCGCTACCACCAAGTAAGGCGCCTACATCGATATCAGGATTTTCTTGGAAAATCTTATCGATAGGAGGGGCTTCGCCAGCCGCTAGTGCTGCAAACATGTCAGCACGAATTTTAACAGCTCGCTCTTCTGGCAAGCTGTTAATTGCACTCAAGAACGCTGTCTGCATATCTTCGCCACCACCGGGAGGAATGACGGTCGTGATAATGTGGTGAAGAACTTCTTTTTGGTCGGGGGCTACTTCAGAGCCGCGGACCCAACGATCTTCAGTAAGGTTGAGATCCATAGGAATGTCGCGATAATCCACAACACCGGTGGCTGGAACTGCTTGAGGCGGAATCCTAATGATCATATCAGGCTCACCTAATTGCTCACCAATAGTCCATTTGGTATCAGACCAGACCAATCCTACAAGAGGGTCACTGTCGCCATCTATCGGAGAGCCTGCATTTACCCAGCGAACTAGAGTTTGCATTTCTGCATCAGTCAGATTCATTTCATTTTTCATGTTGTGGCTTACTCTACTGTCAATTTGACCAGGAGGCATACGCTTGGTCATTACCACTTCACGAATCATTGGGGACCAGCCTTGGAGAGCGAGCTTGCTATCCATGGCAAACGGAGCAATCCCGCCTTCGCGGTGACAATTTGCACAGTTTTCTTTAACTATAGGAGCTACATCATTTACATAAGACGGCGCCGTGTGAACACCAGTTCCGGTAAACTCGATTGATGCGCCACTGGTAGAAAGCGTAATTAGTGAATCATCTGAACCATTGAGAAGACGTTGAATGGAAGATTCCAGTTCAGTTGCTACTGGACCGCGGTAGATCATTTCAAAGGATTTGGGGTCATAAACAACCGCTTCATCAAGTCTTGTAAGCCCTAGGGACTCAGACGCTAGTTGTGCGTCGTCCATAAGGACTGGAAGCTCTACACCTAAGGCAGCAATGTCTTGTGATACAGCGGCACGATCAATCTGCATACCTGGGTTCATTAAAAAGAACACAACGCCTTGCTCAGCATACTTAGCTTCTAAGTCTTGTAGCGCTGCGAGAGCATCGGTATCGGTGGCGCCTACTGCTTGAGGCAAGATAACCACAGCATTTTGGTCGTCATACCAAGCCATATGATGCTGTGTGCCCTCGTTGTCGATTAATGCGAAATCGCCAATACGCTCGCCGGCGAATAGAGCAGAGGTAAATAAAGTAAAGATCGAAATTAAAAAGAAATGCAGAGTTGTTTTCACGAATCGATTCCCTTGGTTAAACCTAAACATTAAGACAGAAACAGTTTTTTAACTTCTCTTAATTTTACTCAATTTGTAGGGGAATGCAGCACATTTCTCCTTTTTTTGTTACCAACGGGAACAAATTGCCTGTAGGTCCCGAAATAAGGGGCCTTGAGAAATAAGTATGTGCAATCTGAGCTAGAGACCGGACTTTATAGGTACAACTTCTCTAGAGATGGTGTTATTGGTTAAGATCGGCTACATTCCTCGCCGATATTAACAAGTGGGAATTTGAATCCGATAGTTATGACAAAGGCTGTATTACTACTCAATCTAGGCACTCCGCCTGAGCCAACCGCAAAAGGCTTGCGGGGCTTCTACAAATATTTCTTCTCCGACCCATTTGTATTCGATTTTAATCCCATCGGGCGGTGGTTATTGCGTAATTTGATTATCCTGCCGTTTCGGGCACCACGAATTGCTAAGGACTATGCCAGTATCTGGATGGATGAGGGATCACCTCTAAAAGTATATGCGGATCGCATGCAGCAGAGTGTCCAAAATCAATTTGACCAGGAAAATGCTATGGGTGGTGATGAGGTCATCGTAGTAAATGGGATGGCTTATAGTGAACCTTTTATTTGGGATGTAATGCAGGAACTGGAACGGCGAAATGTTACCGAATTGGTTTTACTTCCCATGTATCCTCAATATTCAACAGCGACGACGGCTTCGGTATTCCATCAGGTAAAAATTGCGGCAGAGAAGTGGAAGCAACGCCCAAACCTTATCTTTGTTGATGATCTTTTTCAGGAACCTGCTTTTATTCGTGCGTGGTCCATTGTCATAACCAAACATTTAAGAACCGATAATTTTGATCATGTCATTTTTAGTTATCACGGAGTTCCTGAGAAAACTATCAAGAAATCTGATTCTGAGGGTGTTTGTGAGTTTGGCGCCTGTTGTTCTGAAATAACTGGAAAAAATCGCTATTGTTACCGCGCGCAATGTTTTCAAACTACTGAATACATCGTTAATGCTCTCGGCTGGAAAGATATTGATTATTCAGTGGCCTTCCAGTCCCGGTTTGGTCCTCTGCCCTGGCTCCAGCCTTATTTGGATGAGCATCTTAAAATACTGCTTGAAAAAGGGCAGAAACGTATTGCAGTGATCACGCCCTCCTTTATTTCCGACTGTCTGGAAACCTTGTTTGAAATTGGCCGAGATTATCGAGAAGAGTTTATGGATGAGGGCGGCGAGGTATTCGAGCTAGTACCTAATCTGAACGACGATCCAGCTTGGTTTAACTCTGTTTATGAAATTGCCAGAGATAATATATTGCAACAGCGCGCAGAAAAGATTGAAGATTAAACTTAATTCAAAAATTATTACTCGCTGCAGCCTTCTTATATGGCAATCGTATTAATCGGATGCTTTATTGTAGGCGCAATCTATTAATGATTATGCGGTAAGTTTGAACTTTAGTAAAAAACTCTGATCTCGAAGGATTTAGTTGAATTTATACCCTACGTAGTTTTCAGCCAAGGCCGTTGAGGCTGAATTAGATTGCGACAGAAATTCTAATTCGGCAATTTGTAATCGGGCTTGGAATTGATTGTCGCTTGGGAATTTATGTAAGAGTGAAGTCATATGCCAGGAAAAATGTTCGCCTCTCCAAACATGGCGTAAACAATTATCGGCATAGTTAATAAGCTGTTCTTCAGAACCTGCTAGGTACCATGCGTTAATTGCTTCACTTAAGTAACTAACATCAGATAGCGCCAAATTCATGCCTTTCGCACCAGTAGGCGGCACGATATGAGCAGCATCTCCTGCTAGAAATAAACGGCCATGGCGCATGGTCTCGCACACGTAGCTGCGCATCGGAGTTATACTCTTTTCTGTGATCTCTCCTTCCATTAAAGTCCAATCTTCAATGGTTTCGAGCCGTCTGTGGAGTGCCTGCCAGACTCGATCATCAGACCAAGCTTCTAGGTTATCGTCAAGAGAGCATTGGATATAATTTCGAGTGACCGTGGGAGAGCGCATGCTATGAAGAGCAAAGCCATCTGGGCTATTCGCATAAATGAGTACATCCGACGACGGCGGCGCGTTTACTAAAATGCCCAACCAGGCAAATGGGTAGGTTCGATCGAAGCTTGAAATTTTGTTAGTGGGTATAGAGCTTCGACTGATCCCATGAAAACCATCGCAGCCGGCAATAAAATCACATTCGAGTTTTCGGTTTACTCCACCTGCGGTGTATTCAATTGAAGGATTCTCACTATCTATTTTCTGTAAGCAAACAGCAGAAACATTGAATTGAATCTCTCCACCTGCAGCGAGACGGGTGCTGATAAGATCTTTGACTACTTCCTGCTGGCCATAAATAGTGATGCCTTTTCCATCAGTTAATTCGTTGAAATTAATTCGGTGGGCTTTGTTATTAAATCGAAGTTCAATGCCATGATGTTGCATGCCTTCTTGCTGCAATCTCGTGCCTAGGCCAGCTTGTATTAATAAATCAACAGTTCTATGCTCAAGGACTCCTGCACGAACTCGATTTTCCACGTATTCGCGACTACGATTCTCAAGCACGACTGAATTAATACCATGCAAGGCAAGCAGATGGGATAACAGCAGGCCAGCTGGCCCTGCTCCAATGATTCCGACTTGTGTCTGCATAATGTTTTTGGTTCTGCTTAGTGTATATGAGCAATTTCAAGCAATTGCGGCATTAAAACCTGATTTTCTATTTTAATGAACCACTTTTTGCATTTACAAGCTGGCGCCTTCGTTGTTTACTGACGAAATATTTGTAGCTGTATTTTCTCAGCAGATAGTACTGGTAAATTTAAGCCCTGATTAATGATTATTAGGAGTAAGCTGTGTCGGAGGAAAAGTCAGAAAAAGACCTTTTTCAATTGGGTCTAAAAATCAGGCGAGAAGTATTAGGCGATGACTATGTTGACGCCGCACTTGCTGCCAGTACAGATTTCAACGGAGATTTTCAACGTTACATAACTTCATCGGCCTGGGGTGCTGTATGGGGCCGAGATACGTTGAGTAAACGTGATCGTAGTTTAATAACTATATGCCAGCTCGCCGCTCTCGGTCATCATGAAGAATTAGCCCTGCATATCAGAGCGACAAAAAATACTGGCTTGTCCCGAGAAGATGTTAAGGAGGCACTAATACAGGTTGCGGTTTATTCAGGTGTGCCGGCAGCCAACAGTGCTTATCGCGTGGCGAATAAAGTCTTTCAGGAAATAGACGACTTAGCACAATAGCTATGAAAAAAAATAAACAACAATCTAAAGAATGAAAATCACTGAGTAAATTCGCGAGTTAAAATCCCATCTATGGCAAGTATTGATTCCTCGCAAAACCCACCTTTTATTTTTGCTGATTATAAATCGTCATTGTTGCGTGGGCCTATGCAATCGCCGATCGATATAGCAGGGCTGTATTCTAGAAATTCTGAAACTAAAATGGGCGAATTACTGGGTTCACTTAGCTCTCGATTTACAATTGGTGAATTAGATCATGATCTAACTCGGAATGTCTGCAACGTAGGGGAGCCGCTCGGAGAACGGATGATTGTTTCAGGGCGTGTATTGAACCAGC
>CAXYEH010000025.1:0-16650 GCA_964275945.1 uncultured Pseudomonadales bacterium
CTATCAATTGTTTCATGGTTTTGTCCAAACTCCAGAAAAGATCGCAATTGTCAGTGAAGAGAATTCGCCGCTGCGGGTTATTCACATGGACGGTGCACAGCGACCGGATGCTATTCGCACATTCGAAGGTCATTCTGTCGGGAAATGGGAAGGAGATTCGCTAGTCGTAGAAACTACCCATTACAGCGACACCATCCCAGAGCGAGCATCCATGGGCCGACCAATGCTTATCAGCGCCGAAGCCCGGGTGACTGAACGATTTACCCGTGTTTCAGAGACAGAGTTATTTTACGAATACACAGTTAATGATCCTGTCTATTATACCGAACCATTTCGCGGCGAGTTTTCATTCACTCTTGATGACTCAGTCCACATTTATGAGTACGCCTGCCATGAAGGCAACTACAGTATGGAGGGAGCGCTGCGGGGTGCGCGATATCAAGAAGCTCAGGCTTCGACAAAAAATAATTAGATAGCGAAAATAAAGAAAAAAATAAAGAGCCAAGAAAAAATGAGGAATAACTTATGTTCTATTTGAAAAATTTCTTTGCAAGTCTGGGTGTTATCGTATCTGGCTTAATAGTATTCACTGCGGCATCCCACGAAGGAACCATCACCGAAGCAACTGATATTGTGTATTCGGAGTGGCAGAACGTCATGCATGCACCGGAAGGTCGCGTAGATCGTCAGGTTAAGATAGTTGATATTGGGAATTCAAATGTCGCAGTGGGCGTATTGTTTCGTGACAAAATCGAAGCAACTAATGAGCCGGTCAGTGGAATTGTTCACAATCATGTCTCTGAGGTTTACTACATAACTAAAGGTTCAGGGGTTCTAGTAACTGGTGGCACCTTGCTTGGGCGCAACAATATTCCTGCTAACACGGACATTGTTGAAGTATTAGTGGGCGAAAGTTTTTCCACTTCGGTCGCGAGGGGAGATGGGCAAGTAAGAGAAGTCAGAGCTGGAGATATTGTAGTGGTTCCCGCTGGAGTTTTTCATGGTTGGCACTCCGTCGATGCTAGAGTGGAAATGATTAGTATCCGGCCAGACCCTGAAAAAGTACTACCAATAGGCTATGTGAATCCTTATACAGAATAATTTCTACCAAGTAGATTCAATTCCTTCCAAGGACGGAGAGATTTTTCTCTCTGCCCTTTTTTATTTTCCTATTTTTTATTCAAGTGAATATAACTGATGATTAAACAGGTGCACATTAGAAAACTTGTGATGATTTTACTGGGGGTTTTGCTCTCCATTCTATTTGTAAATTGCAATGTAGCAGCACAACTAGAAACCGAGTTTTTAAACTCAACTCAAGGATTTTCTCAAGTTGCGACTGTAACCAGTGATGGCATCACCACTGTCTACATTTCTGGTCAAGTGGGAATCAGGAACGGCGAGGTCGCTAATTTATTTTCTGAGCAGGTAGATATCGTATTTGCCAACATGGCAGTTCAACTGAATGCTGCTGGAGCAAGCTTTGCAGATGTGGTCAAGCTTACTGGCTATATCGTTGACATCGATGGAGAGAAAGTTGCTTCTTATAGCCAGGGCCGTGAACGACATTTTCCTTCTGGGATGTCGCCACCTGCGTCAACTGTAATAGGTGTTTCTGGCCTAGTTTTCCCAGCGTTGCAAGTTGAAGTCGAAGCAATAGCCGTTATCGAAGAATAAGTCTCGATCGAGTCTAAATTATTGATTAATAGTAGCCTGGAATAGTTAGAGTGCTTGCCGGCGGAGAAAAGGTATTCAGACCCGGTATTGATGGGACTCAATACTATCTGACTCTAAAGGAAAGTGATGTGCGTTTATCACAAGAACCAATGGCAGTGTTATCCAGCATACCTAACTAACAACCTAGTAGCCTTTCTCGAAATCCACTAAGTTAAGTAATGGATCGCCGGCTAAGTAGCGTTGATAGTTTTGAATAAATAAACCAGCAATGCTTGCAGGCAGACTCACAGCGGCCGTGTGGCAGGTTACGCTTAGATTCAACGTAGTCCATAGTGGGCTTGATTCAGCTAGAGGCTCTTTCTTGAATACATCTATTACTGCCGCCGCAAACTTTTCTTCATTCAACGCTGCACATAATGCCTCTTCGTCTATTAGATTACCGCGCCCTACATTAATTAGCAGCGCTGTTTCCTTTAAGTAGCTTAGAGTCGTTTCATCAAGAAGATTTGTTGTTGCCGGCACATCGGGAAGAATTCCAACTACATAATCACAAGCTCGTAAGAAATTCTCTAAGGAACTAGCGCTATACATCGACTGAAACTTTCCTGTGTTCTCACCGCTGCTGTTGAACCCAATAACATTAATATTTAATTTTCTAGCAGTATCGGCAACGGCTTCGCCAATGGAGCCGGTCCCCATGATACCCATAGTCTTACCCCTAAGTTGGCCGTTTGATGTCATATCCCATTGCCTATCTGTTTGGATTTCTTTGCGCCATCTGATTTTTAGCTCATGGGCAAGCACATGGCCGATAACAAATTCGGCCATTGGCTCGCCGAATACGCCTTTAACGCCAGCAAGCTGATAGTTTTTGTAAGGGCTCTTGATTAGGGGTGTAACGCCAGCCCAGGTAGATTGAATCCATTTGATTGGAGGAGAACACTCTAAAACTATTGCCGCATAGTCGGGTCGGGCGAGCAGAATTGGTTGACCTTGGTAGCTCTCTTTTAAAACTTTTTTCGACGTTGCGGTAGTGATGTCTAACTCAGAACCGAGTTCAGATTCGATTAGTTTCACATATTCTTGTGCGTCATGCGTGGCAATGAAGATGGGGGAATGTTTCATAGCAAGGCAATTAAATCATGTTGTGGTTTTCCATTCTAATTTTCTTTGAAGGCAAGAGGCTGCCTTTTCGAATTGACTACATTCATAGTTTCTGTCGAGCGAAGCCTAGACTTAGCTCGACAGATTAAGCCAACTTTCTTATAGCAATTCACGACCTAATCGACCTCGTGGAACTCTGCGGCCCGCATCGAGCACGTAGTCAGGGCCGATCGAAGCAATCGTCGGTGTGCCACTGCCTTGCATGGTAATAAGCAGTTCACGATTCAGTAAGTCCAGCACTCTTTCTACACCAGCTTGTCCGAAGGCACCCAGCCCCCATATATAAGGTCTCCCTATACCTACAGCGGAAGCTCCCATTGCTAGTGCTTTGTAAATGTCTGTGCCACGACGAAAACCACTATCGATAATGACTGGGATTCTGCCGTTAACAGCATTCACGATTTCCGGTAAGCATTCTATAGTACCCCTTCCAGTTTCCGTCGCTCGAGCACCGTGATTGGAAACCCAGATGCCGTCAGCGCCATTTTCAACTGCGAGTGAAGCATCTATTCCCACTTCAACACCTTTGATAAAGACATTCATGTCAGTGACCTCTTTTATCCTTCCGATGACATCCCAGGTTAATGAGGGGTCATTTAGACCAACACCTTGCATATTCAGCCCTTCAAATATCGGTTTGGGTTGACCTGTGTGGCAATTGGAGCAGGTACGCATATCTTCGCGCATCAGGATTGATTGAGTTTCTGTATTTCTGCCCGCTGGTAAATCGATGGTTAAACAAACTGCTGTGCAACCTGCCGCTTCAGCTCGTTGTAGCATCGCTACAGTATTTTCCCAGCGATCCGTAGGGTAAAGTTGAAACCAGATAGGTGCGCCGCGCGCATCTGCAACAGCTTCGATTGGAGTAGACGATTGTGTTGATAGCGTCATGTGATGATTCTTGGCTGCTGCAGCTCTGGCAACTCCAATTTCTGCTTCCGCATTAAAACCACCGTGACTTCCAACAGGGCAGATAAAAATCGGTGAACTTGCCTGGGTGCCCAATACATTCACAGATAAATCCGGTTGGCTAACATCAACTAGCCGTCTTGGTTTAATCTGGAAGCGAGAAAATCCCGCCCGATTGGCTCTCAAGGTGAGATCGCCATCGACACCAGTAGACAAATAGCCAAAATGGGCTGGTGGGATTTTTTCACGCGCAACTGCTTCCATTTCAAAAACATTGATGACTTCTGAGGGGTCAGTTAAGCGCTGGCCTAATGTTTCTTCTACTTCTTGGGCAAAAGTTTCATAACTGGTAAGCAGTGGGCTGGCTGCTAGAAACTTAAGAAAATCTCGGCGTTGGGTCATGGTCTCTCCAATGTTAAATGCAATTTATAGATCACTCAGATGGACTAAACCTATCTAGGTCGGGACCCGTTGTCTAGTCGAAGGCGGTAATACTTCTAACCCAGATTATCTCTTGCTTTTGTGCGGATGTTAAAGTTATTCAGAACGCCGCAGAAAAGTTTCATAGGCTCGAGGAGTCTATACTCTAGTTTAATCAATGAGTTAAATTTCGGGCATTAAATTAAGTCAGAAAAAGAGCAGGATTTGAGTTCGTTAGTGATGGACAATGTGCTCGCGAATATCTGGCTTTGAAAAAAATATGGTTTCACTTTCCAATCTCTATGTCTCGACCCGGCTCAGCACTGAAGTGCTGGTCATCCTCTTGTTGATTTCAGCAGTAAGATCGTTGGCTGCGCAAGAACAGGACAATTCCACCGTAATTTACGAAGCCAGCTATTTTACCCAATACAACCCTGTAACCCTGACAGATATGATCCGCAATATACCTGGTGGTGAAACGATAATGCGCCGGAGGGGTGGACCAGGTGGAAGTGGCAACCGGGGATTTGGTGCTACCGATGCACAAGTGTTGATCAATGGCCGTCGCATGTCTGGCAAGATTAACAATATGTCCAATGCATTAGCGCGAATTCAGGCGGTGCAAGTTGCGAGAATAGAGCTGATCCGCGGTAATGCTGAAGGCTTAGATATTCGTAATGAAGGCATAATTTATAATGTAATTTTGCAAGAGGGATCGGAAGGTTCTGCTTCTAGTTTCTTAGAAGTAGGCGCCACTGACATTGATGGTATGAAGACAGAACCTTCGGTGCTTGCTTCTTACAATGCCAACCGTGGACCACTCGAGTTTGGCGCAAGTTATCAATATGAGACCCGCCCTCGACTGAATCTGGTTGATGAAGACGTGCTAGACCCAGATCGTATGCATCGCGAATTTCGTCACCTATTTAATGCCCAAACTCGCCGCAACCATATAGCGACTGGGAATCTTGGTTATGAGTTTCAGAGCGGTGCAATATTGCAACTGAATGGCCTCCTTTCTGACAATGAACAAGTGTATGACAGGTATGAAGAGCAGTTTCTTATTGGTGCCGCTGGGGCGTTCATGCCGAATGCTATTGAGGTTGGTGATATCAATAATCTTAATGAAGAATTTGAAATTGGAGGCGACTTAGAATTTGGTGTGGGTAGTCTTGGCCGTCTTAAAACATTATTTGTTGTGAATCGCAGAGACAATGACGATGGCATTATTCAGGATACGATCGTGGATGATATTATCTCCCGGCTATTTTCAAGTATTGCTAAATATGAGGAAGGCGAAACAATCATTCGCTCCGCAATGACCACCGTTGCTGGCCGTCATACGTTAGAGTACGGTGGAGAAGTCGCATTTAATACGCTAGATAGAAGATTTGCTTTTAATAATGACCCACTTGCAAAAGCAATCGTGGAAGAAGACCGGTTTGAGCTATTTGTCACCCACAGCTTGCTTTTAACGGAGAAGATCAATCTACAATCCGCTTTAACCGAAGAATATTCAAAAATATTTCAAGACCGTGAAGGCCAAACTAATGAGCGTAGTTTTCGTTATTTGAAACCACGAGTTGAGCTGCGTTATGACATATCGCAGTCTGATCAGTTTAGATTCTTGATCGAACGAACTGTAAGTCAGTTGAATCTTAATGAATTTGTTGCTAGCCGCAACATTGATGATGAGTTAATTAATTTTGGAAATCCAAATTTAGAACCTGAATCCATTTACGGATATTCCATGAGTTATGAAAAACGCTTTGCTAATGATGGAGGTTCTGTTGAATTCAAAGCGTCCTATGAAGATATTTCTGATCATATTGATAGGGTATTAATCGGAGTCGATGATGCAGGCGTGGGAAATATCGGAGACGCTTGGCGCAAGAGTTTCGCGGTTAATTTCAACACGCGCTTTGGTTTTGTGGGCCTCCCATCAGCAGTACTAACTTTCTCCTACACATTCGAAGATTCCGAAACAAAAGATCCGTTTACGCAGGAAAAGCGGAGAATACGTTATTCAACGCCAGATTATTTTCAAATAAGCTTTCGTCATGATGTTGAGGGTACTGACTTTGCTTATGGTTTTAATGCTCATCGGCGCAGTCATCGCATGCGTCAAGACGTCTCTCTTTTCGAGTCAACTAATTTTGACATCCATCTCGGTTCTGCATTCGTCGAGTACAATTTTACGTCTAACGTAAAAGTTCGTTTTGCTGGGGCACATTTCCTGAACGATGATGGTCGCGTTTTTGATAAAACATTTTATGATGGAAATATTTTTGATGGTGTCATAAAGCGCATAGATGTTCAGGATTGGACGATCGATCCAGATTATGTGCTCAGTTTACAAGCAACGTTTTAGTGTCTTTCTCAAATCTTTGGAAATTAATACCCAGTAAAAGGCTGAGCCGCAGATGGTTGCTAGAACGGAAGCCAAAGATAGACCAGTGCAGCAAGTATTGAGCCTAGAATGGGCCCGACAACAGGTATCCACGCGTAAGACCAGTTACTACTGCCTTTTGCTTTTAGAGGCAGCAGGGCATGCGCGATACGAGGCCCAAGATCTCTTGCAGGATTAATTGCGTATCCTGTAGGACCGCCGAGAGACATGCCGATGCCGAAAACCAAGAGGCCTACGGGCAGAGCATCAAGTGCGCCTAAGCCAACTTCGGGTTCTGCTATATAAAGAACACCTAATACCAAAATGAAGGTGCCAAGTATCTCGGAATAAATATTGATAATCGTGTTCGGAATAGCGGCGCCGGTACTAAATACACCGAGTTTGGTTGCAGGGTCTTCAGTAGCATCGAAATGGTCTTTGTATTGAAGCCATATGCTGACAGCGCCAAGAAAGGCGCCGAGTAGTTGCGCTAGAATATAGCCCGGCACTTGTCCCCAAGGGAATTGTCCAGATGTGGCGAGTCCTATAGTCACTGCTGGATTAATATGGGCCCCACTAACACTGCCGGTAATAAACACAGCAACAAAAACCGCAATACCCCAGCCGCAGGTTATAACAAGATAGCCACTGTTATAGCCTCCAGTCTTCTTAAGGCTTACATTCGCACAAACACCTGCTCCTAAAACTAGTAGTATAAAGGTGCCAAGAAATTCCCCGATATAAGCTTCCATAGTTTTCCCCAATTACATTTTGTTCTTATCTATAGTTTGTCTATGTTTTTAGTCGATGTCACTTGCGAGCGACAGTTAACTAATTTCGATTGTTTGAATAATTTGGCAAGATAAATACTGAACCAGTGATTAATCAGACACCTGGTGGTGTTTCTTGATCGGTTTGCCACCAGGTTTCTGGAAATGGAATTTGTTCTGGCCATTGTTGCTCTAGTGTATCTCCATCATACAAGCGCCCGTTCTGAACGACTCGGTCTATGTCGACACTATTTTGAATATTATCAATAGGATTCGAATTTAAAATTACCAAATCGGCCAACTTGCCTATTTCAATTGAACCTAAATCATTGGGTGCGCCGATAATATGTGCGGCGTCAATAGTGGCGGCTCGCAATATCTCTGTAGTGCTCATACCCCCCATAGCATACGCCCACATTTCCCAATGAAAGCTTAGGCCTTGCAATTCAGCATGACCGCCGACGCCCAGAAGGCCGCCAGCTCTTTGAATCGCGGCGCCGGCAGCAGCACCTTCTTGAAATCTAAATTCATCATCGCGAATCCATCCAGGTCTGCGGCGGCTGAGTTCATCCAGTCGATTACTGGGATAGAATCTAAGAAGTTTTGGGTTGTCATGTACTTCTGAGCGGGTGAAGAAATATTCACGCATACTTTCAGCATTGTATTGAACTATTAAAGTTGGGGTATAGGCGGTTCTTGTGCGTGAATAGAGTTGCACTACATCTTGAAATAAAGGTGTGTCAGGCAGGTTGTGTTCATTTCCATGCATGCCATCAATAGCATGAGTAAGATCAAGTTTTTGATCACCACCTCCTTCAGTAGTAGGCATCAGCTTCAATTCTTGTGCTGCTTTGACGACCCATTGCCGTTGTTCACGGTTGCCTGAGATATAGGCTTTTATGTTTGGCGTATTGTAGTGATCGCTGTAGCGACGCAAATAACTGTGGACAGCGTTGTAGTTTTGAAAATCATTGGCCCCAAATATACCAGGGCCAGTCATGAAGGCACGTTGTCCAATGACTTGCCCGCTTTTCTGCATATCGCGATAAACGAAATAATCGTGATTGGCAGTTTGTACATCTAAGCCAGAGGTTACTCCAAATGCCAAATTGACTGCGACAGACCAATTAGTTGGCTCCAAAACATCTCCAGTCCGAAATTCCCAATGAGCGTGAGTATCTATCATGCCAGGAATTATCCACTTGCCAGCTACATCAATAATCTCAGTGTCATCAGGAATTCCCAGCGAACCTGTTGTGCCGATTGCAGCAATGCGGTTGTTAGTAATCAGTAAATCCTGATTCGGCACTGTAGCGCTTAGCTCTTCGAGATTGGTGCCGGTCATAGCGATCAGATTAGCACCACGTAACAACAGGTTGCCGTTTGGAACATTGTGCTCTGTTATCACCGTAAATTCTGTTGCAACAACTGCTTGATGTTCGTCTAGAGGCGTAAATGCTGTTCCGTTTTCATCCTCATCACTAGATTCATTGCTTGAAGAGCTGCCAACAATGATTGCCTCCGCCTCTTCGCTCTCACTTCTAAAGTTAATCGTATCCAGGGCCCGCTCGTAGATTTTAGAGCCCAATGTCCATAGAACAGTTTTGCCATCGTCACTCCAACTAATATAGTCCGCCCCAATATCAGTTAGTCTTACAACTGGGGTGGATCCTCCTCGGACACTTACTTCAGGCACTGTCGCACCCGCTCGCGGCAGTTGTGTAAGCCACACTTGTTTTATTACGTGAGCTAAGACGAAATTACCGTCAGGAGAAATTCGTAATTCTTCCGCCCCCGGCGCATCTTCTGGGAAACGATTTCCTTTAGGCCCTGTGACTTTGATATGGTCCTGACGATCGCCACCTGAGAGATTAATAGAGAACAATGTACCTTCTTCGCTGAGATAGATGCGATCTGCTTCTGGACCGAAGTGAGGCACTCTGGCTTCGCCAGCCTCTAACACTACGAGCTCTTCGGAACCGTTCTCATCAACAGAGACAAGTTCCAAGGGGATACTAAGGCCACTGAATTCACTGTAATCCTGATGCCGCATCCACTCGTTCCCACGCAGTCCCCAGATTCTTTCGCCATCGGGCTGCCATACGATGTCGGTATAAAAGGCGGCATTTTCTGTAAGCTGTTGTGGCCTACCATTGCCGTTGGAGCGTATCTTCCAAATGTGTCCACCATCATTAGCAGACCAGCTTACGTAGGCAATCCAGCGACCATCAGGTGAGTAAACTGGTTTGAATGCCCATATTTCCTCTGGTGTAAGCGGTTCTGGTTCACCCTCTCCTTTTTCTAAGGAGTAAAGGCGTGTTAATACACTAGCAACATAATTTTCATTGTCAGGAGAAAGATCAGGATCTTGCACAAGGGTAGCTGGAAAGGGGTCAGATAGAACACGCCAGTGTTGAGTTAAATCAGGCCCAACAGCTAAATCAACGTTAGCAGTAAAAGGGATTATTGAGCGCGAGCTATCGTCGAGCCTGATCTGATAAAATTGTCCATCGGTGGAGAGAACGATTGCTTCACTATCAGGAGTAAAAGCATATCCAGGCAACATGCCGCGGCTCGAAGGGCGAAAGTTTTCTTGGGAGTCGCGCTGAATCGGATAAGTTAGCCACTGATCTTCGCCGCTATTTAAATTGCGCACCCTAAGGCCAGTGTTGGTTTCGAAACGCGTGCCATAGACTAGCCATTGTCCATCTGGTGATACAACTGGTCTGACGCCTCCACCTTCTCCTCGAGTAATTTGAATGCGTGCGCCTGAATTAAGGTCCAGTCTAACGATCTGGGTAACTGGAAATTCATCAGTCGGGGCATCTGGTCCACCTAGCCGTTCGGCAAAGTAGATGTATTTGCCGTCAGGAGAAAATGTGGCTCCGACTCCAGGAGACTTTTTGGTAGCATCGCTTTCATCATGCTGGGTGATGACGACACCTGTGCCGCCCTCGATATGGTATTGCACCAGTTCTATTTCACGAGTACGTTTGGTGACGATTATATTTTGCCCATCGGGGCTCCAAGTTGGGCTAATTAAATAAGCGTAGGTTTCGTTGGATAATTTTAGTGGGTCACTGCCGTCCACATTTGCAATCCAGAGATTATCTTTGCCGTCTCGGTCGCTGATAAAGGCAATCTTTTCCCCATTTGGAGAAACTACCGGTTGGGAATCAAATCCCATGCCCGCAGTAATGGGTTCAGCGATACCACCTTCGATATTTAAATGATAAATGTCTCCTAACAGATCAAAGAAAAAAGATTCTCCATCAGGCAGCAGACTTACAGATACCCAGGATCCTTCATTCACCGAGAATTGCAGAGCTTCGGCGTTTTCTTTCAGCACCAGGTCTTCTGCGGCAAAGCTTGATGAAAATTCGGATAAATTATTATTAAGAACTGCTACTAAGACAGCTAGGCTTAGTAGCAGGAAATTCTTGGGAAGAGGGCGAGCTGAAAACATGGAATACCTGTAATTAGTGCTTGTCTGCAAAGTAGTAAAAGAGTAGAAGCAGAAAATCTGACCACTTAATAACATAATGATTGAAGGAAAAGAACATTGGCTTCTCGATCGAATTTGAGATTAAAGCGCTTAACCTACAATTGCTCTATCTCTTCAGCCCCTTTTGTTAGTATCCTTTGGCCCTCGGGCAGTAAATCCACCAGGAGAACAAGAGTGTTATTGAAGTACCTGAAAACACCAATTTTACGCTGCAGCAAAGTCTTTACCGTTAGCGGTCTAATGCTTACTTATTTCATATCAGGCGTGACCATGGCCCAGCCTAGTGAGCCTGAACTCCCGCGTCAGATGGCCTGGACAGCCTATAACCTAGGCACGACAGGGTATAACCAGGCTGTTGCCATCGGCGCCATGCTGCGGGAAAAATACGATACTACTTTGCGGGTCATACCCGGTCAGAACGATGTTTCACGCTTGTTGCCGCTTAAAACTGGTCGAGTCGATTTCTCGGCCAATGGTGTTGCCACTTATTTTGCTCAAGAAGGCACTTTCCAATTTGCTTCCCAGGAATGGGGCCCACAGCCCCTGCGTTTATTGATGACTTCTAATGGACTGAGTAATCAGGCAGTCGCTGTGGCTGCTGATACTGGCGTCACGAGCTTTGCCGATCTGCGGGGACGCCGAGTTGCCTATGTGCGCGCGGCACCGGCGCTTAATGTTTCTGTGGAAGCTCATTTGGCCTGTGGTGGTTTGACTTGGGATGATGTGGTGCGGGTTGATTTTCCCGGCTATGAAGCTAACTGGAACGGCATAATTAATGGTGATGTTGATGTTGGTTTTGGAGCAACCGTTTCCGGACCACCGTTTCGCCTGGAAGCTTCCCCAAGAGGTATTCATTGGCTAGAAGTACCACATGACGATGAAGAGTGTTGGCAGAGGCTTTTAGCCATCAGTCCTTATTTTACAAAACACATGGCGACCCGCGGAGCTGCTATCAACGATGACAATCCCCTTGAAGCAGGGACTTACCCTTACCCTCTGTTAACAGCACTAACGACTCAGGATTCTGATTTGGTTTACTCACTAACTCGGGCATTGAACGAAAACTACGATGACTATAAAGACGCGGACCCTGGTGCCATTGGCTGGGCACTCGATCGACAAGTCTTTGACTGGGTCGTCCCCTATCATGAAGGTGCTGTATCCTACTGGCGGGAAATAGGCGTATGGACAGACGAAATTGATGCCCACAATCAGGGGCTAATTAGGCGCCAGGAGGTTCTGGCGGCTGCCTGGATCGAAGTGATTGCACAAAATATTCGTGATCGAGATCAATTCGTTGCTGCGTGGATGCAAATTCGTGCGCAACACTTAGATGCAGCCGGCTTCGATCCGGTCTGGCGCTAGTGGCGGGCCACTCAGCTACATTACCTACTCCGCTCCAGTGGGTGACAGGGATTGCCGCGGTTGGTAGTGCCTTTCTAGCTATGGATTCTCTGCGGTTATTTGCCGAGGCGCCGCTCTTAGATTTTGTTATCACAGTTCAGAATCATTATTACTATGCTTTAATGGGTTTGTTGCTCCCTCTATGTTTCCTGATCTACCCTACGTTTCGCAGCCCTAAATCTTATTATTTTGATAGTGTGCTTAGCCTGGCAGCATTTTCGTCCTGCGCCTTCTTTTTTGTAAATGCGGAAACTATGCTGGATTTTGGTTGGGAATTTTTAGCACCAAGCTATGCAGTATGGGTTAGTTATTTGCTATGGGTGCTAATAATGGAAGCGGTTCGCCGCAGCGGCGGCATGGTGCTATTTTTATTGGTGCTGGTATTTTCACTCTACCCAATTGTTGCAGACAAATTGCCAGGGCCGATTTCCGGCATGTCTTCATCGTTGTCGGAGACTGCTTCTTATCATGTCATGAGCATTGAGAGTATTCTCGGTTTGCCTTTTAGAGCTTTCGCCCAGTTGGTTATTGGTTTTTTGATCTTCGGCATTGCTTTGCAACAAACAGGTGGTGGTCGATTTTTTATAAACCTAGCTTTCGCAGTTTTTGGCCATGTGCGCGGAGGTTCTGCAAAAGTGGCAATAGTATCTAGTGGGTTGATGGGATCCATGAGTGGAAGCGTAATTACGAATGTACTGACTACAGGCCAGATGACGATTCCAGCCATGCAGAAAAATGGTATGGAAAAAGATTATGCCGCGGGGATCGAAGCCTGTGCTTCAACGGGGGGCGTATTATTGCCGCCGATTATGGGGTCTACCGCGTTCGTCATGGCGACCTTTCTAAATGTTCCCTATACCACTGTGGCATTAGCCGCAGCCATTCCCGCTTTCTTGTATTTCTTTGGATTATTTATTCAAGTTGATGCTTATGCTGCACGCAAAGGGTTGGTTGGAACACCCAAGGAAGAGCTACCAAGTTTAAGCATCACTATGAAGCAAGGCTGGTTTTATATTGCCGCTTTTATGGTATTAATTTTTTTATTAGTTTATTTGCAGCGAGAAGCAGTAGCGCCGTTTATCGCGACAGGTGTGCTCGTAGTCTTAAACCAACTCTCAACTGACAATCGTTGGAACCTAAAACAAGCCGCTTCATTTCTCGTTGCCACTGGAAAGTTACTAATGGAATTACTTACCATCATGGCTGGAGTAGGTCTGATAGTTGGCGCTCTGTCAGTAACCGGGCTATCTGGGACCCTTGTTAATGACCTCTTGTACCTAGCTGGGGATTCCACACTTCTGCTTTTATTGATGGGAGCGTTTAGTAGTTTCTTGTTAGGGATTGGTATGACCGTAACAGCGGCCTATATATTCTTGGCAATAGTGCTCGCCCCTGCTCTGATTCAGGGTGGCCTAAATCCAATGAGTGTCCATCTCTTTATTTTGTATTGGGGCATGCTTTCATTTATTACGCCGCCAGTTGCCCTGGGTGCATTTGCTGCTGCGAGTATTGCTGGCTCATCAGCCCTTTCAACGGGCTTCAAGGCGATGCGTTTAGGCAGCATTATCTATTTTATACCGTTTTTCTTTGTGTTGGAGCCAGCCTTAATTATGGAAGGTAGTTTATTACAGACATTAACTGCCACACTAAAAGTTGCAATAGGTATTGTGTTAATCGCTGGCACTCTCCAAAGTTATGTAATTGCGATAGGTTTCATTGATCGTCCAGGACCTCTGGGAGCAGCTGGTCGCATCTTAGTTATTATTGGCGGTGGATTAATTGCGTTACCTACTACTGAGGTCATTGGTTTTAATGTTGGGCAAGTGACGCTACTTATTGTTGGTGCGATAACAGCATCGATGGGTATATTAATTAGTCGAAGATCTATCTCGGATTCTGCTTCAGTTGAAACTGAAGCTAGTTAAATTTAGCGGATTCGCCTAACTTGCGAGTGCTGTAATGTTTCGAATAATTTAAAGCCACAATTTTAGTAGAACAAGAAAACCAAAAGGACTGCGATGTCAGACGTATTTGTAAAAGCGATGGGAGAAGACCGGCCGCCATTGGAATTTGACGAACGAGCTTTCACTCAACCGCCTCCGTTGAATGAGGCAACAGTAGCTATTGTTAGCACGGCATCTTTACATCATGAAGAGCAGGATGATTTTGCGCCAGCGGATACGGGTTACCGGATATTGGATAACGGCAAGCGTGATTTTCAAATCGGGCATTGGAGTCCGAATTTTGATGCCGTCGGATTTGTGGTAGATATGAATACGGTTATTCCTCTTGATCGATTAGATGAGCTTGCTGCTGACGGTACTATTGGGAAAGTATCTGATGTGCATTTGTCCTATGCGGGCAATCAATTCGATTTGAGTGCGACCCGCATGGACAGTGGCCCAGCTGGCGCGAAATTCCTTAAGGAAAATGGGGTTGACGTCGTTCTGCTAACGCCGGTCTGACCTTTATGTACGCGCACCGTGAGTACGCTCGCCCATGTTTTTGAAGCAGAAGGTATTGCTACTATTTCGCTTGGATCTGTCCGTAAGCAGCTAGAAAGCGGTGCGCCTCCGCGGGGCCTATTGTGCAACTTTCCATTAGGGAGACCATTGGGAGTGCCGAATGATAAGGAATTTCAACACAAAGTTTTAGCCCATGCCTTCAACCTGCTCGGTGCAGAGCACCCACTCATAGAAGAATTTAATGAAACAGTCGAAGAAGGTGGCGCTGCAAGTTTGTCTTGCCCATTGCCGCCGCGCTCGAATGAAGGCTTGCATGCAGCCCTTGATGAGATTCGTGGTTTGCGGCCCGCCTATGATCGTGCGATAGAACGTTATGGCAACCGTGCTGGAACAGGGCGCGTAGTCGAAGTCGATAGAATTGAAAGCGCTGTGGCGTCTCTAATTCGCGTTGTTGAAGGAACGCCTTGGAAACAAGCTGGCATCCCTGGTATCCCTTCACGGGTTGCTCAAGACATTCGCGGTTACTATGAATACGCTGCCTTGGGACTTAGTGATCATATTCCCGCTGCCTGGTCTGGGGCGAACTGGTTTTTCGATATTACTGAAACCGGTCAAGTCGTGTTGCAAGCTCGCGCGGCAATGAAGCGAGCTGGAGAAAAGCGGCCAATTTGGTTTTATATGGCCCCGGGAGATCGATAGAGCGGTGAATTGGAAACGAGGGCTTTTGATTTTCTTGGGGGTTCTAGTTTCCATACCTGTTCTATTTGTGTTTACTCTTCTGTTTTTCCCACGCCCAGGGAACCTAACTCCAGATCATGTCTATGAAGGCAGTGCGCAAGCTATAAATTATTGTCAGCTCCCCATTCTCGATGGTTCCGGGTTACTGGCGAAAGAAATTCCTCAAGGGCATACCCCAAATTGTGGCTACAAGGTATTTCCAAAACCGATACTCGCGGGTTGCACTGAACCTTTGCCGGAAGGCGCAACTGATATGCGAGGACTCTGGATGGCAAGGAGCAGAAGTGATGGCAGCCTAGGCCACATCGAAAGAATCGAGCAGTGTGGCAACCGTTATGTTGTGACTTCCTCTGGTGTAGTCCATGACATGACAACAGACGGTAAATTATCTGGCGCCTCAAATGACGTGCGTCCAGTAACTTTGGGTTCTTTTAATTTTTGTATACGCACCAGCGCAACGACTGAGTGGATAGATAGCCGACTTCAATTCAATGCTGTTGGTTTGGTGCCGGTTGTAAAGAGGTATATGGAAGGCGATGCATTAAAATGGGAGTATCCGGGAATCGGAACAACCTCAATGGAGAGAATTTGCGAACTTCCAGAATAGGTCTAAAAGCAGGAAACTAAAAAGGCGGCAAGGTAATTATTCCCTCCGCCTTTTTAGCTGCTATTAGAGCTTTTTAATCTTTATTCCGCTAAGACCTAATTAATGATCTGCAGTATCTGCAGATGCTGCGGGCAACGCCATTGCTGTCAGCTTGGCGCCAGTTTGCAAGATTACATACTGATGCCCTTCATGCATCCAGGAGCTCATGCCATAGCGGGTTTCTGCAGGGGCTTCAATCCTGCCTAGTCGCTCACCAGTCTGTTTATCTACCGCATACAGCAAGGGGGTTTGGCCATCGTGGTCCACAGAGGCGTAAATTAGCATGTTTGCAGTTGCGACCATTGAAGGAGCGCGACCGCTTCCAGTATCACCGACATCGATTCCTTTCAATGCTGGATTGTTGCGAACTCGATCCGGTGTTTCACCAGCAGGAATTCTAAAAGCAATCTCGCCAGTGTTCATGTTATAGGCAGTTACAGTGCTGTAGGGTGGCTTGACGTAAGGAAGGCCAGAAGGCATGCGTGGTGGTCTGCCACCGGCGCCATTAGCATAGGCCGCGAAGGTAGTGCCGGTGGGCTTGTCGATGCGTGCATCGGCCTCTT